>NZ_JAKVIN010000008.1:0-45471 GCF_022601905.1 Shinella sedimenti
GACCTCGAAAAGGACCATGACCCCGGCACGGACAAAACAGACTTGACTAAGTCCCGCAATTAAAGGGCCGAAACACAACCTGGACCGTTGGCAGGAAATCGCTGCCCTCAGCGGTCAGGTTGATGCGGTTGGCCGTGCGCTCGAACAGCGGGCGCCCGAGATGGCCAATGCCAATTGCGGATACGGGACTCGATTACCTAGCGATCCGCCAACGTCGGTTGCAGCTTCCTAACAATTATGCCGAAGCCGTCGCTGCTATCCTCTATGAATGTTATGCCAGCGACCTCAAACACCTGCGTTATCGCGCCCAGTGTGGCGTCCCTCAGCAGTTCACCTCTTTCCAGGCGGCTTATCGTCTGCGTCGATACGTTTGCCGCGGCAGCTAGGTCGCGCACACCCCATCCCAAGGCGACACGAGCAAGTTTGCACTGGATACCATTCATTTCACAACACTGTTGTGATTTTTCTTGCTCATTTGGCTTGGCACCGGTACCCTCCTGATTTGCAATCGGCTAGCCCCACGTGTTCGTACCACGCGGGACCAGCCTAACCACAATCTAGCTTACAGGAGCTTGGATCATGGCTGATTCTGAGAATAGCAGAACTTTGCCGGCAATTAAGCTTAGAAAAAAAGGTGCCGACGAAAGCTGCGGCAAAAATCTTCCATACCATATCGATCGTCGCAACCTTCTGCGGATCGCCGCGCAAGTGTTGAGCACGGGCGTTTCGAGAATTGGCGGAAGAAGGGAAAGCGGTCCGACACCGGTTAGGGAACTATGGCCCATCTGGTACACATATTACCAAAGCCGCGTCCGATACGCTCTTCGAAAAAAACGGCTTGCTTCCGACATGATGCTATCATCGGGCAATTTACCGAGTGCTCAGCCGAAAAGTGTTAATGACGGCGGCGCCGATCGATCGCTGGCCGCTCCCGAGCGCGTCGCTCACTTGTATACCGCTCCTGGAGGGGTCGATCTGTGCGAACGTCAGAAAACACGCAAACGGGCTGATAAGTGCACTGCCTATTGTGACATCGCTGCTCTAGAAGAAGAGCTCGCAGAACAAGCATTGTTAACGGGGCGGGTGATGTTGATTGCACCAGTCTCATCGGCGGTGGAAGTTGCCGCGAAGCTGCATTGCCTGATCGTTACGCACGATCCTGGCCTTAAGCTTCAAGACGCCCCTTGGCCACAGTTACGCACCATCCTGAAGGACCTTATCCGTATCGCTGGACGCGAAAACCAAGAGCATTTTTTGCGACCGACAGACGAGTCGATTGGATCAAACTCCAAGGTTTCGCTCTGATGGGGGATTTGCCAAAATGAAGGGCACGAACACTGTAAAAGTGCAGGATTTACTGAGTCTGGCGTCGCAATATCGCGCCGCCGCCTTCAAACTTGAAGTTGCACCACCTCCCACACAACTTCCACAACGGCTTTTGGCTCTTCATGCCATAGAGCTCTATCTCGATGCCCTTCTTCGGGTAAAAGGTATTGAGGAACAACCAATTGGCACCTTTCGACATGACTTGGGTGAGCGGGCGCGAATAGCGGTCAGCACAGGGCTAGTACTTCGCAACCGTACCCTTGCACATTTGCAAACGCTCTCCTCAGCGACCGAATATGTCGTCGTGCGGTATGATCCTAAGCTGACGAGCACGCTCTCGCAGTTAAACCGGGTTATGGCGACGCTCGAGGAGGTTTCGCGGAAGGTATCGAAAATGATGAGGCAAAAAAGGGCCGTTAATGGCACGCAAGTTCGTCAAGCCAACCTCGAAAATTTGCGTGACAGCGGGTGCTACATGGCCGAGGAAGCACGGAATTAAGGGGCAATATTCCACAAAACGCCCTTAGGGGAAACGACTGGAAATGACGGCCACTGCGACCGTTCCCGAACGGGGACGTACTCGTCGCAGGAAACGATGCAAGCCAAGTTTAAAATAAGCGGGGCGGTCGTCCCGCTCCCATCGGCGACCGAAAAACCTTCGTTGCCGCAGGGTAAATCCTGTCGCGGACATTGCGTTGGGCGCGGTGAACATCACATTTCAATCGTCCGACAGCCAACGGCTAGAACAGGTCGACCAACGCGTTAAGAAAGAAGCGAACAGCCCAGATTGGCGCGCCGGCGCACGGGTTAGACAATCGTAACATTGCTACGCTACGGGGAATTCCTTAGGGCAGGCTGGAGTTCCCGCGGCAGATCCACGGTTCACCTATGGCGCTCCTTCGACCCTTTAGCACCGCTGAAGACTTCAGAGTTTCCAGCGAGGGGAGAGGCGCCGTGATTCTCTGGTGTGAATTGTTCGTCTCCCAGAGGGTGAAAGACAGTGCAATTGTGCTTCTGCCTACTTTGAAGCTGAGCTTGTTCCCTGCCTCAAATGGAAAGAACTGGCGCGCGGCCAGGACGGGGTTTCGTCACCGCTTCGACGGATGGCCTCAATCGGCACAGGTGCCAAGGATCGTGGTCATAAGCCGCACATGCGTGTCGATGCGCTCGAGCACTCTGGCGGGAACGACTGTTCGTTCCGGCAACGACCACCAAACTTCGTTCACGCGCTCAACCGTGTCGGTCACCGCCTTGAGTACGGCCGGTTCCGGCAAGCGCGCACGATTGGCGAAGGCTTTCCATCGTTGTGCATTCAACGCCTTGAAGGGGCGCTCGCCGGCAAGCGACAGCGCCATGGCGTCCGAAGGGATGTAAGGTACTGTCGAAAGCACGTCGTAGACAGGCGACAACGCCGGTTTGTCGCCCGCTCCGCGATAGATCAGCGACCAGTTTTTCAGATGCATGTCGCCATTGCCGGTGATTGCAGCGAAAGCCAGCCGGCGGACGAACTCGAGCGCAGCGTCGGACGAAACGGCAACGTTCAGCGCTGCAGCGATGTCATGATAGGCTGCTCCCTCGTATTTGCGGGACGGATAGACACCAAACACCTGCGCGAAGTCCTCGATATGGATCCGCTCTCCGTTTGCGGCACGATCGAAACGTTTGACGAGCAAGACTTTTCCATCGGACAGAGTCTCGAACTCCTTCGGTATACCTTCAAACTCCGATTGCTCGACAAGCTCCCGCTCCGGCACTTCCATGCCGATAGCTTCCGCCAACGCAAGATTGGCATATTCGTTTTCCGAAACGTCGGGAAACGAGGTCGATGGAAACTTCGCTATGTAGGATCCTTGGTCGTCGCCGAGCGGCAAGGTCAGTCCACCACCCTTGCCCGTATTCTTGATGACTGAAAGCTTCATCTGGACGCCGGCGATTGAAAATCGGGCTTTCGGTTTGGAGGTAGGCGGGTTGTCGAGGGGGGTAACCGTCCTGTCGCTCGGCACAACGCGGACGGCGCCTGGCAGATCCGAGCCCAATGCGACGAGCAGATCGAAATCGTTTCCGGCGCGAACGCTCCCTGCGTGGTGTTTTTCCATCGCCTCGCGCAGCTTGTCTTCGGGGAGCAGATTGGCGAAGAATGCCGGCAACGCTCTGGCAACGGGTTTGGGGTCCTTGCGCAGGGCTCCTGTAGCTGCACGGAAAGACAGGCTCAGCACCGGAAAGCCGCCCGTCGCGCGATAGCTCTCCTCGAAGCTGAAGGCGTTAAAGTCGCCAGGCGTCCGGATAACCGTGCCGACCCTCACATCGTTCAGCAGGACGTCGAGCGATGAAATGGATTTCAGGTCATAGGAAGCTTCAGGCATTCTCATCCCCGTCGGGATGAGCCATGAATGCCGGAACATCATCGAGATCGTCATATGGCCGCAGCAGTGCGTCGACAGCCGGAACCATGGTTTGGGGTATAAGCATTAGCTCAAGCCCGAGCGCGCGGCCGATGTTGATCAGGGTCGTCGTGCGCGCGGCACTGCTTCCGGCTTCTATCTCGCGATAACGCGGACGCGATATTCCCGCCATGTCGGCAACCTGCTCCTGCGTCAGTTGCCGGCCTTTTCGCGTAGCCTTCAGCAACTGCCCGATTTCCCGCAGGGCTTCTGACTCAGATTGTGCCATCCTACCTATCAGCCATTGTGCGTGGACGACGCCAATCTATCTTAGACGTTCACGACCAGTCAACGCAAAAGATATGAGTTCAGATCATTATTGAGTAATTGATCTGTTTAGTTGCCGTGAGCGCCATTTTTGCGTAGGAGCATCGCTGTAAGAGGGCCATATTCACCATACATGGGTTGTTGGTCTTGGCCCGAAGCGGTCATAGCCTTGCTCTTGATGGGATGCGAACCAGCGATCCCGTGCTCTTCATCTGCTAAGCTATTGAAGTTTCATCACTCTATGAACTGGGCGTGTCAACTCTCCATGAGTATGCGTGGAGGTGGCGTACCGACTTCAAAGCGGCTTGGTTTTCCGGAGTGAACCCGGCGCAGCGGTTGAGAACGGCGGATAAAGGTTCAGATCGCGTCTCCTACTCGTGAGATCGGAACAACACTCGCCCATATGGTCTTTCTGCTCCACATAAATAGGGAGTCAGTTATGAAGACTATCACAATCGCCATTCTGGCGGCCGGCCTGACATTAACACAGACGCATCCCGCCACTGCTAGCGAAGAGCAGTTTCTCACGTCGCTGAAAGGGCAGTACGAAGGGACAGGACAAGTGCGCCTGCGTACCAATAGGGACCCAATCAACGTTTCGTGCAGCTTTCGCTCCAACACAACTTCAAGCACCCTCTCTCTAAATGGAAAATGTCGAGGACTGGTCGTCGTTTCACGCACGATAAAAGCTGACCTGACGAGCAAGGCCGGTGCTTACCGAGGGTCGTACGTTGGCGCGGGCTCCGGCCCGGCAACCTTGGAAGGCAAGAGAAGCGGCAAAGCGTTGAACCTCACCATTCGGTGGGCAAAGGAAGTAAACGGAGACCGCCAGGCGCGGCTCTCGGTGGCTAAATCCGGTTCTCGCGGGCTCACATTGACGACGACGGATATGGACCCCGCCACGGGTAAGGCGGTCGTTACGAGCAAGATCGTTTTGCAGCGCAAGTAGGTTTGGCTTCTGAGCCTCCTTGACCCTTGCTTGCCCCGATTAGAACATAAAGGGAACAAAGTCGAGGTGCCGATGCAAACAGATGTCATCCAGAAAGCTCTCGAAGCCATTGCTGCCAGCCCCCCGCTACGGGAGCGCAAGTTGGCTGACTGTACTGAATTGCAGCGGAAGGCGGCCGCATCGGCAAAGCCACCGTACGTTCTTAAGTCCAACCGCCAGTTGGGGCCCGACGTTAGTAAAGCCCAATCTGCGGAACGACAGGTCGCCCGCCTCAGGTATATGCGGATTCTGGAGACCGCGCGCGACGCCGGTCGAAAGTATGGCATCACGCTGAAGATGATCTATCAGTCGATCGGCCAGTTGCGCGAAACCTACGGCGGGCGCGACGCTTCAAGCTAGTGGTTCGAGAGCGCTAGCTGGATCAGCTTTGCCGCCATCAACGATCCGGAAACCGCTGACTACATCTCTCGTCGCTGCGGCACGACGACGGTCGAGATCGATTAGGTTGGCCGAAGTTTCCAATCACGTGGGTCGTCGCGGCCCCGCTCAAAGCAGCTGGCCGCCCGGCCACTCATAGAGCCTTATGAGGTGATGCGCATGGCGTCGCCTTAATCGAGCACAGCACGCGATCATGCAATGCGAACTCAACGAGTGTCATGTCACAGCGGTACGGCACACATAGGAAGGGCCATTTCTATAAAAAGCGGCATCAACGTGGCCGGCCATTGCAATTACGACAAAAAGATGACATTGCAGCTCCACTTTATCTCAGGGGGCTTTTTAGATGAAGATTTTCAACGCCGTGTTTCGCCGTGGATTGCAGACAGTATGGCTGGGAGCCATGATGGTTGGTCCCGTGGCTGCGCAGCAGGCGGATCAAGTCTATGAGCTGCCGGCCATCATCGTCACGGGAGGCGGCGTCGAGGGTTCTGCCGAATCCGCATTGATTGCACGTCGCGAATCCCCGAATGCGAAAGTCGTGATCGAGGGTGAGCAGCTCAACCAGTTTAATGATCTGAGTGCGGGCGATGCCATTCGTCGCCTTCCTGGCGTCACCTTTCCCGGCGTGAACCGCCCACGCGAGATCAAGCTGCGCGGTATTGGCAAAGAGTACACGCAGGTGCTTATCGACGGGCGCCCGTTGATTGACGGTGATGCAAGCCGCAACTTTGAAGTTGACCGCATTCCTGCCGCGATGATCGAGCGCATAGAGATCATCCGAAGCCCGTTGGCAAACAGCTCGTCACTTGGTGCGGCGGGAACCGTCAACATCATCACCAAGCGCCAGTTCAAGAAAGATGGCGGTGGTCTTTCGCTGGGTGGCGGCTATCTTACCGAGAACGGCCCGATTGGCGATGCCTCCGGCTGGGCCTCGGGAGAAGAAGGCGCATTCCGCTATTTTCTGGGTGGCCAGGCTCAGCGTCGCCGGGTCAACGAGAGCAGTGCGGAAGACATTTTCGGTGCGAATGGCACGACACCCAACCGCGGCAGCCGGCAGGAACAGGCTCGCGAGTTTGATGAGTACTTCGCGAACGGGCGTTTCGAGTACGACATTACCGACGATGATACCCTCACCTTTGCACCGACTTTCTCGCGATCGCATGAGCTTCGTGAGCAGAGCGAATATCGTCTGAATACGGCTCAGACGGGTTTTGATCGTCGTACGGATGAGATGCGCAACCGCACGCGCCAGACATTTGCAGCCTACAATGAATGGAAGCACGATTTCAGCGCCGAAACCCAGTCTCGTCTCTTCCTCGACTGGCAGACTGGCACTGAGGATACCACCCGCGATGGATCGCAGCAGACGCTCAATCCGATCACAGGCCTGCCAGTCGGTCTTCCATCTCCGGATCAGCGCATCGCGGGGATCAAGCTTGGCAGGACCGCGCCCGGCTTCGTCCTGAATGCACAGATCGATGGTCATGCCATCGAAGGAGGTTTTGGCGCCTCGTTCAGCACGCGCAGGGAGCAGGAGACGCGCTACCGCAACGGAGGTGTCGAACCGAATTTTGGACGAACCTATAAGGTCGGCGAAGACATCTTCTATGGCTACATCATGGATAAATTCTCGCTGTTTGGGCCGGATGAATTTACTGCCGGTCTCCGCATTGAGAACAGCTCGACCAGAACGACCGATGTTCTCGGCAACGACTTCAGCATCGACGAGACATTTGTAAATCCGTCCTTGCAGTACAAGTACAGCATGAACGACGATCTCGATTTCCGCATGGGCGTTGCACGCACATTGCGGCGCCCGGATCTTCGTGACCTCACGCCCACCCTGTCCACCAACAGCGGGACATTGTCCTCACCTGATACCCGCGGTAACCCGAACACCAGACCGGAAGACATCTGGGGTGTTGATGGCGGGTTCGACTGGCATGTCCTCGATGGCAAGGGTATCGTTTCAGCAAATCTCTTTGCCAGAAATTTCCATAACAAGATCGAAAGTGCGCTGAGCCAGGAAGCGGGACGCTGGGTCTCGGATCCCCGCAATGTCGGCGACGGTACGCTCTACGGTGCCGAGCTCGAGGTCCGGTCTTCCCTGGATTTTGTGGAAATGCCGAATTTGACCTTCTTCGCCAACGCGACCGCTATGCGAAGCAGCCTGACGGATCAGCTGACCGGGCAGACGCGCCGTTTCGCGGAAACCCCGAATTTCGTCTCGAACATCGGGCTCGATTATTTCGTGCCCGATTGGAAAATGACATTCGGCCTGAACCTCAATACGGTTTACGGCTACTCGCAGAACATTGCTCAGGCCACCAACACCGCTGGAGTTGTAAACAACGTTCACACCGAGTTTTCGACGCTCAATCGCCTCGACTTCAGCATCAAGACCGCCCTCAGCGAGAACTTCAACCTGTCGTTCAGTGCGCTCAATCTCCTGCGCCCCACCGATAAGCGTGTACGAACGACGTTCGACCGGGATAGCAACATTACCAGCCTGACGAGGTCGAGCGAACCGTCCTATAGCAGCTACTATGTGCGTGCTTCCTATACCTGGTGATAGAGGAAGCAGGTTGTTGCGCATCTTCGGCCAACATCCATCCATTGCATCGGGAAGACGACTCGTCTTCCCGATGGTGTTCGCCGCAGCATTGGCGCTGGCGTCGCAGCCGGCCCTGAGCGGTTCACTTGAGGTCGTATCGTCAGACAGCCAGATGCGAACCGTATCGCACCAGCTAGGACAAGCGCGTATTCCGCTTCATCCGCAACGGGTCGTAACCCTCCATAACATCTTTGCGGAGGCCTTGCTGGTCTGCACAGAGGTGCCGGTCGGAACGGTGGAGCATGGCAGGAAACTGCCAAGCCATCTGGCCGATGCCCTGAAGGGGGCGCATGTAGTCGGCCAGCAGACTACCCCGGATTTCGAGACCATTCTCTCGTTGCAGCCCGATCTGATCCTCGCCACCGCCACTGAACACGGGCATGCCTATCCGCTGCTGAACGCAATTGCGCCGACGTTGCTCGTCGACGAGCCGAAGGAAGACTGGCGGGAATGGTTTCTCGCGACGGGTCGGGCTCTGGGCTGTGCCTCACCCGTTGCAGACGCGATCGCCTCCTACGACCAGCGTGCGAGCGAGGTCAAGGAAAGGCTGAAGATCGCGCATGCCGGGGAAACGGTCCTCGTGCTGCGGGTGCGCGAGAAGGATATCAGGGTTTACGGTGGTGCGAGGCGTTCGGGACAGGTTCTTTTCCGCGATCTGGGCATGGAGCCACATCCACTGGTGCCGCTCGAGGAGAACAATGTCACTGTATCGAACGAGATCATTCCGCAACTTACCGCGGATCATATTTTCCTGATGATCGAGGACGCTGCAAGAATGCAGGGTCTTCAGGCAACCACGCTCTGGCAGAGCCTCCCCGCCGTCAGAAACGGCCACGTCTACGAAGTCGATATCGAGCCGTGGAACCAGTCCAGCGGCCCCATAAGTTTCGGCAGGATCGTTGACGACGTGGCCAGGCTGATTGCGGACAAACAATGATCGGCGGGCGCAGCGTTGTCTTGCTTGCAGCTGCAGCACTGCTGATTGCCGGCACGCTCGTGTCCGTCATGGTCGGTGCCGCAGATATAAAGCCGGGTACGATCGTTGCAGCACTCTTCAGTTTCGATGCGCTCGAACCGGATCATCTTGTCATCCGCGAGTTCCGCCTTCCTCGCACGGTGGCGGCGCTGCTGGTCGGCGCAAGCTTGGGTGCGGCCGGAGCGATCATGCAGGGAATGACGCGCAATCCGCTTGCAAGTCCCTCGCTCATGGGCCTGAATGCCGGCGCAGGCCTCTTGCTTGCGCTTGGCCTCGTCTTCTTTCCGACAATCGGCTTCACCGGACTGATCATGCTCTCCTTTCTGGGGGCGTTTCTCGGTGTCGTACTGGTCTATGGCATCGGCTCGGCTCATCCCGGGGGGCTTGCGCCTGTCAGGCTGGCCTTGGCCGGCGCGGCGGTGTCCGCCCTGTTTGGAGCAATGACGAGCATTCTCGTCATCTACTTCGGGATAGCGCAGGACGTTCTGTTTTATGTTGCCGGAGGTCTCCAGGGCGTGCGATGGCCCCAACTGAACCTTGCGTTTCCCTGGATGACGGCCGGACTTGTCGGAGCGCTGGCGATCTCGCGATCCGTTACGCTACTCTCGCTGGGCAGCGACGTTGCAGCAGGCCTTGGTCAGAACCTCCGCGCCGCGCAGATCGGCGGTGTCGTCGTGACCTTGCTTTTGGCCGGAACGGCTGTAGCACTTGCTGGCGGCATAGGTTTCATCGGGCTCGTCGTGCCACATGTCGTCCGCTTCATCCTGGGCGTGGACTATCGCTGGGTAATCCCTGGTTCGGCGCTCTGCGGCGCTCTCTTACTGGTGATAGCCGACCTCTTTGCCCGCATGGTCAATCCACCCTATGAAACGCCGGTCGGGCTCGTCACGGCGCTCATCGGTGTCCCCTTTTTCTTGTGGCTGATGAGGCGCACCTGAGATGCGCACCCGTAATCTCGTCATTCTCGTGGGTGTTCTGATGCTGGCGACGCTGACAAGCCTCCAGGTGGGATCTTACCCGGTCGGGCCAAGGGCCGCGCTCGAAACGCTCGCCGGCAACGGGACGGAGCAACAGGATCTCGTGCTCTTCGGCATCCGGCTTCCGCGCCTGATCGTTGTCATTCTGGTGGGGCTTGCCCTCTCGCTGTCCGGGGCGATCCTGCAGGCCGTCTCACGCAATGCACTTGCTGATCCGGGCATACTGGGGCTCACGTCCGGTGCGGGTCTGGCGGTCATGCTGCAATTGTATCTCACGCAGGAAAGTATCCTACACCCCACGCTGTCTCGCCCGCTTGCCGCATCATTGGGTGCATTTTCCGCGGCGATCCTCGTTCATCTCCTCACCTACAAGCGCGGACGTCTCGATCCGAACCGTCTGTTACTGGCCGGCATCGTCATAAATGCCGGTCTGACGGCGGTCACATTGATCATCTCCATGCGTCTCGATCGTCGGTTATACGATGCAGCAGTCATGTGGACCTCGGGCTCGGCGTCTGGAAAGGGCTGGCACGATGTCCTGATGATGCTCCCATGGCTCATGCTGCTGATCTCGATGGCTCTGTCACAAACGAAGGCTCTGGACGTTCTCGATCTGGGAGATGAGACAGCCAGTAGCATTGGTCTGCAAGTTCAACCTCGTCGCATCCTGTTGCTTGTAACTGCCGTCGGGCTGGCGGGCACCGCCGTCGCCATCGTCGGGGGCGTTGGATTTGTCGGCTTGCTCGGTCCTCATATTGCGCGCCGGCTTGTTGGCCCCCGTCACGGGCTTCTGCTGATCGCCGCAGCATTGACCGGCGCGACCCTGATGGTTGCGGCCGATGCCGCTGCGCGTAGTGTTCTGGCGCCGGTTGAGCTACCGGTCGGCGTCGTTGTAGCCTTACTTGGCGCGCCGTATTTCCTCTATCTGATGGCAACCGCCATGAAGCGATGATCAGACATGACACTTGAAAGCACGGCTCTCACCTTTACCTACGGAGCGGAATCCGTCCTGACGGATATCGACCTCGTCATCCCCGACGGGCGCATCACCGCTCTCGTGGGTGCAAATGGCTCCGGCAAGAGTACGATCCTGAAGAACCTTGCCCGGCTGCTGAAACCTACCCGTGGTTCTGTCCTCATTGATGGAAAGGACATTCACACGATGGGATCCAAGGAGGTTGCGAGGAGAATATCCATCCTCCCGCAGAAGCCCGAAGCCCCTGATGGGTTGCGCGTGGCCGAACTTGTTGCTTACGGCCGGTTCTCCTGGCAGAGCCCGCTCGCGCAACTGAATGCCCTCGACAAGGACAAAATCTCTTCCGCCCTAGAGTTGACTGGGATGAAGAAGTTCGCAGAGCGCGAACTTTCAACGCTTTCCGGCGGCCAGAGACAACGTGCCTGGATCGCGATGGCGCTCGCGCAGGATAGTAGAACGATGCTGCTGGACGAGCCTACCACATTTCTTGACCTGGCTCATCAGTTCGAGGTTCTGACACTCCTGAAGCATCTGAACAGAGAAAACGGCAAGACCATTGTCATGGTCCTGCACGATCTCAATCAGGCAGCCAACTTTGCGGACAACATGATTGTCGTTTCGAATGGCCGCGTTCTCCGCCACGGCCCACCTTCGGAAGTCATAGTTCCGGAGGTGATTGCCGAAGCATTCGGGGTGGTGGTCGATTTTATCGAAGATCCGAAGTCGGGAAACAGGCTCGTTGTTCCGGTTGCACTCACTGAGCAATAAGCGAGTAGTTCTCAGAACGGTGATGTCACGTTGTTTGCCCGCGTTCAGATCTTCCTTGGCGCGCAGGATCTGGAGGATCAACGCTATGTTTCGCAACTGCTCGGCGATCGGAAAGGCGTGACGGCCGACAACTTTTTTTCGACGGGCGCGACCCTCTTTGATCAGAAGTGTTGGTTTCCACGCAGAACTGAGCCGGCGGTGGGTGAACCCTTCGGGCTGGACCAGCGAGGCGCTTCAAACTAAGCCGCCTGCTGGGCGAGTTGGGTTTCAAATTCTGCTGGCGACATGTAGCCAAGGCCCGAGTGTAGCCGCTTGGCATTGTAGATCTCCTCAATGAACCTGGGCAAGCGTTCGGCTACATCCGCGAAGGTCTCGTAGCCGGCGATGTAGACGTCCTCGACTTTTAGGGTTTTCATGAAGCTCTCTGCCTGAGCATTGTGATAAGGGTTACCGACGGCGCTCATGGACCCCTGCAGACCGGCAGCATCGAGCGCTCGTCGATAGGTCTCACTCGCGTATTGGCATCCGCGGTCCGTGTGGTGGATGCAGCCGGGTGGAGGCTTTCTGTTCTCAAGCGCCGAATGCAACGCTGCCAATGCCAGCGGCGTATCCAAGCGTTTTGACAGACCATAACCGACGACTTTCCGGCTGCAAGCGTCCAGAATGACTGCAAGATAGCAGAAGCCGACGGCTATGCGGATGTATGTGAAGTCAGCCACCCAGACCATGTTAGGCCGCGACGGGATCACATTGCGATAAAGGTTCGGGTAGATCGGTGAATCGTGGTTGCTATCCGTCGTGCGAACATACAGCTTGCGAGGCTTGATTCCGAGGCCGTTGACCCGCATGACGCGGGCGACACGCTTGTGGTTGACCAAGTGGCCTCTTCGCTGAAGCTCGTGCGTTACGCGTCGGTATGAAGATCGATCATTTTGCACCCCCGTCTGATAGAACAGGCCGGGGACCGGTGATGATTGAGGAGTTCCCGCTGTCGCCGGCGATCGGCTGGCGCGGAGTTTTTTTTAACCAGGTCCAGCTCCATGGTAAGCTGGCCGACCTTGCGTTCGAGCGCCGCAATGTGTGCCTCGTACTCGGCAAATAACACTAGCCTCTGCTTCCTCGTCGTTCAGTTCGCCACGATCGAACTGCGTGAGCCACAACTGGATGAGGTTAGCCGAAACGCCATAGGTGCGCTGCGCATCGCGCTGTCCAATGACGCGGTTCCGGATATCCTGGCAAAGCTGCAATTTAAACGGCGTCGAATGCCGACGATATGGACCTCGGGACTTCATGAGCCTTCTCCGATTGAGGCCCGCAGAGTGTATCAGTTTTTCCTTGTCCCGTGGTCCAGCCCGAAGGGTTCACTCCATAACCGGCTCAGTTCTGCGTGGAAACCAACAGAACGAGAGTTAACGGAACATTAACGGAACGCCAAGGCCACAACTAAACCGCGATATTATTCCGAACCGCTACCCTTGTGGCATTTGCTACATAATTCCGGAAAAACGCCAGCGGGGCCGACCGGCCTCGTGTGCGACAATCAGGACCTCAACGCTGTCTGTCCGGAGCGGCAATCAGAAAATGACGAAGAACTCGTCAGCGGCAATCAGCATGATAAGTAGATCCTGACCGCCATCTAAGAATCTCATCCAGATTATCGCCAGCGTCTCATCCTGTTCGCCGCGCTATAGTCCAAGGTCGAGGTTTCGAATTTCTTGGCAAAGCTGCAACTTGACGGTGTCGAGGGCAAGGATACGCAAAGAGACTGCGGCGAACGGTAGGACCCTCCTACGAACACCTGTGTCTGACAGGATGCTTACGGATGATGGGGGGCCGGTCGTTCGCCGCAGGCAGGCAGTTAGAAGCTGACGCCTTCCAGTTTCCCAATTAGCGTGTCGCGATCATCGATGGATTTCAGCCGCACCGTGAGCGCCTCGCTCTTGACCGGCACCTGGGGCGGCAGGGATACGGCAACACCTGGAATGTTCTCGACCGCCCACTGCTTGAAGCGCGGCAATTTATTCGGGCCGCTCATGGGGAAGGTATGGCTGTATCTAAAAGTCATGTCTGGTTCTTTCTGTATATGGGCAACGTCGGCATAGTTAGGCCGGGTTGCTCCGCAGGTTTCAGGATTGAAGAAATACCTGACGTCACTCTTGCGATCGCAGTTAGTGACGCCAGGCAGTCAGCGTCCGACACTGCGCCTGCGGATGGGAAAGGCGGGGGAGATCCGGCACGCGAAACCTGTTGCAAACATCGTGGTTACCTCAGCTTCCGAGTGCATGCGGGCCGCGGAAAAAGACTTCGCCAATTGGACGAACTGCCTGCTTCCAGCCTCTCCGGGTCCGATTCGAGCTCTCTTACGAACTCGGCAAGCTCGACATCGTCGAGCTTGCCCGCCGCCGCTTCGAGAGAAAACCATCGTCGCTGTCTTTGCCCCTTCTCGCACCAATGGCTCAGCGTACCGCGCACGTTCATGCCGAAGACGGTACCGCGGCAGGCAACCTGTGATCCGTCATCCCGGACCTTCATGTATCGATAGGTGGTTACTGGAACAGACGAGATATCACCGATGATCCCTGCCTCCTCGAAGGCTTCTCGCGAGGCCGCGAAGAAGAGAGGATATCCCTTCTTGGGGCACCCATTGGGTACGATCCATCGCCCCCGCCTGCGCGAGGTGATGAGGAACAGCTTCCGCTCGCCAGCACGCCGGATACGCCAAGGGAGAACCCCGACCTGCTGCAACTCTTCCGTATGGCAAGCCATTAGGACGTTATCGCTGGTTATGGTCGCGCAAGTCATAATCGGGCATCCTCTTTGAGCCAGAGGAACGCCTGTCGAGACGCGCTGCGCTTGTGAAAGGCAGCACGGCGGGCACCAGGTGAAGGAATCAATGTCTTACACCAGGGGCAACGCGCCGCAGCCCCCGGCAGATGCCGGTTACACGTGACACAGATGGGACGAGATCGGAAAAGGGACATGGATACGCTCCATTGGAACGTCGCACGAGCGACGCGAAACGAACCGCACTTTCAATTGCATGGTTCCCGGAGCGGCTGGGATTTGTGGCGGCGTTACAGGATCAGTGCTACCAGCTCCGGGTTAGGGAGCGTGCTTGGTCGGTAAGCCTAGAGACGCGGTTGAGCATTGCCTTTTCCATGACGCTTATCTGAGCAGAGATCGCGTAACCTGCAAGGCGACCTTTCGCCACACGGGATTGATCCTCGAGAAAATCGGCCGCGTCTCCTCGCGTCCCGGCCGGGCGGGTCGTGGCAGCACCTCGATTGGCGATTAGAACGCTCCAAGAGATCCCTTCCATCCTCAAGGCATGTCACGCCACACGCCATTAACGCGGTCGGTAATCTTGTCGCCCTCTCAGTCCGATCACTAGAGCGGGTCCATGCTGCCAATAATTCGGCTTTGTTTCCGGACGTATTACCATCTAGGCTCAGGACCTATTAATGGTATGAGATATGATTCACGGTTTCTGGAAGGAGACCGTGATGGGTGATTTGTTTCTGCTGAGCGAACGCCAGATGGCTCGGATCGAGCCGCATTTTCCCTTGGCGCATGGTGTTCCACGCGTTGATGATCGCCGTGTCGTCAGCGGCATCGTCTACGTCATAAAGCATGGCCTGCAATGGAAGGATGCACCAAAAGATTACGGGCCACACAAAACGCTCTATAACCGTTTCATTCGCTGGAGCCGCCTTGGCGTGTTCGACCGCATCTTCGCGGCGCTCGCCGGTGAAGGTTCCAGGCCCGAGCGCATCATGATCGACGCCACGCACCTGAAAGCACACCGCACGGCGGCGAGCCTGCTCAAAAAGGGGATGTTCCCCGTCGTATCGGGCGAACCAAAGGCGGATTGAACTCCAAACTGCACACCGTTTGCGATGGCGAGGGACGCCCGATCATCATGCTGCTCAGCGAAGGCCAGATGAGCGACCATAGGGGTGCTCGTCTCGTGCTGAATGCCTTGCCACCAGCCAAGACGCTGATTGCTGACCGTGGATATGACAGCAAGACCTTCCGAGAAGCCTTGCAGGCAAAGGGCATCGAACCCTGCATCCCTTCGAGCCGCAGCAGGAAGGTGCCATACCCCTATGACAAGGCGCTCTACCAGAAGCGTCATAAGGTCGAGAACCTCTTCGCCAAACTCAAGGACTGGCGGCGCGTCGCAACCCGGTACGACCGCTGCGCACATACCTTCTTCTCAAGCATATGCATCGCACCAGCCGTCATCTTCTGGCTTTGATTTAACGAGATGCTGTAACGGGACCTGCGCCGTGCACCACCGGCTCAAGCATCTTGCAATTGCTCACGGCAAGCTGTCGCTGTTCCCGTATCAGTCTCAATCGGAGGAATACGGGATGAAGCTGTTTATCGGACTGGATGTATCACTGGCGAAGACCGCCATCTGTGTCATCAATGAGCATGGCAAGATCGCAAAGGAAGTGCAGGTTCCCACTGATCCCCAGGCGATCGTGGACTTTGCAAATACCCTGGAGGGAGTGGTCGCCATCATAGGGCTGGAAGCCGGACCGCTGTCCCAGTGGCTGCATCGCGGTCTGGCCGATGCCCGACTGGACGTCGTTCTGATGGAAACCCGACAAGTCAAGGGCGCACTGAAGGCAATGCCGATCAAAACGGATCGGCGCGACGCAGAAGGGATTGCTCGACTGCTTCATCTGGGCTGGTTCAGGCCTGTACATTGCAAATCCGTCTCGTCACAGGAGGTTCGCGCGCTTTTGGCCGCCCGCAAAGCAATACAACAGGGCATGATCGCGCTGGAGCTATCGCTGCGCGGATTGCTGAGAAACTTTGGCTTGAAGGTGGGCGCCATCTCACGCGGCCAGTTCGACGCCCGGATCAGAGAATTGGTGGAAGGCAATTCCATATTGCAAGGAGCGGCCGGGCCGATGTTACGTGCGCGCGCCAGCCTGCGCCATGAACTCGCTGGGCTCGAACGTCAGGTCCGTCTGCTGGCGAAGGACGACGCTGTGTGCCGACTGTTGATGACGATGCCAGGTATAGGGGCGGTTGTCGCCTTAACTTTCCGATCCGCTGTCGATGATCCCCGCGGTTCTCATCGTCCAAGAACGTTGGTCCATGGGTTGGCCTTACACCGTCGCGCAACCAGTCCGGTGAGCGCGACGTGATCGGCGGCATTACGCGAGCTGGGGACGCCAATCTACGACGAGCCTTGTGCCAAGCGGCTACCGTTATGATACATCGAGGTCGCTCGACATGGCTGAGAAGCTGGGCTGCACAAGTTGCCAAACGCCGAGGCACTAAGCGTGCGATGGTGGCTTTGGCAAGGCGCATCGGCACAATCCTGCACCGGATGTGGAAGGATGGCACTGAATTCTCCACCACGGTCCCGTTGATTGGCAAGCCAGTCTGAGCGTTCAGATCAGAACCATGTCGTTGACGTCTGTCTAAGCGCAGACCCTCGAGGTCCCTACCGGGACGCGGTTCCGATGATGCCGTGGTCAGGACTGTCGCAGGCCTCTGGCCGAGCACGCCAATGAGATGGGCACATCGGATCACCGCATTGGACCAGCATCATGTTGGCAGCCATCGCGCTGACCACGGACCGAAGCATGAACCCGGAGTGACCTCAAACCAAGGGCAAAGTAAGCCAGACATCGCCGAAGGGATGCTGTGGGGATATTTAACGCACCGGCGGCATGACAGCGCTGCTGCGGTCTTCAATTTTTGCTTGACTGAAACGGCCCCGTTACCGAAGTCCTGAGCCTAGAAGGCGAACATAAGAATACACGTTCCACGAATTCTATAACGGATGTGTTTTCCTGAACCAAGATGCGCCGGGACTCGTAGTGGTAAGTCTTATGGTTTGAGCAGATCGCGACTGGCGAGATTTCGCATCAGGTCGGCGGCACCGAAAGTCCAGGGTGCTGCCTGATCAGTCGGTCGAACGCGATTGATGAGGGCTCCGAGAGCCGGGGCGCTGATCGTCACTATGTCAGCGGTTCTGTGTGTGAAGCCCTTGCCGGGTTCGTCGCGGTCCTTGATCGGCGCGAACATCGTGCCGAGGAAAAGGACGAGCCCATCGGGATAATGGTGATGGGCATTGATCGCTTGTGCGACGAGGTCTTCCGGATCGCGGCTGATCTGTCTCATGGAAGAGTGTCCCGTCATGTGAAACCCCTCTTGGCCATCGACCGTCAGCGAGAGGTCCATGCACCGCACATCGTCCATCCCGAAGTTGTCGTCAAAAAAGCGGATAAACGGGCCAATGGCACAGGCAGCGTTGTTGTCCTTCGCTTTGCCAAGCAGCAAAGCCGAGCGCCCCTCGATGTCGCGTAGATTCACGTCGTTTCCGAGTGTCGCGCCGACGATTCGCCCTGACGAAGAGACAACTATCACCACTTCCGGTTCGGGGTTGTTCCAGGTCGATGCAGGATGCACGCCTATATCGACGCCCGTGCCGACGGCCGAAAGTGGCTGTCCCTTGGTGAAGATTTCCGCGTCCGGGCCGATGCCGACCTCAAGGTACTGGCTCCACGCCCCCGCTTCAATAAGCGCTTCCTTCAGCTTGGCGGCCTCAGGTGAGCCAGGCTTCAGACCGCGGATATCGTTGCCGACCAGAGAAATGATGCGCTCTCGCATCCCGCTGGCGGCGTGCGCGTCGCCGCGAATTCGTTCCTCAATAACTCGTTCCAGCATGGAGACGACAAAGGTTACTCCGGCCGCCTTTAACGCCTGCAAGTCGACTGGTGCGAGAAACCACGGGGAAACCGGATGGCGTTTATCGACCGGCGTGTTCGAGAGGATGTCTTCCGCCGAGCCGATATCCTCGCCGGCCGCTGACCGCAGGGCCTCCGCCGGCTGTTCCGTTTCGCAGAGATCGCGGATGGTGGCGAAGGCAGAGGTGATATCGACGACGCGGCCACCCGTGATGCGCACGACGGAGGGGCCGGCGACGTCCGGGCGATAGACCCGGCCGGCGAGGCTGGCCTGAGGATTGTCGATAAGGGATTTTGTGATGGCGTCTATCATGTCTGTCACCTTGAGTCGCTTCGAAGCGAGCTATACGAAGCTTTTGCGGTAAAGGGCGTTAAGATCAGCGATGACCGGTCCCGCAGCGTCGCCGGCCTTGAGGCCAACGCGGATGCGTTCGGACGCTTCCGCCTGGAAGGGCATGTAGCGATCATGCCGGGGGCGCACGAATGAACCTTCGAGTGTGGCGCGTGTCTTCCGGTAGAAGTCTGATGTGCGGGCGTTGACTGCATCGTCCTCCCAGGCCCGAGCATGTCCAGGCTGTCCGCCGGCTGCCGCATAGGGGCCGCGCTGCACGTCGGCGGCGGAAATCCAGTAGGCGAAATCGATCGCGGCTGCGGGTCTTTTCGTGTAGGCCGAAACGGCAATGCCGGTTCCACCCAGCGTGCCGCCGATGGGGCCGTGCGGTCCCGCTGCCGGGATATCGGAAAAGTTTAGCCGCTTTTGCCGGAAACCGTTCCAGGCGTAGCTGACATAGCCGTAGGCATAGGGAATGCAGGCGATTTTGCTGTCCGCCTTGGCCATCGCCTCGGAGGCATCGATCGGGTCCATGTCGAAGCAGGCCGGATCGAGATGGGCCACGAGGTCGGCCAGAAGATCATAAACCTGAGCGCCATCGGCCGGCGCGATGAGGTCGCCCTTTTCGGTGGAGCACGGTCGGCCGATGTTCGCGGCCAGAGTATAGAAGGTCATGAGGGCGTGGGGTGCCCGTAGCGGCAGCAGGACACGGCCCTCACGAGCGAGGTCTATGACCTCCTGCCAGCGCGTCGGTGCATTCGCCACAAGGTCCGGACGAAAGGCCTGCACCTGGGTTGCCGCGTCGATCGGAAACGCCCATTGGCGCCCTTGCCAGAAGTAGCTGTGATAGGAAGGCCCAATCGACGCTGCGTTCAAAGCGTCGCGTTCCGCCTCTCGTCCAACAACATCGAGCGGCAGCAGGCAGTTTTCCTGCGTTACCTGACCGACATGCGGATGGTCGATCACAATCAGATCGTAGATACGCGCCAGTTCGTTGACGGGGAAGCTCTCAAAATCCTGAAGGGACCGCTTCTCCCAGATGACCTCGATGTCCGTCTTCTGCCTGTAAATTTCTGAGCAGGCCAACATTGGGTCGTAGCCGCGAGGATGGCTCCAGGTCATGCCTTTCAATGTCACGGTCATGGTCGCAACTCTTGTCTCTTTGTGGATTTGAGGGGGGGGGGGAGCGTCAGCGCCGGGAAAAGACCGGCGCGCGCTTTTCCTTGAAGGCGGCGCGGCCTTCCAGTGCGTCCGCGGTCGCAAAGCAGATCGTCTGGAGATCACGCTCGTATTCGATAGCCTTTTCCTGCGGCATGGCGTAGGCGGCGTGCAGATTGAGCTTGGCCGTTTCGGCGGCGATCGGCGCACGTGACGCAATGGTCTCGGCTATCGCGCGTGCCCGTGCCATCAGGTCGGCCTGCGGCACGACCTCGCTGACCAGGCCCCAGGCGAGTGCCCGTTCCGCCGGGATTGCATCGCCTGTCATCAGCATCAGCGCCGCGTTGGACGCGCCGATGGAATGGGCGAGAAACGTCGTCATGCCGCCGCCGCCGATCCAGCCAAGCTTGATCTCGGGTGCCGCGAACTGGGCGTTTTCCGATGCGATGCGGATATCGCAACTCAACGATGTTTCCAGCCCGCCACCGAAGGCATAACCGTTGACGGCCGCGATGGCCGGCTTCAGCAGCTTGCGCATGGCATCGCAGTAATCCGGCCGGTTGCGGAACTGCCACGGGGTTTCGTAGGTGTCGAGTTCTTTGATGTCGGAGCCCGCGCAGAAGGCGCGTTCCCCGGCACCCGTCACGATGACGCAACGGATCGTATCACTGGCATTCACCGCCTCGACTGCTTCGATGATTGCGTCGGACATGTCCGGCGTGACCGCGTTGAGCTTCTGCGGTCGGTTCAGCGTGATGGTCGCGACGTGCCCGTCAACCGTGAAGAGAATGTCTTCCGTCATGGCTCAGAGTTCCCCCTGCGTGACCACGCCCGATACCAGAAGCTGCTCGATCCGTTCCGCGGAAAAGCCGGCTTCCACGAGGATTTCACGTGTGTGCTGACCGGTGACCGGCGCACCGCGATCGACCCTCGACGGGGTCTTGGAGAAGCGGATCGGGAAGCCGGGCGTCTTGACGTGGCCTTCGGTGGGGTGGTCATATTCGACGAAAGTGCCGTTGTGTTGAATCTGCTCGTCCTTGACCAGATCCTCATAGCCATAGACCGGTCCGCACCAGATATCGGCGGCGCGTAGCAGCGACAGCCATTCGGAGGAGGTCTTCGCCACAAGGCGCTCGCGAGTGCGGGCGAAGATGTGGTCGCGCTGCGTCCAGCTGTCCGTCTCGTCGTCCATCGTCAGGAAGGTCGGCTCGCCGATGATCTCGCCGAATTTCTTCAGCGGCGGGAAAGCGATGATGATGTAGCCATCGCTGGTCGCAAACGCGCCGTATGGCGCGCGGATATAGACGTGGGCATGCGGTTCTGCGGAACGAGACTGCGGCTTACCGGCGACGGTGAAGACCGACAGTTCCTGCATCTGGATATTGGTGATGGCATCGAGCATGTTGACCTGCACGAGCTGGCCTTCGCCAGTGCGCTCGCGGTGAAGCAGGGCTGCCAGCGCGCCTTCGAAGGCGTTATAGGCGGCGACGGCGTCGACCAGATACTGGCCGGCAGCTGTCGGGGCTTCACCGTCACGACCCGCCGACAGCATTGCACCGGACATGCCCTGGAGGATCAGGTCCTGTCCTGGACGATCCAGATAGGGACCGGTCTCGCCGTAACCCGACATGGAGACGTAGACGAGTCCCGGATTGAGCTTCGACAGCGTGTCGTAATCGACGCCGAGACGTGCGGCGACGCCCGGCCGGTAGTTCTGGAGGAAGATATCGGCGTCCTTGACCAGATCAAGCAGTGTCGCCTTGCCTTCCGGCGATTTCAGATCGATCGCCAGCGAGCGCTTGTTGCGATTCAGCGATAGGAAGGAAACGTTGATGCGGTTGCCCTTGGCGCCGCCTGCCGAAACGTGACGCTGCCACTCCCCGGTGACGGGCTCGATCTTGACGACATCCGCACCGAGGTCGCCAAGTCGCTGTGCGGCAAACGGGCCAGCCATGGCGATGGAGCAATCAAGTACGCGATAGCCGGAAAGAATGCCGCTGCTTTTGGTCATGTCGGTAGATCCTTGAATAGAGCTTTGCATGTCGGTGCTCAGTAGAAGTAGTTCGGCAGCCACATCACGATCGGGGACCAATAGGTGATGATCAGCAGCATGATGCCGAGCGGGATGTAGAAGGGCAGGATCGCCCTGATCATCTCCGAGAAGCGGATTTCGGCGATGTGCTGGCAGATGAACAGGATGACGCCCATGGGCGGTGTGATCGCGCCAATCAGCAGGTTTACGATCATGATGACGCCGAGATGGATCGGGTCGATGCCATAGACCGCGGCAAGCGGAAGGAGCGCGGGTGTCGCGATGAGCAGTACCGCTGTCGTTTCGATAAAGAGGCCGAACACCAGCAGCGCGATGTTGACGATCAATAGGAAAACGATCCAGTTGGCGCCGATCGACTCGAAGAAGCCGAGCAGACCGGACGCGTAGTTGCCGACCGAAATGATCCAGCCGAACGGCACGGCGGAGGCGATGATCAGTGTCAGGATGCCGGAGGTGACGGCGCTCTGGCGGATATGCATCAGCAGAGACGAGAAGGTCAGGTCCTTGGTGATGAAGCCGAGCACGACCGCGTAAATGACGGTGAGGGCGCCAAGCTCGGTCGGTGTCGCGAAGCCGAGCAGCATGCCTGCCGTCAGGAAGATCGGGGCGACGAGCGCCGGAAGCGCCTTCCAGAAAGTGATGGCTATCAGCGGGATGTTCGCGCGGGGCTCGGTCGGGGCGGTGACGCGACCGGTTGCGGCAAGTACCCAGACGAGGATCATCAGGGCGAGACCCATGGTAAGACCCGGAATGATGCCGGCGAGGAACAGCTTGGTCAGGGAGACCTGCGCGGTCACGGCATAGACGACCATGATGACGCTTGGAGGAATGACCGGGCCGATAATGGCGGAGGCGGCGGTGCAGGCGGCCGCGAAGGGAGCGCTGTAGCCATGTTCCTTCATGTGCTTGATCTCGATGGTTCCGAGACCCGCAGCATCGGCCTGCGCCACGCCGGACATGCCGGCGAAGACCATGCTGCCGAAGATGTTGACCTGGGCGAGGCCGCCCTTGACGTGGCCGACGAGTGCCACGGCGAAAGCGTAGATGCGTGCCGCGATACCAGCGCCGTTCAGGATGTTGCCGGCCAGCACGAAGAGCGGGATGGCGATCAGCGGGAAGCTGTCGAGGCCAGATGCCATCCGCTGCACGACGATCTGAAGCGGCATGGGTGTGAAGATGTCGATATAGGCCAGCGACGACAGGAAAAGCGCGATGGCGACGGGGACCTCGGCCGCGAGAAGGGCCAGGAAGCCAGCAAAGAGAATGAATATCGGCACGGGATCAGCTCGCGGTTAGGGGGATGTCTTGCTCTTCGACGGGGAACGGCGCGATGAGCGGCGTCAGATCCTTCAGCACGATCAGTCTGAAGAGGCGTGCGAGGCTCGCGAACGCCGTCACGAAGGCGAAGTAGAAGAGCGGCACGGAATAGAACCATGAACGTGGCACATCGATCGGAAGAGCAATCGTTGAGCTCCGGCTTTCGAGCGAGATGACAGCCGGAGCGATCCACGCGAGATAGCCGCATCCGAGAAAAATAATGACGTGGCTGAGGATCGCGATCTTGCGCAGACCTTCTTCGGCGAAATTTGCGCTGAAGAGTTCGACCTTGATCAGTTTGCCCTGTTTGGCGCCATAGCTTGCGCCGACGAACGTGATCCAGATGAAGGCGTAGGTCGCACCTTCTTCGACCCATGTGATGGGGCGGCCAAACGCGTATCGCGTCACGGTCTGGAGCGCGATGGAGGCGATGATGAAGATCATCGCGACGACGAGTGCTGAAATCTCTATGCGGGCAACGATGCGGATAAATCCCGCAAGTATCCCGTCGATTCGTTTAGCAAGCATTGGTTTTACCTTTTAAGGAAAAGCGCCCGCCCGGCAGGCAGGAGAGGTGGCCGGCATGGTCCGGCCACCTGTGTTCGATTACTTCAGAGCCTGGATTTCAGCCCACAGGCCTTTCGGCCAGAAGCCTTCGGATTCCAGCTTCTCGACCGCAACCTCTGAGCGCTCGCGGAGCGGCGACACGTCGATTTCCGCGACGGTTGCGCCATCGGCAACCATCTTTTCGAGCGTTTCGGCTTGTTCTTCGGTGACCGTGTCCGTCTGCCACTTCACGGCGTCCTGCGCCGCTTTGGTCAGCAGGTCCTGAATCTCGGGCGACTGAGACTGGAACCATGCATCGTTGACCGCGATCTGTGCGATGATGCGGACATGATCCGTGCGGGTGACGTTCGTGGCTGCTTCATGGAATTTCGCGCCGTAGATCGACGAGATGCCACCTTCGGCGCCTTCGACGACGCCCGTCGAGAGGCCGAGGAAGGTCTCACCCCAGGCAACGCGCGCCGGCGCAGTTCCCAGCGTTTCCCACAGCGCCAGGTAGGTGCGGATTTCCGGCACGCGCATCTTCAGGCCCTTGAGGTCGTCGATACCTTTGATCGGACGGGTCGACACCATGACGCGGACCTGGCCGGGGCCGGCCGCAAGCACGCGTATCCCCTGGTCGGCACGCAGCTTTTCAACGGCCGCCTTGTAGGTGTCGCTCGCGATGAAGGCTTCGACATGCGCATTGTCGCGGAACAGGAAACCCCAGCTGACGATGTTCAGGTCCGGAACCCAGTTCGCATAGAAGCTGAAGTCGTCACCGTAGAACTGCACGGCGCCGCTCATCACCTGCTCGATGACCTGAACGTCGTTGCCGAGCTGCTCGCCACGGATGAACTCCAGCTTGATCTGGCCTGCGCCGCGTTCGTTGACCAGGTTGACGAATTTCTGGTTCTGGCGGTCGTAAACGCCTTCCAGCGGATCGGCCCCGCCGAAGACAGCGGAAATTTCGGCCGAAGCCGTGCTCACCATGGCCGCCAGCCCCAAGGCGCCGATCAGACCTTTTCTCATCATTTTCATGCTTTCTCCTCCCACTTTCAGCTGAGGCGACACGAGCGTCGCCCTATCTCCCTAAGAAACCTTCTGAATACCTTCCGGAGCTTTTTCGACGACGCGAATGTGATCGCTAACAAGGACGGTTTCGCCGCGCTGATTGACAACTTCGCAGCGCTCGGTGACCCTGCCGTATTGCGGCCTGCGCGGGTCGTCCGCCTTCTCGATCACGGTGACGAGGGTCTGGATCGTGTCGCCGATAAAGACGGGGCGTACGAAACGGAGGCGGTCATGGCCGTAGCTGAAGGAAGCCGGATTGACTTCGGCTGCCGCCAAACCGATCCCTATGGAAAATACCATCGTTCCATGCGCAATGCGCTGACCAAACGCGGTTTTCGCAGCAAACTCCGCATCAACGTGATGCGGGAAGAAGTCGCCGGTATGCCCGGCATGCACAACGATGTCCGTTTCGGTGATTGTACGCGTCGGCGAGGAACGCGTGCTGCCGATAGTGAATTGTTCGAAATAGACAGCAGCAGACATGGAAACCTCCCTTGCAAAACCACACTCGAAAATGCCGTCGGATCATGCTCGATGTCGACGGCGGTCCCCCTATGTGCGGGGAACATGATTTACGGAAATTTTGGTTCTCCTCCCAAAAAATCACATTATCGTGTTAGCGCTATCATAAGTGAGTGTCAATTGGCTCATATAGGCTTTTATGCAGCATCACGCGCTGGCGCGACGGAGAAGCTGGAGAGGGATGACTTTGCGTGACGAGCCCTGCGCAGTGCCGTCCAGTCGTGCGAGTATGGCATTTGCTGCAAGCACGCCGACTTCCTCGAAAGGCACGGCGACAGTCGTCAGTGACGGAACGATGGCGTCGGCGAAATCATAGTTGCCGAAACCGCAGATCGCTAGTTGCTCTGGCACGCGCAATCCTCGGCGGTTGCATTCGAGGAGGGCGGAGATCGCCAAAGTGTCGGCACTGAAGAAGATCGCCTGCGTCAGCGGATCGGTCGCCAGCACGCGGTCAAGCCCTCGAACGCCGTCGCCGGCCGGCATTGGCAGGGTCAGCTCGATTCGGGCGACAGGGGTGAGGCCATCCTCGGCAAGGCGTGCGCTCAGCCCTTCGAAGCGGGCATTCGAGCGGAAATCCTGTTCCGATCTTCCCCCGACATAGGCGATGCGCGTGAGGCCGCGGCTGCGAAACAGCTCGGCGACTTTCCTTCCAGCTTCGAAATTGCTGAAGCCAACGGACATATCCATTGCTGCGTTGTCGCCATCAAAGGTTTCCACCACAGGTACGCCGCTGTTCTTTAGCAACTGCCGCGTCAGGTCAGTATGTTGGGTGCCTGTGAGAATGAAGCCGTCGGGTCGCCTTTCGAGAAAGGACTGGACAAGTCGTTGTTCGCGGATTTCCGAATAGTCGCTGTGGCCAATCACGACGGAGAACGAGCGCTCCTCCAGGACGCGCACGATGTGATGCACTTCCTGGGCGTATACGGTAGCGGAGAGGCTAGGAATGATAACGGCAACGATGTGGCTGGCGCTGGAGGCGAGAATCCGAGCCGCGCTGTTGGGAATGTAATTCAGTTCGCGGATGGCCTCCTCCACCATGCGACGGGTCTCGTCCGCCACGAGTTCTGGCCGACTGATGACGCGCGATACGGTCTGCATCGAGGTGCCCGCCAACCGGGCGACATCTATCATCCTAACCCCGCCGCTGGATAGGCGGCGGCTGCGTGGCTTCTTCTCAACCGCTTCGGTCATGACTGCCTCTTGTTTCAGCCGATGGGGTAAAGCCCTGAAACGGCGTGGTTAAGGCTTAATTTAAAGATTGGCTAGCATAGCGGCAACAGGAGCTTCACCAAGGTTGTGGATTGGACGTCTCTCCCTGTCTGTAAAATGCCTGCGGGTTGAGTGGCTCAGTTCTACGCGAAAACCAACACTTGGTTGAAAACCTCTGGCAGTTCATGCGCGACAACTGGCTCTCACACCGGGTCTTTAACTCATACGAAGTCATCGTAGACCATTGCTTCAATGGTCCGACGGTCCACGATGAGGCCCAGATGCCTTTCGCCGCGTTAAGAATTCGGGTTACGGTCGCTTCTGCGGCAAAGCAGCGATCGCGGAATTCACAGATCTCCGTTGGATCACCATCGAGGACCCGCATCAGCATTATCCTTTCTGAGTGCGCGGGCCGGGGGATTCAGTCCCGGCCATCACCCTCTGGTTGATCGCACTGATCGCCTAGAGTTGCCAGCTATTTGATCCCCTGGGCGTTGTCACGTTGTTTCACCGAGGCCGCACGAAGCGCTTTCAGTTTACTCAGGCTGCTTCGCCGGTCGCGGCCTTCCACTGCGCCATAGCGCGGATCCGATGAATATGGGTGGCGAGGGCGGTGTGCTTTTGGTGCGGTGGGACGAACAGATTTCTGATTGCCGAAAAGACGGAGATGAATCGTTGCAATCCGCCAGCCGATCGAAAGCCCTGCATCACCCGTTCTCGTTTACGCAGTGGCATGTGGGAATTTTCCGCCCGGTTGTTCAGCCCTTTATGTGATCGATGTTCGACGGTCGGAATCACATCTCGCTTTGCCGCCCCGTATGAACGCAGTTTATCGGTGATGATCCGCTTCGGCGTGAGGCCTTGCTTCTTCAGCAGCCTGAGCAGCAATCGCTTGGCAGCCTTGGTGTCGCGACGGACCTCCACGATCTCGTCGAGAACATATCCGTCCTGGTCGACGGCTCGCCAAAGCCAGTGCTTTCGACCGCCGATTGTCACCACCACCTCGTCCAGATGCCAGATATCCTTGCGCGACGGCGTCTTTCTGCGTAGTCGCTTTGCGTAGGCCGCACCGAATTTGCGGCCCCAGCGCCGGATCGTTTCGTAGGACACGACAATGCCGCGCTCCAGCAGCATTTCTTCCACCAGCCGCAGGCTTAACGGAAACCGGAAATACAGCCAGACCGCATGGGCGATGATCTGCGGTGGGAAACGGTGGTTCTTGTAACTGAGAGGTGGTTGGCTCAATCTCAGCCAACTATCCGCAAACCGTTAAGCCACGGACAACGTGACAGCTCCCATGTACCATATGTCTTGTCCGAAATTCGCTGATATCGATTGAGAGCCGGTATGCCGGAACACGCAGAGAACTACTGCGACGAACGGCAAGGCCCCTCCTATAGCCACCTGGTGTAACAGAATGCTTATAGGACGATGGCGGGCCTGCCGTTCGCCACGAGCCGGGCCGTTAGAGGCTTACGCCTTCCAGTTTACCGATCAGCGTGTTGCGATCCTCAAGGGATTGGCGCGCCGTCGATCAGGATGGCTTCGTGCTCGACGTTCTTGTCCAGAGCCAGAGAAGCGCCAAGGCGGCCAAACGCCTGATGCGAGACTGTTGAAAGGCCAATTCGGGCGATTTTAGCGGCAAGTGTGTTGGTTTCCACGCGGATGTCAGGCGAAGTGAGAAACTGACCCCCTAGCGAAATAAAGAACTGCCCCCTCGTTTCAGAACGAGGAGAGATGGATGATGAGCATGATTTCAGCGCATCCTGCATTGTCGCGAACGATGCAGGGCGAGGATATGCTTCAGGCAGATGAGGTGGTGGCAATGTTGCGGCTTCACGAGCTTGGCTGGGGTGCAAAGCGCTTATCGAAAGAGTTTGGCTGTGCTCGCAACACTGTCCGGCGATATCTACGGGAGGGCGGAGCATCGCCATTTAAAAAGCCGGTTCGCCGTACTGCTTTCGATGGCTTGGATGACTGGCTGCGCGAACGCTTCTTCCGGCACGACGGCAATGCCGATGTGATCCGGCAGGAGCTGGCCAGCGAGCATGGAATTATCATCGGTTTGCGCTCTGTAGAGCTTCGGGTCCGGGAATGGCGGCGCGAACTTAAAGCGCAGAAGCGGGCAACAGTCCGGTTTGAGACACCGCCAGGCCGTCAATTGCAGATCGACTTTGGGCAGACCCGTGTCTGGATTGGCGATGAACGAATCCGGGTAAACGTCTTTGTGGCCACGCTGAGCTATTCCCGACGCATCCATATACGTGCCTCACTGCGAGAAGGACAGACCGACTGGTTCGAGGGCATGGAAGGCGCGTTCCTTCGGTTCGGCGGCGTTCCTGGTGAGGTCCTGCTGGATAATGCGAAGGCGCTTGTCGAACATCACGACGCGGTTAGCCGGGAGGTCCGCTTCAACGCACGGCTATGGGCATTTGCGCGTTACTGGGGCTTCATGCCACGCGCATGCGCTCCATACCGGGCTCGGACAAAGGGAAAGGATGAGCGCGGGGTCGGCTACGTCAAAAAGAACGCCATCGCAGGTCGCCGGTTTGAGAGCTGGGCCTCCTTCGAGGCACATCTGGATCGTTGGATACGTGAGGTCGCCGATCAGCGCGACCACGGCACGACTGGCGAACCTCCAATTGAGCGCTTTGCCGGCGAGGTCGATGCCCTTCGGCCTCTGTCAGGCCGTGCACCGTTTGGTCAGCTGCGCGATCTCGTGCGCAAGGTCCAGGCCGACTGCGCCATCGATCTCGACACCAACAGTTACTCCGTACCCTGGCGTCTCATAGGTGAAAGCGTCCAGGTCATTGTACTTGCGGGTCGTGTCATCGTCCGCCACGCCGGCCATGTCGTAGCTGATCATGCTCTGTGCCAGGGACGGCGACAACGGATTGTGGACCGGACCCACTTCGTCGGCGTTGCGGGTATGGAAGGGCTGGTTCGTTCCGTTCCAGTCGAGACGACGCCAGCAGCCCTGCTGCGCCCGCTTGCAGAATACGAGGCTGTGGTTGGAGGTGGCTGGTGATGACAACCGTAGACAATGATCTACTCATCGCAACGCTCGACCGCCTGAAGCTGACAGCAATCCGCGATCAACTCGACAGCCTGCTAGACGAGGCCGCTCGCTCGAAAATGACGCTGCGCGAGGCATTGGCGTTCCTGGTATCGCGCGAGATTGCACGGCGCGATGAACGACGCATCTCCATGTCGAGCAAACTGGCGCAGTTCCCGTTCGTGCGCGAACTCGACGGCTTCGACTTCGAGGCACAGCCATCGGTGGATCGCGGACAGATTAGAGAGTTGGCAACCTGCCGCTGGATCGCTCACGGCGATACGGTCTTATTCCTGGGGCCACCCGGAACTGGAAAAACTCATCTTGCCGTCAGTCTCGGCCGCGAAGCGATCCGCCAAAATTACAATGTCCAGTTCGTGACCGCAGCCACGCTCGTCGCCATGCTGGCAAAGGCCCACAGCGACGGAACCCTAGACAAGCAATTGACTATCCTGTCACGACCGAAACTGCTCATCATCGATGAGCTCGGATATCTGCCTTTCGAAGCGAACGCGGCGCACCTGTTCTTCCAACTGGTCTCTCGCCGCTACGAGAAAGGATCGATCCTGATTACATCAAATCGATCAGTCGGAGAGTGGGGGAGCGTCTTCGGAGACCCCGTCGTCGCCACCGCGATATTGGACCGCCTTTTGCACCATTCGACAGTGATCACCATTCGAGGTGACAGCTACAGGCTTCGCGAAAAGCGCCGTTCCGGCCTTCTGCAGAAGGCCGGAACGGCGCTCGAGACAAACGAAACAGCAAATCAATGAAGGGGGTCAGTTCTTCGTTTCGCCTACGGGGTCAAATCTTCACTTCGCTTGACAGTCCGCGCATTTTACAGGATGACGACGCCCTGATCCGAGATGTTGGGGCTTACCCGCCGGCAGACTGGCGAACCGCAGCTCCCTTTGATGACCAAGCGAGACTGGGGGACTTCGAATTCCAATATCGGGGTATGGAGTGGCGCTGGACAGGCTACTACAGAAAACCGGATCGATTGTAAGCCTGTGCTCAAAATGACAGATCGTGTCGAGAAAGCCCTCCGCGCAGGCGCTGCCATCGACCGGGCCGGCTGGCGCAGTCAAAACCCATTCTCTTCAAGGATAGCCTGGCGCTGTGTGATCGGCACTCCAGCAGCGAAATGGGACGCCGCGACCGCATCAAGTCTTTGGCGGGGTGCACCGGCACCAATTGAGCCAGAAACGCCTCGCCGAGAGCGACAGAAGCACGAGGTGCCTTGTGCCGCCAACAGAAATAACCGGCGAAGGAAGATGCTATCACAAAAAGCGTCGTGCCATGCCAAGTAACAGCAGATTCCAGATCAAAAGCTCCGGTCCCGTTTCTGATATGAGACGCGGCACACTTTCAACCTTATTGACGATCTAATTTTCCAAGGTTTGTCTCAAACGGGACGTCGAACAGGTAAAGCTCCAGCTCCGTTGCGGAAGAGGGTGTAGATATGTCAGCTAGGCGCCTAGCGCTTATTGGGATGTACTTTCTCGTCACATGCCTGACTGGCCCATCCCATGCACAATCGGCTCTGGCGCCAGAGGAGGTCGCCCCCGCGCTTTCTGCTGACGTTAAGCGGTTCGTCGCGGAACTTTACGCGGAAACGGAGGACTTCGCGGTTCGCATAAATCGATGTGAGGGTCGCCTCGGCGAATTTTCAGATCAAATCTACTATGTGTGGGTCGGCTGGAGAGGTGTCGCTGCTGGTACGGCAGGCAAACAGCTAGTTGACCTTCGCTCGCATTGGTCCGCCACCGGTTGGCAAATCACCAGAGATCGGAAGCTGGACAATGGCGGCATCAACTTGGCCGCAATCGAGCCGGTGACTGGCAACACCTATGCCTTTGATTCCGGCTTCGAGGTGGGGCCTGACAGCTACATCGTGGGCTATTTCCACAGCCCTTGCTTTTTTAGCCCGACGGGACCAGTGCAGTTCGGTCCTTGGCATAAGCCATAGAGCGCGCTGATTGCCGAGCCAGCTTGGTCCCGCCTCAAAAGCTGCGGTTCGCTGATATGTGGTACGAACCATTACTTCGATGGTATCTGCACGTAATCTGCACAATATCTCGATGATTGCTGCACACGCACCTGATGATCTTGTCCCGGGCCGGCTTTCGGTCGTGTCTATGATCATCTGGGTCCGCCATGCCATCCTTCCGCCTTGCAATTGTCCTGCCTGCCGTCTTGCTGGCGGGTTGCTCCAGCCTGACCACACCATATGTCCGGCCGATGCTGCCCAATGCGCCCGCCTGGACGGATAGCGCAGGCACCGCCAATCCGGTAGCGGCCGTGAATAAGTCATGGGCATGGCTAAGCGTCGCCTATTCGGTCGCAAGGAGAACTGGCGGCACGGGGTGGATTGCGAAAAGTCCGCTGACCGTCGCATTATGACAGCAGAGGACATTTGACATGGTCGATCCGACAAATCCCAACAACGCTCAGGCCTCAGCAACTGCCATTTTGATAACCTGGCGATACGGTGTTGTCGGTCGCTCGATCAATGCGCTCAACTGTCGGGAATTGTCCTCCAACTCACCCCTTGAAGCACCGATGTCTGCTTCCGCAATCAGTTCGGCCACCACGTCAGGAAGCCCCATCCCGGTAAGGGCCTGCTTGAACTTTGCCTTAGGAAGATCCTGATAGCTCACTGGCTTGCCGGCCGCCGCCGAAATCGTGTTGGCCAGATCGGCAAGATTGTAGCTCTCGTCACCAGCCAACTCATATATGCGTCCAGCCTGGCCATCCGTGGTCAAAACGATAGCCGCGGCCTCGGCATAGTCGGCACGCGTCGCGGATGAGAATCGTCCCTGTCCGGCGCTGCCGATCACTGCTCCATATTGTAGCGCAGGTTGCACGGAAGGCATGTGGTTCTCGGTGTACCAGCCGTGCCTAAGCAGGACGAAGGGCTGGCCCGAGGCCCGCAAGGAAGCTTCCGTGCTCTTGTGGTCGTCGGCGAGGCCGGACGTCGCCCAATTGGCATGCAGCAAGCTGGTATAGGCGAGCAAGCCAACATTGGCAGCCTTGGCAGCCTTGATGACGTTCTGGTGATAGGCAACGCGCTCGCGCCCGGCGGTTGACGAGATCAGCAGCAGCCGATCAATCCCGTCGAAGGCCTTGGCGAGAGTGTCGGGCTGGGCATAGTCGGCGACGCGGACCTCGATGCCGTCTGCGTTGAATTGCCGAATAACCTCTTGGTCGGGGGAGCGGACGCCCGCCACAATGTGGCTTGCCGGGACACGCCTTAGCAACTCCCGGACAATCAGGCGCCCAAGCTGGCCGGTTGCGCCGGTGACGAATAGGCGGGGCTGAGTGTTATCAGACATGTTAATAATATCTTTCTTGACCAGAAGTGCCGTCGGAAAGGCCGTTGCCGTGCCGTTTAGTTTTGCGCGGTGTGGAAGGTGATGGCGTAGCCGTCAGGATCGCCGGCCACGAAGAACCGGCCGAACGGGCCATCATTGATGGGGGCCAACACTTTCCCACCGCGTTCAACAATGAGGTCGTGAAGGGCGTCCGCATCGTTGCAGGCGACCCATAAGACCACGCCGGTTCCCAGGGGACCTGCTTCGGGCAGCGGGCGCAGCGGCTCGCGCAGCGCCAGGGCAATGGGCTTTGTTACAAAGACGACGGCACCTGGCGGGTTTCGCTCCTGAGCCATAAAGCCGAAGATTTCACTATAGAATTTGGTGGACGCTGTGAGGTCACGAACCTGCAGGGCAATAAAGGATGGGCCAATTGGCATTGTCATAATGTGCGCTCCCGGATATTATCAGCTTCCTTACATAAATATCAGGACCCTGATATGTCAATGCGCAAAATGACTCCGTCAAGTGAGGAGGTTTGGATCGGATACAGTTTGAAGATCGCCCAGCATCGCCTGCGCCAGCGGCTGGAGGCCGAGCTGTCGGGAACCGGTGTCTCGGCGGCACAGAATGCGGTACTGCTCGCTATCGGCGACAATCCGCGCATCTCCAATGCCGCTCTGGCACGCGCAGCGTTTGTTACACCTCAGTCTATGCAGGGCGTGCTGGTCACTCTTGAGCGGGATGGATTTATAGTGCGGACGCCGCACCCTGAGCATGGGCGGATCATCATGACGGAACTGACGGAGAAAGGTCTAGCGGCAGCACATGCTGGCATGATTGCTGCCGAGATGGTCGAGCGACAGATGCTTGCCGGCCTGACGGCGGATGAAGCAAAATTGCTGGGTGAGCTATTGCAGCGCTGCGCTCAAGCGCTCGAACCTGACAGTTGACGACTGGACGATGATGCCCGCTTCAGGCAGCCGGACCATGAGCATTTACGGCCGCAATGGGGTCGGGAGTTGCCGTTTGCCGGCCTTCAAGATCTACCGGGCTGTAGCGCGGAGTCGGCGGTTCCGCATACCGGTTGGCGGTGTGCGGTGATCGGCGGCAACATCGCGCTGTAGAAGACCATCGGCGGTATTTGGCGCGCTGAACCCGGTGAAGATGACAATTGTGTCTACGCTGTAGCCCTCTAAATTCAAAAGCCGCAATCAAATCGGAAATCGCTGAAACAGCGGTAACCTTCAGTCTTCTCCCTTATCCAAATTTTCATCCCAAGCGCCGAGCTTGCGCGCCTGAAGTTCGAAGTATACTTACCGAAAAACCGGAGTCATCGATGCCGGGATAAGCGTTGAATATGCCTTCGTTACTACAAGCCTGTGAAGAAAGAATAAGATTTCATATCAAAGGCATACGCCCGAACGCCTCTCAAAGCTGGAGGCCCTACCAAACACAGAATACCAAAAGGAAACGGCCTGCACCGGAGGCAGGCCGTTCGGTCTCAAATGCTGTTTGCAGCGATATTACTCGGTCGCGGCACCGACAGCCTGCAGGCCGGCAATGGCGCATCCGGCGTCGATATCACCCGAGGGGGCACCGCCCACGCCGATGCCACCGACAAGCGCCGTGCCGAACTTGATCGGCAGGCCGCCACCTTGGATGACCATACGGCTATCCATGTCGCGCAGGCCGTCATTGGCGGGCTGGGACGCGATGAACTCCGCAAGGCCAGCGGTATCGCGACCCATGGCGGCGGAAGTGAAAGCCTTGCCGGTGGCGCTGGAAGCCGTATGGGGCCCGGAGTTGTCGGCCTTCAACAGCAGCTTGGTGGCACCGTCGCGAGCCACGATGGCAACGCTCACATTGTGACCTTCGGCAGCGCACGCCTTCAGCGCGGCGTCGGCAGCCTGGGTGGCCAGCTCAAGTGGGAGGTACGGGGCCGTCGGCAGGTCTTGTGCGGAGGCAGCCAGCGGAGCAAGAAGCGCGGAGGCGAAAACGAGGGTGCGGATCATCATGGTTTCCTTTGCTGTTGATGATCATCATCTAGACAGCCCCCGTTTTCCCCGCCATTCGTAGGCCTTGTGAGCCTTTTCCGTAGTTCTACGGAGTTTCGCGCCCCTCAAGCCAAAGCCGTGTCATCTCGGCCTGCGAGACGGTGCCAAGTTTGGCACCGATGGCGGCGCGGTGGCTGTCCACGGTGCGCGGCGACAGGTCCAGCCCCTCCGCGATCTGGCGCGTGGTGAACCCTTCGGCAATACGGTCCAGAACCTCGCGTTCGCGCGGCGTGAGCGCGGCGAGCAGGGCCAGCGTTTCCGCCTGTTCCGCGCGCCGGTCCAGCGTGCGCGTCAGCGCTTCCTGTCCACGCTGGATAGCATCGATAAGGTCCTGCTCATCGACCGGCTTGGGCAGAAAATCGACTGCGCCATTGTGGAAGGCGCGCCGGCAGGCTTCTATGTCGCCATGACCCGAAATGACGATGGTGGGCCAGTTGATTCCCTGTGCCGCCAGTCGTTCCTGCAATTTTAGGCCAGAGATGGTCGGCATTCTGATATCGAGGATCAGGCAGCCAGGGGCAAGTTTTGGCACCTCGGCCAGAAAGGCCTGAGGATCAGCGAACCCTTTCGTGGTGATGCCAACAGTGGACAGGAGCAACGCCAGGGCCTTGCGTACCGCCTCATCATCATCCACGAGATAGACCGAATGGATCATCGTTCGGCCCCCCGCGGTTCCGGTTTGGGCGGCAGCGCGACCCGAAAGGCTGCTCCCGCGTCGCTGTCAACCAGCGCGATTTCGCCTCCGGCCCGCTCCACCAGCCGCTGGCTGAGCGCAAGACCAAGCCCTGTGCCGTCGGGGCGAGTGGTCATGAAGGGCGTGAACAGGCGCGGCCGCAACTGCTTCGGCACACCAGGGCCGTTATCGACTACCTCAAGCACTGTGTGGGACGCATCCTGCCGCAGGTTGATGGAAACGCGCCCCCCGCCGCTGCTGGCGTTGCCCGTGGCGTCAATAGCGTTGCGGACCAGATTGAAGACGACCTGCTCCATTTCGATGGGGTCGCCGGCCACCAGCACCGGCTTTTCCGTCATCTCAAACTCTAGCCGCACGTCACGCTGCACTGCCTGTGGCTCCAGCAATGCCCGTACGTTGGCGACAGCCTCACGCAGATCGAAGGTTGATGTTGGTCCGTGTTGCGGCCGCGACCAATTGCGGAAGCGTTCCAGCATGGTGGACGCCCGTCGCACTTGCGTCACGGTGTCATCGATTGTGGACGCGAGCGCTGCAGTGTCGCCGCGTGCCAGCAATCGCCGCCCGGCCTGGGCTTGCGCAAGAATTGCGGTCAGAGGCTGGGTGAGTTCATGGGCAAGCCCGCTTGCCATCTCCCCCAGTGTATTGACGCGCGATGCATGGGCAAGGCGCGAATCCAGCGCGCTGAGACGCGCCTGCTCCAGTGCACGGCGGGTGCGGGCCCGCTGGCGCAGCATGATAAGCGCCGTCACATAGGCGAGCGCCACCACCAGCAGCACCACCACGGTCTTGGCTGGCGGAAACAGGTCTACCAGGCTAACCTCCATCCCAGTTTGCAATTGCAGGGGTTGCGAGGCGCTGCCAAGCGGCTCGGAAAAACGGATCTCTTGCGGCACCTCGCCATAGGCTATAAGCTTCTGGCCACCAGGCAGTAAAAGTCCAAGCGCTGCGCCCGGCCGCAGCCAGAACGATCCCGCCTCGTCAAGCAGCCTTTCCGCATCGATGCCCAGCATCAGCCCGTAGCGCGCCGCCTCCGTATTGGGACTGCGCTTGACCATGATGTAATGATGCGGCTTGTCTGGATGCGGTAACACGGCAGTGCTGCCATCAGACGCCATTGCCGCTGCTCGGATCGTATCGGCCAGTGCGGGATAGAGCTTTTCGGTGCCTGTGGTTTCGTCCCCATGAAACAGCGGAACGAGCTGCACCTCATCGATACGCGGATAAAAACGCGAGATCGTGGCGGCAACGTCAAGAAAAAGGTCGTGTCGTGCGCCATCAGCCGCAAGCGCGATCGCCGACAGGGCAGTCATATGGGCGTCATGCTGGTCGGCTCGCTGCGATGCGAGGCGGTGCAGGATCGCGCTCTGCTGCTCCAGTTCGGCAACCAGGGACTGTCGCTCCACCATCGCCAGAATGCTGGCCGTGCAAATGAGCAGCAACACGCCAACGACAATCAGCCTGAACTGATTTTCAAGGATCAGCCTGCTGCCTTTCATGTACGAATACTCACCGGTTCCGTGTGTGGCTGAAATAGCGCGGCCCGGGCGGCAAGGGTGGCCTGCATGGCGTCGACCAGCTCCAGAACCGCCCCTGCTCCCTCCCATGAATACAGCGCAACAACCATAGGTGTTTCCATGCCGAACGGCGCATAGCGGCGGACGCGGTAATCTTGCGCTGCATGGACGGGGAGGAGCGATAGGCCGAGCCCCGCCTCGACGGCGACCAGTACATTGTGGAGGCTGCTGGCCGCAAAAGCGACATACCAGCGACGCTCTTCGCGCTCGATGCGCTCGAACATCGCTTCGCGATAAAGCCCGCCCGGCTGGAAGGCGACGAGCGGGATTGGAATTGCCCGCTCCTTCGCCATCTCCAAGCCCATCGGCACGTCGATGCTCTCAAACCAGGCCATGGGCTCGGCAAAGGCGGCCCGGCAATCCGGGTCCGGCTGGCTTTCCTTGAAAACACCGATGTCGAAGTCGCTGTTGCGATAACGTCTCTTGAGATCGCGGCTCAAACCCGCTGTGACGTCCAGCCGAATATTACGATGTCGGCGAGCAAAATCGCTGAATGTACTGGCCATTGCTGCATTGAAAATATCTTCGGGCACGCCAATGCGGATGGAAGCGGTGCCCACCGGGTCGCCCATGGCGGCCTCAGCCTCCTGCTGGAGGGCAAGCAACCTTCGAGCATATCCCAGAAGCCGCTCGCCAGTGGCGGTCGGTTCAACCGGGCGCAATGAACGCTCGATCAGGATAGCACCTACTGCATCTTCTAGTCGGCCAAGCTGCTGACTGATTGTGGATTGCGTCATATGCAGACGCTCGGCCGCTAGGGTGAAACTTCCCGCATCAACGATTGCAGTAAAGGCGCGAAGCAGTCGAGGATCGAACATATAGGTTACGTCGGCAGAGGAAGCCATTCACATTGGCGATGCAAAACATCTGAATATTTAATTTTCAAATGTCAACTCTCCACGATACCCGAAATCAAAGCCTGCTGGCCTGTTGTGCCCATCAATAGGAGTTTCATTATGCGCCGCCGTACGATCATCACAAGCGCCGCCAGCTTGGTTTTGGCGGCATCCTTCATTGGACCTGGAAATGCTATGAGCGATACGCAATTGCATGCCGCGGCTGAGCAGAACGACGCCACGCTCGTCACCCAGCTTCTGACTGACGACGCCAAAATCGATGCACGCGACAGCAACGGAGCGACAGCGCTGCTGCGGGCGACCCATGCCAATGCAGTCGATTCCGCCCGCGCCCTTATCGAGGCTGGGGCCGACGTCAATGCCAAGGACAAGATTGATGACAGCCCCTACCTCTATGCCGGGGCGCGAGGTCATCTTGAAATTCTCAAAATGACACTGGCGCATGGGGCCGATCTGAAAAGCACGAACCGCTACGGAGGCACTGCGCTGATCCCGGCTTCGGAACGCGGCCATGTCGAGACGGTTAAAACGCTGATCGAGGCTGGTGTTGATATTGATCACGTCAACAACCTGCACTGGACCGCGCTGCTTGAGGCAATCATCCTTGGCGATGGCGGCAGCAACCACCGGCAGATCGTGGAACTGCTGGTCAAGGCCGGTGCCAATGTCAACCTGGCGGACGGCAATGGCGTGACGCCGCTTCAACATGCACGCAGCGCCGGCTACAGCGACATCGAGAAAATCCTTGCCGCCGCTGGCGGCCGATAGACCGTGGAGGTTGCAATGAGCGATGCAAAAGGGTTTTTGCGCCAGGCGGTTGAGCTAGCGCGTGAGAATGTCGAGGCTGGCGGGCGTCCGTTCGGGGCTGTGGTGGTGAACGGCGGCAAGATCATCGCCACTGCCGTCAATGAAATGCATTTAAGCCATGACGTCACCGACCATGCTGAACTTCTGGCTATTCGCGACGCCGTCCGCACGCACGGCCCGGACGCGCTGCAAGGCAGCTCCGTCTATGCCAGCGGCCACCCCTGTCCGATGTGCATGGCCGCCATGCGGCTGGCCGGGGTGGCCACCGTGGCCTATGCCTATTCCAACGAGGATGGTGCGCCGTTCAACCTGTCGACCTCAGATATCTACGCCGACCTGAAGCGCCCGTTTGCAGAACAGTCCATGGCAATCAGCCATCTGCCGCTGGAGAGCAAGCCCGGACAAAACCTCTACAAACAGTGGGCCGAAGCCCGCGACAGTCGAAAATAAGACGATGAAACAGGACTCCGCACCGGTTTCCGGTCGCCTGCTGTTGCTTGCGGCTATTGTGCTGGTGGGGCTAAATCTGAGGCCGTTCATCACTGGAGTCGGTCCGCTCGCCGCCGGTATTTCCTTGCAGACCGGTCTCGACTTGCAAGGACTCTCGTTGCTGACGCTGGTGCCGATGTTCCTGATGGGGGCGGTAGCTTTTGCGGGCACGGCCTTGCAGGCACGGGTTGGTGCTCGGCATTCCATCCTTGTCGCGCTTGCGGTGCTGGCGGCCGCCTCATTGTTGCGACTGTTCGTGTGGACCGGCTGGCAGATGGTGGCCACGGCGGCACTGCTCGGCCTTGGCGCGGCAGCGGTTCAGGCCATGTTTCCCGGCATCATGAAGCGGCATTTCCCCGACCATGTTGGCGTCGTGATGGGGCTTTACGCCACCATGCTGATGGGCGGCGGCGCGGTGGGCGCACAACTGGCTCCGCTGATTGCGGCTGCTGCCGGCGACTGGCATGCGGGGCTAGCCTGGATAGCGCTGCCGGCGCTTTTGGCGCTGTGGCTCTGTGCGCGCAGCCTTTCACCAGACGCGCAGAGCGTGGGGGGCATCAGCAAGACCGGCGCTCCTCTCAGACGCCCGCGCACCTGGCTGTTGATGGCCTGTTTCGGGCTCGTCAATGGCGGCTATTCCACTGCGGTGGCGTGGCTTTCCCCCTTCTATCGTGATCTCGGCTGGAGCGCCTCCGCCAGCGGTAGCCTGCTGGTCGTGTCAATGGATAGGCTTGGTATGCCCGACGTGCCCGGTCAGGGATACTGTTTTTTGAAGTCCCAAAAAGCCCCAGGGCTTGCTTGCTCAACGTCTCTCTTGCTGAGCCCGATGTCCTCCAGTTGCTCGTCCGTGAGTTCCCGAAGATCGCGAATCTGTTTGTACTTTTCCAACCGCCGGTCAACTGCGACAACGATAAGGAGAACCAGTCTTACCAAAGAACCCCAGCGATCAGGAGTGGGCGTGATATCAGAAGCCGCCTCTATACTCCGAGCCGATTTCGGCGGGGCTTGTCTTCCTGGGGGGGCGGCGGGAAGCGCCGGGCCCGAATCCTTGACGATGTCCGTCGTGCTCATTGTGAACAATCCTGAAGAAGTTATGATTGCCTAAGCCTAGCCTTTAACAACTCGGCCTACCGCTTGGGGTATGCCGTTAAATTATGCTAATAGGCCAAAATGGACGGCTTCGATCTTTCGACATTTGACGACAGCGTCCCGCGCGAAATCGTGGCGCTGGGTATCACCTATCCAGACGGATATATCGAAGAAAAGCACAGCCACCGCCGTGCGCAGTTGCTTTACGGAACATCTGGCGTGCTGATGCTGACGACGCAACGCGGCGCATGGATGATGCCACCGCACCGCGGCATGTGGATACCGCCCGGGACAGAGCACGAGGTTAAGATGCTCGGTTCAGTCGCAATGCGCAGCATCTATATCGAACCGGCCGCATCGAAGGCGCCTTTCGACCACTGCCAGGTTGTCAGCATCTCGGGCCTGATGAAAGAACTCTTGATGGAGGCCGCAACGATGCCGCGCCACTATGACAAAAGTGGCCGCGATGGTGCTGTCATGGATCTCATCCTGCATGAGCTGCGACGTCTCAGTCCGGTGCCACTAACACTACCGCTGCCGGGTGACGCGAAGCTATCGTCGTTGTGCCGCGACTTTCTGCTCCATCCGAACTCGCAGGAAACCGTCGACGATTGGGTTGAGCAGGCAGCCATGAGCCGGCGGACCTTCACGCGCCGCTTCAAAAGCCAGACTGGCCTGAGCTTTGTAGCTTGGCGCCAGCAGGCTTGCCTCATGTCGGCGTTGCCAAGGTTGGCTCAGGGCGAGGCGATCACGACAGTCGCATTTGATCTTGGATATGAAAACCCGGCGTCGTTTACGGCGATGTTCGTCCGTTTGCTTGGCATCGCGCCCCGCGAGTATCTTAGATCAGGCATTGCGACACCTGCGCAGCCTGTTGTGGAAGACAAATGAACACAGGTCGTACGACCCAAGGATCACATACTTCTTCACCGGCGCGCTAATCGCTCTCCGAAAAGCAGGGCAAGTCCACCCCTCGGGACTTCAAAGATAGCGTAAGACCAGAAAACCCGCATGCGCAATTTTTCGAGGTCACGCGCTCACCGGATGCGCGCTCTCACACCCGGCCTGCACAAGCGGATCTTAGTCATGACGAAGGTGCGCAGCACATATCCGCGCGGAAGGCTGGGGATACCGCCCGGCCGCCCTTTTGCCGCGCCAAGGGGGCAGCGCCCCCAAGAAACGGCCCGGTCAGAGCGGAGCGGAGGCCGGGAAGAAGATCTGATCGGGATACGCAAAGCCTGAAAACCGGAAAGCCGTGCATCCCGATTTCCGTATTCCCTAAAAGGCGGCCCGCGCCGAACTCGGTGGCGCCGGCGAAGATTGCCGAAATAGCCAATCTTGAGAACTGCTTGGCGCCGAGCGCCGATTGCCCTCCATAGCTCTCCCAAAGATCGAAAGCCGTTGCGGGCTGTCATCGACCTGAAGGTTGGGCCGGGGCGGGTGCCGCCTTACACACGGCCATGACTGTGTCTCGCAGCCAGGCTCCAGCTCGAGCACGGCTGATCCCGGCAGGACTGCCGACGGAAGCGACCGTCGCTCATGTGCTCGTTTCCAAGTATGCGGACCACCTTCCGCTTTACCGTCAGGCCCAGATCATGAATCGCCAGGGCATCGATCTCGACCGCTCCACACTTGCAGCGTTCGAATTGGCCCGTTGTGATGGCTGTCATCCTGGCGATCGCTTGGCAGCTCGCCGGCTTCCGCGTCTTCCACCTCACCTTCGTCGCGATCAGCTACCTCGCCAGCCGCGTGATGTCGGCGGGAATGGCGACACTTGGCTGCCGCAGTCCACCGTAGACGTCCGTGACATCGCCGATGTTTCCAGCCGCGTCGAAGCTGAACGCGACGATCCCGATCTCGATGATTTCGTCCTTGCGGGCGTTGAGGCCTGTAGTCTCCGTATCGACGATGACACCGCGCAAAGGAAACCCGGGCCGTGGTGCATTCGCAATGGCGCGTGCCTCCAGTTTCCGCAGAACACGATAGAGGCCAGTTTCTTCGAGCCGGCGGACCATGTCGATCTCATCCTGAACACCTTGCACGCCGTCCCTAGGGACGGACTGGGCCTTTACTTCGGGCTCCCTCACCTCCCCTGTCCCGAACAAGTCGAACTGCTGCTTCATTCCACCTATCTCGTATTGGCTAGCGCGTAACGCCGCGCGCTTGAGGGCTTCTTATAGAGCCTGCAGTGAACATTCGAAACTAGAGCACATGAAAGCCGCAAACCAGGGCCGCGCTTGCTGCCCGGATTCTGAATCAGGTATGGGAGACGGCATAGCTCTCCTATTAAAATCTTGATGGATGTAGCACTTGGTGCTATATAGACCGATGTCAGAACGAGTGTTCAAGACAGCGTGGTTTGCCAAGGCGGCAAAGAAGGCGCGCATCTCCGACAAGGCGTTGTCGAAGGCAATCGGGCAGGTTGCCCTTGGACAGGCCGACGATCTCGGCGGTGGCGTCTTCAAGAAGCGCCTCAACGACAACATGCTTCGTTCTGGCGAAGGCCGGAGAGTTCTGGGTGTTCGCCTATCTCTTCGCCAAGAAGGATCGGGCGAACATCGATGACGACGAGCTTCTGGCGTTCCGGAAACTCGCAGACCTCTACCGGGGCAAGGCGAAAGCCGACCTCGAAGCGGAACTTCAGATCGGCGCCTTACTGGAGATTGATCATGGCAACTAAACGCAAGTTCAAGAGCGATGCGTTCGAGGCAATCCATAGCGCTGGCGAGGGCATGTTTGCAGCTGGGACTATCGACAAGGAAACGATGCGGACCTTCGATGAGGATTGCCTTGTGATGCCGCAGGAACTGTCGCCCGGCGAGATCAAGGCGCTCCGCGAGGATAACCATGTCAGCCAGCCGGTCTTTGCCCGCTATCTGAACACAAGCCAGTCGACGGTTCAAAAGTGGGAAACAGGTGCCAAGCGCCCGAGCGGGCCAGCGCTCAAGCTCCTCTCTCTCGTGCAAAAGCACGGGCTGCAGATGCTTGCGTAACTGAACCGCCACTGAAGTGGGGCAGCGTTCGAACGTTGAGCAAGTTCGAGCAGACCCATACCACCCGGTGCATTCAAATTTCCGGGTTCCAGATGACAAAGCACCTTTGCCGGTCTTATTGCCGACGCTGGCATAGCAAAGGTTCCCCGACACACTGGATATAGCGTCGCCGCCCTCTGCACCTTAGACGCGACCTGCGAGTGTGTTGCTCTCCCCTCCCTTCTTGATTTTGCCCTTCCCTTGAATGCCGAGATTTCTGACGCTATATTGCGTCATAATGACTGGCGTCGACATTGAGGTAAAAGCCATGGGAATTGCGCAATACGCTGACGAGGGGCTTTTTTCGCCGCGGAAGATCGCCAATGTACTGCGGACGACGAGTGAGGAAATCGCCCGCACGGCCGGACTCGGCAAGGATGCGATCCAACGGAAGGACCGGATCCGGTCCGACAGGACGCAGCGCCGTCTGCGCGAGATGACCGAGGTCGTCAACAAGGTGGAACCGCGCTTCGGGTCGGCGCTGATGGCCTATGCCTGGTATCGCTCCGAACCGTTGCCGGGCTTCTCAGGAATGACAGCGATGCAGTTGGTCCGGGAGGGCCGCGCCGACGAGGTTCTCGACTATATCGACGCGGTCGATGCCGGCGTCCACGCCTGACAAGACGATGCGGTATGAAGGCGCGCTCTTTCGAGCACTGAACCCGATCTTTGCTCGCGAGCCAATGTCCGGGCGCGGGGCGGAGTTGTATGGCGGCCGCTTCAACAAAAAGGGCACGCCAGCGCTCTACACCTGTCTGACGGTAATGACCGCCCTTCGCGAGGCCAACCAGGCCGGCAGCTTGCAGCCGACTACGCTAATCTCCTACGACGCCGATATCGGTCGGGTATTCGACACCAGGGACGAGGCCGCATTGCTGGATGAAGGGATGGCGCCGTCATCTCTCGCAGACCCTACATGGCGAGAGCAGATGAAGGCGAGCGGCGAGGCCCGCACCCAGACTTTTGCCCGACACCTCGCCGCCGCAGGCTATCACGGCCTGCTTGTCAGGAGCTTCGCGCCAGGCGCCAATGCGGACGATCTCAACTTGGTCCTGTGGCAATGGGGCGCCGCCGCCCCCGCGCGCTTAACGCTGATAGACGACGAGAAGCGGCTGTCGCGGTAGTGACAACCGATCGTCCCAGCCTGGCCCCAACAGATAGGCAAGCTCCACCACCGCTTTCGAGGAAAAAGCTGGTCGTCGGGTGGAAAGCCCTTTGGTGGCCGAAAACACCTTCCAGCCGGGACCGGATCGTCACCAGCGACCGACAGCAGAACGGCATCGCGCAACGCCGGCTTGTTCTCGCTGCGTCCCATCAGCCGAACCGCGAAAGCGGCGCATTTCAGGGCCTGGCGACCTCGCCAGCAGCCGGCCCAGGCGGGCTCGGAGCGAACAAGATCGCACAACGACTTCAAAGCGATGCGGGCGGCGAAGGCGGCAGTAAGCTCGCCCGGCCTGCGACCACGCGGCAGCTCCAACCGGGCAAGACGAGGGTGAACGTCGGAGAGGAGATGCATGGGATAATGGGCGAGCCCATAACTGCAAGCACATACCAAATTTGCGGTTTATGCTATTTATGGCGATTAAACCGCACAGGTTGTCTTACACATATAATGATGCATAATCTTGCATTATCGTTCATTATGCTCTTTAATAGAGAAATGCGCCCTATCGTCGAGCAGAACAGCGAAAATCACCCTCAGGAGAGCTCAGCGCCGTCTGACAGCACGGCTGTTGGCGGTGGGGATTTGGCTGCCTTGCCGCCGGATGGTGGATCGGGGGCTGTGCCGGCGCATCTGCGGGATCTGACGGAGCGGGCGCGTGGTTATGTGGAGGCGGCGAGTTCGGC
>NZ_JAKVIN010000008.1:45571-377225 GCF_022601905.1 Shinella sedimenti
GATGAACGCCATGTGCAGAAACAGCTCGGCCACGCCTCTGCCGAGATGACCCGCAAGTATCAGCGCCGGCGTGACCGCTTCCGGGTTAACTTGACGAAGGCGGCAGGATTATAAAGGCCCAGCAATTAGGCCATTCATTGGAAAACTTTGCCAGCTGCGACTGAGTAAGCGTCCGCCGCGCGCCGAGGCAAACCATTATCCGCAGTACTGGGTTCTCGATAATGTCCGCGAATGCGGCGAGTATTCCGCAGATGCCCATTAACGTCGGATATGTGAGTCTCAGAACTGTGCGCATTCGTAGCGCTCAGAGAATACGAGCAAATTATCGCCCAAATCTGAAACTCTGATAGACGCGAAGTGGAGGATGAGCACGCGAAGACGATTTCCACATCGCTTGGGCTTTCGTATGGCCCTCCCCTACTCACCTCCTCGAAATCTCGCGACACCAAAAGGAGCTCGCCATGCGCGCAGCAATCTACGAAACGTTCGGCAATCCCTCTGCGGTCACCAAACTCGGTGACGTGCCCCAACCCATGCCCGGCAAGGGGGAAGTACGCGTCCGCATGATCCTGTCTCCTATCCACAACCACGATCTATGGACCACGCGCGGCACCTATGGCTACAAGCCGACACTTCCGGCCATCGGCGGCACGGAGGCTGTGGGCACGGTCGATGCCGTCGGCGAAGGCGTGGACGCGGTGCTAATCGGCAAGCGAATTGCCGTTGGCGGCGTTCAGGGAAGCTGGGCTGAGTATTTTAACGCCCAAGCCAACACGATTGTACCCGTTCCCGACGCCATTGCCGATGACACGGCCGCCCAACTGATCGCAATGCCCTTCAGCGCCATTTCGCTGCTGGACATGCTTAAGGCAAAGGCCGGTGACTGGATCGTGCAGACCGCAGCCAATGGCGCAGTAGGCAAGGTCATAGCCGCGTTGGCGTCAGAACGCGGCATCGGGTTGATCAATCTTGTCCGCCGCGCAGAGGCCGTAGCGGAACTCACCGACCAGGGCATGACCAATGTTATCGCCACCTCGAACGCCGACTGGATTGACGAGGTCAAGTCAGTAACCGGCCCCAAAGGCGCGGTCTCGGCCGTAGACTCGGTGGGCGGCGAAATTGGTGCTGCGCTCATCGACGTGCTGGGCACTAACGGTGAATTGGTGATCTTCGGCACGGCAACCGGCGCACCGATGCCACTCAATTCCGGCGCTGTGATCTTCAAGGAGATCACCATCAAGGGCTTCTGGGGTGCGAAGGTCAGTGCTGCTATGTCCGGCGAAAAAAAAGGCCAGTTGATCGGCGAGCTCATCACCCTGGCTGTCGAGGGCAAGCTGCCGCTACCGGTCGGCGGTATCTTTGATCTGGCGGATGCAGCTAAGGCCATGGACGCCGCTCAGGTTCCCGGCCGCACTGGCAAGGTGCTGCTACACGCGTAAGCCATGCGATCGTGGCCGCCAACCAAGGCCTGCCACACTCTATTTCAGGCAAGGTTGGGTGGCCCTGCTGCCTCACTAGTGCTTTTGATCTCGCGATTCCGTAAAAGACTGGAATTCGACGTAATGGATCTGCTGGCCTATCCCTAGCCAGCAGATCAAGCGCCTCGCCCAATACCGAACCTAAAAGAATAGCGTGTAGATTGATAAGACGGACCATGTCCTTATCGCACGGGGTTACGCCGTGGGCTAACCCAGCATTGGACAAGTGCGGCATCGCCTAGGATCTTTCGGATACCCTAATCACCATCATCCCGATGACCCTTTTCATAAGGCTGGTGACGGCGTGACGGGCGCTTATCTGCGAACCATAGCCGATGGAAGTGCAGCGCAGGCAAAACCGTTGGCAGTACGGCATGAACGCGATGATCTCCAGAAAGCACATCTGCGGGGTTGTGCAACGCGTTCACCAGAAATCCTCGCTTGGATCAAACCGAGTATTCCCTGAGGACGCGGACATGAGCTTTCGGCCTCAACGCCCTGACCGGTGAGCCCCCCACCCAATCCAGCTGTATAGCAGGCCGCACCGGCACAGGCGCCGCATGATAGCTAAAACGTCGATAAACCCAACGGGCGCCGATCAATGTAGGCTGAACCCATAGCGAGAGCTATAACTATCTTATCATTCATCGTGTTCTTTAATAGAGAAATGCGCCCTATCGTCGAGCAGAACAGCGAAAATCACCCTCAGGAGAGCTCAACGCCGTCTGGCAGCACGGCTGTTGGCGGTGGGGATTTGGCTGCCTTGCCGCCGGATGGCGGATCGGGGGCTGTGCCGGCGCATCTGCGGGATCTGACGGAGCGGGCGCGTGGTTATGTGGAGGCGGCGAGTTCGGCCAATACGCGGCGCGCCTATGCCGCCGACTGGAAGCATTTTGCCGCATGGTGCCGGCGCCAGGGGCTGGCCCTCATGCCGCCCGACCCGGCGGTCGTCGGGCTCTACATCACCGCCTGTGCCTCGGGCAGCAGCGGCGGTGCTGGCGCGCGCAACGTCAGGCCCAACACGGTCTCGACCATCGAGCGGCGGCTTTCGGCGCTGTCCTGGAGCTATGCCCAGGCCGGCCAGCCGCTCGATCGCAAGGATCGCGCGATCGCCACCGTCATGGCCGGCATCCGCAACACCCATGCCGCCCCGCCGCGCCAGAAGGAGGCGGTGCTGCCCGAAGACCTGATCGCCATGCTCGAGACGCTGGAGCGCGGGACGCTGCGCGGCCTGCGCGACCGCGCCATGCTGCTTATCGGCTTTGCCGGCGGTCTGCGGCGCTCTGAGATCACCGGGCTCGATCTCGGCCGCGACCAGACGCAGGACGGCCGCGGCTGGATCGAGATCTTCGACAAGGGCATGCTCGTGACGCTGCGCGGCAAGACCGGCTGGCGCGAGGTGGAGATCGGCAGGGGCTCGTCGGAAGCCACCTGCCCCGTCGCCGCCGTCGGCGCGTGGATCCGCTTCGCCAAGCTCTCGAAAGGACCGCTCTTCCGCCGCGTGACAGGCCGCGGCAAGGATGTCGGGCCGGACCGGCTGAATGACCAGGAGGTGGCCCGCCTCGTCAAGAAGACGGCGCTGGCTGCCGGCGTGCGGGGCGACCTGTCGGAAACCGAGCGGGGCGGGAAGTTTGCAGGCCATTCGCTGCGTGCCGGCCTTGCCTCCTCCGCCGAGGTCGATGAACGCCATGTGCAGAAACAGCTCGGCCACGCCTCTGCCGAGATGACCCGCAAGTATCAGCGCCGGCGTGACCGTTTCCGCGTCAATCTGACAAAGGCGGCGGGGCTGTGATGCCGCGTGTCCGCCACTGGCGCGGACGCCATCGGGTGGATGTGCCATGCGCTTCGGCAGCTTTCCCCTCGTCCCTCTTGATCCGTCGGGACGCGAGTTGAAAGTGGCAAAAACAACCTATAAACGCTGGAATTCGAGCATATTTATATATGACACAGAGCAGCAGTTGTAATTGTTCGCCAAATTGGCCCGCGAACTCAACTCATAATAAGCTTAACAAGACCTTAAGCATTTTCATCAAGTATTAGTCCGGCAGATCCCGGGGTAGAGGCGCGACCGATTGTAGTCGGTTCATAACGCGAACGATCATGTTCACCCTGTCTTTCGCGTCTGTTCCACCCTATCCACGGAAAATACTATGTCGCTTTTGCAAAACCTGCGGATCAGAACAAAGGTCCTGTCCCTCGTCCTCCCTGCCTGTCTTATCGGTATAGGTGGAACCCTCTATGTCTCGGGCAAATTCAAATCTGCGGATACCGAATATTCCGATTTCGTCAGCAATGACGGCAACGCCGAGATAGACATGGCGATTGCCAGCCAGCGTCTCGTTGCGATCGTCTATGACGCATACCAGGTGTTTCTCTACGACGCCGGAACTGACGGCATGAAGAGAGCGGAGAGTGACTACGCGGCCAGCAAGACCAGGCTCAACGAGCTGATTGATAACGCGCGGACACTGATGCCGGCGGACCGTGAGGTGCTGACGTCGCTGCAGGATCAAGCCAACACCGTCATCGAAATCACAGATAAGGCCGTTTCTGCAGGGTCGTCCGACCGGAACGAGGAAGCCAAAGCACTTCTCATGCAAGCCGACGAGAAGGCGGCGCAGACAATTAAAGCGATGCGGACATGGATTAACAATACGAGTGACTCTCTGAAGAAGAAATCAGAGGTTCTTTCTGAGAAAACCAACAATACGATCCTCTACACTCTTCTGGCACTGGCTGTTGTTTTCTCGTCCCTGTTGCTTCTTGCCGTGATCGTTACGAAACGCGAGATTTCATCGCCCATCGAGCGGCTTCGCCTTAGAATGATGTCGCTGGCCGCTGGTCAGGTGGATGAGGCCGTGCCGGGTGCTGACCGGCGCGACGAGCTCGGAAGCATGGCTTCTGCGGTCTCTGTCTTCCGGGAGAATGCCATTGAAAAGGATCGTCTCGAAAGACAGAGCGAGGCTGACAGAACGCTTTCCGAACACGAGAGACTGGAGCGGGAGAAACAGAAGGCCGCCGACGCCGCCAACACCAAGTTTGCGGTCGATTCCCTTCGAGATGGCCTGGAGGCTCTCGCGGATGGCAACGTCTCTCACCGCATCCTGACGCCCTTCACCGGAACGCTCGACGAACTGCGTTCAAACTTCAACAGTTCCGTGGAGAGGCTTCATTCCGTGCTTCGCTCGGTTGGGCAAAATGCGGAAGGGATCGACGCGGGTGCGAACGAGATTCGGGCGGCTGCCGACGATCTTTCGAGGCGCACCGAACAACAGGCAGCCTCCGTCGAGGAAACGGCAGCAGCGCTGGAACAGATCACAACGACGGTGAAGGATTCAGCCAAGCGTGCGGACGATGCCGGTCGGCTCGTGTCGAAGGCACGAACAGGTGCCGAACAGTCTGGTGCGTTGATGCAGAATGCCGTCGAAGCGATGATGGCGATTGAGAAATCTTCGGGCGAGATGGGTAACATAATCTCCGTTATCGATGAGATCGCGTTCCAGACTAATCTCTTGGCGTTGAATGCGGGTGTAGAAGCGGCCCGCGCCGGCGAAGCGGGAAAAGGCTTTGCGGTGGTCGCTCAGGAGGTTAGAGAGCTTGCCCAACGCTCGGCAAACGCCGCCAAAGAAATCAAGGCCTTGATCGCCGCCTCCGGCTCTCAAGTTCAAACAGGCGTCGATCTGGTAAAGCAGACCGGTGCCTCGCTCGAAACGATCGTCGCTGAAGTTCGGGAAATCAGCCTGCACGTCCACGCCATCGTGGAATCGTCTCGGGAGCAGGCGACCGGCCTTCAGGAGATCAACACCGCCGTCAACGTCATGGACCAGGGCACGCAGCAGAATGCGGCAATGGTCGAGCAGTCGACGGCGGCAAGCCATGGTCTCGCCCGGGAAGCCGCTGCGCTCAATCAACTCCTGGCGCAGTTCAACCTGAGCGGTGCAAAAGGCCCAGAAAGCATCGTCCGGACGATGCGGGCTGCATAGAAGCCGGAAGATGATGCCGCGTCACACGGCGCGGCATCTCGAAGACAAACGAATGAAAAGGACTGCCTGAGGGCGCATATAGTCGTTCGGATCCTTCCACCCGCACCGACCACCCTGCGCAGAACACCTAGCGGGGCCTGCCCGACGGCAGGCCGCGATCGGCTCAATGGGCGAGCATTTCCTCAAGGATCTGCTTGCCGTCCAGATTGGCCGGATAATAGGTCGGCCAATTCGTCAGTTCCTTCAGCACCGCAACGCGATCATTGCCCCAGTAGAGATGGTAGTGGCCTGCCTTCTGGGGGGCGATGATGTGGTCGCTGAACTGAATGAAGGATGGTGCTGCCTCGTCACCCCCTACCTTCTTGAAAATGAAGCGAACGCCGCGATTGCCTTTCTCGTAGGTCAGGATTTCGTGGCCATCGGTTTCATAGTCGCCGCTAACCGGCGTCTCGCCACGGAAGAAGGTGACCTTCGGTCCGGCGATCAGGATGCGGTCGACATCGGTCTTGTAGCCAACCTCGTAATAGGCCCGGTAATCCGCGGCACTCTTGTCGCCATGCTTGGCCTTGTCGGCCATGACCGGGTCGAGCGTTCCGTCGACGAGATAGGGATAGACCGACTGCCAGTCGCCTTCCCAGTCCGAAAGCGGACGCGCCTGCACCTGATCGTCCTCGAAGTAGCCGTCATGGACCTTTTTCTGTGCCTCGTCGGCATGGCTATGGCTATGTTTGTGCTCCGACGCGGCATGCGCGCTGGCCAGTCCCGCAAGGCCCAGCGCTGCAGATATCGCCAATACGTGGCCGAGCCTTCTCATCACCTTGGTCATTGCCTCTTCCTTTCAATTGTCCCGTTCGGCAGTCAACACCAAACCGATATGTAATAACGTTACTTAGATCGATTAACCCGCCTGGAAGTCGCGTGCAAGGTCAAAAATGCATTGAATTTTTACCCATCCTCCGTCCTGCACATCAGGCTGGCGCTAGCTTGCGCGGGATAAATGAGCACAGACTGCGGTTAAAGCGGCGGCTTTCGGCGGGCGCGCGAAGAGAGAAACGAGATGAGCGAGATTCAGAACAAGGCTGTCGCCCTTACCATGCAGAATGAAGGCGACATCTCCTCTCAATCACCCGCCGGACGGGCTCTTCCTTATCTCGAAAGCGCTCTCAACCTCTATTTCGCGCTGGGCGGCGATCCGGCGCAGGCCGTGGTTCTTGCCGGAGCCCAAAGGCCGCAGAAGCCTAGAGTTGATGCTTCCGTCGCCGATGTTATGGTGGAAATCGCAGTCGCCAGCCATCTTAGCGATATCGATATGATCCAGGCCACCTACAATCGCCTGGATTTCGAACTGACGTCCCTGCCCCGCCACAAATAGGCAAGCGGCACCAAACCCAGTTCATTCCGTCTCAACCGGTGAACGCACCGTTCTCGCCAGCGGCCTTTTCAAGCGGGCGGCGATCACCCATCTTGCGGATCAACTTCCCAGAAACGGACGCATGGCGTCGAGGCGGACTCACATGAAGAAAATCGGTTTTCTCTCCTTCGGACACTGGACCACTTCCCCCCAATCACAGACCCGTTCGGCCGGCAATACGTTGCTGCAATCGATCGATCTGGCGGTCGCGGCGGAAGAACTGGGCGCCGACGGTGCGTATTACAGGGTACACCACTTCGCGCGGCAGCTCGCTTCCCCCTTTCCGCTGCTGGCAGCCGTCGGTGCACGGACCAAAAGCATCGAGATCGGCACGGCCGTCATCGACATGCGCTATGAAAACCCGCTCTACATGGCCGAGGATGCCGGTTCGGCCGACCTCATCTCGCAAGGCCGCCTTCAGCTCGGCATCAGTCGCGGCTCGCCCGAACAGGTCATCGATGGCTGGCGCCATTTTGGTTATGCGCCGGCGGAAGGTACGAGCGATGCCGATATGGGCCGGCAGCACGCCGAGGTGTTCCTCGAGGTCCTGAAAGGAGAAGGCTTTGCCCAGCCGAACCCGCGCCCGATGTTTGCCAACCCGCCGGGCCTGCTGCGGCTTGAACCGCATTCGGAAGGCCTGCGCGAACGCATCTGGTGGGGCGCCGGCTCCAACGCCACAGCCGTCTGGGCTGCCAAGCATGGCATGAACCTGCAAAGCTCCACGCTGAAGGACGACGAAACCGGCGAACCGTTTCATGTTCAGCAGGCCGCACAGATCCGCGCCTATCGCGAAGCCTGGAAAGAAGCTGGCCATACGCGCACGCCGCGCGTTTCGGTCAGCCGCAGCATCTTCGCCCTGGTCGACGACCGCGACCGCGTCTATTTCGGCCGCGGCGGCAAGGAAGAGGATTCCGTCGGTTTCATCGACGACAAGACACGCGCGATCTTCGGCCGCTCCTATGCCGATGAGCCGGACAGGCTGATCGACCAGCTGGCCGCCGACGAGGGCATCCGGGAGGCCGACACGCTGCTTTTGACCGTTCCGAACCAGCTTGGGGTCGATTACAACGCACATGTCATCGAATCCATTCTGAAACACGTCGCACCGGCGCTTGGCTGGCGGTGAAAACGCATCGGGCGGGGGGCAAATGCGGCCATCCGCCCGGCAAACCTGAATTTTTCACGCCCTTGCCCGTCACGCCTGCGACCGTTCGAGCGCCTGAAGCATCGGATAGACGCTGAAGGCCGCACGCCCAGCCTTCTCGGTTAGGTTTCGCAGATAGCCACCGGGCGAGCGGACGGCCTCGCCCCGTTCCAGCAGCACCGCAATCACCACGGCCGCCGCTTGTTCACCCATCGCTGCCTTCGCCTTGCGCCATGCATCGGGTGAAATGCCGAGCATCGACCGCGCGAGATCCGCCGCAGCCAGGAAATCGCCCCATGACCGGATGCCGTCCTTCGTGTAGTCGGCGATTTGCGGGCAGATACGCATCAATCTGTCGAGGCTGACCGCCATCTTTTGCTCTGGCGCCTTGCCTTTGGAGATTGCGGCTTCGCCCGTTTTAGCTTCGCAGCCGCTTATTTCAAAAGATGAGTCTGTATTTGAATTCTGTATATGGTGCTCATCTTGAAGATCATTGCCGCTCATTTCTTGTTCGGAAAGACTTGAAAGATATGTGTTTTCCACCTCAGCACGCAGCGTTATCAATTCATCGCGCCGCCGCGCCAGGAGGTCGGGAGCCGTGCGGCGGCCAAGGCCGGCGGTGGCCGTGGCCAGACGGGCCGTGAAATCGAGCCAGTCTCCCGCCCTGCCCTCTTCCAGAGCGCAGGCGATGATCTTGGCGATGTCACGTTGGTGCAGCGTCACCTCGCCCCGCAGCGCCCGTATGGCCCTGTCCTCGGCGCGTGCGGCTTCCGCTGCCTCAAGGATTTCGGTGGCCCGCAGCGCGAGCGGCGCGAGATCGAAGCCGAAGGCGTCTTCCATCACGCCGTTGTCGTCACGCCGGCAGAAGCGCTTGCCATTGGCGCTGTCGCGGCGGAAGATCATGCCGGCCTCGACCAGCGCTGCCAGGTGACGGCGGATCGTCGCCGGCGCCATGCCGCGCGTGCGCACCGACAACTCGCGATTGGATGGGAAAACGATGATCGGTGCCGACCCGTCGAGCTCCCGCGTCGTGGTGAAGGAAACGAGCGCTTCCAGCACGCTGATCGTGCGATCGCCGATGCCATAGGCCGCGCGGGCCTCGGTCAGGGCGCGCATCAGCTGCCACTTGTCGGCTCGGCCGGTATCGTTACCGCCCTCCCCGGCTCGCAGCTTTTCCTGCCGCCCCGCCATTTCGCGCTGTCTCTGGAATTGGCGCGCACTCATTCGTCCGCCGCCGAAAGGCGTCGTTGCAATATGCTCCATCATTCGGGTCCCCTTTCCGAGGCAAGGAGGTCCCGTCGACGCCATCCATCCGCCCTGCCGCGTGATCGAGCGGGGTTTCCGCTCCTGCGACAGGTCATTTGGCAGACGAAGTTTCACCTTCGCACGACGCTAGCGTCGCACGACTCTTGACTTTGACTGTAGGAAGTGATTCTCTCGAATTGCTACATAGAAGAGGGCTTCCGAAATGGTGACGTTTTGGGGGCCTTTTTTCTTGTCTCCGCGCTTCCTTTCGCTGGTTTCTCAGGCGTTCTCCAGCCGCTCACGCGGCCGAATCACAGAATTGTCGGTCAGGTCTTCCCCGCCTTCGCGTCTTTGCGCGCGGCAAGAAAGTCTGCGTAATCGTCCTTCATCCGGGCTGTTACAGCCTCAATGAAGGCGGGATCCACTTCCGGTGCAAAGGCAATGCGTACGGCCTTGCCCTTGCGTTCGACCCGGGCGAGTACGCCACCGTCCGGGCGGGTGATCGCCTCGACCGCGGCCGCTGCCTTGGGAGCACGGCGCATCAGCCGGTCGAATAGCATCTGAAAACGCTCGTCGCTCGTTGCCAGGCGGAAGCGTTCGGAATGGACCTCGTCCTCAGATTTCTCGATCTCCGCGCCATCGCCGTTCTCGAAGAGCGCGCCGAGCGCCATCCAGCGTTCGCGGCCGGCCTTTGGCGCCGGCCCGATTTCGCGCACGAAGCGGAAGGGCACGGCTTCTGCGACCTGCAGCAGACGCGACAGCTCGCTCTTCTGTACGGCCAGCGCATCGCAGACGAGCTTGCGCTCGAAACCCCGCCCGACGAGCGTATGCGCAAACAGCGCGCGCTCGATGAAGCTCAGATTGCGTCGTTCGGCATTTTCCTTGCCCTGTGCCAGAACGAGTTCGTCATCGCTCAGCGTCTTGACGATCGCCTTTACGGGCTGGCCAAGGCGACGGGCTGCGCGCAGGCGGCGGTGGCCATAGGCGACCTGATAACGGTCCCCCTCCCCTGCCCCGGCATTTCCAGTAGGGGAGGGGCGCACCAGGATCGGTACCTGCTGCCCGCTTTCGCGAATGCTTTCGACGAGTGCGAGGAAATCCGGATCGTCGCGTTCCTCATCGCTGAGGCGGTCGTTGATGAAGGAGACGTCGATCTTGTCTGTATCGAGCGAAACGATGCGCTCGCCGTCCTGCAACGCCTGGCGCAGCGCCCGCGCCTCCTCCGCCTCGCGAGTAATCGAGGTCAGCGTCAGGCCCATCGCCTTGACGGCGCCGGAGGACGCCCGCACCGGGGCAGCGATCGGTTCGTTTGCCGTCGGCACGGACTTCGTTTCGGGCGCCGCCTCCCCGGTTGGCACGATATCGCCGCCGAACAGCGCCTTGATGGAATTCTTGCGATCGCGGCCCGCCATCATGTGCGCCCCCATGCAGTATGAATCAGCTGTTCGATCTCGTTGTTGACGGCATCCAGTGCGTCCATCGCGCGATCATAAGTGCCGCGGGAGAAGTTCTCGCGCCCGACTTCGTAAAGCGTCTGCTTCGTCAGGCCGGCATCCGAGACGGCGGTGGATTTCAGCATCGGTGCCGTCAGAACACGGCTGCCGAAGAGCGAACGGAGAAACCCGACGATCTGTGCCTGCGGCCCGTCATGCGGTTCATAGCGCGTTACGAGATAGCGCAGGAAATCGAAATTGAGCTGCCCGCCCGCCTCGCGCACCACGCCAAGCAGATCCGCCGTCATGAAGAGGAACTGGCTCATGGAGGCGACATCCAGCATCTGCGGATGCACCGTCACGATGACCGACGTCGAGGCGCAGAGTGCTGACAGCGTAAGATAGCCGAGCTGCGGCGGGCAATCGATGACAACAACGTCATAGTCATCCGCAACCGTGGCAAGGGCTGCCTGGACGCGGGTGAAGAACAGGCCATGGGCGTCGCCGGGGCGTCGCTCGGCAAGCGCGCGCGGCGTCGAGTGCTCGAACTCCTGGAGTTCGAGATTGCCGGGCACCAGATCCAGATTGTGGAAGTAGGTCTTGCGAACGATATCTGATAGCGGCCGCGCCTCGTCATCGTAACGGATCGCGCCGTAGATCGTGTCATTGCCGACAAGGTCGAGTTCCGGCTGGTAACCGAAGAGCGCCGAAAGCGAGGCCTGCGGGTCGAGATCGATCGCCAGAACGCGATGGCCGGTCATGGCCAGGTGCTGGGCGAGGTGGACCGCCGAGGTCGTCTTGCCCGAGCCGCCCTTGAAATTGGTGACGGAGATGACCTGCAGGTGCTCGCCCCGCGCCTCGTCACGCCATTTCAGATAGGAGCGGGCCTTTGCGGCATTGCCCTTGGCGCGCGCCTGCTCGGCGAGGTGATGACGCAGCGCATCGATATCGGCGAGCGAATACATGCGACGGCCGCCGGGGCCGGTGGCCAATTCCGGTCCCTCGCCCGCCAACGAGATCTGCCGGAGATAACCGTCGGATACGCCGATCAACCGCGCGGCTTCCCCCGACGTGAAGCTGCGCAACGACTTCCGCGATGTCGGCGAAAACAGCCGGTCGCGCATTGCCTGGAGCTGCACGGAGAGCGCCTGCGCATCTTCCGCAATGGTTTCGTCCGCCGGGCGAAGCGGCGGCGTCTGTTCTCCCATGGCTGTGTCCGACGGCAGGGCCATCAATGTCTCCGATCGTTTCCCGGTCTCGCCAGCGCCTCATGCACTGCGGACCGTCATGCTATTATCTCCCGATTCTCGACACCGTGGATATGCGACGTCTTGAAAATCTACAGATGCATTTAGCAGTTACGGCGAACTAACCATCCTTCGCCTTATTCCGTTAGGCACGCTGGGCCATGCTGCGAGTCGCGTCAAGCCCTTTCTGATTATGGGAAATGGCAATGCACAGGCAAAGAAACGCTGGAAAATGAATCGTTTGCGGGCATTTCGGCGTCAGGAACGAGGGCGTTGCCATCATCACGTTGACAGCTGTCAACGACCTTATCCATCAGCGGCATGAATCGATCAGTCAGAATCGATTCAATAAAGTCGTTGGACGCGATTCCCCGACACCTTCAAATTCGGCGCATGGAGCAAGGCACGTCAAGACATTTCATCCGCTGCGATCCCTCGCGCAACATGAACCGCTTCTATCGCTTGACCGTGACACGCGACCTGCTGGGACAGACCTTGCTCATCCGCGAATGGGGACGGGTCGGTGTCTACGCCCGCCGCCGTTCAGACGAGAAGACAGGGCTGGCGGAAGCCGTGCGCGACGCGGCAGCGCTCGCCGCGCGGAAAATGAAGCGCGGCTATGTGCCGGTCGCTGAGTGATGAGTTGATCGTTGACAGCTGTCAACGCGTCAACGATCTGCAGTTCGACGATGTAGACGACGGCACTCCCAGTGGCGACCCGCTTGATCCATGCACTGGCTTCCATGAACTTTGCCGCAAAAGGACTGGACATAGACTCCATACTCTTTCATTACAGGGACATCGCTGCTTCGAGGTTGATCGCGCACTCTCGACGCCCAGCCGGTGGACGCTGTCCATGCCAGTTTCACCTGCGCTAGCGGCAACACAAAGCCTTCTCACGAAACACCCTAGACAATTTGAAGCGGAATTCCGCTCGAACTACGATTTTCGTGCGGAATTCCGCTTCTCTCGTTCAGCGTTTCATGATAAACAGCGGACTTTCTGACATCGAGGCCCGCATGAAAACGCCGATTGCCGAAAATCTCGGCGCGCAGATCCGGCAGGCCCGGACCGGCCGCAGCATGACCCAGCCGGACCTTGCCGCACGGCTCGGGCGTGATCGCGCCCGCATTTCAGAACTGGAGCGCGATCTGCTTCAAGGGCGTATCGGCCGTGATCGGCTGGCGTTGCTGCTCGACATCTGCGACGCACTCGACCTCGTGCCCATGCTGGTGCCGGTCGAAAAATTTTCTGCCGTGCAGAGCGCGTTGCGGCAAGGGGAGGGGAGGGTTCTGTCATCCAGCCCGACCTCCACCGCTTTCGACGATGTGTTCGTCGATCTCTCGGGCGAGGACGAGTAATGGCCGGCGCGGCGATTCTCGCGATTCACATCACCGCTCCGCAGGGCCACCGGTTGCGCGTCGGCACGCTGTCGCGCGACGGGGGAGGAGCAACCGCCTTTACAATAGATGAGGCGTTCCTGCGTGATCCCGCGCGGCCGGTCGTCAGTCTTGGATGGGTGGTTCCTGGTGATGAGGAGGCCACCCGACAACGCCTTACCGGTCGTGGCGACAAGATCGGCCTCAACGGGCATCTGCCGCCATGGTTTGCGGGCCTGCTGCCGGAAGGCGCGCTCCGCGAGCTCGTCATGGCCGAAATGGGGCCGGGCCGGCACGACCAGTTCGATCTCCTGACACGGCTGGGCGGCGACCTGCCGGGCGCGCTCATCGTCACGCCAGAGACGACGCCACCTTTCACCGCCGGGCCGCTTCATCTCGAACGTCTCGGCGGGCTGGATCTGCCGCGGCCGGAAGGGCTGGTCAAATTCTCGCTCGCCGGCGTGCAGCTCAAGTTCTCGGCTACCGAAAATCACGGCCGCCTCACCGTGCCCGCGCGGGCAGGGGAGGGGAGGGCAATCCTCAAGGTACCTACGGCGCAGTATCGCGCGTTGCCGGAAGCGGAATTCGCCGCCATGTCGCTCTGCCGCATGATTGGTGTTCACACCGCTGACTGCCGTCTCGTGCCGGTCAGTGCGATCGACGGTATTCCATCGGCTTTGCTGGAGGGTGGCGCGCAGGCGCTTGCGGTCGACCGGTTCGACCGGCCGGGGGAGGGCAGGCGGCTGCATATCGAGGATGCGGCACAGATCGTGGGCGCCGTCGGCGAGCGCAAATACACGATGGCGACCTACGAGACGATCCTCAACATGATCCGCCGCTTCTCCACGGACTGGCGCGCCGACGTGATGGAAGGTTTGCGCCGCATCGTCGCCGACGTGCTGATCGGCAATGGCGACAACCACCTGAAGAACTGGTCCTTCCTGTTTCCCTCGGAAGGCATCGTCCGGTTGTCGCCGGCCTATGACATCGTACCGACCGTGCTATTTTCGCCCGCCGATGGATTGGCGCTGCGCTTCGTCGGGACGCACAGCTTCGAGAAAGTCAATCTTCGCCGCTTCCGTCGCGTGGCCGAATTCCTCGGTCTTGATGCCGACTGGATCGAACGGGAGGTGAGGGCAACCGTGCGGACGGCGCTTGAACGATGGCCGCAAGAAGCCCCACACCTGCTCGGCAAAGAACGCGGAGATCGCCTCATCGCCCGCCTGGACACGCTGGCTTTGGTGCAGGAGATAAAGGGTTAGGGCAGGGGGCTTCAGGCAAAAAAAATGGGCCGGCGAGTTGCGCGGCCCATGAAGTGTGAAGGTTCAAAAAACCTCCAGAGGGGAACAGCTGATGCGGCGGCACTGGGAGGAAAAAGCCGCCGTGTGCATCAACTGCGAGCACTATGCCCCTTTTTTGACCAGATGGAAAACATTTATTGTGCAATGCAGCTATGCACGGGCCGCGTTGCTCCCACACTGTCGCACGATTGCGAAAAATCAGCCCGATATTTGCCACAGACGGGGCTAGGATGCGGCGCCGTAACATCAGCGCGGGCTTGAGCATGTCGGACAAAACAGGTGTGGTTGCCGAGGACACGTCGTCTCGGCTCGTTGTGCTGTTTCTCACATACAGACTTTATATCCTCGGTGCGGCCAGTCTATGCGTTTTCGCGCTCGTGGCATTCGCGTTGTATCGGCTGACGGCGGAGGTGCGCTATGACGAGGTGCTCGCCGCGCTTTCGGCCACCTCGTGGAGCGCGATGGCGCTTGCCGCATTGTTCACCGGCCTCAGCTTCTTCGCGCTCATCCTTTACGACGTGAACGCGCTGGACCACGTCGGGCGCAAGGCGCCATGCCCCTCCGTCGCCGTTACCGCCTTCATGGCGTATGCGGTCGGCAATACCGTGGGTTTCGGCCCGCTCAGCGGCGGGGCCATCCGCTTTCGCGCCTATTCCAGGCTCGGGCTGACGCCGGGCGAGATCGCCCGCATCATCGCCTTCGTCACGCTCTCCTTCGGCCTCGGGCTGCTTGGCGTCAGCGCCCTTGCCACGCTTGCCGTTGCACCCCGCGTTGCCGGCATCATCGGCGTGGATGCGGTCTGGCTGCGAGTCATCGCCGGCGCGGTCGTGGCCGGGCTGGCCGCAGTCTTCTATATCGGCCGCAACGGCCGGGTGCTGAATATCAAGGGCATTCGGCTGCGTCTGCCCGACAGCGGCACCGCCTCGCGCCAGTTTCTTGTGTCCGCGCTCGATATCGCCGCAGCGGCCTCCGTGCTCTATGTGCTTCTGCCGGAAACCCATGTCGGCTGGCCGACCTTCCTCGCGATCTATGCGGTGGCCATCGGTTTCGGCGTGCTCAGCCATGTCCCGGCCGGGCTCGGGGTGTTCGAAGCCGTGATCATGGCGGGCCTGTCGAACGCCATCGGCATCGACCAGCTGCTCGGCAGCCTCGTGCTCTACCGACTGATCTACTATGTGCTGCCGCTGCTTCTTGCCACGCTCCTGCTGCTCCTGACCGAAATGCGCCAGCTCGCGCTGCGGCCGGGCGTGGCCGAGGCCGCTCAGCTTGCCGGAAAGCTCGCCCCGGCGTTGATCGCCACGCTGTCGCTACTGCTTGGCGCCATGCTGATCTTCTCGAGCGTGGTACCGACACCCGATACCGATCTGGACTTCCTGTCCGGTTACCTGCCGCTACCGATCGTCGAGGGTGCGCATTTCCTCTCGAGCCTTATCGGCCTGCTTCTGATCGTGGCTGCACGCGGACTTGGCCAGCGGCTCGACGGTGCTTGGTGGGTCGCGCTCGCTGGCGCTGCTGTTGCCTTCGCCTTCGCCTTCCTGAAGGCCATCGCGGTTTTCGAGGCGGCCCTCCTGGCGCTGTTCATCGTCGCGCTGCTTGCCAATGCGCGCGCCTTCGACCGGCACAGTTCGCTGCTGCGCCAGGCGCTCGGCCCATCCTGGCTGATGGCCATCGCCGTCATCCTTGTCACGGCGACCTTCATCCTGTTCTTCGTCTATCGCGACACGAATTATGCGCATGACCTCTGGTGGCAGTTCGAGTTCTCGGAAGAGGCGCCCCGCGGATTGCGCGCGTTGCTTGGCCTCGCCATCGCGGCATCGACACTGGCGCTTTCCAGCCTGCTGCGACCGGCACATTACCGAACGCAGGGGCCGACGCCGGAGGAGCTGAAGCAGGCCGTGGCCGTGACGATGCAGCAGGATGTGGCGGATGCCAATCTGGTGCGCATGGGTGACAAGCGGCTGATGTTTTCACCCTCCGGCCGCTCCTACATCATGTACGGCATCCACGGCCGTTCATGGATCGCGATGGCCGATCCGATCGGCGCGGAGGAAGAATTTCCCGAACTCGTCTGGCAATTCGTCGGCGCGGCGAGGGCGGGCGGGGGGCGCGCCGCCTTCTACCAGATTTCGCCCGCTTTGCTCGGCGCCTGCGCGGATGTGGGCCTTCGGGCCTTCAAGCTCGGCGAGCTCGCCACCATCGACCTTGCGGAATTCGAGCTCAAGGGCAGCCGTTTCGCCAATCTGCGCCAGTCGTATAACCGGGGCCTGCGCGACGGGCTGACATTCAACGTCGTCCAGCCGGGCGATGTCGCGCCGATCCTCAGCGATCTTCGTGCCGTGTCCGATGGCTGGCTCGACCATCACAACGCCAAGGAAAAGACCTTCTCGCTCGGGGCCTTCGATGACGATTACGTGCTGTCCCAGCCCGTTGCGGTCGTTCGGCTCGCCGAGAGCATCGTGGCCTTTGCGACGCTCATGGTGACGGATACGAAAGCCGAGGCGACGGTCGATCTCATGCGCTTTGCGCCGGATGCGCCCAAGGGCACGATGGATTTCCTGTTCGCCAGCATTCTCGACTATCTGCGCAACGAAAAATATGCCCAGTTCAACCTCGGCATGGCGCCGTTGTCGGGCATGGCGCGGCGCGAGGCGGCCCCCGTATGGGACCGAGTCGGCGGCGCGCTTTTCGAACACGGCGAGCGCTTCTACAATTTCAAGGGCTTGCGGGCCTTCAAATCGAAGTTTCATCCCCGCTGGGAACCGCGCTATCTTGCGGTTTCCAATGGCACAGGGGCGGCGCTGGCCCTGATGGACGTGACCTTTCTGATCGGCGGCGGCGTCAAAGGAGTAATCTCGAAATGAAGGTTCTGTCCCGTCTTACGGCCGCCGCGCTGCTCGCCAGCCTCCTGCCATGCGCAGCCATGGCGCAGAGCTTCGACACAGGCATGATCCCCGCCGATCATATCACCATGCCAGACGGTGCGCCTGAGGCGAGTGTGTTCCTGATCTCCGGCAAGGACGGCTGGGGCGAGCAGGAGGACAAGCAGGCTGCGGACCTGGCCGCGAAGGGCGCCGCCGTCGTCGGCATCGACCTGCCGACCTACCTAAAAACGCTCGCCGCGGATACCGGCGACTGCGTCTACATGATCTCCGACGTGGAATCGCTGGCCCACCAGACCCAGCGCGCCGGCGGGGCGACACAGTACAATCCGCCCATCGTCGCGGGCATCGGGGAGGGGGGTGCCCTGGCCCTCGCCATGATCGCCCAGAGCCCCGCCGCCACGCTCGACCAGGCTATTGCCGTCGATCCGGAAGCCGGTATCGCGCTGGACAAGGTGCTCTGCACCCCTGCCAGCAAGACGAAGGCGGGCGACCGCACACTCTATGGCCTGACGGACGGGCCGCTGCCCGCACCGGTGACGGTGCTTTTCACCACCGCCGCCCCGCAGGCCGGCCGCGACCATGTGACGATGCTGCAGACATCGCATCCCGATATCGAGGTGCGCGACGAGACGGCAAGCGCCGCCGATGCGCTCTCGCAGGCGCTGGCCGACCGGGTGGATGCCGCCGCCGACACAGAAACGCCCCTTGGCCTGCCGCTCAGCATCCTCAAGGCGACGCCGGCCTATGACACGATGGCGGTGGTCTATTCCGGCGACGGCGGGTGGCGCGACATCGACAAGCAGGTGGCCGGCGCGCTGCAAGAGCGCGGCATTCCCGTCGTCGGCGTGGATTCGCTGCGCTACTTCTGGTCCGAGCGAAAGCCGCAGGAAACGGCGGACGACCTATCCCGCATCATCGACGCCTTCAGCAAGGAATGGAACGTCAAGCATGTGCTGCTCGTCGGCTACTCCTTCGGCGCCGATGTGCTGCCTGCAACCTATAACCTGCTTCCGGCCGAAGACCGCAAGCGGGTGCCGCAGGTGACGCTGATGGCGCTCTCGCATCAGGTCGACTACGAGATATCGGTGACGGGCTGGCTCGGCGTGGCCGGGGAAGGGGCGGGCGGCGACCCGGTCAAGGACATTGCCAGGATCGACCCCAAGATGGTGCAATGCATCTACGGCAGCGAAGAGGACGACGACCCGTGCCCGACACTGAAGGCCTCGGGCGTGGAATCCATCTCCATCGAGGGCGGGCATCATTTCGACGGCGACTACGAAGCCCTTGCCGGCCGCATCGTGGATGGGTTGAAGAAGCGCCTCGGCGGCTAGGGCAGGATGGCTCCTCCTGTCTCTGCGATCTTGCCCGGACGCCGTCAGGTTGACCTCCATGCCGATCGGTAGGATAGTGACGCGTCACTCTAGGGAGGAGGGATAGCATCGTGAAGATCGTGACCAGCCTGAGTTTCCAGGGCCAGTGCCGGGAGGCGTTCGAGTTCTATGCCGAGGTTCTCGGCGGGACGATCACGGCTGCCATGCCCTATAGCGCCGCGCCACCGGACATGCCCATCAGCGACGAAAAGTACAAGGACTGGCTTATGCATTGCTGGCTGCAGGTCGGCGATCAGGCGTTGATGGGCGCGGACATGGACGTCGCGTGGGCACCGAATGTCGGCAAGCCCAAGAACGGCTTCGACGTGACATTGCACACAACCGACAAGGTCGAGGCGAAGCGCTGGTATGACGCGCTTTGTGACGGCGGGCGGCCGGGCATGCCTTTTGACGAAACCTTCTGGTCCCCCGGCTTTGGCTCGCTGACCGACAAATTCGGCGTGCCGTGGATGATCAATACGATCCCGTCCGCCGACTGGAAGCCGAAGCAAGGCTGAGATCTCGCCATTACGACCGACAGCGTGCTCAATCGTGCGGGGCCAGTTGCGAGCGCGCCAGCAGCCGCACGAGCCAGTCGACGAAAACACGGACCTTGTTGCTGAGATGCCGGTTGGGCGGATAGACGACGTAGAGCTGAAGCCGCTCGACCTGCCAGTCGGCCAGCACCGGCACCAGCCGACCATCTTCCAGCGCCCCGCGCGCCATGAAACGGGCGAGCAGGGCGATGCCCAGCCCCGAAAGCGCGGCTGTGGAATAGCTGCGCGCATCGTTGGTCGATACGGTATATCGGCCGTTGATCTCAATCCTCTCTTCTCCGCGCGTCAGCGCGAAGGGCATGATGCGGTTGTTCTGCGCGAAGAAGTAGTTCACCAGACGGTGGTCGGTTTCGAGCTCCGCCGGATGCTGTGGTGTACCGAAGGCAGCTATATAGTCGGGCGCCGCGCAGGCCAGGAGGTCGACCTCGCCAACCCGCCGCGCGATAAGCGACGTGTTGCCCGGCGCGCCTGCCCTGAGCGCGCAATCGACATTCTCCGCGAGATAATCCACCGGCCGGTCGCCGACACCAAGGTCGATGCTGATATCGGGATAGGCCTCGTGGAACTCCTTCAGCGCCGGAATGACCACAAGATCGGCGAAGGCGCCGGACATCTCCACGCGCAGGCGGCCGCTTGGATTGGTGCGGGAATGCGAAAGGCTGCCGTCCAATTCATCGATCTCGGTGATGATCTGGTTCGCCCGTTCATAGTAGAGCGCGCCGTCCGTCGTCACCATCACCCGGCGCGTCGTGCGGTTCAGCAGCTTGGTCTGAAGATGCGCCTCGAGATTATGAATGAGATTGCTGACAGTGGCTTTGGGCATGCCCAGGGTATCGGCCGCCCGGGTGAAATTTCCCATCTCGACGACACGAAGGAAAACGCGCATCGCAGAAAGCTGATCCATGGAACATTCCCGCTATGGAAGACATGATTGTTCGAGTTATCGAACAGTGAAATCAATTTTACCACACTTATCTGGGTGCAATGACTAACGATATAAATGGTGAGGGCCCCTCCTATTTCCAACAGGGCCACAGGACAAAATCGATGCCGGTGGAAATCAAGGATATGACGTTCGACAAGGTGGCCTCCGGCCCCGTGTCGGTGCGCGTCTATCAGGGAGCGGAGTACGCCAAGGGCGCACCGGTCCTGCTCTATTTCCACGGCGGCGCGTTCATGCAGTCGGGCCTCACCCATTGCCCGCTCGCCGAATGCATTGCCGGCACCGGCGCCATCGTCGCCGTGCCGAACTATAACGAGGACGGCAGCGTCTTTCCGCAGCCGCTCGAAACCGGCTTTTCCATCTTTTCCTATCTGGCCAAGAAGCGCGCCGGTCTCGGCGACCGCAAGTCGCTTCTGTTGATCGGCGGAGAGGAAGCGGGCGGCAATGTCGCGGCCGGCGTTGCGCTGAAGGCGCGGGATCACTTCGCCGACGAGCTCGACGGCCAGGTCCTGCTGTCGCCGCTGCTCGATCCCTTCATGGCCACCCCATCTTTCCGCAAGGCGGACGCCATCGGCATGCGCAGCCGCTGGGCCGACGGTTGGAGCCACTATCTCAGCGGCGGGGTCTGCCACCCCTATGCCGCACCGTCGATGTGCTCGCGCCTTACGGGCCTTGCACCGGCGCTCATCCTGTCCTCTGAGGACGATCCGCTTCTCGACGAGGGCCTGGGATATGCCGCAAGCCTCAGCGCGGCAGGCGTCAAGGTTCAGCAGCATGTCCTTCCCGCGGGAACAGGCTGGCCAACGATTTACAGCGGGACACCCAATGGTGCCGGGAACTGGGCAGGCGTCGTCGCCGACCAGTTCTCCGGTTTCGTTCACAATATAAGCACTGCCTGATTTGAATTGAAAACATAACGCGGACCCAAGCCGCACTGGAGAAAACAATGATGTCGAAGCGCAAGCGCTGGGCCCTCACGGGCGCCGGCCTGGGACTGGCTGTGTCTGCTTCTGCCGCAGCCCTGATCTTCCAACTGCCCGCCACCGCCGCCAAGGCCGAGGCGACCGTCTCCGCTGAGGTTCCCGCGGTGCCCGTCACCGTGACGGTTGTCGAGAACCGCGATGTGGTGACATGGCAGGAATTCTCCGGCCGCCTGGAGGCCATCGAACGCGTGCAGGTTCGCTCGCGCGTTTCGGGCGCCATCCAGTCGGTCAACTTCCGTGAGGGTGCGCTGGTGAAGGCCGGCGACCTGCTCTTCACCATCGATCCCCAGCCCTTCCAGACGGCGGTGACGCAGGCGAAGGGCCAGTTCGCCTCCGCCGAGGCCCGGGTTAAACTCGCCAGAACCCAGCTTGAGCGCGGCGAACGCCTCGCGCAAAGCAACAGCATCTCGCAAAGCGATATCGACCAGCGCCTGAACGCGGTGGCCGAGGCCGAAGCGGCGCTGACCACCGCGCGTGCCACGCTCGATGCCGCTGAGCTCGAACTCAGCTATACGAATGTACGCGCACCCGTCGCCGGCCGCGTCGGCCGGGTGGAGATCACCACCGGCAACCTCGTGGCGGGCGGCTCGGCCTCCCCGGCGCTGACGACGCTCGTTTCCGTCGATCCGATCTATGCGAGCTTCAATGTCAGCGAGGAAACGGTTGCGGCGGCGCTTGCAGCCCTACCCGCATCCGAAGGCGCACTGCCCCCGATCGAGCAGATCCCGGTGGAGGTCGGCACGCTCGCCGACGAAGGCACGCCCATCCACGGCAAGCTCCAGCTGATCGGCAACGAGGTGGATGCGGCCAGCGGCACGATTGCCGTGCGCGCCGTGTTCGACAATCCCGGCAATCGCCTGATCCCCGGCCAGTTCGTGCGCATCCGCATGGGCGAGCCAAAGGCCGAGAGCAAGATCCTCGTCAGCGAAAAGGCCGTCGGCACCGACCAGGACAAGAAGTTCGTCTTCGTCGTCGACAAGGAGAACAAGGTCACCTACCGGCCTGTCGTGCTCGGTAGCCTGTCCGGCAACGAGCGTATCGTCGAAAGCGGCCTTGCCGATGGGGACAAGGTGGTCGTCAACGGCCTGCAGCGCGTTCGCCCCGGCATCGTGGTCGATCCGCAGGAACAAGAAAGCGTCGCCGCCGTGAAGTAACGGCGGCCGGCGGGGCGACGTAAAGGCCCCGCCCCGATTGCATGCAAATCCATGTCCGCCGGCGGAGCCTTGCCCGCCGGGTGGGCTCGTTCGTCCGAATTTCATCCTGGAGAGGGTGCAAAATGAACATCTCCCGTTTCTTCGTGGATCGCCCCGTCTTTGCCGGGGTTCTATCGATCCTCATCGTGGTGGCAGGCCTGATCGGCATGCGCGCCCTGCCGATTTCCGAATATCCGGAAGTCGTTCCGCCCTCGATCGTGGTGCGTGCCGTCTATCCGGGCGCCAACCCCGTCGTCATCGCCGAAACCGTCGCCACGCCGCTCGAAGAGCAGATCAACGGCGTGGAGGACATGCTGTATATGAACAGTCAGGCGACGTCGGACGGCGTGCTGACGCTCACGGTCACCTTCAAGCTCGGCACCGATCCCGACAAGGCCCAGCAGCTCGTGCAGAACCGCGTATCCCAGGCCGAGCCGCGCCTGCCGGCGGAGGTGCGCTCGCTCGGCGTGACCACGGTCAAGAGCTCGCCCGACTTCATCATGGTGGTGAACCTGGTCTCGACGACTGACCGCTATGACGTGACCTATCTTCGCAACTACGCCACGCTGAACATCAAGGACCGCCTCGCCCGCATCGAAGGTGTCGGGCAGGTGCAGGTCTTCGGCGCCGGCGACTATGCGATGCGCGTGTGGATCGATCCGCAGAAGGCCGCCGAGCATGCGCTGGCGGCAAGCGATATCAGCAACGCCATCCGCGAACAGAATGTGCAGGCGGCCGCCGGCATCATCGGCGCTTCCCCGACGCCAAACGACGTCAACCTCCAGCTCAACGTCAATGCCCAGGGCCGTCTGCGCACCCCCGAGGAATTCGGCAACATCATCGTCAAGGCCGGGCCCGAGGGACAGATCACCCGCCTGAGGGATGTCGCACGCGTCGAACTCGGTGCCGCCGACTACACGCTGCGCTCCCTGCTCGACGGGCAGCCTGCCGTCGCCGTCGCCGTGCTTCAGGCGCCGGGTTCCAACGCCATCGAGATCGCCGACAGCGTACGTGCCACCATGGACCAGCTCCAGCTCGCCATGCCCGACGGCGTGAAGTACGAGATCGTCTACGATACGACGGAATTCGTGCGCGCCTCCATCGACAAGGTCGTTGATACGCTGCTCGAAGCCATCGCGCTCGTCGTGCTCGTCGTCATTCTCTTCCTCCAGACCTGGCGCGCCTCGATCATCCCGCTGCTCGCCGTGCCCGTTTCCATCATCGGCACGTTCGCCGTCATGTATGCCTTCGGCTTCTCGGTGAACGCGCTGACGCTGTTCGGCCTCGTGCTGGCCATCGGCATCGTGGTGGACGATGCGATCGTCGTGGTGGAGAACGTGGAGCGCAACATCGAAAACGGCCTGAGTCCACGCGACGCCACCTACCGGGCGATGCGCGAGGTGTCGGGCCCGATCATCGCGATTGCGCTGGTGCTCGTCGCGGTTTTCGTGCCGCTCGCCTTCATCAGCGGCCTGTCCGGTCAGTTCTACCGCCAGTTCGCGTTGACCATCGCCATCTCCACGGTCATCTCGGCCATCAATTCACTGACCCTGTCCCCTGCCCTTGCCGCGCTGCTCCTGAAGGATCATCACGCGCCGAAGGATTGGCTGACCCGTGTGATGGATGGCCTGTTCGGCTGGTTCTTCCGCGGCTTCAACCGGGCATTCGGCGCGGCCGGTAACGGCTATGGCCGCGGCGTCGGCGCATTGGTGAACCGAAAGTCGCTGGTCATGCTGGTCTATCTCGCCCTCGTCGGCGCGACCTACACGGTGTTCAATGCCGTGCCGGGCGGCTTCGTGCCGGCGCAGGACAAGCAGTATCTCGTCGGCTTCGCACAGTTGCCCGATGGCGCGACCCTCGACCGCACCGAAGACGTCATCAAGAGGATGAGCGCGATTGCGTTGGAACAGCCGGGCGTGGCGCATGCCATCGCCTTCCCGGGCCTGTCGATCAACGGCTTCACCATCGGCTCGAATTCCGGCATCGTGTTTGCGGTTCTCGACGATTTCGACAAGCGCAAGACGCCGGATCTCTCTGGCGGTGCCATCGCCATGCAGCTGAACCAGAAATTCGCTGGCATTCAGGACGCCTTCATCGCCATGTTCCCGCCGCCGCCGGTCAACGGTCTCGGCACGACGGGCGGCTTCAAGCTGCAGATCGAGGACCGCGCTGGCCTTGGCTATACTGCCCTGAACGAGGCGACCCAGGCCTTCCTCGGCAAGGCGTACCAGACGCCGGAACTGGCCGGCCTGTTCTCCAGCTTCCAGATCAACGTGCCGCAGCTTTACGCCGATCTCGACCGGGCGAAGGCCCAGCAGCTCGGCGTCCGGGTTACGGATGTGTTCGAGACCCTGCAGATCTATCTCGGCTCGCTCTACGTCAACGACTTCAACGCCTTCGGGCGCACCTACAGCGTGCGCGTGCAGGCTGATTCCGCCTTCCGCGCCAAGCCGGAAGACATCGGCCAGCTGAAGGTGCGTTCGCAGTCGGGCGAAATGATCCCGCTTTCCGCCCTCCTGAAGGTGGATGCGACGACGGGGCCGGAACGCACCACGCGCTACAACGGCTTCCTCGCCGCCGACATCAACGGCGGGCCTGCGCCAGGCTTCTCGTCGGGTCAGGCACAGGTCGCCATCGAGAAGATCGCTGCGGAAACGCTTCCCGCCGGCATCGATTTCGAATGGACGGACCTGACCTACCAGCAGATCCTGGCCGGCAATTCGAGCATCGTCGTCTTCCCGCTCGCGCTGCTGCTCGTCTATCTCGTGCTTGCCGCGCAGTATGAGAGCCTGACGCTGCCGATCGCCATCATCATGATCGTACCGATGGGCGTGCTCGCCGCGCTCGCCGGGGTCTGGTACACGGGCGGCGACAACAACGTCTTCACCCAGATCGGCCTTGTGGTGCTGGTGGGACTATCGGCGAAGAACGCCATTCTCATCGTGGAATTCGCCCGCGAACTGGAATTCGAAGGCCGAACCCCGATCCAGGCGGCCATCGAAGCCAGCCGCCTGCGTCTTCGCCCGATCCTCATGACCTCCATGGCCTTCATCATGGGCGTCGTGCCGCTCGTCCTGTCGACCGGCGCGGGCGCGGAAATGCGCTCGGCCATGGGTCTTGCCGTGTTCTGCGGCATGATCGGCGTGACCTTCTTCGGCATCTTCATGACGCCGGTCTTCTATGTGCTGCTGCGCCGGATCGCGGGCAACCGCCCGCTCGTCCAGCACGGACGGTCGACCATGTCCGAGGAGGAGCCGGAAGGCACGCCCGCGGTGCAGCACTGAACGAAACGAAAGGCCGGGTTCATCCCGGCCTTTTTCGTCGCGTCAGTCGATCGGCACGTATGGCAGCACCTCGACCGCGCCGCGATAGATCATGTCGAGCGAGACATAGAGGATAATGGCAAGGCCGATATAGGCGATCCAGCGATGTTTGTTGAGAAGGCGGGCGATGAAGTTCGCCGCAATGCCCATCAGCGCGATGGAGAGCGCAAGGCCGACGATGAGCACGCTCGGATGCTCGCGCGCCGCGCCGGCAACGGCCAGCACGTTATCCAGCGACATGGAGACATCGGCGACGACGATCTGGGTCGCAGCCTGCATGAACGTCTTCTTCGGCGCGCCTTCGGCCGGCAGGCCATCGGTGTCACTATGCCCGCCACGCAGTTCGCGCCACATCTTCCAGCAGACCCACAGCAGAAGCAGGCCGCCGGCCAGGAGCAGGCCGATAATGGCCAGAAGATGCACAGCCACGGTGGCGAAAATGATGCGCAGCACAGTGGCCGCGATGATGCCGACGAGAATGGCCTTCTTTCGCTGGGCGGGATCGAGCCCCGCCGCGGCAAGACCGATGACCACGGCATTGTCCCCCGCCAGCACCAGATCGATTGCAATAACCTGCAAGAGCGCCGTCAGCCCGGCTGCCGTCAGAATTTCCATGCGTCATACCTCAAATGTCGCGGTTCGCCTCCGGGTCATCCCTGCCCGGGGATACGGATCAGTGCGCCCCGGCTTCGCATTTTGCAAGATGGCGTGGCCGCCGCCGCGCGCAGATTGCCGCTCAGCGGCAAAACGCTTCGTTGTCGCGCGGCTCGCATTTGACTATCTATCGTTTCCCGACGCCCTGTCGGTCATGAGTGGAATTTGCGAGGATACGAATATGGACATGATCTTTTCGCCCGTGCTGACGGTGTGCGGCATCGATGAACTGCCCGGGCAGCGCGACCGCGCCGTCACCCATGTCCTGTCCATCGTCGACCCAGACCTGCCGGAGTTGGAGGCCTTCGCAACCTACGGACAGCATCATCGCACGACGTTGCGCTTCCACGACATCATTTCCGCGATACCCGACCGCGTGATGCCGCACCCCGATCACGTGGCGGCGGTGCTCGCCTTCGGCAGCGATTTCCTCGCCCGGCAGGAGCAGGACGCGCAGAGCCACCTCCTCGTCCATTGCCATATGGGCATATCCCGCTCCACGGCCGCCATGCTGACCCTGATGGCGCAGGCGAACCCGGGCGAGGAGGCCGAAGACCTGTTCCGGCGTCTCGTCGAGATCCGCCCGCAGGCCTGGCCGAATTCGCAGATGATCGGTTTTGCCGACGAGCAGCTTGGCCGCGGCGGCGATCTGACAGCAGCCCTGCGCCGCCACTATGGCCGGCAGATCCGCAACCAGCCGAAATACACGGAATGGATGACGATGCTCGGCCGCGAGGCGGAGCTGCGCATGGCGGTCACCGACTGACCGTCTGGTCCGCTTCGGCTGGACATTGGCTACCGCCGGCCCCGCGGGCGTGTCGCCAGCACATTGCGGATCGAAAAGCTGGAATGGATGCGCTGGACGCCCGGCAGCGCCGACAGGATTTCCTTGTGAATGCGCTCGAAGTCGCCGGCATTGGCGACCTCGACACGCAGGAGATAATCCGAGCCGCCCGTCATCAGGAAACATTCGCGGATTTCCGGGTGCCGACGCACCGCCGCCTCGAAGCGATCCAGATGGTCCTCCGTCTGGCGCTCCAGCGTGATGTTGATGATGACGGCGATCGTCGCCTCGGCACTCCCGGTATCGACGAGCGCCGTATAGCCCCTGATAACACCCGCTTTTTCCATCAGCCGGATGCGCCGCAGGCAGGCGGAGGGCGACAGCCCCACTTCCGCGGCGAGCGCGGCATTGCTCATTCGCGCATCGAGCCGGAGAAGCCGCAGGATGTTGCGGTCGATCGTATCGAGAGCGGCCATGGCAGATTGTTCCGAAACATCAACGTTTCTTCCAACAATCATGCAAGCACACAACAATCAAGCACTCATCGGCCGGAAATTTCACGATCGTTTCACTAGGCTTCGATAAAAGGCTCGGGGGACGGGTATGGACGGCGTAACATCACGACACATCAGCGAAGAGATCGGCGGCGCGTCCGGCTACCTCACCATTGATCTGGCCGCGCTTGCCCGCAACTATGCACGGCTGACGGCGGAAGTTTCCCCGGCACGCGCCGCCGCCGTGGTAAAGGCTGATGCTTACGGGCTGGGCGCCGACCGTGTTGCGCCTCGGCTCTATGCGGAAGGCTGCCGCCATTTCTTCGTAGCCCAGTTCGTCGAGGCCCTGCGGCTTCGCCCGCTGCTGGCCGACGATGCCCGCATCTTCGTGCTGAACGGCCTTCTGCCTGGCAATGAAAGTGCCTGTGCACGCCACGGCATCGTGCCGGTCATCAACTCGCTCGAGCAGTGGCGGCAATGGGCCGGCGCGGCGAAGACTGCGGGCCGCATCCTTCCCGCCGTCCTCCAGTTCGACACCGGCATGTCGCGCCTCGGCGTGCCGCCGGAGGAGCGCGAAGTGCTCGCGGCTCTGGTGAAAGCCGAAGCGGGGATCGCCGTACTTTTCGTGATGAGCCATCTTGCCAGCGCCGACGACGCCGAGAGCGCGCAAAACGCCAGCCAGCTTGCCGAGATGCAGGCCGTCGCGGCCACCTTCGCGCAGTTCGACCTGTGCTTTGCCAACTCCGGTGGCATCTTTCTCGGCCAGCCTTATCACGGCGTGCTCGCCCGCCCCGGTATCGCGCTCTATGGCGGCGCGCCGGTTTTCGGCCGGGCAAATCCGATGCAGCCGGTCGTCAGCCTCGACATATCGGTGGTACAGACCCGCACGGTGCAGGCGGGCGCGCGTGTCGGCTATAGCGGCACCCATATCGTGACGGGCGAGACCCGTCTTGCCACCATTGCCGCCGGCTATGCGGACGGCCTGCCGCGCAGTCTCTCGGGCCGCGGCGCCGTCTATTGCGACGGCATTCGCCTTCCCATCGTGGGCCGCGTCTCGATGGACAGCATCACGATCGACATTTCCGCACTGCCGGAGGGGCGCCTCACGCTCGGCAGCCGTGTCGAGCTGCTGGGTCCCAACCAGACGCTGCAGGATGTCGCCCGCGACGCCGGCACCATTTCCTACGAGATCCTGACCGGTCTCGGAAACCGCTACCAGCGCACCTATCGCTGACACCGTCTCTTTCCTTCGAGGGCATCATGAAAGTCATCGTTCTCGGCGCCGGCATCGTCGGTGTCACATCCGCCTACCAGCTCGCGCGCGCCGGCCACGACGTCACGGTCGTCGACCGCCAGCCCGGCCCGGCACTGGAGACCAGTTATGCCAATGCCGGCGAGGTCTCCTTCGGCTATTGCTCGCCCTGGGCCGCGCCGGGCATCCCGATGAAGGCGATGAAATGGCTGTTCATGCAGCATGCTCCGCTCATCCTGCGTCCCAAGGTCGATATGGCCATGCTGTCCTGGATGGCGCAAATGCTGCGCAACTGCACGTCGGACCGCTACGCGCTCAACAAGAGCCGCATGCTGCGGCTCGCCGATTACAGCCGCGTGGCGCTCGCCGCGTTGCGCGAGGAGACCGACATCTCCTATGACGAGCGCATGCAGGGCACGCTGCAGCTCTTTCGCACGCAAGCCCAGCTCGACGCATCGGCAAAGGACGTCAAGGCGCTCGCCGCCGACGGCATTCCCTATGAGGTGCTCGATCCGCAAGGCTGCATCCGCGTGGAGCCGGCGCTCGGGCATGTGCGTGAAAAGATCGTCGGCGGGCTGCTGACGCCGAAGGACGAGACCGGCGACTGCTTCAAATTCGCCAATGCGCTTGCCGCCAAGGCCGCCGCGCTCGGCGTTCGCTTCAATTACGGCAGCATCATTCGCGGGCTCGATGTGGAGGCCGGACGCGTCACCGGCGTCATCACGGCCCATGGCCGCATCGAGGCCGATGCCGTGGTCGTGGCGCTCGGCAGCTTCTCTCCCCTGCTCGTGCGCGCGCACGGCATCCGCCTGCCGGTCTACCCGGTCAAGGGCTATTCGCTGACGATCCCGATCACCGACGAGACGCGCGCGCCGGTCTCCACCGTAATGGACGAGACCTACAAGATCGCCATCACGCGGCTCGGCGACCGCATCCGCGTCGGCGGCATGGCGGAAATCTCGGGCTATACCAACGATCTTGGCGAACCGCGCCGCCTGACGCTGCAGCATTCCGTCACCGATCTCTTCCCCGGCGGCGACGTGTCGAAGGGGAGCTTCTGGTCCGGCCTGCGCCCGATGACACCCGATGGCACCCCTGTCATCGGGCCGACGAAGATCGCCGGCCTCTATCTCAACACCGGCCACGGCACGCTTGGCTGGACGATGAGCTCCGGCTCGGCCCGCGTGATCGCCGACCTCGTCTCCGGTCGAAAGCCCGAGATCGACGCCACCGACCTCGCCGTCGCGCGTTATGCCTGACGGCGCCGACGCCGCCACCACACTTTCCGGCGCGGGTGGCGGCGCCGATCCATAAACCAAATCCTTACATCTCATAGGCTAGCTTCCGGCGATGACGGAATGAAACCGCGGTCCGAAGCGAGAAGCGAGCGCATGAGCATGCCCGAAATCGCAATGGAAGTTCTGCTCCCGCAGGAGCCAGCATCCGAAGGCATGCCCGCCTCCGGCCGCTCCCGTCAGGACGTTGATTTCTGGATGAACTGTGTCGGCGCGCCGCTTGTGCTCGTCGAGATGCAGCAGCTTGTCGTGCGCCAGGCCAACCGCAACGCCGCGATCCTCTTCGGCCGCGGCCTCGAAGCCATTGGCCAGTGCCCGATGGAAGAGCTCGTCGGCCCCGAGGCAACCCGCATGCTCGGCCAGATCTGGAATGTCGCGCCCGTCGGCACGCCGGGCGAGCCATTCATCATCCCGGCGCAGGTGCAGGGCCAGGAACGCTCGCTCATGGTGCAGGTCACGAAGATTGCGGTGGAGGACGAAGTCCTGCGCCTGTTCACCTTCATGGACGCGCCACCGCAGGGCTCCGTCGCGCTCGCGGGCTGGCAGGACAATATGATGTCTCTGCTCAACTGGCTGCCCTTCGGCTTTGAGATCGCGGGCGCCGACGACCAGATCCAGTTCGCGAACTCCACCTTCAACGAGCTGTTCGGCTTCTCGCAGGACGACATTTCCGACATCGAGGACTGGTGGCGCGTTGCCTATCCCGATCCCGAGTACCGCGCCTACGCCCGCAAACAGTGGTACGATTCGATTGCCGCCGCCCGCGCCGAGCAGCGGGAGATGACGCCTTTCGACCTCGAGGTTGCCACGGCAACCGGCCGAACGCGGACGATCCAGTTCCGCCACCGCACGATCGGCAACTTCAACATCAACCTCTATATCGACGTGACGCAGGAGCGCGCCGCGGCGCGCGAGCTGAAGACACTTGCCGAGACCGACTCGCTGACGGGCGCGATGAACCGCCGCCGCCTGATGGACGAGGCCGCACGCCTGCATGCAGAAAGCCGCGACCGTAGCGCCGCGTTCTCCTTCCTGATGCTCGATATCGATCACTTCAAGTCGATCAATGACCGCTACGGCCACAGCGTGGGCGACCGCGTGCTGGTGGACTTCACCCGCCGCTGCCTGGATGCGCTGGAGCCGCAGGATTGCTTCGGGCGGATGGGCGGCGAGGAATTCGCAATATTGATGCGGCGTCCGGATAGCGCGGCGATCGAGGCTGCGGCGGAAAAGCTGCGCTGTGCCGTTGGCGCCACGCCCTTCGGGATCGACCACGATGACTTGACCATCACCGTCAGCATCGGCTTTTTCATCTTCGATTCCGAGACAAGTCTGGAAGCCGGCATTTCGCGGGCCGACAAGGCGCTCTACAAGGCGAAGGAAGCCGGACGCGACCGCGTCATCATGTGGAAAGCCCCGTAATCCGGCCCTCAGCCGCCCATTTCGCTATGCCGTCCGGCGTCTTTGCGTATGATGCAGGCGATTGAGATGCCGCATGAGAGGACGATGCGCAAACTCCCCGGTCTTTCGGCCATGAAGGTCTTCGAAGTGGTCGGCCAGACCCGCAGCTTCACGCGGGCGGCCGAGCGGCTGAACCTCACGCAGAGCGCCGTCAGCAAGCAGATCAAGAGCCTCGAGGACGATATCCGCGAGCCGCTGATCATCCGCCGCCATCACCGCCTCGAGCTGACGCCTGCGGGGGCCGCCTTGCTGGAAACCGTGCAGCAGGCATTCCATGACATCGAGACCTCCCTGCGCGGCATCGCCGACAAGCAGAACCGCAACCGGCTGCGCATCAATGTTCCCGCGACCTTTGCCAGGCGCTGGCTGATGCCAAGGCTCGCCGATCTGCGCCGCACCCTGCCAGACATCGATATCAGCATCGGCACCGAGGCCGTCGACAGCCTTGCGGAGCGTGGCCTGCTCGACTGCGCCATCCGCTTCGGTGACGGCGAGTGGCCCACGCTCGACGCCAGCCTGCTGATGAGCGAGGAACACATCGTCGTCGCGGCTCCCGGCCTCGTCGACGGCAGGCCGCTTGCCACACCCGGTGACCTCGCGCAATTCACCTTCCTGCATGTGCTTTCCGCGCCCGACCAGCGCTACCTCACCTGGCGGCACTGGCTGGATGCAGCCGGCTTTCCCGAACTCGACACCAGCCACGGCCTCGAATTCGATGTGCTGGATCTCGCAATCGAAGCGGCCCGCGCGGGCCTTGGCGTCACCATCGCCGACCGGTCCATGGTGGCCGCCGACCTCGCTGCCGGCACGCTGCGGCAGCTTTTCGATATCGCTGTCGGCGGCCATGAATCCTACTGGTTTGTGACCCGTCCGCGTGCCGCAGCGTCCCCCTCGCTAGCGGCTTTCCGCACATGGCTCTTCGCACAGGCGGGGCGAGCGTGCTGAGTCTTGAAGCATTCCCCGGCGGAATGCTTCACCCGAAAATTCCTCGTTTGCGCATTCCCGCTACCCCCGCGACACTTGCCCGGCGGGCCGGCGCGGGGAGAGGCGGCGTGCGCCGCTTGGCCATCCTCTCCCGGCCTCCCTCCAGCAGAGGGGGACCAGCCAGGGTGAGATACATGCGCGAATTCCGCAACTTCCTTGCCGGCCGTTTTGTGCCGCCCGCATCGTCAGAGACGATTGCCGTGCGCAATCCCACGACGGGAGAGATCGCCGCCGCCGTGCCCGCTGCCACCGAGGCCGAGGCTCTTTCTGCTGTGGCAGCCGCCCGGCAGGCGCAAGCCGCGTGGTGCGCTCTGCCCGCCATCGCGCGCGGCGATGCGCTGCGGCGGCTTGCCGACGCGCTGACGGCCCGCGCCTGCGAGATTGGCGCGGCACTCGCGACCGAATCCGGCAAGAGCCTCGACGATGCGACCGGTGAAGTGACCTACGGCGTCGAATTGATGCGCTACCACGCCGAATGGGCGCGGCGTATCGAAGGCGAAGTCATCCAGAGCGACAATGCCGACGAGACGCTCATCCTGCGCCGCGAGCCCGTCGGCGTCGTTGCCTGCCTCATCCCGTTCAACTATCCGATCTACACGCTGGTGCGGAAGATCGCGCCAGCACTGATTGCCGGCAATGCGGTGGTCGTACGGCCAAGCAACAATACGCCGCTATCCGCCCTGGTCTTTGCGGAGGCGGTGCAGGCGGCGGGTCTGCCGGAGGGGCTCGTCAGCATTCTCGCCATGAACCATGACACCGCCCGTGCGCTCTGCACCCATCCGGCCGTGGGCATGATCACATTGACGGGCAGCGTGGCCGCGGGGCAGGCCGTCCTCGATTACTGCAAGGCAAACATCGCCAAACCCTCACTGGAACTGGGCGGCAAGACGCCTGTCGTCGTCGAGCCCGATGCCGATATCGATGCGGTCGCGGCGATGATCGTCGCGGCCAAGATGAACCATTGCGGCCAGGTCTGCACCAGTCCCGAACGGCTCTATGTCCATGAAAAGGTGCATGACCGCCTGCTCGCGAGCCTACGGCAGGCGTTTTCGGCGCAGGCTTTCGGCGACCGTGCCGAGGATCCCGCGCGCATGGGCCCGCTCGTCAGCGACGCGGCCCGCCAGCGCGTCCATGCCATGGTGGAGAGCGCGCGGGCCGACGGCGCCATGGTGGAAACTGGTGGCTTCCTGCCCGAAGGCCCGGGATTCTTCTATCCGCTCACGCTGCTTTCCGGCTGCCGGCAGGATATGGAAATCGTGCGCGAGGAGGTGTTCGGACCGGTTCTCGCCGTGCTGCGCTATGCCACCTTCGAGGAGGCGCTGGCGCTGGCGAGCGACCATCAATACGGCCTCAGCGCCGTGCTTTTTACCGAGAGCTATCGCAAGGCCATGCGCGCCGCAGCCACCATCGAGGCCGGCGAACTCTACGTCAACCGCCTGCCCGCCGATCCCTATCAGGGCTTCCACGCCGGCTGGAAGAAATCCGGCCTCGGCGGTGATGACGGCAAACACGGCATGCTGGAATTCACCCAGACGCGGCTCGTCGTGTTCAAGCACTGACAGCGCTCACCGATTTTCACCAGGACGGGGGAAACCATGAAGATCGCCTCTCTCACCACCCACATCGTCGCGGTGCCGCCGCCGCATATCGGCGGCATGTACTGGATCTTCGTGCGGCTGCGCACCGAATGCGGCATCGAGGGCGTCGGCGAGATCTACGCCACCGCCTTTCATCCGGCCGCGATGACCGCACTGATCGATGACGTCTTCGAGCGTTACCTGCTGGACCATGATCCGCACCGCATCGAGCGCTTCTGGCGGGCAGCCTATTCCAGCGGCTTCACCCAGCGTCCTGACCCGACCATGATGGGTATCGTCTCCGGTTTGGAGATCGCCTGCTGGGATATTATCGGCAAGGCTGCGGGCCGTCCGGTCTGCGATCTGCTCGGTGGCACGGTACATGAGAGGTTGCGCGCCTATACCTATCTCTATCCCGTCAACGCGGCCGGCGAATACGATTACAACGACCCGGACCTTGCGGCCGACTATGCCGTTAAGATGGTCGACATGGGCTTCACCGCGGTCAAGTTCGATCCAGCCGGCCCCTATACGGATTATTCCGGCCATCAGCTCTCGCTCGCCGTGATGGACCGCTGCGAGGCGTTCTGTCGCAAGATCCGCGATGCTGTCGGCAACCGCGCCGACCTCTTGTTCGGCACGCACGGGCAGATGGTGCCCTCCTCGGCGATCCGCCTCGCGCGGCGCCTGGAAAAATACGATCCTCTCTGGTTCGAAGAGCCGGTGCCGCCCGGCCAAGAGGCGGCGATGGCCGAGGTCGCGCGGGCAACCTCCATCCCGATCTCGACCGGCGAGCGGCTGACGACGAAGTACGAATTCCAGCGTGTGCTGGAGGAGAAAGCCGCTTCCATTCTCCAGATGAACGTGGCGCGCGTCGGCGGCCTTCTGGAGGCCAAGAAGATCGCGGGCATGGCAGAGGCGCATTATGCGCAGATCGCCCCTCACCTTTACAACGGCCCCGTCGGTGCGGCCGCCAGCATCCAGCTCTCGGCCGCGACACCGAACTTCCTCATCCACGAGGCCATCGTGGACTTCTCCGGTTTTCATGCCGAGATCGTGAAAACGAAGCTCACCGTCGAGGACGGCTATATCATCCCCTCGCGCGAGCCCGGCCTCGGCATCGAACTCGATCTCGACGTGGTGGAACGCCATTCGCCCTATACCGGCGAGCGCCTGCACCTGCAGATGGCGAGCGAGCCGGTCGACGTGAAGGCGCTTGCCCCGGCACGCGGCTGAGGGCGCGCCCATGCAATACGACTATATCGTCGTCGGAGCGGGATCGGCGGGCTGCATCCTGGCGAGCCGCCTTAGCGAGGACGGCCGCAATTCCGTGCTGATCGTGGAGGCCGGCGGCAGCGACCGGTCCTTCTGGTTCCAGATCCCTGTCGGCTATGCCCGCAGCTATTACGATCCGCGCGTGAACTGGATGTACTACAGCGAGCCGGAAGCCGCGCTGAACGGCCGGCGCGTCTATGTACCGCGCGGCAAGGTGCAGGGGGGCTCAGGCGCGATCAACGCCATGATCTTCGTGCGCGGAGCAAAAGCCGACTTCGACGACTGGGCGCGCGCCGGAAATCCCGGCTGGAGCCACGACGATGTGCTGCCCTATTTCCGTCAGATGGAAACCCATGCCGGCGGCGCGTCCGGTTGGCATGGCGGCGACGGGCCGATCCATGTCACGCCGATGCGCGGCATGACGCACCCCATCACCGGCGCTTTCCTTGAAAGCTGCCGCACACTTGGCCTGCCGATGAATGCGGATTTCAACGGCGCCGACATCGAAGGCGCGGGCGTCTACGATATCAACACCAACAAGGGCCGCCGCTCGCATTCCAGCGCGGAATATCTGCGCCCGGCGCTCGGCCGTCCCAATCTGGCTATCGAGCGCGATGCGCTGGTCGAGCGGCTGACCTTTGCGCAAGACAGTCGGGTCAACGGCATCGCGGTTATCCAGAACGGCGTGACGCGCAACTTCATCGCACGGCGCGAGGTGGTGCTGGCGGCAGGCGCCATCGGCAGTCCGCAGATCATGCAGCTTTCCGGCCTCGGCGACGGCGACCGGCTGAACGACCTCGGCATTCCCGTGCGCCGGCATCTGCCCGCGGTGGGGCGGAATCTCCAGGATCATCTCTGCGCGAGTTACTATTACCGTGCGACCACGCCGACGCTGAACGGCGCATTCGCCAGCCTGTTCGGCCAGGCGCGGCTTGGGCTGCAATATCTCATGACCCGCCAGGGCCCTTTCGCCATGAGCGTCAACCAGGCGGGCGGTTTCTTTCGCGGCACACCGGATGAGGTCGCGCCGAACATCCAGCTTTATTTCAATCCCCTCTCCTATCGCATTCCAGCCGAGCCGAAGGCGGGGCTGAAGCCGGAGCCCTATCCCGGCTACCTGATCTGCTTCAACGCCTGCCGGCCGCAAAGCCGCGGCAGCGTGGCGATCACCTCGACCGACCCGCGTGTCGCGCCGGCGATCCGGCCCAACTATCTCTCCACGGAACGGGATATCGCGGAGGTTCTGCAAGGCAGCCGGCTGGTGCGGCGGATTGCGGCGCACGCAGCCCTCGCCGCGGTGACCTCAGAGGAAGTGTCTCCCGGCCCGGCAATCGACGGCGACGCCGCGCTGCTTGACTATTTCCGCGAGAATGCCGGTTCGATCTACCATCCGTGCGGCACCTGCGCGATGGGCCCGGATGGTCGCACGGCAGTCGTCGACAGCAGGCTGCGGGTGCATGGCGTGGCGGGCCTGCGCGTGATCGACGCCTCGATCTTTCCCAACATCACCGCCGGCAACATCAACGCGCCGACCATGATGGTGGCGGAAAAGGGTGCCGCAATGATCCGTGAGGATGCGCGGTAGGCAAAGCCACCTAGTAGAGAGATTGTCTACGCCGTTGCGCTCATTTGGCCCAACTCTCTGCACTCTCCCCACCCAATAGACAATCTGACCGCCATCCTCTGGCAGACTTTCTGCACACCAGAGGAGGCCTTCATGACCGCCACATTCGCCCGCCCCGCCTTTCACGAGGCCCTTGCCCGTCTTGCCGATCCGCACCTGCTGCGCAGCCTTGCCTATGTCGATGGCCGCTGGGTGGCCGGGCGTGATGGCGCGAATTTCGCGGTGATCGACCCCGGTTCCGGCACGGCGCTCGGCTGGGTCGCCGCCCTCGACGGCACGCAGACGGATCAGGCGATTTCCGCCGCAAGCCGCGCCTTTCCGGCATGGCGGGACCGGCTGCCGCAGGAGCGCGCGAAAATTCTGCGCAAATGGCACGACCTGATGCTGGAGGCCCGCGAGGACCTGGCGCTGCTGATGACGCTGGAACAGGGCAAGCCGCTGGCCGAATCCCGTGGCGAGATCGACTACGCGGCGTCTTTCATCGAGTGGTATGCCGAGGAAGGAAAGCGCCTCAACGCCGAAAGCGTCACCAGCCACCTGCCCGGCGCCGAGATGATCGTGCGCCGCGAGGCGCTCGGCGTCGTGGGCATCGTGACGCCGTGGAACTTTCCGTCCGCCATGGTGACGCGCAAGGCCGCAGCAGCGCTTGCCGCCGGCTGCACCGTCGTTGCCCACCCTTCCAGCGAAACACCGCTTTCCGCACTTGCCCTTGCCGAACTCGGCGAACGGGCAGGTCTACCTGCCGGCGTTTTCAATGTGGTGACCGGCGATGCCGCCACCATCGTCGGCCGGATGAACGCCGATGCCCGCGTGCGTGCCCTCAGCTTTACCGGCTCGACCGAGATCGGCAAGCTGATCGCCGGCCAGTGCGCACCCACCATGAAGCGGCTCGTCATGGAACTCGGCGGCCACGCCCCCATGATCGTTTTCGCCGATGCCGATATCGACAAGGCCGCCGACATCGCGGTCAACGCGAAATTCGCGACCTCCGGGCAGGATTGCCTTGCCGCCAACCGCATCTATGTCGAGCGTCCGGCGCTCGCAGCCTTCACCGCAGCCTTCCAAGCCCGCATACAAGCGCTAAAGGTCGGTACAGGGCTGGAGGACGGCGTCGAGATCGGTCCGCTGATGCACGAACGCGCCATCGCAAAGGTGGAGGAACAGGTGGCAGACGCTGTCGCGCGCGGCGCAACGCTGCTGACAGGCGGCAGCCGCCATCCGGCCGGCCCTCTGTTCTATACCCCGACGCTTCTCGCCGACGTGCCCGACGACGCGCTGATCATGCGTGAAGAGACTTTCGGCCCGGTCGCCGGCATCAGCGTCTTCGACAGCGAAGCGGAGGTAGTGGAGCGCGCCAACGATACCGAATACGGCCTCGTCGCCTATGTCGTGACCGAAAACGGCGCCCGCCAGATGCGGCTTGCCCGCGCGCTGGAATACGGCATGGTGGCGATCAACCGCGTGAAGATCACCGGTGGCCAGATCCCCTTCGGCGGCTGGAAACAATCCGGTCTCGGCCGCGAGGGCTCGCGCCACGGCATGGAGACCTTCACCGAACTGAAATATCTCTGCATCGACACCGCCGCCTGACGGCGCCGGGAACATTGAAAGGAAAGACCATGCTGGACCAACGCAACGAACTGACCGCCTGGGACCGCGACCACTTCTTCCATCCCTCCACACATATGGGCATGCATGCGCGCGGCGAAACGCCGACCCGTGTCATCGGCGGCGGCGAAGGCGTCTACATCACCGATACCAGCGGCAAGACGAGCCTCGATGCCTTTGCCGGCCTCTATTGCGTGAATGTCGGCTACGGCCGCCAAAAGATCGCCGATGCGATAGCCGAGCAGGCCAAGAATCTCGCCTATTATCACGCCTATGTCGGCCACGGGACGGAAGCCTCGATCACGCTCGCCAAGATGATCATCGACCGCGCGCCCGAAGGCATGAGCCGCGTCTATTTCGGTCTGTCCGGCTCGGACGCCAACGAAACGAACATCAAGCTGATCTGGTACTACAACAACATTCTGGGCCGCCCCGAGAAGAAGAAGATCATTTCCCGCTGGCGCGGCTATCACGGCTCCGGCGTTATGACGGGCTCGCTGACCGGTCTCAGCGTCTTCCACAATGCCTTCGACCTGCCGCGCGCTCCGGTCCTGCACACGGAAGCCCCCTATTTCTTCCGCCGGCCGGATCGCTCCATGGACGAGGAGCAGTTCGCGCAATACTGCGCCGACAAGCTGGAAGAAATGATCCTGGCCGAGGGGCCGGACACCGTGGCGGCCTTCATCGGTGAGCCTATCCTCGGCACCGGCGGCATCGTCCCTCCGCCGAAGGGTTACTGGCAGAAGATCCAGGCCGTGCTCGACAAGTACGACGTGCTGCTGGTCGCCGACGAGGTCGTGACGGGCTTCGGTCGTCTCGGCACGATGTTCGGGTCTGATCATTACGGCATGAAGCCGGCGCTGATCACCATCGCCAAGGGCCTCACCTCCGCCTATGCGCCGCTTTCCGGCACCATCGTTTCGGACAAGGTCTGGGAGGTCCTCGTCAAGGGCTCGGACGAGCTCGGCCCGATCGGCCATGGCTGGACGTATTCCTCGCATCCGATCTGCGCGGCGGCCGGCGTCGCCAATCTGGAGCTGGTCGATGAACTCGGTCTCGTCGAGAACGCAGGTACCGTCGGCGCCTATTTCCGCAGCGAACTCGCCAAGGCCGTGGGCGACCACAAGCATGTCGGTGACGTTCGCGGCGACGGCCTGATGGCGGCGGTCGAATTCGTCGAGGACCGCGACGATCGGGTCTTCTTCGATCCGGCGAAGAAGATCGGCCCGCAGGTCTCTGCCGCCCTTCTCGAGCGCGGTGTCATCGGCCGCGCCATGCCGCAGGGCGACATCCTGGGCTTTGCGCCGCCGCTTTGCCTGACGAAGGAAGAGGCAGATATCGTCGTGAAGGCGGCCGCCGATGCGGTGAAGGCCGTTCTCGGCTGACATGAAAGGACGAGGGTCGCCACGGCGGCCCTCGTCAGTCTGAAACGGAAGAAGCCAGCAACGCCGCTTTCTCCTGATGACAGGCAGGCCTACAGGCAATAGACAGTCAATATGCGCTTGACTGGAAACCTGTGACATGAAGACCTGGCATCCCGATCTCGGCCGAAGCAGCAGCCCCCTGTATATGGCGATTGCCGACCTGATCGAACTGGACCTGAAAAGCGGCCAGCTTTCGGCCGGCGACAAGCTGCCGACCCATCGCGATCTTGCCCGCCGGCTCGCCATCGACGTCACCACCGTGGCACGCGGCTATGTCGAGGCGCAGAAGCGCGGGCTCGTCCAGTCCCATGTCGGTCGCGGTACCTTTGTCGCCCGCATCGAAAGCCCGCAGGTGAACATATCGATCGCGGCAGACCCGGACAGCCGCCGCGCCGCCGTTCTCGACCTGTCCATGAACATGCCGCCAGAACCGGACGATCCCGCACTCGTCGCCCGCATGCGCGACGGGCTTGCCGCCCTTTCGTCCGATCTCCTGCCGCTCCTGCGCTACCAGGGTTTCGGCGGCGCTGCGATGGACAAGGAGGCGGCCGCAACCTGGCTTGCCCGCCGCGACGTGAACGCGCCGACAGAGCGCATTTTCGTGACGCCCGGCGCACACCCGGCGCTGCTTGCCATTCTTGCGACGCTCGCAAAGCCTGGCGAGACCGTGCTGTCCGAAAATATAACCTATCCTGGCCTGCGCTCCATTTCCGCGCAGTTGCGGCTTCGGCTCTGTGGCCTGCCGATGGATGCGGACGGCATCCAGCCGGATGCTTTTGCCGAGGCCTGCGAACGCGAGCAGCCCAAGGCGCTCTATCTCAACCCGACACTGCAGAACCCTTTGACGCTGACCATGCCGGAAGCCCGACGCCAGGCGATCGTGGAGATCGCAAGGCGTTACCGCGTGCCCATTATCGAGGATGACGCCTACGGCTTCCTGCCGGCGCAGGGACCGGCGGCTCTGGCCTCGCTCGCCCCTGAACTCACCTGGTATATCGGCGGACTTTCCAAGTGCATCGGTGCGGGCCTGCGCCTTGCCTATGTTGCGGCGCCGGATGACAGCCGCGCCCTCTGGTCCTTCGCCGGGGCAATGCGCAGCGGAAATGTCATGGCCTCGCCGCTGACGACAGCGCTCGCCACCCGCTGGATCGGCGACGGCACTGCGGATGCGATCCTCGCCTTTCTGCGCGCTGAAGCGGCCGCGCGGCAGGGAATCGTTGCTCGGCTGCTGCCTGCCGGAAGCTACGGCGCCGACGCCATCAGCTTCAACATCTGGCTGCCGTTGCCGCATGGCTGGACCCGCTCCATCTTCAGCACCCATATGCGCAGCTGTGGTCTGGGAGTGGTCGCCAGCGATGCCTTCACCGTCGATGGCGTGCCGCCCGAAGCGGTGCGGGTCTGTCTCGGCGGGCCGATGGCGCGTGGGCAGCTGCAATCCGCATTGGAATTCATGGCGCATGCACTGGAAAGGCCACCGGAGATGGCGGGTTCCTTCTTCTGATACAGCCCTGCGTCATCATGTCTAATCGACAGATTGGCCGTATGAACACATCTATATGACTGCATTGAATGACAGGATTGAATGGCTCGGAAAGGCAGACGTCATGAGTGAGACCTATCCCGCACTTCCGCCCCTCCAGACGGGGATTCGCGGCCGGTGTCCGCGCTGCGGCCAGGGCCACCTGTTCAAGGGTTTCCTGAAAATGGCGCCGCGGTGCGAGGCCTGTGGGCTGGACTATTCCTTTGCCGACCCCGCCGATGGGCCCGCCTTCTTCGTCATGATCTTTGCCTGTATCCCCAGCGCCGCGCTCGCCGTGTGGCTGGAGGTCAATTACAACGCATCGCTGCTGACACAGCTTTTCGTGACCGGCCCGTTCATGCTGCTCACCTGTATTCCGCCGTTGCGCCCGCTCAAGGGATGGCTTGTCGCGAGCCAGTATTTCTACAAGGCCGAACAGGGCCAGCTCGTGAGACGGTCGGAGAAGACTTGACCATAACATGCTCTTGCGCCGGCTCTGCCGGCGCCATTGTCTGACGTGGCAGCGAAGCCCCGCGTCGGCTCAAGGGCGGCTTGACGGCGCGATTTCTGCCCGACCGTGACGATTTCCTTCATTTCCGCTTTTCTCACACGGTATCGCGGCGCGGTTTACGCGCGACCGCGGCAGGCGCCGCTGCGGTGCGTGTCGCCCACAGCGCGGAAAATATAAATTCCATCTCTTTTATAGACTTCTTTTCGGAACGTTCTTTTCCGATCGCCGCTCCGGCGCAAACCGCATGCCTCGCGCAGCGGCAGGAATTGTCCTTATGCTTTGGAACGAAACAACGGCCGGCGCATTACCACGCGGCTGCCGACCCCAATGCGGGGAATGAAGACGGTAGCGTTAACCTTTTATTAACCAAACTCCCGGACCTTCGCCGACCGGGGGCTCGATATTCCGAACGGAAGGAGACGCCGAATGACACTGATGACGATGCCGGGCAAGATGAGGCAAGATGGCCAGCACACGCTCCTCGTCATGCGCGACGAGCGCAGGTGCCAGGCGGTCTGCATCGTCGATGACGGCACGATCGGCGACGTCACCACCAAGCTCGGCCTCATCGAGGCCATCGCCAGCCGCAAGCTCGCCGGCGGCGAACTCGCCTTCGACGGGCGCGTCTGGATCACCCCCGCCGACATGCCCGTGCCCGCATCGGCCGCCATATCCTGACCACGGACGCGCCGGATATGGTGGAGAGCCGGCACGACGCGACACGGGAGAGATAGGCCGGAAGCTGCAATTCGGATATAGCAGGTCGCCACCCGACCTGACGCCGCCCGGAGAGCGCCCGCATGAAACTCGACGCCATCGACCTGCGCATCCTGGAAGCCATTCAGGAGAACGGGCGTATCACCAAGCTGGCGTTGGCGGAAAAGGCGGGCCTTTCCCCCACGCCCTGCTGGCTGCGGCTGCGCAAGCTCGAAAAGGCCGGTATCATCACCGGCTATCATGCGCGCGTGGCCGTGCGGCGCGTCGCTCCGGTGGCCAGCGTGATGATGGAAGTGACGCTGGCCAATCACCGGCAGGCGGATTTCGAGCGCTTCGAGCGCGCCGTGGCGGCCACGCCGGAAATCGTGGCCTGCTGGTCCGTCGGCGGCGGCGTGGATTACATCCTGCGCATCATGGCCCCCGATATCGATGCCTACCAGCGGCTGGTCGACGGTCTGCTCGACCGCGAACTCGGCATCGACCGCTACTTCACCTACATCGTCACCAAGACGGTGAAGGAGGAAACGGTGCTGCCGCTTGCAACCCTCCTGCCCGCGCGCGACTGAACCGCCGGATCGCCTCCTGACGGCAAAACGCCCGGGCACAGGACCCGGGCGGTGCGGCCCCGCCTTGGCGGGACCGTAAGATGGTACGCGGCTTATTCGGCCGGCTGGAGCACCGGAACCTCTTCCGGCAGCGGCAGGGCGTTGCCGCTCAGCGCTTCGTTGAGGCGCTCGACATCCAGCTCGTTTTCCCAACGGGCCACGACGATCGTCGCGACGGCATTGCCGACGAAGTTGGTGAGCGCGCGGCACTCCGACATGAAGCGGTCGATGCCGAGGATCAGCGCCATGCCGGCGACCGGCACGGAGGGAACGACGGACAGTGTCGCCGCCAGCGTTATGAAGCCGGCGCCGGTGATGCCGGCGGCACCCTTCGAGCTCAGCATGGCGACGAGCAGAAGAAGGATCTGATCGGCGAAGGACAGCTGGATATCCACCGCCTGCGCGATGAACAGCGCCGCCAGCGTCATGTAGATATTGGTGCCGTCGAGGTTGAAGGAATAGCCTGTCGGGATGACGAGACCGACGACCGAGCGCTTGCAGCCGGCCTTTTCCATCTTCTGCATCAGGCCCGGCAGCGCAGCCTCGGAGGAGGACGTGCCCAGCACGAGCAGCAGCTCTTCCTTGATGTAGCGGATCAGCGCGATGATCGAGAAGCCGTTGTAGCGCGCGACGGCGCCCAAAACGACGAAGACGAAGAGGAACGAGGTGAGATAGAAGGTGGCGATGAGGAAGGCGAGATTGGCAACCGAGCCGATGCCGTATTTACCGATGGTGAAGGCCATGGCGCCGAAGGCACCGATGGGTGCAGCCTTCATCAGGATGGCGACCAGACGGAAGATCGGGCTGGTCAGCGACTGGAGAAAGTCGACGACCGGCTTGCCCTGATCGCCCACCATGCCGAGCGCAACGCCGAACAGCACCGAGAAGAACAGCACCTGCAGAATATCCCCCTCGGCAAAGGCGCCGACGATGGTCTGCGGGATGATGTTCATCAGGAAGCCGGTGATGGTCGATTCATGCGCCTTGGTGGCGTAGGTCGCGACCGCATTGGCATCGAGCGTGGCCGGATCGATATGCATGCCCGCACCCGGCTGCACGACATTGGCGACGACCATGCCGACGGCAAGCGCCAGCGTGGAGAAGGTGAGGAAGTAGATCATCGCCTTGCCGGCAACGCGTCCGACCTTCTTCAGGTCCGACATGCCGGCAATGCCGGTGGCCACCGTCAGGAAGATCACCGGCGCGATGATCATCTTGACGAGGCGGATGAAGGCGTCGCCGAGCGGCTTCAGGCTGGCGCCGAAATCCGGATAAAAGTGACCGACAAGCATGCCGGCGACGATGGCGACGATCACCTGGAAATAGAGGTGACGATAGAATGGAAGAGGTGTGCGCGGATGCGTATCGACAGCCGAGATCTGCATGATTTCCTCCTATGGCACCCCAACCGGAAAACCGGCTCTTCCCGGGGTGATTTGCTGAACACGGCATTCATTCAGCAAAGGCCGTGCCAGACCGCAGTTCGAACATTATGCTATTGAAATCGAAGATCTATTTTCTGAAGCCGTGAACTGCCGATACTGCGATGTGCGATAATCCGCACGATTTTTATTGAGAGTCGTGCGGTTTTGTGCTCAAAATTGCCGATGGAAACACCCGTCACGACTCCAATCCAGGCCGAGCTTTCACGCACCGCGCGACGGCAATGGCTGGCCTTTGCTGTCGTGCTGCTCTTTGCACTGGTCTGTGCGCTTCATGCCGCCGGTCTGTATGGCCGGGCCGCGGCACTTGCCGATCTGGAGGCGCAGGGGCGCACTGACGCCAATCTGAAAGTCGCGCTGCTGCGCGCCGTGCTGGAGCGACCCCGCGCCCTGCCCTTTCTTCTCTCGCGCGACCGCGACCTCGCGGACGCGCTGACCGCCGCCGATCCGGCACCGCGCACCGCGCTTGATCGCAAGCTGGAGGAGCTGGTGGCCGGCACCAGCGCGGCGGTGATCTACGTGACGGACGCGACAGGCATGACGATATCGGCCAGCAACTGGCGCGAGCCGACGAGTTTTGTCGGTAACGACTATTCATTCCGGCCTTACTTCTTCCGCGCAATGCGGGAAGGCACGGCAGAGCATTTCGCACTCGGCTCCGTCAGCAAGCGGCCCGGCCTCTATATTTCGCACCGGATCGGTCCGCCATCCGCGCCGCTCGGCGTCGTCGTGGTCAAGATGGAATTCGACCAGCTCGAACAGGACTGGCACGAAACGCAACGCCCGTCCTATGTGGTCGACCCCGGCCATGTGGTGCTGATCACCAGCATCCCCTCCTGGCGGTTCATGACGACACAGCCGCTGCCTGCCGAAAACCTTGCGGCCATTCGAGAGAGCCTTCAGTTCGGCGAGGCCCCGCTCTTGCCGCTCCCATTCATGCAGACGGCGGACGACAACATCATCCGCGTCGTCGAACCAGGCGGAGGGAGCGAGACCTATTTGCGCATCTCGGTGCCCGTGGCCACCACGCCGTGGCGGTTCGAGTATCTCATGCCGGTTACGGAAGCGGTTGCGGCGGGCCGGCGCCAGGCGCAGTTGCTCGCCCTCCTCCTCATCGGCGTCGCCACGATTGCTGCCGCCATATGGCTTCGACGCCGCCAGACCGCGCTAGCCGGGACAGTGCGCGACCAGGCCGCGCGCGAAGAGCTGGAACGCCGGGTGGTGGAGCGCACGCGTGATCTCAGCCTGGCCCGCGACCGCCTGGAAGCCGAGATCACCGATCACCATCGGACCGAGACCCAACTACAGTCCGTGCAGCAGGATCTGGTCCAGGCCAACCGGCTCGCCATTCTCGGACAGGTCGCCGCCGGCGTGGCGCATGAGATCAACCAGCCGCTGGCCACCATCCGCGCCTATGCCGACAATGCCAAGGTCTTCCTCGGCCGTGGCCGCGCGGAGCCCGTCGCGGAAAATCTTGACCACATTGCCGGCCTGACGGACCGTATCGCCACGATCACCGAGGACCTGAAGGCGCTGGCGCGCAAGGGCCGGTCGGGCGAGGAACCGGTGAACCTGCGCGCAGCGGTGGATGGCGCCGTCCTGCTGCTTCGCAGCCGGTTCACGGGACGTCTCGAGCGAATGAAGATCGTTCCCTTCCCGACGGGCCTGGAGGTCATGGGCAACCGGCTTCGCCTCGAGCAGGTGTTCATCAACCTCTTCCAGAACGCGCTGGAGGCTGTGGCAGAGAAGGCCGATGGCCGGGTCGATGTTTCCGTCGAGGAAAACGGAACCGACGTCGCCCTGACGGTTGCCGACAACGGGCCGGGTCTTTCCGACATTATTCTCGCCTCCCTGTTCGAGCCCTTCAATACGTCCAAGGAAACGGGCCTCGGGCTCGGCCTCGTCATCGTCAAGGACATCGTTTCAGACTATGGCGGCAGGCTGGAGGTCGAAACGGACGCGCGCGGCGCCCGCTTCCGCGTGCATCTCAGAAAGGCCGTGCCATGACCACACCCGTTCTCCTCATCGATGACGACGGGCAACTGCTGCATGCGACCGCGCAGACGCTGGAACTGGCCGGTTTCGACGTGACGCCGCTTGCCCGCGCCACGGAAGCCATCAGCCTCATAAACAGCGATTTCAGGGGCGTCGTCGTTTCCGATATCCGCATGCCGGGTATGGACGGGCTGCAGCTTTTCGAGCGCATCCGCGCCATCGATGCGGAGATACCGGTGATCCTCGTTACCGGCCACGGCGATATCCCGACAGCCGTGAAAGCCATCCAGGACGGCGTCTACGATTTCATCGCCAAGCCCTTCCCGGCCGAACGCCTGATCCAGTGCGTGCACCGCGCTGCCGAAAAGCGCGGCCTCGTCATGGAGAACCGCCGCCTGAAGGATGCCGCGCGGCAGGCGGAGGACGATTTTCCGCTGATCGGCCAGACCGTGACCATGGACCGGCTGCGCCAGACGTTGCGCCAGATCGCCGATACCGATGTCGATGTCCTGGTGACAGGAGAGACCGGCAGCGGAAAGGAAGTGGTGGCCCGTCTGCTGCACGGCTGGAGCCGACGCTCGAAGGGCAACTTCGTCGCGCTCAACTGCGGCGCCCTGCCCGAGCAGGTCATCGAGAGCGAGCTGTTTGGCCATGAGCCCGGCGCCTTTACGGGCGCGCAGAAGAAGCGCGTCGGCCGCATCGAGCATTCCAGCGGCGGCACCCTTTTTCTCGACGAGCTGGAAAGCATGCCGCTTTCGACTCAGATCCAGATGCTGCGCGTTCTGGAGATGCGGGAGGTGACCCCGCTCGGCACCAACGAGGTGCGTCCCGTCGATATCCGCATCGTCGCGGCCGCCAAGGTCGATCTGGCCGATCCTGAACAGCGCAAGACCTTTCGTGAGGATCTCTATTATCGCCTCAACGTGGTGTCATTGACGATCCCGCCGCTGCGCGAGCGGCGCGAGGATATTCCGCTGCTGTTCAGCTATTTTGCAGAGCGCGCGGCGCGGCGCTTCCAGCGCGAGGCCCCGCCGCCTTCCGCCGCTATCCTGAAACATCTGGCCGAGCACGACTGGCCCGGCAATGTGCGCGAACTTTCCCACTTCGCCGAACGCGCCGTGCTCGGCATGATGCCGCCCGCTGCTCAACAGACAATGTCAGCACCTGCTGATACCGGCGACGGCGCGCTTCCCGAGCGTCTGGAGAGGATGGAGGCGCAGATCATTCGCGATACGCTTTCGGCCCATGGCGGCGACGTGCAGGAAACGATTGCCGCACTCGGTATTCCGCGCAAGACCTTCTACGACAAGCTCCAGCGCCACGGCATCGTGCGCCGTGACTTCACGCAGAAGGCGGACGGCTGAGCGATCGTTTGCCGCGTTGTCCGAAGGTCAAAGCGATCCCGCTTCCGCCGGAAATGGCTTAGAACAGGGCGTCCTCGAAGAGGTCCTCGTCGCTGCCGGTCGCGGCGCTTACGGCTGGCGGCTCGGCCGCCGTGCCGAAGATGCGGGCATGCACGTCCCGCTCGGACACCATCGTATAGGTCCGGGCGATCCGTGCACCGAGATCGGCCAGTACGGGTTCAAGGCCATCCGTATCCGGCAGACCGGGGCCGCTGAGTTCACCCGCCCGCGCCGTGCAATCGGCGAGCACGTCGCCGAGTTCGGCGTTGAAATCAAGCCCTTCCGCCATACGTCCAGCCGTTGCGGTGACGTCGACCGCGCAGGCGCGCAGCGCCGTCATGTCCTCTTCCATACGGTCGCCGGTGTGGCGCAGATGGCCAAGCACGTCTTCAAGCCGCGCATCGAGCGAGTCACCGCCCGCGGCACCCACGGCGCCCAGCTTGCCGGCATCCTCCTCAAGCGATTGCAGGGCCGTCAGGATCCGTTCTGCGGTCTCGTCGAGCTGGCTTGAGAAACTGCGCAGCTCCGCCGTGACGACATTGATCGCGCGGCCTTCCTCACCAAGCTTGCTGCAGCGCAGGTTGGTGTTCAGCGCCATGTACTGGATGTCGGTGCGTACCAGCTGGATGGTTTTCACACCCTTCAGGAGCTCGTGCACCGTCGCGACCGTGCTTTCGCCGAGCGTGTTCGCCTTGTCGGCCACCTGCTCGATGTCGCGCACCACGGCGCGTGCGGCGGTGATGTCCGCCTCCAGCGTACGCATCGCGCGGTCGGCGGACGCGCCGTCGCCGGCATCCATATCCCGATAGAGCGTCATGAGGTTGTCGACGTCGGCGCCAAAGCTGCGGATCGTCTGGACGACGGTGCGGCATTCGCGTTCGAAATCCCTGGCGATTTCGTCGAGCTGGGCATGGACGAGATGGCGAATAAACTGCGTAAGGCGCGTCGATGCCTCATCGTCGAAGCTGCCCGCCGCAAGCTCCGCCTCGAGCATCGTCAGCGCCGACTGGCAGTGTTCGATGCGCTGGCGGGTGATGTCGCCGATCTGCATTGCCGAGAGCGTCGTGGCGACCTTGCCCTGCACGCCGCGTGCAAGCGCGCCGACCTTGCCGGCCAGCTGCGAGAGATGCCGGCGCTGCGTGCCGAGATCTGCGGCATTGCGCGAAAGATTGCCGGCGATATCAGGCACGCTGCCGCGAAAGCGCTCAAGCGCATCGCCGCCGCCGGCCGAAGCGCTGGAAATCACGGTGCCGAGCGTGCTGATCTTGCTGCCCAGCGCATTGACCTCGCGCGTGCCGAACTGGATACGTTCGAGGATTTCGTCGGCAAAGCCCGCGAAATCCGGAATGGCAGCGCCGGTGATCTTGGCTGTGGTGGCGAAGGTGCGCAGATAACGCAACGTTTCCTGCATGGTGGCGATGTGGGCGCCAAGCGATTTTTCCGTAAGAGCCACGCCGGCAAGACGCTGCTGGCGTGTTTCCTCGATGCCGGGCAAGGCTGTCAGCTGATCGATCGTCGCAAGCAGGCGCGCCGTCGTGGCTTCCGTGTCCTCGCCGCCCAGCGAACCGGAGAGGTTCTCGAGCGAGGCAACCAGCCGGTTGAGCACATCGAGTACGCCGAGCAGCACGACGCCGCCATCCAGAAAGCGTTGTTCGATGCGCGAACGCGCGCCTTCGAGCCGCGATACGAGTTCGGCTTCATTCGTCTGCTGCTCAAGCCGCAATGCGCCCGCTGTTCCTGACACGCCATACCCCATCTTCAAGAATCCCATAGCGGACCCTAGGGCAAACAATGTAACGGCCAGTAAATTCGGATTCCCTTATGGAGGCAAAACAGCCGTTTCGGGACCTTGCTGCGGCTTACACCCGTCCTGCACGCATCCCTAGAATTAGTGGTTCATAAATAGTATTACATTTTGCTAATTCTCATGTTTATTCATGTTATTCAGACACTTGAACGAACATGAATATTACCTAATACAAAGGCATGCGTCTTGTATTGCTCCGAATTGGCGGATTTCACCACCCGTAATTTACAGTTCATTAAGTATATGCTGGGAATTTGCGCTGGAAATTACTTTACGGAAAAACCTGATATCGAGGCCTCCATGTCGTCGCCTGCGCCCGATCACGCGTCATTAACCTTACCGAAGACGCTAACTATCAAAAATATACTTGACGTTCGCGAGAAAATCCTGAGCGCCGTCGACAATAACGGCGAACTTGTACTTGAAATCGCCGACGATGCACAGGTCGACCTCAGCTTCGTGCAACTTGTCGTAGCGGCGCGCAGCCACGCCACACAGAAGACGGGACGCGTTCTACTTGCGCGACCCGCGACAGGTGAGCTGCGCGAGGCTCTACGGCGCGGCGGCTTTCTCGATGAGCTGACACCCGACGCCTCCCAATTCTGGTTACATCAGGAGCAGACTTTATGACCGCGAATATTTTGACCGTCGACGATTCAGCCAGCATCCGGCTGACGACACGCATTGCGCTTGGCAATGCCGGCTACACCGTCACCGAGGCCGTCGACGGCCTGGATGGCCTCAACAAGCTGAAGGGCGGGGAATACGACCTTGTCGTCACCGACCTGAACATGCCCAACATGGATGGCCTGACCATGATCCGCGAGTTGCGCAAGCTGCCCGCGCATACCGGCGTTCCGGTCGTCTTCCTGACGACGGAATCGGACGGCGAATTGAAGGCGCAGGCCAAGGCGGCTGGCGCCACCGGATGGCTCACCAAACCGTTCGATCCCGAAAGCCTCGTCAAGATCGCCCGAAAGGTCCTCGGAAGATGAGCAACCCGGACCCGATCTCAGTCTTCAGGACAGAAGCTGCCGAACTGCTGGAGCAGATCGAGTCCGGCCTTCTCGACCTTACCCGCCGCCTTGACGACCGCGATCAGATCGACGCGGTCTTTCGTGGTTTGCACACGCTGAAGGGCTCAGGCGCGATGTTCGGCTTCGACCAGCTCGCCGCCTTCACGCACCATTGCGAGACAGCCTTCGACCGTGTGCGCAAGGGCGATGTCCCGGCAACGCACGAACTGGTCTCGGCGGTTCTTTCCGCGCAGGACCATATGCGCGCCCTGCTTGAAACGCCGAACGGCGATCATGATGCCGTCAGCGCAGCCCTGCTCGACGGTCTGCACCGCGCTGTCAATGGTGCGGGCATGCCCACTCCTGCGGCGCAACAGGCCGAAATGGCACCGAGCGCCGGCGAGGATGCCGGCGGCGTGCGCGAATGGCGCATCCGCTTCAGCCTGCCGACCAATGCCATGGCCAACGGCACCAATCCGCTCGGCCTGCTCGACGAGATGCGCGACCTCGGCGAATGCACCATCGTCGCCGACACCGCCAAGGTGCCGACACTCGATGTACTCGATCCGCGCGACATCCACCTCCACTGGCTGGTGACGCTCAAGACGGAGCGTCCGCGCAGCGAGATCGAAGACGTCTTCATCTTCGTCATGGACGAAATGGAGCTTGATATCACGGAGATCGCAGCCGAGCGCCCGGTCGCCGCCGCAGCGGCCGCTCCCGTCGAGCCCGCCGCACCCTTGACACCCGTCTTCACCGAGCGCGAGCCCGCGCAGGCGGTCAACGATCCCAAGCAGAACAAGACCGCAGAGAATGTCCGCGTCCCTGCCGAGCGCCTTGACGAGATGATGGACCGGGTCGGCGAACTCGTCATCGCCCAGTCGCGCCTCACCCAGCTTGCCGGCACCGCTGCCGATCTTGGCCTGCGCTCGGTTTCGGAGGAAATCGAGCGTCTGTCCGGCGAACTGCGCGATACGATGATGGTGCTGCGCATGATGCCGGTCGCGAGCCTCTTCAGCCGCTTCCGCCGCCTGGTGCACGACCTTTCGCGCGAAACGGGCAAGGAGATCGAACTCATCACGGAAGGCGAAAGCACCGAAGTCGACAAGACGGTCATCGACCGGCTGGCCGATCCGCTCGTGCATCTCGTGCGCAACTCGATCGACCACGGCCTCGAACAACCCGACGAGCGCCTTGCCTCCGGCAAGCCCGCCAAGGGCCGCGTCGCGCTCTCGGCGCACCAGACGGGTGGCGAGGTCATCATCACCATCAAGGACGACGGGCGCGGCATCAACCGCGATCGCGTCCGGGCCAAGGCAGAGGCTTCCGGGCTCATTCAGCCGGGCGCTACGCTTGCCGACCAGGATCTCCTGCAACTGATCTTCCAGCCCGGCTTCTCCACTGCTCAGCAGGTCACGAACCTGTCCGGTCGCGGCGTCGGCATGGATGTCGTCAAGAAGACGGTCGAAGCGCTGCGTGGCACGATCGACATTACCAGCCGGCCCGGCGAGGGCTCGGAAGTGTCGCTGCGCATCCCGCTGACGCTCGCCATCATCGAAGGCCTGCTCGTGCGTGTCGGCACTGGCTGCTACGTCATACCGCTTTCGGCGGTCGAGGAATGCCTGGAGATCTCGCTGGAGGACGATGTCCGCTCGCGCGGTCGCAGCTTCATATCGCTGCGCGACAGCCTCGTACCGTTCCTGCGCCTGCGCGAACTCTTCCGCACCGGAACCCAGCCCGACCCGCACCAGAAGGTCGTCGTCATCTCGACGGGCTCGGAGCGCGTCGGCCTCGTCGTCGACCAGATCATCGGCGACCATCAGACAGTCATCAAATCCATGTCGAAACTGCACCATGACGTCGTCACCTTCTCCGGCGCGACCATCCTCGGCGATGGCAGCGTGGCGCTGATCCTCGACGTTACTCACCTGGTCGCGGTCGGACAGCAGCAGGAGGCGCAATTGCGGGCGGCAGGATGAGCGAAGCAGCAAGAAAACTCGACTACGATGCAATCTGGGGCACGGACGAGGACCTCTCGGTTCTGACGTTCAACCTCAATGGCGAGACCTTCGCCATCGAAGCAACCGTCGTGCAGGAAATCCTCGATCTCCTGCCGGAAACCCACGTTCCCGGCAGCAAGCCGTTCGTCTCCAGCGTCATCAACTTCCGAGGCAAGGTCATTCCCCTGTCGGATATCCGCCTCGCCTTCGGCATGGAGGCGGTGGAAGCCACCATCGACAGCCGCATCATCGTCATCGAGCTTCTGCTCGACGACGAGACGACGCTGATCGGCATCCGCACGGACAAGGTCAACGAAGTCACCACCCTGCCGAAGGTCGCCAGCGAACCGCCGCCGAGTGTCGGCATGCGCTGGCGGGCGGATTACATCAGCTGCCTCGTTAAACGTGACGGAGAATTCATCATCGTCCCCAACCTGCAGGCGATTTTTGCCCCGCAAAGGGACCGTGTCGGCGTCGCAGCCGGGACCAACTAAAGGATTTAGACAATGCGTATTGCGATCAAGACAAAGCTTATAGCCACCTTCACGACCGTCATCCTGCTTTCGGGCGTCAGCATGTACGTCGCGGTGCAGGATCTCGGCGAGCTGAACAACCGGATGGAACGGGTCGTCAACGGCCGCGCGGCGGCCACGCTCGGCCTGAGCCGGACCGAGACCATGACCACCGACGTGGCCTCCCAGACCCGCCAGATGATCCTCAGCACCGACCCCGAGGAGATGGCCGCGATTTCCCGAGCGCTCGACGCCAGGAACAGCGAAATCGGCGCAACGCTGGCGGACGTCCGCTCGAAGCTGACGACGGATGCAGGCCGCGCAATCCTCGACGACTTCTCCAAGAAGTGGGACCTCTACTGGGCGCAGAACCTGAAGATGCAGGCCCTGACGCGGAAGAACACCGATGCAGAGGCCCTGCGGATTTCCACGACGGACGGCAGCGCGGCCATATCCGCTGCGGAAGAAAACGTCATCCGCATGTCTAAGGCACTGCAGGATGCCGCCAACCGCGGCGAGCCGGGTGCGCTCGAAAACTTCGCCCGCGTCGCCGCCGTACGCGCCGATATCAGCGACTTCTTCCGCCAGCACCGCAATATCCTGCTTGCCAGCAATGACCCGGAGCGCCAGACGACCTGGGCCGCGGACTACGCCAAGGCCGGTTCCGACATCGAAACGAACATCTCGCTTCTGGTCGCTGGCCTGCAGGGCAGCGCGCGCCAGTTGGCCGTCGAGGTGCAGAAGAGCTTCGCGGCCGTCAAGGAAGCTGCTGACCGCGGCAACGCACTTGCACTCGAACGCGGCAACTTTGAAGCCAACCGCTTTGCAAACCACGAGATGCGCACAGCCCGTGAAGAGGCGGTCGCCTCCCTGAACGAGCTTGTCGCCTTCAACGGCGAACGCCAGAAGGAAGATCTCCAGGCCTCGGTCGAGACGTACGAAGCCAGCCGTTCGCTGCTGATCGCCCTTCTCGCCATCTCGACACTGATCGCCGCAAGCGCCGCCTCGTGGATCGTCGTCTCCATCGCACGCGGGCTGCGCAAGGCCAATGAGGCGGTCCGTTCCGTATCCGAGGGCGATCTCACCCGCTTTGCCGACATCACGACCAAGGACGAGATCGGTGACCTGCTGGGCTATGTCAACACCATGATCGAGCGCCTGCGCGGTGTCGTCGCAGATGCGCTTTCGGCTTCCGACAACGTGTCGTCCGGCAGCCAGGAACTGTCGTCGAGCTCCGAAACCCTCTCGCAGGGCGCGACCGAGCAGGCATCGTCTGCCGAAGAGGCATCCGCCTCGATGGAGGAGATGGCCGCCAACATCAAGCAGAACGCCGACAACGCCGCACAGACCGAGAAGATTGCCCGCCAGTCTGCGAAGGATGCGGAAACCTCCGGCGAGGCCGTGGGCCGCGCCGTCGGCGCGATGCGTACCATCGCGGAGAAGATCTCCATCGTTCAGGAAATCGCCCGCCAGACCGACCTGCTCGCACTAAACGCTGCGGTGGAAGCCGCCCGTGCCGGCGAACATGGCAAGGGCTTCGCCGTCGTTGCTTCGGAGGTGCGCAAGCTTGCCGAACGCAGCCAGGCGGCGGCCGCCGAAATCAGCACGCTGTCGGGCCAGACAGTTTCCGTCGCCACGGAAGCTGGCGAAATGCTGAACCGGCTGGTGCCCGACATCCGCAAGACCGCCGAACTGGTTTCCGAAATCTCGGCCGCCTGCCGCGAGCAGGATATCGGCGCCTCGCAGATCAATGAAGCGATCCAGCAGCTCGACAAGGTGACGCAGCAGAATGCCGGCGCATCCGAGGAGATGTCCGGCACGTCGGAAGAACTCGCCGCCCAGGCCGAGGAATTGCAGGCATCCATCGCCTTCTTCCGGGTCGACAACGCCGCCCGCAGCGAAGCCAACCATGCCGACAAGCTGCGGGCAACCGCAGCCCGCATGGCAGCGCCAGTCGCCAAGCGCCCCGCCGCAAACCCGGCCTATCGCCAGGCGCCGGCCACGGCCAAGGCCACCCGCAGCGGCGGATTTGCGCTCGACATGTCGATGGGCGGTCCCGATGCCGACGACGACGATTTCCGCCAGAGTGCGTGATTGAACAATCCGCCGCGCTTAAATCGAGCGCGGCGGAAAACCCGGCGTATGTACGCGCCGGCTCAAGGGCCGCTCCGGCGACCCGCGGAAGGGTGAGTGTATCGGTCTTCACGCATAAAGAACGCCATGTTTCGGTGTCCCTCCAAAACAAGGCATCTGTGATTAAGGAGACCTACTAGATGCGTCTGACCATCAAATCGAAGCTCGCCCTCGTCTTCGGCTTTCTGATCCTTCTCCTTTGCGTTTCTGCTGGTATCGGCGTCCGAAGCATGAGCGAGATGAATTCGCTCCGGGACAGCCTTCTTGAAGGTCCTATTCAGCAGGACGACTATGCCGACGATCTCGCAGGCGCCTTTGACGGCCTCGGCCTCGCCGAGGCGGACCTCCTCATGGCTTCGACGGTTGAGCGCGCCAACAAGGCAAAGGCGACAATGGCGGCGGAGCGCGAAGCTTTCGAGACGGCGCTAAAGCAAGGCGAGGCAAGCGCCACAGATGAATTCAGGTCGAAGTGGCAGGAAATCCGCGACTTCTGGGACGATTATCTGGCTATCAACGAAAGAATGGTCTCGCTTATCGCGTCGGGACAGCGGGATATGGCGATCGAGCTGAACCAGACGGAGGGCACCGTCGCCAGCGAAAAGCTCGACAAGATGACCGAGGACCTCGCCGCACTTACCGAGGTGGCGATCAAGGATTCCGACATTGTCGCCGATGCCCGCTATGCAAGCGCGCTTTACACACTCGCCGCGCTGACCGTGGTCGCGTTCGTTCTTGCCGTGGGTGCAGCGTTCTGGATCGCCCTTGGAATCAATTCCGGCCTGCGAAAGATTCGTGACGCCGCTGAAGCCGTCGCGATCGGCGATCTCGATCAGACGATTTCCGTCAAGACGAATGACGAGATCAAGGATCTCGTATCGACCATCAACGTCATGACCGGCAATCTGCGCGAAGCGGCCAATATTGCCAACCAGATCGGCAACGGTGACCTGTCGGATACGCCGAAGCCGCTGTCCGACAAGGACGTTCTGGGTCACGCCATGCTGGGCATGGTCGTCAACCTGCGCAACACCGCGACCATTGCCGACCAGATCGCCAACGGTGACCTGACAGTGACGCCGAAGCCGCTATCCGACAAGGATACGCTCGGTCTTTCGCTGGAAAGCATGGTGGAGCGCCTGCGCGGCGTTGTGGCGGATGCGCTTTCGGCGGCAAACAACGTGTCTTCGGGCAGCCAGGAACTGTCCTCGAGCTCCGAAACCCTCTCGCAGGGCGCGACCGAGCAGGCGTCCTCCGCCGAAGAGGCATCCGCCTCGATGGAGGAGATGGCTGCCAACATCAAGCAAAACGCCGACAACGCCGCACAGACCGAGAAGATCGCCCGCCAGTCCGCCAAGGACGCCGAAGCCTCCGGCGAGGCCGTGGGCCGGGCCGTCGGCGCCATGCGTACCATCGCGGAGAAGATCTCCATCGTGCAGGAAATCGCCCGCCAGACCGACCTTCTCGCGCTTAACGCCGCCGTCGAGGCAGCACGCGCCGGCGAACATGGCAGGGGCTTTGCCGTCGTTGCTTCGGAAGTGCGCAAGCTCGCCGAGCGCAGCCAGGCGGCGGCCGCCGAAATCAGCACCTTGTCCGGTGAAACCGTCTCCGTTGCCACTGAAGCCGGCGACATGCTGAACCGGCTGGTGCCCGATATCCGCAAGACCGCCGAACTGGTTTCCGAAATCTCGGCCGCCTGCCGCGAGCAGGATATCGGCGCCTCGCAGATCAACGAAGCAATCCAGCAGCTCGACAAGGTGACCCAGCAGAATGCCGGCGCATCCGAGGAGATGTCGGGCACGTCTGAAGAACTCGCCGCCCAGGCCGAGGAATTGCAGGCATCCATCGCCTTCTTCCGGGTCGATCTTTCATCCGGCGCCCAGGCTGCCATCCAGCGCCGCCCGGCACCGGTCGCCGCCCGCCATCCCGCCAAGCCGGCCGCCACGGCGATCCGCAAGGCAGACAACAGCATCAACGCTCAGCAGGCTCGTGCCCGCGGCTTTGCTCTCGACATGTCGATGGGCGGCCCCGACGCCGACGATGACGATTTCCGCGCAAGCGCGTGATTGAACAATGACCGCCGCGCAGCCGAAAGGATGCGCGGCGGCAAAAACCGGCGTGTGTACGCGCCGGCTCAAGGGCTGCTCCGGCGGCCTGCGGAAGGGTGAGTGTATCGGTCTTCACGCATAACGGACACCGCGTTGTGTCCCGCAATAACAGGGCGATGTGCCCAAGGAGACCTTTTCGAGATGCGTTTCACCATCAAACTCAAACTCGCCATTGCGTTCGGCGTCATCATTGCCATGACCTGCGGCATGGCGGCCATGTCCATCATGAACCTCTCGTCGCTGAACGCCGCCATCACTGACATCATTAAGGGACCGACCGCCAATCTGCGCAATTCCGGTGACCTTTCCCAAGCCGTACTGACGGCTATCCGTGAGGAGAAGAACGCCGTTCTCAACACCGATGCAGCTCAGATCCAGAGCTATGTCGATGCCGTGGACATCCAGCACGATGCCATCAGCAAGTCGCTGGCGCTGTTTGACAATGAAACCAACGAAGGCATTCGCTCCAAGATCGGCGAATTCCGCGCTGCTTTTCCGGACTGGGAGAAGTCTCAGAACGAAATCCTTCGTCTCGCGAAGTTGAATACACCTGAGAGCAACCAGCGTGCCGCAGCACTTTCCATGGGCAGTGGCGCCAAGGTGACCGAAGATGTGCTTGCGACGCTGAAGGCCCTGAACGAGAAGATCGAACAGGACCTTAGCGAAACGGACGCGGCGACGAACGCTCAGTACGACTTCATCAGCTCGGCCCTTGTCGCCGTCGTGGTGGGTTTGATCCTGCTCTCGTCGGCCATCGCCATCTGGCTTTCGCTCAGCATCGCTCGCGGCTTGCAGAAAGCCGCCCGGCTTGCCGATGCGGTGGCCATCGGCGATCTGGAGCAGGACATCGATTACAAGAGCAATGACGAGATCAAGGACCTCGTCAACTCCATGCAGCGCATGACCGGTAACCTGCGCAACACCGCCACGATTGCCGACCAGATCGCCAATGGCGACCTGACGGTGACGCCGAAGCCGCTTTCCGACAAGGACACGCTCGGCCTTTCGCTGGAAAGCATGGTTGAGCGCCTGCGCGGCGTCGTGGCCGATGCGCTTTCGGCGGCAAGCAATGTCTCGTCTGGCAGCCAGGAACTGTCTGCAAGCTCCGAAACCCTTTCGCAGGGCGCGACCGAGCAGGCCTCGTCTGCCGAAGAGGCATCCGCCTCGATGGAAGAAATGGCCGCCAACATCAAGCAGAACGCCGACAACGCCGCACAGACCGAGAAGATCGCGCGTCAATCGGCCAAGGATGCGGAAGCGTCCGGCGATGCCGTGGGCCGCGCCGTCGGCGCCATGCGCACCATCGCCGAAAAGATCTCCATCGTGCAGGAAATCGCCCGCCAGACCGACCTGCTCGCCCTTAACGCCGCGGTGGAAGCCGCCCGTGCCGGCGAACATGGCAAGGGCTTTGCGGTCGTCGCTTCGGAAGTGCGCAAACTCGCCGAACGCAGCCAGGCCGCCGCTGCCGAAATCAGCACGCTCTCCGGCCAGACGGTTTCCGTCGCGACCGAAGCCGGCGAGATGCTGACCCGCCTGGTGCCCGATATCCGCAAGACCGCCGAACTGATCTCCGAAATCTCGGCCGCCTGCCGCGAACAGGATATCGGCGCCTCGCAGATCAACGAAGCGATCCAGCAGCTCGACAAGGTGACGCAGCAGAATGCCGGCGCATCCGAGGAGATGTCGGGCACGTCTGAAGAACTCGCCGCCCAGGCCGAGGAACTGCAGACATCGATCGCCTTCTTCCGCGTCGACATGTCATCGGGCGCCCAGGCCTCCATGCAGCGTCACCCCGCTCCCGTCGCGGCTCGCCAGCCCGCCAAGCCGGCCGCCACGGCGTTCCGCAAGGCAGACAACAGCGTCAATGCCCAGCAGGCCCGCGCCCGCGGCTTTGCCCTCGACATGTCGATGGGCGGCCCCGACGCCGACGACGCCGACTTCAGAGAAAGCGCTTGATCATGACCGGTCCGTCCTCCGAATCCCAATACGTCACGTTCTCTCTCGACAACGAGGTCTTCGCGGTGCCCGTTTCGGTCGTCCGGGAAATCCTTGATCATGAGGATGCCTTCCGGATACCGCACGGCCCCGACTACCTGCTCGGGTTGAGGGACGTGCGCGGCCAGGGCGTGCCGGTCATCGACCTGCGTCTTCGTCTCGGCATGACGAAGACGCAGAAGACGCACAACACACGGGCGCTGGTGCTCGACGTACCGATCGACGGGAAGACCCTGACGCTCGGTCTCGTCGCGGACCGGGTCTACGAGGTGGTGCCGTTCCGTAACGACGAGATCGAGGGGGCGCCCGATATCGGCGTTCGCTGGCCTTCCGATTACATTTCCGGCGTCGTGCGCCGGAACGGCGCCTTCGTCGTCATCGTCGATCTCGCTCGCCTCTTCTCCACCTCAGAAGTGGCGATGATGGGCACGGCCAACCGCCTTGCGGCCACGGCATAAGTTTCAGGAGGACCGCGTGGCGGCAGCAGCAGTACAAACGCAGGCGCAGACAGGCCCGGATGGCTTAAACAGCCGAAACTTCGACGCCCTGTCCCGCTTCATCTACGACTACAGCGGCATCAAGATGCCGATCACCAAGCTGACGATGCTGGAGGGCCGCCTGCGCCGGCGCCTGAGGGCAACCGGCATTCCGGATTTCAACGGCTATTGCGACTACCTCTTCAAGCATGGCGGCATCGAGAAGGAAGCCATCTTCCTGATCGACGCCGTCACGACGAACAAGACGGACTTCTTTCGCGAGCCCAAGCATTTCGAGTTCATGGAAAGCACGGGCCTTCCGGAACTGGCGGCAGCCGGCCACAAGCGCTTCCGGCTGTGGAGCGCGGCCTGCTCCATCGGCGCCGAGCCCTATACGATGGCCATGGTCATGCAGGACTTCGTCGAGAAGACGTCCGGCATGGACTACCGCATCCTGGCGACCGATCTGTCGACCGACGTATTGCAGGCCGCCCGGCGCGGCGTCTATCCGCGCGACATGATCCAGCCGGTCTCCGCCGAGATGCGTCGCAAATACGTGATGACCTCGAAGGACGCCTCGCGCGGCGAGGTGCGTGTCCATCCGCGCCTGCGCGCCACGGTCGGTTTCGCGCGCATGAACCTCATGGACAACGCCTACAAGGTGGGCGAGCCGATGCACATGATCTTCTGCCGCAACGTGCTGATCTATTTCGACAAGCCGACCCAGGCAAAGGTGCTGACGCGCCTGTGCGACTGCCTTCTGCCCGGCGGCTTCCTGTATGTCGGGCATTCCGAGACGGTCACCGGCATTTCGCTGCCGGTGCGCCAGGTCGCCAACACGGTTTTCAAGAAGATCTGATGCCCATTCCGACCAAGAAGATCCGCGTTCTCATCATCGACGACTCCGCAAGCGTGCGTCAGGCGCTGACGCACGTTCTGGAGCAGGATCCGGAAATCGAGGTCATGGGGGCCGCCTCCGATCCCTTCATGGCGGCAAAGAAGATCCAGGAGGAAATGCCCGACGTCATCACGCTGGACGTGGAGATGCCGCGCATGGACGGCATTACCTTCCTGCGCAAGATCATGTCGCAACGACCCATCCCCGTCGTGATGTGCTCCTCTCTGACGGAAGAAGGGTCAGAGACGCTGATGCAGGCGCTGGAAGCCGGCGCCGTCGACATCATTCTCAAGCCGAAGATCGGCGCAGCCGACCACCTCGCCGAATCCGGCGCGCGCATCCGCCAGGCGGTGAAGGGTGCGGCCGTCGCCCGCCTCGGCGCGGGACGCCGCGCCATGGCGGCCGCTGCTGCAAGCGCCACCGCCAACGTGACCACGAAACTGACCGCCGACGCTGTGCTCCCGCCGCCCTCCGGCCGCGCCATGGCCAAGACCACCGAGATGGTCGCGTGCATCGGTGCCTCCACCGGTGGGACGGAGGCGCTACGCGTCATGCTGGAACAGCTTCCGGCCAATTCGCCGGGTATGGTCATCGTCCAGCATATGCCGGAAAAGTTCACCGCCGCCTTCGCCAAGCGCCTGAACTCGCTGTGCGAGGTCGAGGTCAAGGAAGCCGTTCACGGCGATCCGGTGCTGCGCGGTCATGTTCTGATCGCCCCCGGCGACCGGCACATGATGCTGGAACGCCAGGGCGCGCGCTATCATGTGGCCGTGCGTGAAGGACCGCTCGTCTCGCGCCACCGCCCGTCAGTCGACGTGCTGTTTCGCTCCGCCGCACGCGCGGCCGGTGCCAACGCCATGGGCGTCATCATGACAGGCATGGGTGATGACGGCGCGCGCGGCATGGCCGAGATGCACCAGGCTGGCGCCTATACGGTGGCGCAGGACGAAGCCTCCTCCGTCGTCTTCGGCATGCCCAAGGAGGCAATCGCCCACGGGGGCGTCGACAAGATCGTGTCGCTCGACCAGATCGCGCGCGAAATTCTCGCTGCCGACCGGCGGCATTGAGAAAAATACACCAACGATTAACCATAGTTGGCGAGGATAACGACGCACCATGCAAGGTGCCCCAGGCGAGCAATGATCGGCTCGAGAACCATTCCGGGGGACCTCATGCCCGTCATCACATTCGCCAACACCAAGGGCGGCGCCGGCAAGACCACCGCCGTCCTGCTGCTCGCCACCGAATTTGCCCGCATGGGCTACCGCGTCTCCGTGCTCGACGCTGATCCGCAGCACTGGATCACCCGCTGGTACGAGACCTCAGGGGGCGTGCTCGGCAAACGCCTGAACGTCGTTCCCTACGTCACGATGAACTCCATCGACCGCCAGCTTGCCGAAGAGAAGGCGCGCGCCGACTTCGTGCTGATCGACCTGCCCGGCTCGCGCAGTTCCCTTCTCGCCAAGGCCGTCGGCCACGCCGACTACGTGCTCATTCCCGTGCAGGGCTCGGCCATGGACGCCCAGGGCGGTGCCAATGTCATCGAGCTTCTGCAGTATCTGGAAGACAAGGCGAATATCCGCATCCGCCATTCCGTCGTGCTGACCCGCGTCAATTCCATGGTGACGACGCGCGCCATGAACGCCGTGAAGGACCTGTTGGCGGCGCGCCGCGTGCACCTTCTCCCCACCCCCATCGGCGAACGGGCGGCTTTCCGCGATATCTTCGGCTGCGGCGGAACGCTTTATTCGATGGATCCGCGCCGCGTTACCAATCTCGACAAGGCGCAGGAAAACGCCCATGCCATGGCCATGGACGTGCTGCGGCAGATGGCGATCCCCGCCACTGCAAGCGCGCCCGTATTGCGCAAGGTCGCCTAGAACATTTCCGGCCGAAGCGGGATCGCTTCGGCGCCGGACAATTCGGCAAGACCAAGTATCTTCATCATGCCGCGACACCCGTCGCGGCATTGTCAGCGGCCGAAAGGCGTCGCCAGAGCGGCGTCATTGCGGCCGCGATATCCGTATAGAGGGCGTAACGGCGGTCATAGTGCGCGGCCATCGCAGCATTCGGGCGGTAGTGCCGGTCGCTCCGCACCATCGCATTCGCGCCATCGGTAAAGTCGGCAAAGAGGCCGACGCCCGTGCCGGCGGCAATGGCGGCCCCGAGCGCACCCGTCTCACGGGAAACCGCAACGGAAACCGGCACGCCGAGCACATCCGCGAAAATCTGCGGCCAGAGCATGCTGCGCGATCCGCCGCCTGACAGCACCGCCTCCTCGAAGCGCGCACCGGCCTTGCGGATGGTTTCGATGTGCTGGCGATGACCGAAGGCGACACCTTCCAGCAGCGCACGGATCAGGTGGCCCTTGGTGTGCCAGCCCGCCATGCCGTAGAAGCCCGCCCGTGCATGGCCATCCTGCTGGGCACCGTAGAGATAGGGATGGTAGAGCGGATCGTCGGCTGCGGGTGTGATGGCGGCGGCAAGCGCGCAGCAGGCATCGAAGGGTGAGACGCTTTCGTCATGCGCGCCCTCGAAGAACTCCCGAACCAGCCATTCCAGATTGGCCGCCGAGGTCGCGCTGTTTTCCATGGCCATATAGCGTGTGCGATCGAAGGTGGACGACATGAACACGGGGCCATCGAGATCCGGCCCGTCGATGACGACCTGATTGATACTCCAGGTGCCGGCAATGACCGAGGCGCTTCCGGTGCGCGAAACGCCGGAACCGAGCGCGGAGGCCACGACGTCGAACAGCCCGCCGACAACGGGCGTGCCGGCCGCAAGCCCGGTCTCCAGCGCCACGGCCTGCGTGACGGTGCCGGCAATATCCGCGCTTTCGATTAAAGGCGGCAGGAGATTCATGCAATCGCCCAGGCTATAGGCCTCCATCAGCGTCCTGTCATAGCGGCGGGCGGCAAGATCGAGCAGGCCGGCTCCGGACATGTCCGACATTTCGCTGATCCGCTTTCCCGTCAGGCGGTTGACCACGAAATCCTTGGCGAAGAACACCGTGCCGATGCGCTGGAAAAGCGCGGGCTCGGAACGTTTCAGCCAGGCGAGAAGGGTCGGCGTCTGGGCGGGCCAGGGACGCTGGCGGCCGATGGGATAGGTTCGGTCGCCGACACCCTGCGATGTCCATTCCTCCACGAGGCCGGTGGCGCGTGTATCGATCGACTGGATGCCTATGAGCGGCTCGCCCTCGCGATCGAGCGCGTAGAGCCCGTTGCCGTGACCCGCGCAGCCGATCGCCGCGATGTCGCTCGCTGCGATGCCGGCCTTGTCAAGGCAGGCGGCGATCACCCGCTTGGCATTCTCCCAGAATTCGCCGAGATCGCGCTCGACATGGCCGGGGCGCGGCATGCGGCTCTTGCCCTCCTGCCCCGCATGGGCGAGTTCCCGCCCTTCGAGATCGAAGATCACGGCCTTGATGACGGTGTTGCCCGCGTCGAGCCCCAATAGATATTTCGGCATCCTGAACCCCTCCCAAGGTTCGTTTTCCTTCGCGGCACCGGGAACGCGCTGGCGTCCCCGGCACATGCGTCACTTCAGCCCTGCTGATAGAGCGAATAGGCCGCCTCGCCGCTCGCATCCGCATGGATGATCGCCATCAGCCCGCGCACGACGGCGCTTGGATTGGCATGCTGGTAGATGTTGCGCCCATAGACCATGCCCATGGCGCCCTGTTGCATCAAGGCGGCAGATTTTGCAAACACGGCCGAAAGGTCTTCCTTTCCGCCGCCGCGCACCAGCACCGGGCAGCGCGCTGCCTCGACGACGCGGTGGAAATCCTCGGCATTGCTCGTCGGATCGGCCTTGACGATATCCGCGCCCATCTCACGGGCAAGCCGGGTCAGTGTGACGATCTTGTCGGCATCGCCGTCGACCATATAACCGCCATGCTCTGTGACGGGCTGCATGACCAGCGGCTCGATCATCAGCGGCATGCCGTATTTCTCGCAATCGGCCCGTACGCGCGAAATATTCTGAACGCACTGGCGGAAGAGGTCCGGTTCGTCCGGCAGCATGAACAGGTTTACCACCACGCAGGCGGCATCCATCTCGAGCGCGCCGACCAGCGGCTCGGCTTCGTTCTGGAGCACGGCCCACATGTCGCGGTGACGGATGCGGTTATAGGGGTTGCCCATGTCGATGCGCATGACGAGCGCCGGCTTGTCCTTGCCGGGCAGGTCCTGCAACAGCTCCGCCTGGCCGTAGTTCATCTGGATCGCATCTGGTTTCGCATCCACCAGCGCCTTCACCACGGCGGGCATGTTCTCCAGCCCGTCGAGGAAGGACGGCTCGTTGCACACACCATGATCGATCGCCACGTCCAGGCAACGGCCGTTGCCGAACAGCCGGTTCATCCGGACCTTGCGGTTGTCTCGCATCGTTCACTCCTTTGTTCGTTCCTTGCGGACAGGGTTTCCTCCGCGACGCCGTGGCGCTCGCGCATGAGGGTGAGAAATCGGTCACGCTCCGCCGCGGTGCGCTCTGCGCTCCAGCCCTTCTCGACGGCCAGCACGTCCAGCGCAGCATCGACCATCCCGAGCGACAACTCGCCTGAGATGGCGAGCGTCGTGCGGCGCAAAAGCAGGTCATCGAGATGTTCGACGGCCTCCGCCCGGATGAGGTAGAGAACCTCCCGCACGCTATATCCCTCGTGCGGCAGCGGCCGGTCGTCTTCCGCCGCAATGAAGCGGGCGACATCCTCAGCCTCCGTGCCGTAACGTTTGAAAAGCGTTTCGACGCGCGAGACGGAGACGCCTGTCGAGGCCGAAACGTTGCGGATCCATCCGGCGCGATCCGAAGGGAAGCCGCGCCCGCCGCCAATGGCGCGCTCGCCCGTATCGACACGGCGCGCCTGCCCCAGCCGGTCGAGCGCCATGTCGGCGGCGAGTTCACCGAAGGAGCGGAAAGTCGTCCACTTGCCGCCGATCATGCACAGCACCGACGGGCCACCGTCCTTGTCTTCCAGCACGGTGCAGAAATGATCGCGGGGAATGCGGCCGGTGAAGCTGTCCTTGCTGGCCGGCAGCGGGCGAACGCCAGCGAACTGGAAGACGATCTCCTCTGGCCGGATATTGACGCCGGGCAGCACGAAGGCGAGCGATTGCAGGATATAGTCCCGCTCATCCGCCTCGCAGCGCACCGTGCCGGGATCGTCGACACGGATATCCGTCGAGCCAACCAGCACCTTGCCGAGATAGGGAAACAGGATGCAGATGCGCCCGTCCTCATTCTCGTAATAGACCATGTGGCCATCGAGCATGTCGCGCAGCGCCGGATTGTCGACGATGAGATGCGAGCCCTTGGTGCCGCCCATCAGTGGCGCCGGTGCATCCGCGCCCGTCAACAGCGTGCGGTTGGCAATATCGATCCAGCCGCCGGTGGCGTTGACAATCAGCCGCGGCACAATCGGCAGTGTCTCGCCGGTCAGGTCGTCGCGCAGCAGGTAGGTCCCCTCGCCGGCCTGCTCGACCGTCGCGTAGTTCAGCGCCCCGGCGTTCGGACCGGCAGACAGTGCGTCCTGCAGAAGCTCGATGCCGATGCGTTCGGGATGGCTGACCCACGCGTCGTAATAGGTCGCGGAGTTGCGGATCGATGGATTGAGCGACGGCCACTTGGCGAGCGTCGCCTTCCTGCTGCGGAACTGGTGTTTGGGCATCAGCGCACGCTTGCGCGTCAGAAAGTCATAGATGCCGAGACCCGTCTTGATGGCAATGGCGCCGCGACGGCTGGGGCGGCGGGTGAGGCCCAGAAAGCGTACGAAGCCATTGGCCAGCCCCGAGAAGGTATCGAAGATCGGCACGGTCGTGGGCAGAGGCGCGACATAGTGCGGCGCGTTGCGCAGCAACCTGTCGCGCTCCATGAGCGATTCCTTGACCAGGCTGAACTCGCCATTTTCGAGATAGCGCAGGCCGCCATGGACCATGCGCGAGAGCGCCGCACTCGCGCCCGAGCAATAATCCGCCTTATCGACGAGCAGCACATTGACGCCCTGCAACGCCAGCTCGCGGAAGACGCTGAGCCCGTTGATGCCGCCGCCGAGGACGCACACGTCCACCTTCGGGCTCCGGCGAAGCCCGTCCAAAGTCTCGTTCCGGTTCATGATGGCAGTCCGTTATCCGTCCATATTGGCCAGTTTCGCCGTTATGGCATTGTTGATGACCGCGAGGTCTTCCTGCGTGAGCCGGAGCGTGCCGGCCCGTGCATTGTCGAGCGCCTGTGTGGGGCTTCTTGCCCCGCACAGCGCGAAGGTCACGCCGGGCTGCGCCAGCGTCCAGGCGATTACCACCTGTGCGATGCTGGCATCATGCCGCTCGGCAACAGTCCTGATCGCCTCGGAAAAATCACCGGCCTTCTGCCGGTTAGCGACGGAGAAGCGCGGATTGTCCTTGCGCTGATCGTCGCCCGCAAAGACGCGGTCCGGGCCGATGGTGCCGGAAAGAAGGCCGAGCGCGAGCGAGGAATAGCTGAGCGTCGCCACGCCGTTCGGAACCGTGAGCGGCAGCAGATCCGCCTCGATCTCGCGGTCGATCATGCTGAACCGTTCCTGGATCGCGTCGAGCGCGCCGGTGGCGATGTATTGCTCCAGTTCGGCGCGACTGACGTTGCTGGCGCCGATAGCGCGGATCTTGCCGGCCTTCTTGAGTTCCTCAAGCGCCGCAACGGTCTCCGCAATGGGTGTCGTCGGGTCCTGCCAATGGGTGATGTAGAGATCGATGTAATCGGTGCCGAGCCGGCGCAGGCTCTGCTCGACTTCATGGATGATCGCGTCCCGGCCGAGATAGCGGTGAACCGGCTTGCCGTCCTGATCGAAGAAGTGCCTGCCCTTCTGCGTGTGCCAGACCAGGCCGCATTTCGTGGCAATGACCGCCTTGTCGCGCCGGCCGGCAAGGGCCTTGCCGACGATCTCTTCCGAACGGCCGAGCCCATAGGCCGGCGCGGTGTCTATGAGGGTTACGCCCGCATCAAGAGACGCCTGTATGGCGGCAATCGACTGCGCCTCGTCGGTGCCGCCCCACATCCAGCCGCCGATGGCCCAGGTGCCGAGGCCGACGGCCGACGCCTTGACGCCGGAGCGTCCGATTTCGCGGATCAATTGTTCGCCGCTCATGCGGAAAGTCCTTCTTCGGATGCCAGCTCGAGGATGCGCGCGCCGGTCGCCTCGTCGGTAACGAGCGTGTCCAGATGATTGCCGCGCAGCACGCTGAGGATGGAGCTTGCTTTGTTGAGACCGCTCGCCACGCCGATCTTCATGGGGATCGAGGCGAATTCCGCGAGCGTCAGCGAAACGAGCGAACGGTTGAGCGAGTAGTCGCAGATCTGGCCCTCGCCATCCAGAAGATGGGCGAGCAGTTCCGCGCTTGCGCCGGAATGCTCGATGGCGCCGCGGTCCGCACTCGGAGATGGATGAAGGTCGTAATAGGTGGAATCCGAGCTCAGGATGGAGCCGATGCCGACCACCGCGACCTTCGCCTCCCGGGCCCGCTGGAAGACATCAGCCACCGAACGCATGTTGATGAGCATCGCCCGCTGGGCGGCATCGTCGGCAAACAGCGGCGCGTGGATCTGCCAGGAGCGGCCGCCGAGGCGTTCGGCCATCAGCGTCGAGACGTGGTTGACGTCCGTATAGTGCTTGCCCTGTACGCAGCCCGTCGCGGGAATGACCTCGACATCGAAGCGGTGCGGTGCCTGAAGGCCGGCGACCACGGCGCTCACGCCCTTGCCGCCGGTGATGCAGATGGTGTCACCATCACCGATCTCCTCCAGCAACAGCCGGGCAGCCGCCGCGCCGACCGCAAGAAGCGCGGTCTGCGGATTATCGGAAACGGTCGGAACCACGACCGCGCGGCTGATCCCGCCGAGTGCCAGAAGCCGCTCCTCCAGATCGACCAGCGGTTCGACCGGCGACTTGATCTTGATCTCGACGAGACCGAGCTGGCGGCCGCGCTTGATGAGCCGGTTGACGGTGGCGTGCGAGATACCGAGCTGGTCGGCGATCTGCGCCTGTGTCAGGCCTTCCAGAAAATGCAGCACGAGCGCCTGGTGCATCTGCCGGGCGATGACGATCTCCTCGCGCGGAGCCGTTGCTCGGGATTTCAGCGGTGGTTTCAGTCTGGCGATCGGCATGTCAGGCGGCCTTCCGCTTGTGCAGGAAATGGTCGATCGAAACGGCCGCGAGAAGAATGCAACCCTTGATCATATCCTGCCAGTAAACCGAAACGTTCAGAAGGATCAACGAGGAGGTGACGAGCGACAGCAGCGCAATGCCGAGAATTGCGCCGAGAATGGTGCCGGAGCCACCATTGAGCGAAGCGCCGCCGATGACCGCGGCCGCGATGATGTTGAGTTCCATGCCGACGCCGAAGGTGGGCGTGGCCGCGCCGAAGCGGGACATGTAGATGACGCCTGCAACGCCTGCGAGCGTCGAGCAGAGAACCGTGACCCAGAACTTCACCTGATTTGTCTTGATGCCGGAATAGAGCGCGGCCTTCTCGTTGCTGCCGGTGTAGAACACCTTGCGGAAGGCGGTCGCCCGACGAAGCAGGAAGTCGAACAGGACGACGACCGCGACAAAGATCAGGATGACATAGGGCACACCGTAGAAGGTGCCCTGCCCCACTTGCTTGAAGGACGCCGGCAGCGTGAAGAGCGACAGCGGCGTACCCTTGGTGATGATAAGGCAGAGCCCGCGCACGATCACCATCGCCGCCAGCGACGTGATGAAATGGTTGAGGCCGACGACGGTCACGAAGAAACCCATGGCCCCGCCGATCGCCGCGCTTGCGAAAATGCCAATGAGCGAGGCCGACCAGGGATCGAGCCCGGCAAGGAAGAGTGAGCCCGACAGGACCATAGCGAAGCAGACGACGGAGCCGACGGCAAGGTCGATGCCGCCGACGATGAGCAGGATCGTCATGCCGACGACCACGATGCCATCGACGGAGAAACTCATCAGCATGGCGCGGAAGTTCCCGAGCGTCAGGAAGTGCGGCGACGCAAAGGTCATGGCGATGCTGAGTGCCAGAATGATGGCGATCAGCCCTGCCTCGCGCATGGTGCCGATGCGTCTGAACGACGATGTCCTGGGCGACGGTGCCGTCATCGTATCGATAGCCATGGTCTTCTCTCCCACTTCTTTTTCATGCGGCATGGTGCGCCGCCTGTTCGTTGCCAAGCCCGGAGGCGAGGCGGATGACGGCCTCTTCCGACATCTCGTCGGCGCCGAGTTCGCCTGCGATGCGTCCCTCCCGCACGACCAGCACGCGGTCGGAAAGACCGAGCAGTTCCGGCATCTCCGAGGAGATGACCACGATACCGATGCCGGCCTGCGCCAGTTCGCGCAGCAGGCGATGAATTTCTGTCTTGGCGCCGACATCGATGCCGCGCGTCGGCTCATCCATCAGGATGACCTTCGGCTTGACGGCCAGTTGCTTGGCGATCGCCACCTTCTGCTGATTGCCGCCCGACAGCGACTTGACCGGCGCCTCGACGCCGCTCATGCGCACGGCGAGTTTTTTGGCAAAATCCTCCGCCAGCGCCGTCTCCGCACGGCGCTTCAAAAGCCCGGCGCTGTTGGTGAGCGCCTTCAGCTCCAGCACGGAAACGTTCTGCGCGATGGACATTTCGAGGAAGACGCCCGAGCCCTTTCGGTCTTCCGAGAGATAGACGATGCCGGCTTTTACGGCATCCGCATAGGACTGGATCTTCTGCGGCGCTCCGTGCAGCGAAACCGATCCGGCCGTGCGCGGGCGCAAACCGCAGATGCCCTCGGCGATCTCGGTCCGGCCCGAACCGATGAGGCCACCGATCCCGAGGATCTCGCCTTCGCGCAGCTCGAAACCGACGTCGTGGAAGCGCGTCGCGTCGGAGAGCCCTTCTACAGACAGAATGGTTTTCCCTTCAGGCGCGTTCGCATCCCGCTTGTCGGGATAGAGCTGCGTGATCTCGCGGCCCACCATACGACGGACGACATCGTCAGGGGTAATGTCGGCGATGCGGTCGGTGCAGACGTAGCGGCCGTCGCGGAACACCGTCACGCGGTCGCAGAGCGAGAAGATCTCGGCCATGCGGTGGCTGATATAAATGATCGAGATACCGTTCGCCTTGAGATCCCGGACGATCGAGAACAGCTGCTGCGCCTCGGTTTCCGTCAGTGCCGCCGTCGGCTCGTCGAGGATAAGCACGCGGCAGTCGAGGGTCAGCGCCTTGGCGATCTCCACGAGCTGCTGGCTGGAGATGGGCAGGTCAGCGACCTTCTGGCTGACGTCGATGGCGGCAAGCCGGTTCATCACGGCCTGCGCGTCACGCTCCAGCGCGCGGTAATTCATAAAGGGCGAACGCCTGCGGTTGGTCGCGGCCATGAACATGTTTTCGGCAACGGTCGCATCCGGGCATAGCGCGATTTCCTGATGCACCAGGCCGATGCCGAGGGACTGGGCGACAGCGGGGGACGCAATGCGCACGATCGAGCCGTCAAAGCGGATTTCACCCGACGTCGGCTGCAGGACGCCGGCGATGATATTCATCAGCGTCGACTTGCCCGCGCCGTTTTCGCCGCAGAGCGCGTGCACCTCGCCGCGATCCAGCGTGAAGTTGACATCCGTCAACGCCTTCACCGCACCGAAATGCTTGGTCACGCCATGAATGGTGAGCACCGGCTCCGCCATCGTCTTCCTCCCTCTTCCCTCAAGAGCCACCCGCACCGGAGTGCGGGCGGCTTCGCCTTGGGAGATTACTCCTCGATACCCTTGGTGCCGCGGCGCTTCAGGTACTTGTCCCAGTAGAAATCATCGGCGTTTTCGGCGGTCACGACGGACAGGCCGTTATCGACGACGGGGATGCTCATCGGATTGAAGCCCGCGCGCTTGGCGTCGTTCATCGGGTCGATCAGCTCGGGATGCTTGGCAAGCCAAAGCAGCATGAAGCCCATATAGCCCTGCATGCCCTGGTTCGGGTTGATCGAGCCGAAGACTTCGCCGGCCTTGATCATGTCGAGGATGTTGGCGTTGACGTCCGCGCACATGACGAGAACCTTGCCGCCGGCTTCCTTGGCCGCCTGAGCGGCGCCGATGGCCGAGCTCGCCTCAGGCATGAAAACGGCGCCGAGGTTGGGATTGGCCTGGATTATGCTGGAGAGACCCTGATAGGCCTTGGTCGGATCCTGGTTGGAGGCCGCGCGGCCGACAAGCTTCATGTCCGGCCACTTCTCTTCCATGCGGGCGATGAAGGCGGCGATGCGCTTGTCGTGATTGTCCTGGCCGGGATTTTCCAGAACCGCATATTCGCCCTTGCCGCCCATCTTCTCGGCAATCGCATCGGCGGCATAGGTGCCTTCGCGCGTGTTGTCGGAGGTGATGAAGGAAACGCGCTTGGACAGCGGCGAGTCGGCGGCGAAGGTCACGACGGCCGTGCCCTGCTCGATGGCGCGGTTGATCGGCTCGATGAACGGGTCAGAGTTCATCGGATGAACGAGAATGCCGGCCGGGTTCTGCGCCAGCGCCTGATCGAAGCTCGCGATCTGCTTGTTGACGTCATATTCCGGCGTGCCGGTATACTCCGTCTCGCAGCCCATCTGCTGGCCGGCCTGCTTGAACATTTCATAGACCGGGAACCAGTATTCAACGCCAGATACCATGACGTTCATGACGTATTTCTCGCCCGGCTTGCAGCGGAAAGGGCTTTCCGTTTCGGCCGCGGCCGCGCCGGCAAAAAGCGTCGTCGCAAGGACCGCCATGGCGGTCGTCGTGAAAAAAGTGCGCACGTTTCCTCCTCGAGGCCGAAGCCCCTCCCAAATAACCCCAAGGCGCAGCAACCGCGCCGGTGTTTGCATGAAGACCGGAATTCCTCCTCGAAATCCGATGGAGGGCAGCTAACGGCAAGCCCGAGAAGTTGTCAATATAATTCACTAAAAGAAATATATTTCACTATTGTGGTTACGAGTGCCGGTCCCGTTGCTGGGATGTGGGATCTGAAGTTCCCTGCAACGCAAAAAGCCCCGGCTTTCGCCGGGGCTTTCGTTTTCACTCGATAGAGCAGGCTAGAACAGGGCTGCGGTATTCTTGACCGTAACCCAGATGCCCCAGAGCAGCGGCAGGCCGACGATTGCCCAGGCAACGGCCGCCTTGGCGTCGAAGCCGCCGGTGCCGATGCCGAAGGAGCCGGTCGGGCCGGCATTCGCGGCGGCGGTCTTGGCCTGCAGGGACGCGACTTCCTCGTCCGACATGAACCACTTGTCGGAGAGCGGACGCACCAGCGCATTGGCGATCAGCCCCACCGCCAGCATGCCCGCGAGGATATACATCGTTCCGCTATAGAGGGCCGGTCCCGGTTCCACGCCCGCGGAGATCTGCGCCTCACGGATGTAGTTGACCACGACGGGGCCGACGATGCCGGCGGTTGCCCATGCGGTCAGGAGCCTGCCGTGGATGGCGCCCACGAACTGCGTGCCGAAGATGTCGGCAAGATAGGCCGGCACGGTGGCGAAACCGCCGCCATACATCGACAGGATGATGGCGAAGGCGCAGACGAAGAGGACCTTGCTGCCCATGTCGGCGAAGGTCGGCGCCAGTGCATAGAGCACGATGCCGAGGATGAAGAACGTATAATAGGTGTTCTTACGGCCGATCTTGTCGGAGAGCGACGCCCAGAAGAAGCGCCCGCCGATGTTGAACAGGGACAGGAAGCCGGTAAAGCCCGCCGCGATTGCTGCGATGGCAGCCTTTTGCTCGAGGCTCAGATCACCGAAGGAAAGCTCGGGCTGGCCGATAAGGCGGCCGCCGAAGATTTCCTGCAGCATGGGCGAGGCCATGCCGATGACGCCGATACCGGCGGACACGTTCATGCACAGCACGATCCAGACCATCCAGAACTGCATGGTCTTGTGCGCATCGCGCAGGTGTACGTGCTTGGTCGTGATCATGGTGGACTTGGAAACCGGGGGCGTCCAGCCTTCCGGACGCCAGCCAGCCGGCGGAATGCGGTAGCCGAAGGCGCCGCCCATCATGAAGCAGAAGTAGATCGCGGCCATGACCAGGAAGGTCTGCCAGACGCCGGGATTCACATCCGTCTTGAACACATTCATCAGGATATTGGCCAGCGGCGCGCCGATCATGGCGCCGCCGCCGAAGCCCATGATGGCCATGCCTGTGGCCATGCCGCGACGGTCGGGGAACCACTTGATCAGCGTCGAGACCGGCGAAATGTAGCCGAGGCCGAGACCGATGCCGCCGATGAAGCCGGCGCCCAGCCACATCAGCCACAGCTGGTGGGTCATGACGCCGAAGGCTGCGACGACCATGCCGCCGCACCAGCAACAGGCCGAAACGAAGCCGGCCTTGCGCGGGCCCACCCGCTCCAGCCAACCGCCCCAGATGGCGGCCGAACAGCCAAGCAGCACGAAGAACAGGGTGTAGATCCAGCCGAGATCGGCGACGCGCCAGTTGCAGCTTGTGGTAAACAGCGCGGACAGAAGGTTCATGTCGGCGCAGGCGGGATCGGGATCGCCGGCAATCGCCTTGGACAGCGGCAGCCAGAACACGCTGAAGCCATAGGCCATGCCGATGCAAAGGTGGATGGCAAGGGCGGCCGGCGGAACCAGCCAGCGGTTGAAGCCGGGTTTCGCGATGATGCGCTCCCGGTCGAGGATGCCAACGGAATTGCCGCCAGCATAGGTCTCGGTCGATGCAGTCATTGTGTCTCCTCCGCAACGCACCCCTCGGATGCGAAGATTTCGTGGCGGGAGGCGGCCGAATGTCCTTCCGGCGTCCACAGCCGCACCCTCCATGCGAGCGCTGGCCACCGGTCCTCCCGCCAGCTGCTTTGCAAGTGCCATGCCAGAGATGATTTGCTTTGATATCAACGGGTTGAATGACACACGACGCGGCGGTCGGACAAATTGTCCTAAAAAGTCGGACAAATTGTCCGATCACTCCGCCTCGGGCAGCCAGATCGTGAAGGTCGCACCCTCGCCCGGCCGGCTGGCGACGGAAATGCTCCCGCCCTGTCGGCGCACCAGCGTCTGGCTGATCGACAGGCCAAGCCCGGTCCCTTCCTGCCGCTTGGTCGTGAAGAACGGATCGAAGATCTTGGCGGCAAGCTCCGGGTCCATGCCGACGCCGGTATCGCTGACGACGATCTCCACGCCGGGGCGCCCCTCGCGGTCGCTGTCATGCGTACCGATCGTGAGCCGGCCGCCATCCGGCATGGCATGGATGGCATTGACCACGAGATTGACGACCACCTGTTGAAGCTCTGTGCGGTTCATCAGAACCTGCCGGGCGGCCGTGTTGTCGAGCGTCACCGATATGTCGGCCCTCGCAAGCAGGTGCTGGACGAGTGGCAGGCAATCGGCCACCGCAAGGCCCGGTGCATGCCGATCGACAATGCCGGCGAATTCCTCGGGCTTGGCGAACTGCAGCAGCTTGGTGACGATCAGGCTGATGCGCTGGATTTGCTCATCGAGCAGCTGGAACTCGACCTTGGCCAGCTCTGCACGGTCTCCCACCACGGAACGCACGACCTCCAGATTGCCCTGCATGACGGCAATTGGGTTGTTGATCTCATGCGCCACGCCTGCCGTGATCTCGCCGATGGCGGCGAGTTTTTCGGAGAGGATGAGCTGCTTGGTCGTCGCCTCCAGCTTGCGATTGGCAAGCTGGAGTTCGCGCGTGCGTTCGTCGACACGGGCGTTCAGTTCCTCGTTCCAGCCGCGCAGTTGCTGGTCGTTGCGCTCGAGCTGGTCGAGCAACGCATCGAGATGGACGGCGACGCGGCCGATCTCGTCCTGGCTGTCCACCGGCCCGGTGCGCGCACCGAGATCGCCGCTCTCCACCCGCGCGATCGTCGCATCCACACGCTCCAGCGGCTTGAAGATCCCGCGCGCCCAGCGCAGGAAGATCGGCACGCTGGCGGCGGCGATGGCGAAGAAGGCGGCCACGATGGTCAGCACGGTCTGATATTTCGCCGCCGTGAACGGGGCCTCCAGGAAGCCGACATAAAGCATGCCGACGCGCTTGCCGTGACTGTCGACGATGGGCTCGTAGGCGGAAATGTACCAGTCGTTGACGACGAAGGCGCTGTCGAGCCAGGTGCGCCCCTCGTCCAGCACCGCCGCGCGCACCGCCGACGAAACGCGCGTGCCGAGCGCACGCCGACCTTCGAAGAGCCGGACATTCGTGCTCACACGCACGTCATCGAGGAAGAGCGTCGCCGTGCCCTGGCTCCCCTCTGGCAGGCTCGCCTCGCGATAGACGAGGTCGTTGATCGTGTCGATGAAGACGAGGTTCTGGTTGAGCAGGATGCCGCCGACCAGAACGGCACCGCGCCCGCCGCCGAGCGTCACGGGGCTTGCGCTCTGCACGACCATGCCGCGCGTTTCCTCCTGCCGCTCGGTCGGCACGGCATTGGGCGTGGGAACGAGCGGCAGGCGCGCCCGCGCCGCCAGATCCGGCGAGAGCTTCTCGAGATCGGCATTGTCGAAGATATCGATACCGGTTGCTGATTTCCCGGCAATCGCATCTCGAATGACTGGCCAGTCGGTGCGCAGGGTGTTCGACGTCTCGGTGATGACGGAGGCGACGAGCTTGCCGTCAGGCTCCATGACATAGAGGAAATCGAGTTCGAGCCTTGCCCGTGCATCGTCGAGCAGCGACTTGAGCGCGGCGGGGTCGTTGGCGACATCGCGGAAGCCGGCAGAGCCGCCGAGGGCCGTGACATGCTCGCCGGTATTGTCGAGGATATGAGCGAGATACTGGTGCGCGATCGTCAGGTCGCCATTGACCTTGGAGATCAGCGTCGCGTCGAATTTCTCGTTCCAGCGATAGACCGTCACGCCAAGCAGAAGCGGCAGGATGACCAGCATCGGCAGGAGCGCGATGGCGAGTAGCCGGTAGCGAACGGAGCGCGCGGGCCGCACGGCCCCGGCAGGCCTGATTTCAGCCATCCCAGGCCGCCAGCTTGCGATCGATGGTCTTGCGGGAAATACCGAGCTGCCGCGCGGCATCATCCCGCTGGCCGTTGCAGGCAGCGAGCACCGACAGGATGTGGCGTCGCTCGACATCGGCGAGCGAGCCGGCGTCGCCAGGCACGGGCGACGCTACGGCCGAGCCGAACCCTTCCGGGAAGCGGCCGAGGATCAGCGTGCGCTCGATGAGGTTGCGCAACTCGCGCACATTGCCCGGCCAGTCATAGCTCGAAAGGGCCCGGCGGGCCGCGTCGTCGATGGGTACGGCCGGCATGGCAAGCTGGGCCGATAGCTTGTTCATGAAGAGCGCGGCAAGCTCCACCGCATCGCCATCGCGCTCCTTGAGCGGCGGCAGGTGGATCTGCATGACATTGATGCGGAAGAACAGATCGGCGCGGAAGCGGCCGGCCTGAACTTCCTTTTCAAGCTCCGCATTGGTGGCGAAAACGAACCGAAGGTCCACCGGGACCTCGCGCTCGGAACCGACGGGCCGCACCTTGCGGTCTTCCAGCACACGCAGCAGCTTGCTCTGCGTGGCCAGCGGCATTTCGCTGATCTCGTCGAGAAAGAGCGTGCCGCCCTGTGCGTGCAGGAACAGGCCCTCGCGCGCCCGCTCGGCACCGGTAAAGGCCCCCTTCAGATGACCGAACAGCTCGCTTTCAATCATGTCGGGCGGAATGGCACCGCAATTGACGGGAACGAAGGGCTTCTGCGCCCGGTCGGAAAGCGTATGCAGCGAGCGCGCCGCGACCTCCTTGCCCGTGCCCGATTGCCCGGTGAGCAGAACCGTGGTCGGCAGCGGCGCAACACGGGCAATGGCGTCGCGCACGCGAGCGATGGCCGAGGACTGCCCGATCAGCCGGTCGCGCAGGAGAATGTGGTCGGAGGCCGCCTTCAGCTCGTAGCGCAGCACGTAGTTCTCGCGCTGCAGGCGGATACGGTCCAGGCAGCGGGCGACCGCATTGAGCAGCTGGTTGGAGCGGAACGGCTTCAGGATGAAATCGACCGCGCCGGCCCGCAGCGCCTGGATGGCCGTCTCCAGATCGGCATAGGCCGTCATCAGGATGGCATCAGCAAAGAAACCGATAGCACGCTGCTCGGCAAGCCACTCCACGCCGTTCTTGCGCGGCATGATGTTGTCGAGGATCACAACGTCGAAATGATGCTGGTCGAGCTTGAGCGAGGCCTCGTCCGTATCGGCGGCCAGTTCCAGCCGGGCGCAGCGTGGCCCCAGTGTCCGCATCAGGAAGTTGCGCATACCCGGCTCGTCGTCCACCACCAGGATCGAGGCCTGCGCCAGCCAGGGGCCGAACTCCGGATCGACGGACGTGTCGCGCGGCACGCGCGCGGCTTCACTCGACACCTGGTTTCCTCCCGGCGGTCATTCGCATCAGGCGGCCACCATAAGAAGCCGTGGCCGCAAGCACAAGGCGGTGCGGCTCAGGGTAAGGCAGATCGCGTTCGATGTGCCTTAACCCGCAAAGCCGCCTTCCAGCAGGAAGGCTGCTTCTTCCGGCGTGGTGTCGCGGGCGAGCAGGTCATTGCGATGCGGAAAGCGGCCGAACCGCCTGATGATATCGCGGTGTCCTTCTGCATGCAAAAGCCATGGTTCTCCAAGAACCGCATTGAGCGCAACGGACACATCCTGATCGGCAAGCGATTCGGAATGGGCGAAGGGCAGGCAGAAGAACAGCCGGATATCGCCTTCGAAGCGCGCCATGTGACCATTTTCCTGCGCATGGCGTGCATGGAGCCGGGCCAGCGGATCGGTCGCATACATATGCGCCGTGCCGCGGAAGGCATTGCGCGGGTACTGGTCGAGCAGGACCATCAGGGCGAGCGCACCCTCCGGCGTCCCGCCCCAGCCGTCACATTCGCGGCGCGCGGCGGCGACGTGAAGATCGAGGAAGCGCTCGCGAAACGCCGTGTCGAAGGTCGGGTCCTTGGCGAACCACGCCCCCTTCTCCCCAGCGTCCTGCCAGAAGGCAACGACCACGTACGCCTCGGCCAGGGGCGGTTTCAATGCTGCTGCTCCTGCGCGACATTGCCATGGATCATCGAACGACCCGCATAGATTCCGCCTGCCGTTTCCAGAGCAAAGCGCTCCGCATCCTGCTGACGGATGTCGCCGATCAGCTCCGCGGCCTCTTCCGGCGTATCACCCAGCCGCATGAGGGCTTCCCGGCCGACCAGCAACGCGCTCTCAAAGGTCTCGCGGATCTGGAAATCCACGCCGGCCTCGACGAGCTTTAGCGCGTGTTCGCGGTCAAAGGCGCGGGCCAGCACCGGCACCGTCGGGAATTCGTGCCTCGCCAGTTCTGCAATGCGGGTCGTGGCCTCGGCATCGCCCGCCGCCGCGATGATCAGGCTTGCATCGGCGGCCCCCGCCGCATGGAGGATATCCAGCCGTGCGCCGTCGCCATACCAGATCTTGAAGCCGAAATCCTTGGCATCGCGGATGGCATCGGGATCGGATTCGATGATCGACAGGCTGTGGCCGCGCGCCAGAAGCGGTTGGCTGATGATCTGCCCAAAGCGCCCGAAGCCGATGAGCAGCACCCGGCCGGAAAGGCCCTCGGCCGCCTCCACCCCGTCCATCGACGGGGACGCCTTGGGCACCAGCCGATCGTGCAGGATGATCATGATCGGCGTCAGCACCATGGAGATGATGATGATGGCCGTCATGTTGGCGTTCCATTCGGGTGTGAGGATCCCGAACTGGGTTGCCGTTGCGTAGAGGACGAAGGCGAACTCGCCGCCCTGAGCCATCAGGACCGTGCGCTCCAGCGCTTCGGCACGGCCGGCCTTCATGAAGCGGGCGACCGCATAGATGACCACCATCTTCAGGATCATGAAAGCGGGAACGGAAATGGCGATGACCACCCAATTGGCGGCGATGATGTTGAGATCGAGCGCCATGCCCACGCCGAGGAAGAACAGGCCGAGCAGCAGGCCGCGGAAGGGCTCCACATCGGCTTCTAGCTGGTGGCGGAAGGAGGATTCCGACAGCAGGACACCCGCGAGGAACGCGCCCATCGCCATGGAAAGCCCGCCTGCCTGCATCAGGACGGCCGCGCCCAGAACCACCAGCAGCGCGGCGGCCGTCATGACTTCGCGCGCGCCGAAGCGGGCGAGAAGGCGGAACATCGGATCGAGCAGGTAGCGGCCGGCAAGCACGAGGGCGGCGATGGCAGCAAGGCCGATGGCCACACCCTGGAGGCGGTCCGCCATCGTCGCTTCCGCGCCGCCGGGCGCCAGGAAGGCGACGAGCGCCAGAAGCGGCACAATGGCGAGGTCTTCCAGAAGGAGGATCGCGATGATGCGCCGCCCGCGCGGCAGGTTCATCTCGCCGCGCTCTTCCAGCATCTGCATGACGATCGCCGTGGAGGTCAGCACGAAGCCGGTGCCGGCAACGAAGCTCGCCTCCGTGGGATAGCCGAGGAGGATACCGACCCAGACCAGCGTCGCGATGGCGAGGCAGACCTGAACGAGGCCCAGCCCAAAGATTTCGCCGCGCATGCTCCACAGCCGCGAGGGCTGCATTTCAAGGCCGATGATGAAGAGGAAGAGCACGACGCCCAGTTCCGCGATATGGAGGATCGACTGGGCGTCATGGAAGAAGCCGAGCCCGAACGGGCCGATGGCCAGTCCCGCCGCGAGATAGCCGAGCACGGAACCCAGCCCAGCGCGCCGGAACAGGGGAACGGCGATGACGGCGGCCGCGAGCAGAACCACGACCCCCGTCAGTTCGACACCACCATGCTGCGCCGCCTCGGCGGCATGCGAGACTGCTTCTGCTGCCATGCACGTACCCTCTTATTGTGCGGGAATGCGGAATTCGGTGATCAGCCCATCGGCCAGCGTGACATAGGCCTCGCTGCGCCCGTTGAAGACACGGCTTTTCCAGTCGAAGACGATATGCGTGGTCGGGCCCTCGGTCGCGGCTTCGATCACTGTCATGTGCGCCTTGGCGCCAATCGCATCGGAGCGGGCCCATGAGAGGACGCCTGCGGGACCTTTCAGGATGCGGCCCCAGTCGTTGATGCTGCCTGAGGGTGAAAAGGCGGAAACGAATGCGGCTTCATCGCCTGCATTGATAGCGTCGACGGCGGTCTGGAGCGCAGGCGGAAGGGAAACCGGCATATAGGTATTTTCCTGATTCCTAATGGAGCGATAGTGCCGGGACGGCAATCATTTCGCAAGCTGCCATGCGAGCCCGCCAGCCAGGACCGCCGGAACGATGAACACCACCGCAAGGATCGGCAATTCCTGCGTCACGGTGTAACCGGCCTTGGTGACGCCCACCCACATGTTCGTGATTGCAACGACCAGCCAGACCGGGATGAACAGGCGTGCGCCCGCCGCAATGCCGGCGACATCCGCGCCCCACAGCTTTCCGAAAAGCGCAAAAACGCCGAGAAGGATCACTCCTCCGACGATGACAAGAAGCATGTGCATGGGACGTCTCCCGTTGAGGTTTGTGAAAGGAATGAAAGACCACCGGCGGGACGGACCGCCGGTGGCCACCCCGTCACTTGGTGGTGTAGCCACCATTGACGAGGATGGTCTGGCCGGTCATCCACCAACCCTCGGATACCATGAAGCGGATGTAGGGCACGATATCCTCGATATGGGTCAGACCCGTGGGCGTAAACTTCGACAGGGCCGCCGCCGTCTTGTGGTAGGCGACCGCGTCGGCGCCCTCGGCCGGATAGAAGAAGGGCGTGTCCATCGGGCCCGGGCCGATGGCAGTGACCGAAATGCCGCGCTCCCCGAACTCCTTCGATGCGGCCCGCGTGAAATGCTCGACCGGCGCCTTCGTGCCGGCGTAGCTCGCGTAGAACGGCGTGAAGGCGCCGAGAAGCGAGGTGACGAGCGTGCAGATCTTGCCGTTGTCGTTCAGGTGCTTGCCGGCTTCCTTGATGAAGAAGAAGGCAGACTTGGCATTGACCGCGCTCATGGCGTCATATTCGGCTTCGGAAATCTCGACGATCGGCTTCTTCAGCACCTTGCCGACAGTGTTGATCGCGATGTCCGGCCGGCCGACGGCGGCGGTGACATCGGCGAAGAGCTTTTCCATGGCGCCGGCCGAGGTGAGGTCGGCCTGGAAGGCGACCGCTTCGGCGCCGGCGGCTTTGATGGCGGCGACAGTGGCGTCCGCATCGGCCTTGCTGGCTGCGCTGTTGTAATGGATGGCGATGGCCTTGGCGCCGTGCTCGGCGAGGTCGCGGGCAATCAGGCCGCCGAGATTCTTCGCGCCGCCGGCGATGATGACGGTTTTGCCCTTGATGCTATGATCGGTCATGGGAGTATGATCTCCTTCGTTGGCACGGCCTCATGCCGCGCTTACATTAGCAAATGTACGGTCTAGGATTTCGGGATAAAGCCGCCTATCGTGACATCACTTGTCAGGAATCAAGAACAATGATGGGGCGTGATGGACCGGATCGACCTGTTTCGCATTTTCTGCCGGGTGGTCGAGTGCTCCAGCTTCACCCGGGCCGCCGATACATTGGGCATGCCGCGATCATCGGTTTCGGCGGCGGTTCAGGAGCTTGAAACCCGCGTTTCGGCACGGCTCCTGCAACGCACCACCCGCCGGGTCTCGCCGACACAGGAGGGCCTTGCCCTCTACGAGCGTTGCCAGCGGCTGATCTTCGATGTCGAGGAGGCCGAAAACCTTTTCCGCCACGACGCCGCCCAGCCCTCCGGCATGCTGCGCATCGACGTTCCCGGTCGGATCGGTCGGCTGATTATCGCGCCCGCGCTGCCGGGATTCCTGGAGCGCTATCCGAAGATCGACATCAGCCTCGGAGTCACCGACCGCGCGGTCAATCTTTTCGAAGACAGCCTGGACTGCGTGCTGCGCGTCGGACCGCTCAGCGATTCCGGCCTGATTGCACGGCCCATCGGCAAGCTGGCGCTGATCAACGTCGCGAGCCCCGCCTATCTGGCGCGCCACGGCACGCCCGCATCGCCGGCCGACCTCGCGGCGCATTGGGCCGTCAATTACGCCTCCCCGTCATCCGGCCGCGTCGAGGACTGGGAATGGCAGGAGGATGGCGCGTTGCGAACCCTGCCCGTCAAGAGCCGCGTCACGGTCAACAGCGCGGAAGCCTATATCGCCTGCTGTCTCGCGGGGCTCGGCCTCATCCAGATTCCCGCCTATGACGTGCGCCGCCATCTGGAGGCGGGCGAGCTTGTGGAGGTCATGCCGGAACAGCGCCCGGAGCCCATGCCGATGACGCTGCTCTATCCGCACCGCCAGTTCCTGTCGCAGCGCCTCCAGGTCTTTATAGAATGGCTCGAGGCCCTGCTGAAACGGCACCTCCTGCCGTGACAGCCGGTGCGCCATGGTGCGGCGGCACAACAGCAAACAGAATTTATCGGCCGCACGTTTTCCGCCTCAAAAAGCCACTTTTCTTTTTCTAGAGCCGGGCGTATGGCGCCACCTCGACGATGGCGGCAGTCGCAACGGCCCCCGCCGGGCGATTCGAACGGTCCCGCGCCCCAGGCGCGCCACTGCCCGAACGCCAGTTCGCCGGACAAGGCACAAGCAGGATTTTAGAACATGAACGATGCAGGGCCCCTTTTGCGCGGCCTCACCCAGGGCGCCGTGGAATCCACGGTGAGCGGCCTCATGCCGCAAATCCTCTGCGGTCCCGATTTCTCCCATCCCGGCCAGCCGGAAGAGCGGCTTTCAGGCGTCTTTGAGGGTTTGGCCTCAACCTTCGGCGCCTCGCCCGCCGTGCTCGATAACGGGCGGGTCTGGAGCTACCGGGAGATGGATGCGGAGGCGAACCGCCTCGCGCACCTGCTGGCCCAACGCGGGGTCGCGCCCGGCGACCGCGTCGCGCTGCTGCTCGACCGTTCCGCCGAGACCTACATCACCATCCTCGCCGTGATGAAGGCGGGTGCGGCCTTCGTGCCGCTGGCACCGGCCTTTCCCGACGAGCGCATGGCGCTGATCGTCGAGGATGCCGGCGTGCGCCTCGTCGTCACCGTTGCCGGCTACGCGGCGCGCGCCGCAGGCCTTGTCGTGCCGCATGTCGTGGTCACCGCCGGTGGCGAGGAAACCGCCCGCTTTCCCGACACGCCGCCGGCCGTCGATACGTCCGGCGACGACATCTGCTACATCCTCTACACATCAGGCACGACGGGCCGACCCAAGGGCGTGGCGGTGCGCCACCAGAGCATCTGCAACTTCGTGCGCGTGGCTGCCCATGCCTACGGCTATCGCCCGGGCGACCGGGTCTACCAGGGCATGACCATTGCCTTCGATTTCTCCACCGAGGAAATCTGGGTACCCTTCGCCGCCGGTGCGACCGTGGTGCCCGCACCGGGCCGCATGACGCTGGTGGGCGAGGAGCTTGCGGACTTCCTGCGCGCCAACGCCATCACCTGCATGGCCTGCTCGCCGACGCTGCTGTCCTCCATCGAAAGCGACGTGCCGAGCCTGCGCGCCATCCTCGTCGGCGGCGAGGCCTGCCCGCACAATCTCGTCACGCGCTGGTCGAAGCCCGGCCGCCAGATCCTCAACACCTATGGTCCGACCGAGGCGACAGTCACGGCAACCATGGGATATCTGACGCCCGACCGCGCCGTCACCATCGGCGCGCCGCTGCCCACCTATTCCATCGTCATCCTCGATACCGACGCCCCGCAGCTGACGGCGCCGGGTGAACTGGGCGAGATCGGCATTGCCGGCATCGGGGTCGCCGTCGGCTACCTCAACCGGCCGGACCTGACGGCGCAGAAATTCATTCCCGATTTTCTCGGCCTGCCGAACAATCCCTCGCAGCGCATCTACCGCACCGGCGATCTCGGGCGCATCAATGCCGATGGCGAGGTCGAGTACCATGGCCGCATCGACACCCAGGTGAAGATCCGCGGTTACCGCATCGAGCTCGGCGAGATCGAAGCCGTGCTGCTCGACCAGCCCGGTATTGCCCAGGCCGCCGTCACCACCTGGGAAATGGAACCCGGCCGTGTGGAGCTCGTCGGCTATTACGCGCTGAAATCGGGCGCGGATGCAGTCCTGCGCGCCGATCTGGCCAAGGCGCTGCGCCAGCGCCTTCCCGACTATATGGTTCCCGCTTTCCTGGAGGAGTTGCCGGCGCTGCCGATGACCGTTTCCGACAAGGTGGACACGCGCAAGCTTCCCAAGCCCTCGGGCCTGAGGCTCGGCGGCGAGCGCAAGGCGATCCTGCCCTCCACCGACGAGGAGCGCTTCATGACGGAGGCGCTGCGCGATGTCCTGAAGATGGACGACATCTATGTCGAGGATCATTTCTTCGATGATCTCGGCGCCAATTCCCTGCTGATGGCCCGCTTCTGCGCCAGGCTGCGCACGCGCAAGGAATGGGCCGGCACCTCGATGCGCGACATTTACATGCACCCGACGGTCGCGGCACTCGCACGCCACCTGCACGGCCCACAGGAGGACGTCGCCCTTCCCGAGGAGCCTTGCCTGACGCACCACGCCTCGGACCTCGCCTACTGGACCTGCGGTGCGGCCCAGCTCGCTTTCTACGGCCTCTACAGCTACTTCGGCTTCTGGATCCTCAATTCGGGCCTCAACTGGGTCTATGACATGCTGGACGATCCGGTTCAGCTTTACCTGCGATGCGCCGTGCTGTCGGCCGCCGTGTTCTTCGGCATGTCGGGCTTCGCCGTGGCCATGAAGTGGCTGCTGGTCGGGCGCTGGAAGGCGGAACGCTTCCGGATCTGGGGGCTGCGCTACTATCGGTTCTGGGTGGTCAAGACGCTGATCCGCACGGCTCCCGTCGTGCTGTTCCGCGGCAGTCCGCTCTACAGCCTCTATCTCCGCCTGCTCGGCGCGCGTCTTGGCCGCAGCACCACCGTCGAATGCCGGGCCGTGCCCGTCTGCACCGACCTCATCTCAATCGGCGAGAATGCGATCCTGCGCAAGGAATCGATGGTCCTCGGCTACCGTGCCCAGGCCGGCTACATCCACACCGGCCCCATCGCCATCGGCCGTGACGCCTTCGTCGGCGTCGGCTGCATGATCGACATCGACACCTCGATCGGCGACCGTGCGCAGCTCGGGCATGGCTCCTCGCTCCAGCGCGGCCAGCACATTCCCGATGACGCGCACTGGCATGGATCGCCGGCCGTTCCGACATCGGCGGACTATTGCGCGGTTCCCGTCGTCACGCTGTCGAAGACCCGGCGCTTTCTCTACGAGGCGGTGCAGCTGGTCACGCTGTTTGCCGTCGTCACGCCCTTCCCGTTGCTCTTCCACAGCTACTGGCAGAATGTCAGCGACGACTACCAGGAATCCATCGGCATCGTCGCCATCGGCACGACGGTGACGCTCTTCATCCTCATTGGCGCGCTGCTGTTTGCGGCACTGGTGCTGCCGCGCCTGTTCAGCCTCGTCTTGAAGCCCGGCCGCGTCTACCGGCTCTATGGCTTCCATTTCTGGCTGCAATCCATCGTCGAGGTCTGCACGAACGCCCGGCTGCTCAACCTGCTCTTCGGCGACAGTTCGGCCGTCGTGCACTATATCCGCGCGCTTGGCTGGAACCTCAACACGGTGGTCCAGACGGGCTCCAACTTCGGCAGCAACCAGCAGCAGGACAACCCGCTGTTCTGCGAGATCGGCACGGGCACCATGGTGTCGGACGGTCTCTACATGATCAACGTCCACAAATCGGCCTCCGCCTTCCGGCTCGAGCATACCAAGGTCGGCGAGCGCAACTATTTCGGCAACAACATCTTCTATCCGCCGGACGGGCGCACGGGCGACAACGTGCTTCTGGGCACCAAGGTCATGGTGCCGATCGACGGGCCGATGCGCGAGAATGTTGGCCTCCTGGGTTCACCGCCCTTCGAAATCCCGCGCATGGTCAAGCGCGACAAGGAACTGATCCAGGGCGTCAGCGACGAGGAGCGCCGTGCGCGCCTTCCGCACAAGAACCGCCACAACCTCGCGACCGCGATGATGTTCATTGCCGTGCAATGGACGACATTGTTCGTGACGCTCGCCATCTGGGACCGCGCGCTGAACTACTATACGGAATGGGCAAATGTCGCACTGTTCGCCGCGGTCGTGCTGACGGGCGCCATCACCATTCCCTTCTACATCTTCATGGAATGGGCGAGCCTCGGGTTCCGCAAGCTCCAGCCGCAGGTGACGACCATCTACGACGTCGCCTTCTGGCGGCACGAGCGCCACTGGAAACTGTCGGATTCGCCCATCGTGCGCCTCTTCGCCGGCACGCCCTTCCGCCCCATGATCCTGCGGGCGCTCGGCGTGAAGGTCGGCAAGCGCGTCTATGACGGTGGGGCCAATCTCACCGAACGCTCGCTGGTGGAGATCGGCGACGACGCCACGCTCAACGAGGGCTGCGTCATCCAGGCGCATTCGCTGGAGGAAGGCGCCTTCAAGTCGGACTATATCCGGATCGGCAACGGCTGCACGCTGAGCCCGGCCGCCTTCGTGCATTACGGCGTTACCATGGGCGATGGCTCCATTGCCGATGTCGACTGCTTCATCATGAAGGGCGAGATTCTCGAGCCGAACTCGATCTGGCGCGGCAACCCCGCCAAGCTCTACGGCTGGGTCAAGCCGGTCGCGGCGGAATGAGTGACGGCGCGGGTGAGGCGGCGCTTTCGGCGGCAATGAAGCGGATTGCGCCGCCGGGCATCCGCCTCGGCTGCCGCCTTATCCGCGATGGCGACGAAGCGTTGCTCCTGCCTGCGGAGGCCGCAGCCCTTCCCACCCGCCGGACGGCAGCCCGGCGCGCCAGCGGTGCCGCGCGCGCCCTTGCCCGGCATCTGCTGAAGAACGAGGGGATGGCGGACGCCGTCATAGGTCGATCGGCGACGGGCGCTCCGCTCTGGCCGCCAGGCGTGGTCGGCTCGCTTGCCCATGACGACGAAATGGCGGTGGCGGCCATCGCCAGGGCGGCCGATGTTCCCTCGGTCGGGATCGATGTGGAGCCGGCCGATCCGTTGCCGGACGACATCGCCGCCCTCGTTTTCCATGATGGCGATGCGGTCGGCGGCGTCGAGCCGATGCTGTCCGGGCGTGCCCTCTTCAGCGCCAAGGAGGCCGTGTACAAGGCCATCCATCCGCTCGACGGTGAAATCCTCGACTATGAGCATATCCGCGTGGACTTCGCACGCGGCCGGGCCACCACCACGACCGGCCACGCCATGCGGCTGTTCTTCTGCCTTCATCCCCGCGTGGTCGTGCTGGCCGTCTCGACGTAAGATCAGCCGAACAGCATCTTGAAGGCGATGTAGAGCACCACGAGCAGGACGGCGATCGCCGCCAGAATAAGCCCGAGCCGTTTTTCGACGAAGGCCTGGATCGCCTCGCCGTAACGGCGCAGCAGGAAGGCGAGCAGATAGAAGCGCAGTCCGCGTGCGATGACCGCCGAGACGATGAAGTGCCAGAGCTTGATATGCACCACGCCGGCAAGAATCGTGACGATCTTGATCGGCGGCAGATGGGCGAGCCCGGACGTGACCAGAAGCAGGTTGAGCTGCTCTTCCGTGACCTGCGACTTCAACCGCTCGAAGGCCTCGAGCTTGCCGTAGAACTCCAGCACCGGCACGGCGATGGTCGCATAGGCATAATAGCCGAGCAGCCAGCCCGCGATGCCGCCCGCAACCGACGATACGGTTGCGACAAAGGCGTAGCGATAGGCCCGCTCGCGCCGGGCAATCGCCATCGGCACGAACAAAACGTCCGCCGGCACGAGAAATACCGAGCTTTCGACGAAGGCGATAACGGCGAGCCACACTTCGGCAGCCTTGCGGCCGGCAAGCGAGAGGGTCCAGGCATAGAGTTTTCGTAACATCGATTCTTGTGTCTGCGGCAGGTGGCTGGGAGGGTGTGACCGCTGCCTACACGCTTCGCCCGTCGAAATCCAGTGAAGCACCGGTCAACCGGGAACGGCCCTCCGGGACAAACGGTGTGGATTGTCCGCCGGATGCATGAAGAACATTGATTATCCGATCAAATTATTGGCCATTATGCTCTCGCCGGAACAGGCAAACTGCAGCGGAAAACAGGACGGAGAGCCATGAAGCCAGATCCCATCACGCAACCGCCATCCGACGCCAGTGCGCGCAAGGCGATCCAGCCGGTGATCTGCTATCCGCGTGATACGCTCCCGACGGCTGATCTTGCCGCCTACCGCGCCGTGCGCGACGATATGGAGCTTGTGGAGACGGTGGTCATACCGCCGCGAGAGGCCGCGACCTGGGAGGTGCCGGCCGGCCATTTCTGCCGCATGCTGTGCTCCCAAGGCCCGCAGGTCGGCGATCTCAACCTTTTCAACCTGCACGACATCGAGGAGCGGTTCTTCAGCGGCAAGACGCGCGCGTTGAACGGAACGCATGTCGGTCTCGGCGATCAGTTGTTCTCGAACTTTCCCTATATGCGCCCCATCGCCACCATCACCCATGACACGCTCGACTGGTACGGGTTCGATGAGTTCGGCGGATCGGTGCACGATGTCATCGGCACGCGCTGCGACCCCTATACCAACAACCTGCTGAGCAACGGCGGCCAGTATCACCATTGCTGCCATTCCAATCTGACACGCGCACTGTCGCAGAAGACCGGTCTGCCGCTGGCCGAGGCCGAGCGCCACGTCCATGACGTGCTGAACGTCTTCATGTGCACCGGCTTCACGCGCGACACCGGGCAATATTTCATGAAGGCGAGCCCGGTGCGGCCGGGCGATTACCTCGAATTCTTCGCGGAAATCGATCTTCTCGGCTGTATGTCGGCGTGTCCGGGCGGCGACTGCTCGGCGCAGCACTCCTCCGACACCGCCGCCTGCTACCCGATGGTCGTGGAGATCTACAGGCCGAAGCGCCTGCCGGAAGGCTGGCAGTCTCCGCCCCGCAACGGCTACGACCGCAGCCACGGTCTTCAGGCGTAACACACGCCCGAGACCACCGCTCCCAACGAACAGGATGTGTTCTTCATGATCCAGCTTCCCTTCGCGCTGACCGAATACAAGGCCCGTCTCCATGCCATCCGAACGGAGATGGCACGCCGTAATCTTGACCTCCTCATCGTCAACGACGTCGCCAACCAGCATTACATCACCGGTTACGATGGGTGGTCCTTCTATACGCCGCAGGTGGTACTCGTGACGCTGGCGGATGAGGAACCCGTCTGGATCGGCCGCGCGATGGATGCAGCGGGCGGCCTGCTGACGGCGTGGATGAAGCCGGAAAACGTGGTGGGCTTCCCGGAGGATCATGTCCAGCGCGCCGACCGCCATCCCATGGACTGGATCGCCGCTTGGATGACCAGCAAGGGCTGGGCTAAGGGCCATATCGGCATCGAGCTGGAGGCCTATTATTACTCGCCAAAGGCGCATGCCCGTCTCACCGCCGGCCTGCCGAATGCAACCTTCCATGACGCGGACCTGCTGGTGAACTGGGTGCGCAGCGTGAAATCGCCTGTCGAAGTCGACTATCTGCGCAAGGCATCGCGTCTGGCCGAAGCGGCCGTTACGGCGGCCTACGAGGTTATCGCGCCCGGCGTTCGCGAATGCGACGCCATCGCGAAAATTCAGGCCGCGCAGGTCGCCGGCTCACCGGACTTCGCCGGCGACATCACCGCTCTGCCCCCCACCATTCTCGGCGGCGAGAACGCGTCGGCTCCGCATGTCATGTGGAGCGACAGGCGGTTTGGCGAAAACGAGACGGTGGCACTGGAACTGGCCGGCGTCGTGCGTCGCTATACGGCGGGTCTTGCCAGGACGATGCAGCTCGGCGCCATGCCCGCCAAGGTGAGCGACACGAGCAAGGCGGTTCTGGAAGGCATGGAAGCCGTTCTCGACACGATCCGGCCCGGTGTGACTGCCGAGGCCGTGGAGGCGGCCTGGCGTCAGGTCATCCAGCGCTATGGCCTGAAGAAGGAATCACGCATCGGCTACTCCATCGGCGTCGCCTATCCCCCGGACTGGGGCGAGCACACGATCAGCCTTCGTCCCGGCGACACGACCATCCTGAAACCCGGCAACGTGCTGCACTCCATTCTCGGCATGTGGATGGACGGTTGGGGCATCGAGGTCAGCGAGACCATCCTCGTCACCGAGAACGGCTGCGAGACGCTCACCAGCTTCCCGCGGGACATCCATGTCAAGGCCTGACGAAACCGGCATGGCGATGGATGCGGCGCTGGAAGGCCGGATGATCGATATACGCCGGCATCTCCACCGCCATCCCGAACTGTCGAACGAGGAGCGCGAGACGCAGGCCTATCTGCGGCAAGCGCTGGTCGAGGCGGGCTTCGCAACGGTGCGCCCCATCGCCGGCTTCGGCCTTGCGGTGGATATCGTCGGCACCGCCGGCCCGTCCAACCGCAAGGTGGTGATCCGCGCCGATATCGATGCCCTGCCGATCACCGAGGCCTCAGGCGTGCCGTTCGCCTCGCTGCGTTCGGGCGTCATGCATGCCTGTGGCCACGATGCCCATGCGGCGATGGGTTACGCCGCCGCCGTGCTGCTCGACGCGCAGCGAGAGAGCTTCAGCGGCACCGTCCGGCTGATCTTCCAGCCCGCCGAGGAAGCCGAGCCGCTGGGCGGCCGGCGCGTCATCGAGGAAGGCCTGCTCGACGACGTGGATGCGGCCATCGGCATCCACGTCGACCCCTACACGCCGGCGGGCCGGATCGCCGTCGGCGCAGGCCCCTACACGCTCGCCTGCGATAATTTCGACGTGATCGTCACCGGAAACTCCGCGCATGCCGCCAAGCCCTCGGATGGAGTGGACGCCATCGCGGTCGCCTGTTCCATGGTGACCGAACTACAGAAGATCGTGGCGCGCGAGATCGACCCCTACGATCCGCTGGTCGTGTCCGTCACCGGCATCGAAGGCGGTGGCGCCTATAATGTCATCGCACCCGAAGTCCGACTCAAGGGCACGATCCGCAGCGGCCGCGAGGAAACACGGCAGAAGGCCTGGGAAAGGCTGCGGCAGATTTTCGAGGGTATTGCGGCCGCCCACGGCGCCCATGTTGCGGTGGATATAAGGCGCGGCGAACCAGCGGTGGTCAACGATCCTGAAATGGTCGATATCGTGCAACGCGCGGGCGCGGCGATCGTTGGACGCGACAATGTCCAGACAGCACCCGGCTGGACCGCCGCCGACGATTTTGCCTTCTACAGCGAAAAGTGCCCTTCGGTGTACTTCCGCCTTGGCATCCGCAACGCCGATATCGACGCTGTCTATCCCTTGCATCACCCGAAGTTCAGCATCGACGAGACGGCCCTGCCGAAGGGCGCAATGGTACTGGCCGAGGCCGCGCGCGCCTTTCTCGCCAAGCCCCGCTAGAGTCGCGGCATTAATCGTAGGCGTATGGCGCTCGCTCGACGCGGGCGCACCTATCGTGGAGATTTATCGAGAAAATATCGAATTGATTGCGCCGCTTACCCGTACCCACAGGGTATGCCCTTGAACGACGGCAATCAAAACGAGGTTTGAACGATGCATCTTGTGGGTCTTCTGGTGATGGTGCTGGGTGGTGCGGCGGTCTGGTACTGGCGCTTCAAGATGGTGCGGGAGGCCGGCAGCGAAGTGGTCGATTCCATCGAAAGAATGCGCGGCGCCTACAAGCGCAAGCAGTTCCGCCAGAAGGCGGAAGCGGCCCCGCTCGCCTCGATTGCCGATCCGGCCATCGCCGCCGTAGCCTTCTTCCTCGCCCTTGCGGCCGAAAAGCCGCACGCCAGGGATCAGGCATCCGCCGTCATCCGCACGCGCATGAGCCGCATCATCAAGCCGCAGGACATGGACGAGGTGCTGATCTTTGCCGACTGGGCGACCCGCAACGTCGTCAACCCGCAGGATCCGATTCGCCGCTTTCGCGATCTCTGGCTGAGCAGGCTCGATATTGCAGAACGGCAGGAACTGGTCGCCATCGCCGACGCGGTGGCTTCGGTCGAGGGCGATCCCACGGCCGAACAGGCTGAAACATTGCAGGCCTTGCGGCGCACCCTGCTGAACTAACGCCCGGCAGGACGCGCCGATAGCACCATGACCTGCGCTCAGGCTGCCGCAGGTCGGGCGAACATGCGGCCGGTTGCATGACGCGGCGAGGCGGTCGTGCCGCCGAGCTCGAAAGTGGCCAGAAGCGCATTGAGCGCCTGGGACTGCGAGGCGAGGTTGGCGCTCGCCGCGGATGTCTGCTCGACCATCGCGGCATTCTGCTGCGTGCCCTGATCGACCGTGCCGACGGCGGAATTGATCTCCGCAAGGCCGGTCGATTGCTCGCGCGACGCTTCGACGATGGCGACCACGTTGCTGCTGACCTCCTGCACATCACGGATGATCTGCTCCAGTGCCGCACCCGTCTCGCCGACGAGCTTAACGCCCGAGCGTACCTCGTCGCTGGACTTCAGGATCAGTTCCTTGATCTGCTTTGCGGCCTCGGCGGAGCGCTGTGCAAGCACGCGCACCTCCTGCGCCACGACGGCGAAGCCCTTGCCGGCATCTCCCGCACGCGCCGCTTCCACACCCGCATTGAGCGCCAGCAGGTTGGTCTGGAATGCGATTTCATCCATCATGTCGGTAATCGAGCTGATCTCGCGCGAGGAGCGCTCGATTTCGCCCATGGTGGCGACGGCGCGCTTGACGACCGTCTCGGAGAGCTCGGCACTGGCCTTCGTCCGCGCGACGATCTGGCCGGCCTCCTCGGCCCGCGCCACCGAGCTTTTCACCGTCGCGGTAATCTCGTCGAGGGCCGCAGCCGTTTCCTCCACGGACGCCGCCTGCTGTTCCGTGCGCATGGAGAGGTTGGCGGCCGCCGCGCTGAGCTCGCCGGCCGATGCGTCGATGCTGAAGGCATTTTCACCCACCTTCCGCAGCGCGGTCCTGAGGGTCGCAACCGAAGCGTTGAAATCGAGCCGCAGCTGATCGAGAGCGGGGATGAACGCTTCGTCGATCTCGCAGGTCAGATTGCCACCCGCAACCTGCGCAAGGCCCGTGCCAAGGGTGGTGACGGCCTTGACCCGCGCCGTAATATCCGTGGCGAACTTGACGACTTTGATCACCCGGCCATCCGGATCGAAGATCGGATTGTAGGATGCCTGGATCCAGACCTCCTTGCCCCCCTTGCCGATGCGCTTGAACTCCGCTGCCACGAACTCGCCGCGCCGCAGGCGCTGCCAGAACTCCGTGTAGTCGGCGCTCTGCGCATAGGCCGGCTCGACGAAAATGCTGTGTGGCCGGCCCGCGATTTCCGCGAGGTCATAGCCAAGCACCCCCAGGAAGTTGTCGTTTGCTGTCAGAACGCGTCCGTCAACGCTGAATTCGATGATTGCCTGCACCCTCGACAGGGCCGTGAGCTTGCCAATGGCCTCGGCAGCGCGCATTTTTTCGGCCGTGATATCGGTCGCGAATTTCACGATCTTCAGCACCTTGCCGCTGCTGCTGACGACCGGATTATAGGACGCCTGAATCCAGACTTCCCTGCCGCCCTTGCCGATACGCTTGTATTCCGCCGCATCGAATTCGCCGCGAGCGAGCTTGCGCCAGAAGGCGGCATAGTCGTCGCTGACCGCATAGGTGGGATCGACGAACATGCGGTGGTGCTGTCCGACAAGCTCGCTCGCGCTGTAACCCAAGACGCGCAGGAAGTTCTCATTGGCGGATAGAACGTTTCCGGCAGCATCGAACTCGATGACGGCGAAAGCCTTTCCGATCGTCGAAAGAACGGCCTCCGCCGTCGCCCCGCCCGTGAGTTTCGTCCAGACGCGATTCATGCCTGTTTCCCATCCCGTTCAGGAAGCACAGCCGGCAGCATCGCAGCGTGCATCGATATCAAGGGCCTGGGCATCATGCCGTGGCGGTTGATCGGTAAACTTCCGCCTCTTTAGGGAAAGAGCGCCTGAGCACCTTCGCGGCAACCCGGCACGTCACGCACCAGCCGGCCACCGCAGAAAGCTTTCACCTTTCTAAACGGATCCGGTAAATATTTAGATTATGTAATATAGGTTGTTCTTGCGCTGTGCGATCCCGCAATTCGCGTGCCGGAGCGGCTGTCCGGTACCGCGAGAGGTTACCTATACGCTCGGGGTGGCTTGATCGACGTGGAGCCGTTGGCTACGCATAGGCATTGGCTTGAAGGACTTGCCCATGAGCATCCAACTCTTCGACCTCACGGGCAAACGCGCGCTCGTGACGGGTTCCTCTCAGGGCATCGGCCTAGCACTGGCGCGGGGCCTTGCGGCCGCAGGCGCCGAAGTCGTGCTCAACGGCCGTGATGAGGCCAGGCTCGCTGCGGCGGCCAGTGAGATCGGCACAAGTCGCACGCTTGCCTTCGATGCATCGGATCACGCGACGGTGCGCGACGCAATCGATGGTTTCGAAGCGAAAGTCGGCCCGATCGATATCCTCGTCAACAATGCCGGCATGCAGCATCGCGGGCCGCTGGAGGACTTTCCCGCCGACGCCTTCGAACGGCTGCTGAAGACCAACATTTCCAGCGTGTTCAATGTCGGGCAGGCCGTCGCCCGCCACATGATCGCGCGCGGCGCGGGCAAGATCATCAATATCGCCAGCGTCCAGACCGCGCTCGCGCGTCCCGGCATTGCGCCTTACACCGCCACGAAGGGGGCGGTCGGCAATCTCACCAAGGGCATGGCGACCGATTGGGCCCGATACGGTCTGCAATGCAACGCCATCGCGCCCGGCTATTTCGAGACGCCGCTGAATGCGGCCCTCGTCGCCGACGCGGCCTTCTCCACCTGGCTGGAAAAGCGTACACCGGCCGGGCGCTGGGGCAAGGTCGAAGAACTTGTCGGCGCCTGCATCTTCCTTGCCTCGAACGCATCCTCTTTTGTGAATGGACACACGCTCTATGTCGACGGCGGCATCACGGCCTCACTCTGAAACGCCCTGGCGCCTCGTCCTCATGGGCGTCGCCGGCTCTGGCAAATCCGCCGTCGGCGCCGCACTGGCCGCGCGTCTCGGCGCCGTCTATCTCGACGGCGACGACCTGCATCCGCCGGCAAATATAGAGAAGATGAGTCGCGGCGAACCGCTGACGGACGAGGATCGCTGGCCATGGCTGACCCTCGTCGGAGAAAGGCTGGCCAACCCGCAGGGCACCCTGATCATCGGCTGCTCAGCGCTGAAACGCCGCTACCGCGACCATATCCGCGCGCAGGCCGGCGCGCCCGTGATCTTCGTGCACCTCGCCGGCAGCCGGAAACTGATCGCCGAGCGCATGGGCGCCCGCTCCGGCCACTTCATGCCCACCAGCCTCATCGACAGCCAGTTTTCAGCGCTCGAGCCGCCTGAGGCCGACGAGAGCGCTGTCACCGTCGACATCGACGCACCGCTGGACGACGTAGTCGGCGCCATCGCCGCCAGACTGGAAGATGCCGGGCCGACCGCTTCGAACGGTTGATGATCCGTGCGACGTCATTGTGATATGCCGCCGCACGGGATCGTCCTTCGTGGTCAAGCGCCGTTCAGATAGGGAGCGATGAGGCTGAGATCGGCTTCGCTCAGGCGGTCGTTGGCCGTGTTTCTCTGGTGCCAGTAGGGATATTGCAGCCAGGGCTGGCTGACCTGATCGAGCCGACTGCGCTCCTCGTCGCTCAGCTTCAGCTCGGCAGCGGCGAGGTTATCCCTGAACTGCGCCTCGGTGCGCCCGCCGATGATGACGGATGTCACGCCCTTGCGGCCAAGCAGCCAGGCGAGCGCCACCTGCGCGGCCGACACACCACGCTCACCGGCAATGGCGACCAGCGTCTCGACGATGGACCAGAGGCGGTTTTCATCGCGGATCGGAGGTTCGGTCCAGCCGGCGAACTGGCGCGTGCCCTCCGGCGCACCCTGATCGCGGCGATGCTTGCCGGAGAGAAGTCCACCGGCGAGCGGGCTCCAGACGAGGATGCCGAGGCCCTGGTCGATGCTGACGGGAACGAGCTCGTTTTCGGCGTCGCGGCTCTCCAGCGTGTAGTGGATCTGCTGGCTCACGAACCGCTGATAGCGGTCGCGCTCGGACACGCCGAGCGCCTTCATAATGTGCCAGCCGGAGAAATTCGAGCAGCCGATATAGCGCACCTTGCCCTGGCGCACGAGCGTATCGAGCGCTTCCATGGTCTCTTCCAGCGGCGTCAGGCCATCCCATTCATGCACCTGGTAGAGATCGATCACGTCGGTCTTCATGCGCTTCAGGCTCGCCTCGCAGGCGGCGATGAGGTGCTGGCGCGACAGGCCGCGGTCATTCGGCCCGTCGCCCATCGGAAAGCGGGCCTTGGTGGCGATCAGGACACCGCTCCTGCGCGGGCCGCCGATGATCTCGCCGAGGATTTCCTCGCACACGCCCTGCGAATAGGCATCTGCGGTATCGATAAGATTGACACCGGCATCGACGCAGAGGTCGACGAGACGGCGCGCATCGGCGACGCCGAGATCGCCCACCGTTTTCGCCCAGCCCACGCCTCCGAAGGTCATGGTGCCCATGGTGATTGCCGAAACCTTGAGGCCGGAGCGGCCAAGCTGCCGATATTCCATTCGCCTTCTCCCTTAAGATTGCAGAGCCTCCGCCGCGCTCGGCGCAGGCTTTGTTTCAGACCAGCATCATTTTGCGCTGATCATGTCACGCCAGAGATCGATGCCGCCTTCCGTGGCGTGGGTATCGATCTCCTTCAGTTCCTCGTCGCTGAAGGCGAGGTTGTTCAGCGCGTCGAGCGAATCGTCGAGCTGGGCGACATTTCGTGCTCCAATCAGGGTCGACGTCACGCGCGCATCCCGCAGCACCCAGGCGATCGCCATCTGTGCCAGCGACTGGCCACGGCGCCTGGCGATCTCGTTCAGCGCCCGCACACGGGCAAGGTTGCCCTCGCTCAGCAGCGCCTCGTCAAAGGAGCCGGCGCGAGCGGCACGCGCATCCTGCGGGACACCGTTGAGATATTTGGACGTGAGCAGTCCCTGCGCGAGTGGCGAGAAGGCGATGCAGCCGACGCCGAGGTCGCCGAGCGTATCGAGCAGGCCGTTCTCGATCCAGCGGTTGAGCATGGAATAGGACGGCTGGTGGATCAGCAGCGGCACGCCTTCGGCGCGCAGGATGCGCTCGGCCGCGCGGGTGCGCTCCGGCCCGTAGGAAGACAGGCCGACATAGAGCGCCTTGCCCTGACGCACCATCTGGATCAGCGCGCCCATCGTTTCCTCGAGCGGCACGTCTTCCGTCGGGCGGTGGGAATAGAAGATGTCGACATAGTCGAGCCCCATGCGCTGGAGGCTTTGATCGAGAGACGCCAGCAGGTGCTTACGCGAGCCGCCGCGGCCATAGGGGCCATCCCACATTTCCCAGCCCGCCTTGGACGAGATGACGAGTTCGTCGCGGTGATGACGGAAATCCTTCTTCAGGATGACGCCGAAATTTTCCTCAGCCGAGCCGGGCGGCGGGCCGTAATTGTTGGCAAGATCGAAATGCGTGACGCCACGGTCGAAGGCGCGCCGCACGACGCTGCGGCCGGTCTCGAACAGGTCGATGCCGCCGAAATTGTGCCAGAGGCCGAGCGAAATCGGCGGCAGGCGGAGACCGGCGTTTCCGCTGCGGCGATATTCGGTGCCGTCGTAACGGTTGGGATTGGCGAGATACATGCTGTCTCCTTTGTATTTCAGCCGGGCAGGACCGGGCTCCGGCAGTCCGGCATCAGGGGTACGCCGCCGCGATCATTGCATCAATGACCTATCGCTCAATGGATCATTGAATTCAGCTCAACGATGACGCGGCTGCACTTCGCGGATGGTCTGTATCAGCGCCTGCAAACCGTAGGGCACCTGCCGGCGGCTGGAATAGTAGAAAGCGAGCGGAGGTCCGAGCGACGACCAGTCCGGCACCGCCCGCTCCAGCCGGCCGGTCCGCAGATGCGGCTCGGCCACCTTTTCCAGGCAATAGACGATACCGATGCCCGACAGCGCCGCCGACACGGAGACATCCGTCGATCCCGATATCAGCGCACCAGGCACATCGATCTGCCGCTTGTCCTCGCCACGCTCGAACTCCCAGTGATAGATCTGTCCGCGCCCGGTTCGAATGCGGATACAGTTGTGCGACAGAAGGTCCTCGGGCTTGGTGGGCCGTCCCGAGCGGGCAAGATAGGCCGGCGAGGCCACCGCGACCCAGTTCAGCGGCTCCGTGACCGGCACGGCGATCATGTCCTCGGGAATGGTGCCGGCGTAACGCAAGCCCGCATCGAAACCCTCCGCCGTGACGTCGACGAAGGAATCCTCGGAAGCGATCTCCAGCTCGATATTGGGATAGCGCTCGCGAAACAGCGGGAGCACCGGCGTCAGCAGCAGGTCGACGGCATCGCGCAAGACGTTGATGCGCATGCTACCGGCAATGCCGCTGAAGCGGCCCTGCAGCTCCTCCAGCCCGCTGGTGATAAGATCGAGACCGGCCGCGACCTTCTCGGCCAGCGCCGATCCAGCGGCTGTCGGGGAAACGCTCCGGTTCGTCCGGTTCAGGAGCCGTACGCCGAGCCGCCCCTCCAGCGCCTTCATGCGGTGGCTGAGGGCGGACACGGATATTTCAAGCTGGTCAGCGGCCTTGCGGAAGCTTCGGCTGCGGACGATCTGAAGGAACACCGCCAGATCGGATAGCTCGTTGCGATTGGAAACCATGCTCACCGTCACCCCCTCGCCCCGTCATAAATAGCGCAACGGGGCGCGTCAAAGCGCGGTCAGGCCTTGTTGACGCTCGCCGCGTAGATTTCCTCGATCGTCTTGCCGAGGCTCGCATTGAACGTCGGGTCGTCCATCGTCACGCGCAGGTCTTCCGTCAGCGCGCGGGAGAAGCTGGCGATCACGCCGTGGTTGCGGCTGAGCTTTTCGCAGGCATCCGCGCGGCTGTAGCCACCCGAAAGTGCCACGACCCGCGCAACGGCCTTGTGCTCGACCAACGGCCTGTAGAAATCCGCCTGGGTGGGAAGGGTGAGCTTGAGGAAAACCCGTGTTCCCGCCGGCAGCGCGTCCAGCTCGCGGGCGAGTTCGTCGCGCAGGCGCGCTTCCGCCTCCTGCTTGCTGGGACTGCCGATGGAGACTTCCGGCTCGATGATCGGGATGAGGCCGTGATCGAGAATCTGCCGGCCGATTTCGAACTGCTGGCGCACGACAGCGCCGACACCCGCCCTGTCGTCCCTTGCTATGACAGAGCGCATCTTGGTACCGAAGACGCCCTTTGCGCTCGCGCGCTTCAGCAGTGCGTCGAGGTCGGGCATCGGCTTCAGTATCTGTGCGCCGTTCTCTTCCGCCGCAAGACCCTTGTCGACTTTCAGGAATGGCACGACGCCGCGGTCTTCCCACAGATAGGTCGGCACCGGCTTGCCGCCCGCCTCGCCATCCATCGTCTTTTCGAACAGGATCGCGCCGATCACCCGGTCACCGGAAAAGGCCGGTGCGGTCATGATGCGCACACGCATCTCATGCATCAGGCGGAACATCGCCTCGTCGCCGTCATAGTCGGTCTCGGCAATGCCGTAGAGCTTCAGCGCCCCCGGCGTCGAGCCGCCGCTCTGGTCGAGCGCGGCGATAAATCCCGGCTTGCCTTCCATCTGGGACATCATCTTCGGATCGGTCATCTCGCCTCCTCCTGTTTCACCCGCTTTACTCCGGCCGGGTCTGTATCGGATTGTGAACATAGACCAGAACGGGCGTAATCCAACCGGGGACAGACCGCTTTTTCAATGTCGTCGCGCACCGGGTGAAGCGCATCGGCCAAACGCGGTGGGGTTGCGGGGTGTCCGGCAAGAATCCACCTTGACGGACATTCGCAGTCGTCGCACACTCTCTTCGACCGTCCCCTTGCCCGTTCCGGCGATGCCGCAAGGCCACGGTCACGGCAAGGCGCATCTGCCCCACCCACGGGGACGCAAGCCGATCCTCCTCCTGACAAGGACGTCAGACAATCATTCCGCAACCGTCGATGCTGTGCGTCCTGCCAAAGGCGCGCGTCGCGCCTGTTGCGGTCCATCTTGCGCAGCCGGAGCACCGCTCCGGATGCCCCATGCGCTTGTCTCGCGCGGAAAGGACCCATCATGACCGCCTCTGCCAGAATCGTCCCCGATCTGCTTGCCGATCTCGGCACCCTCACCATAGCGCAGGTGCAGGCGGCCTTCGCGGCCGGCACGCTGACTTCCGAAGATCTCGCGCGCGCCTCACTGGCCCAGGTCGAGAGGCTGAACGGCAAGTACAATGCCGTGATCTTCCCTTGCGACGACGCCCTGGAACAGGCGCGTGAGATCGACCGCCGCCGCGCGGCTGGCGAAGCGCTCGGGCCACTGGCCGGCATCCCCGTCGTCATCAAGGATACTGTCGATATGGTTGGATATCCGACCACGGCGGGCTGGCGCCTCCTCTATTCGGGCACCGGCGGTGTCGATCTCTTCCCCGAGCGGGACGCCCCGGTGGCGGCGCGCATGAAGGCCGCCGGCGCCGTGATCCTCGGCAAGACGAATGTGCCGATCCTCAGCTGGACCGGCACGCACGCCAATGACAGCTGGGCGGGACCGACGATCAACGTCGCCATCGAGGAGCGCGCACCGGGCGGATCGAGCGCGGGGACTGCAAGCGCCGTGGCTGCGCATATGTGCCTTGTCGGCCTTGCGGAGGAAACTGGCGGCTCGATCCAGAACCCTGCCTCCGCGCAGGGCCTCGTCGGCATCAAGCCGACCATTGGCATGGTGCCGAATACGGGCGTCGTTCCGCTTTCCAGCAACCGCGACGTTGTCGGGCCGATTGCCCGCACGGTCGCCGACGCCGCTCTTTGCCTCGACGCCATTGCCGGCTTCACCTGCGAAGATCCCAAGACGCTCGCGTCGATCGGGCACATTCCGCCGGGCGGTTTTGCCGCCAATCTCTCGCGGGACGCCCTCAAGGGCAAGCGGATCGGGCTTTATGGACCCGGCTGGCGCAAGGACGCGCTCTCCGATGAGACGGCCGCGCTTTACGAGCGTGCGAAGGGCGAGTTGATCGCCTCCGGTGCCATCCTGATCGAGGATCCCTTCGCCGGCACAGATTTCAACACCTATCGGCAGATCACGCCCGGCACGCCGTTCTTCGACGGGCGCGGGCTGGAATCCCTGCCCTATGACATCACCTGCTACCTGCGCCGTCTTGGCCCCAAGGCCGCGCTGAAAAGCTGGGAAGAGTTCACCGCCGCGACGAGCGCAGAAAACCCGCTCGCCATCGGCGCGATCCTCGGCTACCTCAACGAACTGCCGGACTTCCTGGAAGCGGTGAAGGCACCGGCCGTTCCGCCGGCCATGCCGGAATTCGCCGCCCTCAAGGAAACCTATCTCAGGCTTCTCGATGAGGTCTTCACCCGCCACCAGCTCGACGCGCTCGCCTATCCGCAGATGCTTTGCGAATTGCCCGGCCTGCATTCGGGCGACGCGATCAAGGAAACCACGGTGGGCGAGCTCAACATTGCCGGCATTCCCGGCATCACGGTGCCCGCCGGCTACTATGCGTCGGGCGCTCCGTTCGAACTTATCTTCCTCGCCCGGCAATGGGATGACGCGAAGATCATCGACCTCGCCTACGCCTATGAGCAGGCCACGCTGCATCGCAAGCCTGCGGTCTGACCGCTCTCCTGAAGCCGGGCCGGCATACCTTGCCGGCCCGGCCACTATCGAAAACTGTTATGCACGGCGGGGCAATGTCGCCCTTGCCAGATCGCCGACGGCCTGACATGATCCGGCCATTGGTATTTCCAGATCCTTGAGCGGGGTGGCTCTCGACCGGCAACGGGCGGGAGCTTTTTGTTTTGGCGGTAGGCATGCGGAATGATGATTGGCGCGTTGGCGTCCTGTTTTCGGAAACCGGGGTGACGGGGGCGGTCGAGCGCACGCAGCGCGCCGCAACATTCCTCGCGATAGACGAGATCAATCGCGCTGGTGGTGTGCGGGGGCGGCCTATCGTGCCGATCGCCTACGATCCGGGCTCCATCCCCGCAAACTATCGCGACATGGCCTTAAAACTCGTCGACGAGGACCGGGTCGACGTCGTCTTCGGATGCCACATGTCCAACACGCGCAAGGCAGCGTTGCCGGTCATCGAGGCGCGGGGGGCGCTGCTGTTCTATCCCACCCTTTACGAGGGCTTCGAATATTCGCGCAACTGCATCTATACGGGCGCGGCCCCCAACCAGAATTCCGTGCAGCTCGTCCAGTTCCTCACGCAGAACTACGGCAACCGGGTGTTCCTCGTCGGCTCGAACTATGTCTATCCCTATGAATCGAACCGCACCATCGCCGATCTCTTCGTGCGCGCCGGCGGCCAGGTGGTGGATGAGATGTACGTGCCGCTTGCCCTGGACGATGCCAGCATCGCAACGATCATCGAGCGCATCCGCCGCACCAAGCCCGACGTCATCTATTCCACGGTCGTTGGAGACGGCATCGTTCCCTTCTTCAAAGCCTTCAAGGAAGCGGGCTTCGATTCGAAGCGCATGCCCATCGCCAGCCAGTCCACCAGCGAGGCCGACTTCAGGCAGCTGACGCCCAGCGTTGCCGAGGGCCATGTAACGGCAGCACCGTTCTTCTCTACGCTCGACCGCCCCCAGGCGAAGGAATTCGTCGCAAGTTACCACAGGGCATTTGGTGACGACGTCCTTCCGACCGCACCGGCGGAGGCGGCCTATTTCCAGGTTCACCTCTTTGCCCAGGCCCTCGAACAGGCCGGCAGCACCGCGCTCGGCGATCTGCTGCCGGCGCTTGCGGGCGTCGAGTACGATGCGCCGCAGGGGCTCGTGAAGATCGACGGCGCCACCAACCACACCCATCTGTGGCCGCGGGTGGCGAAGGTCAACGCGAAGGGTGAGTACGATATCGTCTACGATCCGTCCGTCCGTGTCGCACCCGATCCGTTCATGCTCGAATACAGACCGGAGTCGGCGATGTCGGCGACCCGCAACGCCATCGGTCTTTAGGAGGCAGGATGTCATTTGCGCTTCTGCGAGATCTCCGGGACCTCAAGGTGCTCGTGCTCCATCCCAACAATGCCGAGGGCCAGTCGCTGACCGAACACCTGCGCCGCATCGGCTGCTCTCCCACCCAGATCTGGCCCGTTCCGCCGGAGTTGCCCGTCGGCACCGATGTGGTCTTTCTGGCGATCGAGGACGATGCCCGCCCAGAGATCGAGCGGTTCATCAAGAACCAGCCCAAACCCGGCCCGACCATGCTGGCCATCGTCGGCTACGAGAACCCCTCGACACTTCAGATCGTGCTGGAAAGCGGGGCTCTTGCCGTGGTCGAAAGGCCGATAAAACCCTTCGGTCTGCTGACCAATCTCGCCATTGCCAGAAGTCTCTGGCTGGAGCAGCAGCGCCTCATCAAGGAGACGAGGAAATACCGCAGGAAGGTCATGGGCGACCAGCAGCTCGCACGCGCCAAGGCCATTCTCATGGCGCACAATGGCACGACAGAAAACGAGGCATATCAAGATCTTAGGCGGCAGGCGATGGAGCGCCGCATTTCGATCGAGGAGGTGGCAAAGTCCATCGTTCTGTCCGAGGAGCACTTGCGCGCCTCACCGAAACGTGCTTAGTTCGCACTGTCCTGAAAGACATATATATCCATGGGTCCCCGTGCAACGTCATGGCCATTCATGGAAGCGGCACAGAGGAAAGTGCCAACGGCAAGGTAGCCCGCAGGTTCGAATGAGCCTCGCGGGTTTTTTATTGTCACCTGACAAGGTCGTCAGTCCCATCACAGCGAAAATCAGCGACGGAATGCCGTGCCGCGGCATTCGGCGGAGTCGCGCCATGCAACGTTCATCAACAAGGGGAACACAATGTTGAACAGACGCAATTTCCTGAAGACAACAGCCGCCGCATCGGTCGTCATGACGACGCCGGCGATCATCGGTCGCGCCTTTGCCTCCGACCCGATCCGCGTCGGCGCCCTCTATTCCCAGACCGGCGGCTTGTCGGTCGTTGAAAAGCTTCTTGCCAATGCGGTGCAGATGGCCGCAAGCGAGATCAACGCCGCAGGCGGCGTGCTCGGCCGGCCAATCGAGGTCGTCGTGGAAGACGGCGCCTCCGACCCGAAGACCTTCAGCGAGAAGGCCTCCTCCCTCATCGTCAAGAACAAGATCGATACCGTATTCGGCTGCCACACGTCGGCGAGCCGCAAGGCCGTCTTGCCGATCTTCGAGCGCCGCAACGCGACGCTCTTCTACCAGACCCATTACGAGGGCTTCGAGTGCTCGCGAAACGTGGTCTATTCCGGCGCGATACCGAACCAGCAGCTCGGTAAATACATTCCCTGGATCGTCGAGACGCTCGGCAAGAAGAAATTCTTCATCGTCGGCTCGAACTACGTCTATCCGCGCGAAATGGCAAAGGTTTCCAAAAAGCTCATCGAGGCCAGCGGCGCCGAATGGGTGGCGGACGAGTATCTGGAACTCGGCCACTCCGAATGGGCTGTCATGGTCAACAAGATCAAGGAATCAGGCGCCGACGTGGTTCTTTCGAATGTGGTCGGCGACAGCATCATCGCCTTTTACCGCGAGTTCAAGAACCAGGGTCTTTCCCACGAGACCATTCCGATCTGCGCGACCGTGACCTCGGAAATCGAGATCGCGGCAATGGGCGCGGAATATGCAGCGGGCAGCTACATGTCGGTGCCCTACTTCATGTCAATCGACACCCCGGCGAACCACACCTTCATCGACAACTTCCGCAAGTTCACCAACGACCCGAAGGCCGTCACCTATCACTCGCTCGAGGCGGCCTATTTCCAGGTTTTCCTCTGGAAGCAGGCGGTGGAGAAGGCCGGCAATCTGGATCCGCAAGGTATGCGCGACGCCATTCGCGGCCAGAGCTACGACGCGCCCGGCGGCAAGGTGACCATCGACGCCGACAACCTGCATTGCTGGATGACGCCGCGCATCGGCCAGTGGCAGGCCGACGGCCAGAGCAAGGTCGTCCGCGAGGAGCCGGCACCGCTCAAGCCGCTGCCCTATTCCGCTTACGGCGAGACGGAGGACAACCTGTTCTGCACCGCCAAGGGCCTCGATCAGGCAAAGCTCAAGGGCTAAGTCGGCGAATTGCGCCCGCCGGGTCCTCGTGCCCCGGCGGGCGTTCGCTCGACCGGAAGGAACAGCTCAATGTTTGATGTGATTTTCATTGGCCTCAGCCTCAGCTCGATCCTGCTGCTGGTGGCTCTGGGGCTTGCCATTACCTACGGTGCCATGGGCGTCATCAACATGGCGCATGGCGAAATGGTGATGATCGGGGCCTATGTGGCGGTGCTGTCCAGCATCTGGCTCGGCGCCAATTTCCTGCTCGCCATTCCCATCGCCTTCGTGGTGACCGCCCTCTTCGGGCTCGTCATCGAGCGCCTCGTGGTGCGCCGCCTCTACGGCCGCCTTCTCGATACGCTCCTTGCCACCTGGGGGATTTCCATCCTCATCCAGCAGGCCGTGCGGCTCGAATTCGGCCTCACCTTCTTCGGTATCCATATCGACGGTCTTGGCCCGGGCCTCCAGAACGTGACCGTGCCAGCCTACCTGCAGGGCACGGTCTCCGTTGCCGGGCTGGAATTCAACGGCTACCGCGCCTTCATCATCGGCGTGACACTCGCCCTGACCGCGCTGACCTGGTTCATCCTTTATCGCACGTCTGCCGGCGTGCAGGTTCGCGCCATCATCCGCAATCCGAAGATGGCCGCCGCCTGCGGCATCGACGTCAAGCGCGTCAATGCGCTGACCTTCGCCTTCGGTTCGGGGCTGGCGGGCGTCGCCGGTGTCATGATGTCGGGCTTCAAGACCGTGTTTCCCGATATGGGCGCGACCATGGTGGTCGATGGCTTCATGGTCGTCGTCACGGGCGGCGTCGGCAGCATTTTCGGCACGATCCTGTCCTCCGGGCTTCTTGGAGAGATCAATGCACTCGTGGCGATCGGCACCAACGACATCATCGCGCGCGCCGTGGTCTTCGCGGTTGTGATCGGCGTGATCCTGTTCAAGCCCAACGGGCTCTTCTCTTACAAAGGACGCTGACCCCATGGCTCTCGAACGCAAGATACAGCTCGCGGCCTATGGATTGTTCATCGCCGCGCTCTTCCTCGCTCCGGCTTTCGGCGATGAATTCTGGCTGAACCGCATCGCGAAATACCTGGTCTACGGCATGCTCGGCGTCGCCATCGCGCTGACCTGGGGCTATGCCGGCATCCTCAACCTGGGACAAGGCCTGTTCTTCGGCATGGGCGCCTACATGCTTGCCATGTCATTGAAGCTCGCCAGCCCCACAAGCCTTTCGCAGGGCTCGGACACGCCGGTACCGGATTTCATGCTGTGGAATGCCGAACCCGGCGCACCCACGGATTTGTGCTGCATCAACAAGGGATCGTTCCTGTGGCTGCCCTTCCAGCACCAATGGTTCGGCCTTGCCATGGGCATCGTTGTGCCAGTCCTCATCGCAGGTGTGCTCGGCGCTGTCATCTTCCGCAAACGCATCTCCGGCGTCTTTGTGTCGATCATCACGCTCGCGCTCGTGCTTCTCGTACGGCTCGTCCTGGTCGATGCGCAACCCATTACCAATGGCTTCAACGGCCTTACGGACCTTGGCTGGCTGACGATCGGCGGCATCGAGTTCGATCCCTACAGCCGGGCCACCTACTATCTTTGTGCAGCGTCGCTCTCGCTGACCCTGATCGTCGCACGGCTGTTGGCCGACACACGGGCAAGCCTCATCCTGCAGGCGATCCGCGACGACCAGCTGCGCGCGCGTTATCTTGGCTTCAACGTGCCCGTCTACCAGACGTTCTTCTTCGTCGTGTCGGCGGCGATCGCCGGCTTTGCCGGCATGCTCTATGTGGTCGTGACCGAGTTCGCTTCACCGACCTTCATGGACCTCTCGTTTTCCGTGACGATGGTGGTGTGGGCGGCCGTCGGCGGGCGTTCGTCGCTGCTCGGCGCCTGCATCGGCGCCATCCTGATCAACATGATCGAGGCACAGGTCAGCGAGACCGAAGCGCTGGTCGAGGCATGGAAGGCCATTATCGGGCTCATCTTCGTGCTCGTCGTGCTCTTCATGCCGCGCGGACTGGGCGGGCTCGCCCATGCGCTCGTCGCCCGCTTCCAGCGGGACGAACAACCCTCGGCCCCCGCGGCCGTGGGCGCTGCACGATCGGAGACCGCGTAACATGAACCAGGCACTTACACTCAACGGCCTGAGCGTCGCCTTCGGCGGCTTCAAGGCGATCAAGGATGTCAGCCTGAGCGTCGCGACCGGCGAACTCAGGGTGCTGCTCGGCGCCAATGGCGCGGGCAAGACCACGCTCATGGATCTCGTCAGCGGCAAGATCCGCAGCACGGAAGGCAGCGTGCGCGTCTTCGGCCAGGAGATCACGAACTGGCCGGAGCATCGCATTGCCCGCGCCGGCATCGGCCGAAAGTTCCAGATCCCGAGCGTGTTTCGCGACCTGACCGTCGAGCAGAACATCCAGGTGGCCTGCTGCAACAAGCACCCCTCGGTTTTTGCCAATCTCCGATTTGGCGTTTCGGCCGACCGGCGACGGCGCATCGCGGAGATACTGGAGCTGACAGGCCTGGTTGAGGTCGCGCGCAAGACAGCGGCGTTCCTCAGCCACGGGCAGACCCAGTGGCTTGAACTCGGCATGCTGATGGCGCAAGACCCGAAGGTCATCCTGCTCGACGAGCCGACAGCCGGCATGACCCATGCCGAAACGTCAAAGACAGCCGATATCATAAACCGCCTCAAGGGTCGCCACACGCTTCTCGTCGTTGAGCACGACATGGGCTTCGTGCGGGAAATCGCCCAGCACATCACAGTGCTGCATCTCGGCGAGGTGCTGGCGGAAGGCAGCGTGGCGGAGATCGAGAACGATGCGCGCGTACGCGCGGCCTATCTCGGTTCGAAGGGAATATCCTGATGCTCTCGATCAAGAACCTGAACAGCTATTACGGCCGCAGCCATGTGCTGCAAGGCATCTCGCTCGAGGTGCCCGCCGGCAAGATCACCAGCATTCTCGGGCGCAACGGCACCGGCAAGACGACATTCCTCAAGACGCTGATGGCGCTGACCGATCGCAGCACGGGCGCGGTCGTGCTCGATGGTCAGGACATCTCGTCTGCGCAGACCCATCAACGCGCGCGGGCGGGCATCGCCTATGTGCCGCAGGGCCGCGAGATCATTCCCGATTTCACCGTGCGGGAAAACATCCTGATGGGCTCGTTTGCACGCGCAGACCGCAAGCATGTCGTGCCCGAGCTGGTCGGGGAACTCTTCCCCTATCTGGTCGAGAATTTCGACCGGCAGGGCGGCCTCCTGTCGGGCGGGCAACAGCAGCAGCTCGCAATCGCAAGGGCACTCGCCACCGGCCCCAAGCTCCTGCTGCTCGACGAGCCGAACGAGGGCATCCAGCCCTCCATCGTCGAGGAGATCGAGCGCGCCATCGTGCGTCTCAACCGGGAACTTGGCATGACCGTGATCCTTGTGGAGCAGAACATCGCGTTCGCCCGCGAGGCGTCGGATCATTTCGCCATGATGGAAAAGGGCCGTATCGTCGCGCAAGGCCCGATCCCGGCGCTGACGGATGATCTCGTGCATCGCCACATGACGGTGTAGCGGAGGCGCGCCGGCCAATATCGGCGCACCCCCGCGGCCGACATGCCATCAGGCGCGGCCGAACCTGAAGTTCAAAACCCCGTAGGCGAGAAGGCCGATCACCAGCCCCCAGAAGGCGCCGCCGATGCCAAACAGCTTGATATTGGCGGCGGAGGCCAGGAAGGTGATGAGCGACGCCTCGCGGGTGGCGGGATCGGCCATCGCGCCGGCGAGGCTGCCGCCGATCGTGCCGAGCAGCGCGAGGCCGGCAAGCGTGGTGATGAAGGTTGCGGGGAAAGCGGTGAACACGGCTGCAAGCGTGACACCGAACACGCCGACGAGAATGTAGAAGCAGCCTGCCGCAATCCCCGCGATCCAACGCTTGCGGCGGTCCTCATGGGCTTCCGGGCCGGTGGCGATGGCCGCGGTGATGGCTGCAATGTTGAAGGCATGCGAGCCGAACGGCGCCATCAGCAGCGAGCCGAGGCCCGTGACGGTGACGATCGGATTGGCGCTGGTGCGGAAACCGTCGTTGCGCAGCACCAGCATGCCCGGCATGTATTGCCCGGTCAGCGTGATCAGGAACAGCGGAAGCGCGACAGACAGCAGGGCGTTTAGCGAAAACTCCGGCACCGTCAGCAACGGCGTGGCCAGTTGCAGGCTTAGCCCCGACAGGTCGACCCGGCCCTGCGCAAGCAGGAAGATGAGACCGAGCAGAAGGATGCCGACCACGGCATAGCGGGCGGAAAGCCGCTTGAGAACGAGATAGACGACAACGAGCAGACCCACCAGCGCGGGATCGACGCTCGCGCCGCCGAAGGCACCGATGCCGAATTGCAGAAGGATACCGGCAAGCAGGCCCGATGCGATACCGGGCGGGATCAGCCGGATGACCTTCTCGAAGGATCCCGAAAGCCCGAGCGCCACGAAGGCCGCGGCCGAGATCATGTAGGCGCCCACAGCCTCCGCATAGGGGGTAGTGGCTAGCGCCGTGACGAGAAAAGCTGCCGCCGGTGTGGACCAGGCCGTGATGATCGGCTCTCGGTAGCGCCAGCTCAAAAGCAGCCCGGTCACCCCGACGCCGATGGAAACGGACCATACCCACGACGCCGTGCGTTCAGGGCTGAGGCCGGCCACTCGGGCGGCCTGGAAGACGAGAATGAATGTACCGCCGTAGTTGACGATGACGGAGATCAATCCGGCGACGATGGGGTGCATCAGATCGTTGAGGCGTATGGCGGATGTGGCGGGCAACATGACGTGAAAGGGCTCCTGAAACCATGGCGCGTGGCCGTCGAGGGGCCCGACATGTAGCCGGAGAATGGCAGGTTTGATCCTGCCATTTTTGCAATGTTATTCAGACCAATTTGACCCGTCGTATGGAAAACCATATCGGCCGCCAAGCCTTTTGCCTGCGAGTCGTCGCTGCACCAATGAGGAACCAGATGCAAAAGGGGCGAAAACCGCCCACTCCGGCCACGCCCCAAGCCATGCCCGCTAGGCGCTGTTGCGCAGCACCGAAAGGCCCGTCGTGCGATCGAAGGCGTGCAGGTTTTCGCCGCTGACGGAGAAGCAGACCGGGGCGTCGCGCATCGGCCGGCTGGCGGCCGGGACAAGGGCACCGATTTCCTTGCCGCCGACGCGGAAGGAGATGAGCGCGCTGTCGCCGTGGAATTCGACGAGATCGGTGACCCCCGCAAGCGTGTTTTCGCCGCCCCGGGCATCCGGCGACGCAGACAGGGCGGAGGGCCGCACGCCGAGCGTCAGCCCCTGGCCTTCCGTGATCTCGAAACGCTCGCGGCTCACCCGGAACCGCACGCCGTCGCCGTCGAGCAGCCATGTGTCGCCGTCTGCCCGTGCCGTGACGTCGAGGAAATTCATGTTCGGCGTGCCGATGAAGCCGGCAACGAAGAGAGTGCGGGGCCGCTCGTAGATCTCCGCCGGCGTTCCGACCTGCTCGATGGCGCCACCCTTCATGAGCACGATGCGATCGGCGAGCGTCATGGCTTCGAGCTGGTCGTGGGTAACGTAGATGGTGGTGGTCTTGAGGCTCTGATGCAGACGCGCGATCTCGACGCGCATGTGGTTGCGCAGCTTGGCATCGAGATTGGACAGCGGCTCGTCGAAGAGGAACACGCGCGGCGTCTTGATCATCGCGCGGGCAATCGCCACGCGCTGCTGCTGGCCGCCAGACAGTTCCGTCGGCTTGCGGGAGAGATACGGCTCCAGCCCGAGCGTGCCGGCAACCGTCTTGATGCGGCTTTCGATTTCCGACTTGTCGACCTTCATGCGCTTCAGGCCGAAGGCAATGTTGTCGTGGATCGTCATGTGCGGATAGAGCGCGTAGTTCTGGAAGACCATCGCAACGCCGCGGTCGCGCGGCTCCAGGTCGTTGACGGTGCGCCCGGCAATCGAGACCGTGCCGCCGGAGATTTCCTCCAGCCCGGCGATCATGCGCAGAAGCGTGGATTTTCCGCAGCCGGACGGCCCGAGGAACACCACGAATTCATGGTCGTCGATTTCCAGGTTGAAGTCCCTGATGACATTGACGGCGCCATAGGCCTTGTCGACATGGGAACAGACGATATTGGCCATGCTCAGCCCTCCTCCGCGACAAGGATCTGCAGTTTCACATCGGTTGGCCGCGCCTCGACGGCCCGGTCGAAGGCGGCGATGCTGTCCTTGAAGGCATAGGTTCCGGTGATCAGCGGCTTGAGGTCGACCTTGCCGGACGCGATAAGTTCAAGGGCGCGGTCGAAGACATTGGCGTAGCGGAAAACCGTCTCGATGCGCACCTCGCGGGAGATGGCGCCGGCCACGTCGAAACGCACCGGATCCACCGGCAGGCCGACAAGCACGGCCGCGCCGCCCGGCCGCACCAGGTTGAACAGGCCCTCGAAGGCCTTGCCGCTGCCGCTCGCCTCGAACACCACATCGGCGCCCCAGCCCCGTGTTGCCGTGTCGATGGCGGCGGCAAATGTGGTTTCCTTCAGATTGACCGCCTCGATGCCCGGATAGGCAGCGGCGATGGCGAGCTTCTCGGCGGAAAAGTCGGAAATCAGCACCCGGCTGCAACCGCCTGCCAGCGCTGCCAGCGCCACCATGATACCGATCGGTCCCGCACCGATGACGGCCGCGACATCCCCTGGCACGATGCGGGCGCGCGTCGCCGCCTGCATGCCGATGGCAAAGGGCTCGACCATGGCGCCCTCGGCGAAGGAAACGCTGTCGGGCAGGCGATAGGTGAAGGCCGCGGGATGCACCGCGTAAGGTGCGAGAATGCCGTGCACGGGGGGCGTCGCCCAGAAGCGAACGGCGGGATCGACATTGTAAAGCCCGAGCTTGGAAGCGCGTGAGGAGAGATCGGGAATGCCGGGCTCCATGCACACACGATCGCCGACGGCGAGTGAGCGCACATTCTTGCCGACCTCGACGACGGTGCCGGCTGCCTCGTGACCGAGCACCATGGGCGCGCGCAGCACATAGGGGCCAATGGCGCCATGGGTGTAATAATGCACGTCGCTGCCGCAGACACCAACCGTGTGGATGGCGATCTTCACATCGTCGAGGCCGACGGTCTGCGGGAGGTCGATATCGCGAAGGGCAAGCACGCCCTTTTCTTCGAGAACCAAGGCTTGCATGGCTATATGTCCTGTCATCAATTGCTCTTGCGCCGGAACGCATTGTTGAGAAGGCCGCTCAGAATGCCGATGAGCAGGAGCGGCGGTATGGAAAGCAGAACCACCGAGGCATTGAGAATGCCCCAGGGCACATCACGACCGAGCTGTGTCAGTTCCGAGGCGACGATCGGCAGGGTCTTGGCGTCCGAAGTCGTCAGCATCAGCGCGATCAGGAATTCGTTCCAGACCAGCACGAAGGCGAAGGCGACGGCGCCGATCAGCGAGCGCGAGGCTATCGGCAGCGCGATCAGGAAGAAAACGGCATAGGGCCCGTAGCCATCGACCCTTGCCGCCTCCTCCACTTCCTTCGGCACGCGGACGAAAGCAGGCACGCCGAGCCAGATGACAGTGGCGAGCGTCAGCAGCGTATAGGTGACGATCAGCGAGATCCGCGTGTCGTAAAAGCCGAGATCGAGCCAGATCACCATGAGCGGGATTGCGACGGCGACCGGCGGTAGGAACCGCAGCGATAGCACGAAGAACTGGATGTCGGCGGACCAGCGGTTGGGATAGCGGGCAATGGCGTAGGCGGCTGGCAGCCCGAGCAGCGCGCCGATCAAGACGGAGCCGCCGGCGGCAATCACCGAGTTGACGAGGCCGGCGGCCACGCTGTCGCGACCCAGCACATAGGCAAAGTTGTCGAGCGTTGGCGTGAAGATGAAGAGCGGCGTCGGCGTGACGATGTCGACGCGGTTCTTGAAGGCGTTGATCGCCGTCCAGACCATCGGGAACACGGCAGAGAAGGCCGCGAGATAGAGCACGGACTTTCCGAGGAAGCGCGACAGGCTCATGGCTTCACCCTCTTCCAGATCACCGTGAAGATCACGGTTGTCGCGACCATCATCAGCACCGCCATGCTGGAGGCGTAGGAGATGCGTCCGGATTCGATGAAGCCCTGCGAGAAGGCGTACATATCGAGCGTTTCCGTCACGATGCCGGGGCCACCGCGCGTCATGACATAGATGAGGTCGAAGGCGCGCAGCGACTCGATCATCTTGATGAAGGTGAGCGAGATGAGCGGCGCCTTGAGCATGGGAAGCGCGACATAGAGATAAATCTGCCACGGGCGCGCATGGTCGAGCCGGGCGGCCTCGAAGGGCTGCGGCGGCAGGGTCTCCAGAAGCTTCAGCACGATGACACCGAAGAACAGGCCCCATTGCCAGACATCGACGAGCGCCACCGTCATCAGCGCCGTTGCCGGGTTCGACAAAAGGTCGAGCGGCTGGCCCGTGATGGCCTTGTAGGGATAGGTGACGATGCCGTAAAGCGGATGGAAGGCAAACTTCCAGACGAAGGCCGCCGAAACGCGCGGCAGGATGACCGGCACGAGGAAGATCAGCGTCAGCACCGCCCGCTGGCGCGCCGAGGCGAATTCGAACATCAGGATGCCGAGCACGATGGCCACCAGCAGCGTCAGCGTGACCGTGACCAGTTCCCAGGTCAGCGACACGCCGATGGCGTTGACGAAGCGGCGATCCGAGAAAAGGTCGATGTAGTTGGCAAGGCCGACGAAGCTGGAGTCCGGGCGGCTGAGTTCGCGGTTGCGGAAGGAAATATAAATCGCATAGGCCGTCGGCACGAAGGCGAGCACCGCCAGGATGAGCAGCGGCGGCGCAAGGAAGACGGCAGGCAGGCGAGTTCTTGATGTCATGGATTTTCCTCGTGATCGCGCGGCCGCCGGCTCGGGAGGGCGATGGCGGCCGCGCTGCTCAAAGGCTTACTGGCTGCGAGCGACGAGCTCCTTGGCGAAGCCTTCGAGTTCGTTCAGGCCGTCCTTGATGTCCGTGCGTGAACCGGCAATCAACTCTTCGAGAATGATGCCCCAGCGGTCGCCGAGATCGGGCCAGAGCGGGCTCTGCCAGAAGTTGACAGCCGTCACCTTGCCGGTGTCGGCAAGCGCCTGGCCGAGGTCCGGGCCGTAGAGCTTGGCGAAGGTGTCGCTGGTCATGATGCTGGTGCGGTTCAACTCGCTGAACTGGTTGGCTTCCAGGCGGCGCTCCTCGTTCTCCTTGGACGTTGCCCAGGCGATGAACAGGCCGGCGCAGGCCTTCGACGCCTCGTCCGCATTGGCCTTCGTGCCGATGGCAAGACCATGGCCGTAGCCACCGCCGGTGAGCGGCGTCGGCGGCGGCAGATAGCCGACCTTGCCGGCGACCTGCGAGGACTTGGGATCGATCGCCATGCCGACAAGCGGGGTCGATTCCACCAGCATCGCAACCTGGCCGGAGGTGAAGGCGCCGACCGACTCATCCCAACCACCGGTCTGCGTGCCGGGTGCGGAATATTTGAACAGTTCGAGATAGGTCTCGGTGGCCTTCACGGCCGCCTCGCTGTTGAACTTCGGCTCGTTGCCGTCGAACCATTCACCGCCGAAGCCCTTAAAATAGGGCATCCAGCGCCAGACATTGGCGCCCGAGCCGCGCTGACCGCGCAACGCGATGCCATAGATGCCCTTGTCCGGCTGGTGCAGCTTCTTGACCGCTTCCTTCATCTCGTCGAGCGTCGTCGGCGGCTTGACGCCGGCAGCTTCCAGCAGGTCCTTGCGGTAGACGAGCAGGTCGCCGCCGCCGGTTAGCGGTGCGAACCAGACCTTGCCGTCATAGGTCGCGACCTTCTGGCGGCCGGGGTCGAAGTCGGCATAATCGTATTCGGCGGGATAATAATCCATCAGCGGCGCGACCCAGCCGGCAGACGCGAACAGCGCCACATTGGCCTCGTCGATATAGTAGACATTGTACTTGCCGATGGTCGACGCATCGGCCTTGGTTTTGGCGCGACGGTCGTTCTCGTTGAGATAGTCGATTTCGAAGGATGCGCCGCCGGAAAGCTTGGCGAACTCGTCTTTGTGGCTTTCCAGAAGCGTCAGGCCGTCGCGCGGCTGGGCCAGAACGCGGATGGTGCCGGAGCATTCCGCTGCCAGCGCAACCGATGAGACAGAGCTGGTCAGAAGGCATGCATAGGCGATGCTCGAAACGAGCGTTTTCACGGATGTCATGGGTGAACCTCCCTCAAGGTATCGTTGGTCGGCGCGGCACGACCTCCTCGTCGCCAGCGCCAATCTGTCAGCGAATGACTTCGCTAAAATGCATATTATGCAAGGAAATCGTGGAAACTAGCGTGTCTGTTGCAGGGAATCTGTACTTTAATGCATAATTTTATGCTGCACTGCGAAAAAATGCTGTTATCCGCGCAAGGTTTCATCGGGAACGAGCCCATCGCCGCGCAGGGAGCGACGTTGTGGCGTGAGCCGGCGGTAGGCTGACGGCGTCATGCGATGCTGGCGCAGGAAGGTCCGGTTGAAATTGGAGATGTTCATGTAACCAACCTCGAAGCAGATGTCGGTGATCGGCATGTCGGTTTCCGCCAGAAGCTTGCAGGCCTGCCAGATACGCAGCTTGTTCACATGGTCCGTGAACGTGTTGCCGGTGTTCTTCTTGAAGAAGCGGGAGAATGTGCTTTCGCTCATGCCGGCAAGATCGGCGACATCCGACAGGCGGATATCGGTTGCGAAATTGCGGTAGATGAAGACGAGCGCGCGTTGCAGTGCATCGAGGGTTTCGGCATCGAGCTTCGGCGAGTATTCGGGCGAGGAAAGCACCTCGTATTCCGTAGAACCAGCGAGCAGATCGAGCAGCTGCAGGAAGAGCACAAGCCGCGCCACGCCCTTTTGCGTGCCCATGCGCTCGACGAGATCAGCGCCGCTTGCCAACGTCTCGCCACTGAAGACCAGGCCCCTTTGCGCGCGGGCAAAAAAATCTTCCAGTTGGGCGAATTCCGGCAGCAGCTTCGTCGCCTCCCGGATGCGGTCAGGGTGGAACTGCACGACGACATCGCGCCCCTCGATTACCTCGCCGGGCGCCGTCATCGTCACCCAGTCATGCGGCAGGTCGCTGCCGATGACGGTAAGATAGGTCGCGGAAAAGGCGCCGATATAGTCGCCGACAAAGGCCACACCGGTGCCCTTGCGAATGAGGTGGATCTCGAACTCAGGATGGAAATTCCAGACATTGCGCTCCCACGGATAGTCATCGATGCGCCAGAGAAAGCTTTCATCGATGCCCGTGATGATGTGCTCAAAGGTCGGCGGACTGGCCGAAAGCGGGCTGAACTTCGGCTCCGGCATGCTCCTGCGGTCCCGCGTGCTGGTGAGGGTGGCCAATCCGTGCTCCTGCATTGCCACGACATTGCGAAGGGTATTTTGACCGCAAATCGGCAGCCCGACAACTGCCGCTAAGGCTCGTCGCGCTCGGCGTCGGCATCGGCCTCGACGCCGGCTTCCACAGCCTCCGTCTGCACGGCCTGCCTGCTCAGCAGGCCCGCATCCTCGAGCGCCTCGATATCGGGCAGGTCGCGCAGCGTCTGCATGCCGAAGGCGGAGAGGAACTGCTTCGTCGTGACATAGGTGTAGGGTGCACCCGGTGTGGGGCTGCGCGGGCCGGAGGACAGGAAGCCGGCGTTGCGCAGAGACGCGATCGTGTCGCGGCTGACCTCCTTGCCGAAAATGCGCGACAGTTCGGCGCGGGTAACCGGCTGAAAATAGGCAATCGCCATCAGCACCATGGCCTCGAAATCCGACAAGGCAGCCGGCGAACTGCGCGTCGGCGCCTGCGCGGCCCGGATCGTCTCAGCATAGCGCGAGCGCGTTCGATGCTGCCAGCCGCCCGCGACGGACACAATCTCGTAGGGCCGGCCACGCAGTTCCTCCTGCAGATCGTCGATCAGCAGATCGATGCTGCAATCGGTTCCGACGACCCGCGACAGGGTCTCGCGGCCGACGGGCGCGGCCGCGGCAAACAGAACCGCTTCGACGCGCAACATCCATTCGCGCCAGCGCAGATCGGCGGGCAGATCAGCAAGCTCCCGGTCGAGCAACAGTTGATCCTGCGCCCTGGATTTGCGGCCACGCGATGCCTTCGTGCCATCGGGCGCGTCCATCGTCACAGCCCGTAAATGCGGAAGGAAGCGCGGCCGGAAAGCTCCCGGACGGCGGCGAAACCTTCCAGCCGTTCGAACAGGCGGGTGGCAGCCCAGCGGGACAGATTGCTGCCCGGGGCCGATGCCGGCACGGCATCGTCATCGAGCAGCCCCGCGATCACCGGCGCGGCCCCCTTTGTGCGGACCTTGGGCGCGATGGCGACAAGCCTGTCGGCACGATGGGCGATCTCGCCGGCAGAACGCAAGGCCGTGGCAGCGCCCTCGGCAAGCGCGAGGCAGACGGCGCCGGCAAAGGCCGGTTCGCCAGGCCGCACGCGCCCCCGGCCTGCCAGCGTGCGGAAAGCCGATCCATAACGCTCCGCCATCAGAAGCGGCACGGCGCAAGGCCAGTCGAGCATCCGCGCGATGAGCATGTCGGCCAGCGCCCAGGCCAAGACCTCGCCATCGGGCCGGTCGCGCATGATCGCCGTCACCAGTGCCGCTGCCGCGAAAGGTGGCGCCCTGCCCGATTGCAGCGCCGCATCCGCGTGGTCCACCGCTGCCAGCAGCCGCTCGTCTGCGGCAAGGCCCAACAGGTCGGCAAGCTCTCCGATCACCTTGGAAGAAAAGGCAGGCTTACGCGCCGCAATCCGCCGGAACGCCACCGAGACCCGGCCGGCCGGACCGGGATCGTCGCCTGCCGATGTCAGGAGCACGGCATCGCGCAAGGCCGTCTCCTCTTCGTTGCGACCCATCAGGCGCACGGCAACGCCGGCACATTTCAATGCCTGCCGGGAGCGCCAGCAACCTGCCCAGACGGGGGCCGAGCGCACGAGATCGTCAAGCGCTTTCAGGGCCACGCCGGCCGCAAAAGCGGCATCGCTCTCATCCTGTTCGCGTCCGCGCGAGCGGGTCCAGCCCGGCATCTGCGGTAGCGGCGTGACGGCCGGTGAAGGGGATGAAGCGCGCGAATCCATGTCGGCAGCCTACATTTCGCGTGCGGTTCTTGCCAGACAGATCGCAAACAACCGCACATGAAAAGCAGTCCCTTCGAAAGCTGAAACAGATGTTTTCGCACCCGTCGTCGCCCGCCTAAACAAAAAGGGCGCTCGACCCTTTCGGGGAGCGCCCTTTGGACCCGGAGGACTACGAACGCGCGACGAGGGGGATATCGCTGCAGGCAGTCATCAATGACGGGTTGTAAGCGTTAGATGGGGAGTGTTGCGGAGATATCAAGCCCCCTGTTCAACCGTTACCGAAGGTATCGGCGAGAGGCACGAATGCAGCCGCCGAACAAGCGGCGGCTGCGTTTTTGGAAAGACGCCGGTCAGGCCGCAGCGCGGAACGCGCGATGCATTCCACGGGCATTGGAGCCCAGTTCGAACTGGCTCAACAGCTGGTTCAGCGCCTGAACCTCCATGGCAAGCGTGTGGCTTGCCGCGGTGGTCTCCTCGACCATCGCCGCGTTCTTCTGGGTGTCCTGGTCCATCTGGTTCACGGCCGTGTTGATCTGCTGAAGACCGGAGGACTGCTCCTGCGCGGATTCGACGATAGCGCTGACATGCCGGTTGATCTCCTGCACCTCCGCCACGATGACGTCGAGCGCCTTGCCGGTGTCGCCGACCAGCTGCACGCCTTCCTCGACCTGCTGGTTCGAGGTCGTGATAAGAGCCTTGATCTCCTTGGCGGCGTTGGCGGAACGCTGGGCAAGCTCGCGCACCTCCTGAGCGACAACGGCAAAACCCTTGCCCGCCTCACCGGCTCGCGCGGCTTCCACACCGGCATTCAGCGCCAGAAGGTTCGTCTGGAAGGCGATTTCGTCGATCACGCCGATGATGCTGGAAATCTGGCCGGATGAATGCTCGATGCGTTCCATCGCGATGACGGCCTGACGGACCACATCACCGGAGCGCTCCGCACCCGTTCGGGCACGAGCAACGAGCTGGCCGGCTTCATGGGCCCGCTTGGCCGCATCCCTGACCGTGGTGGTGATCTCCTCGAGGGCTGCCGCGGTTTCCTCCACGGCTGCGGCCTGTTGCTCGGTGCGCCGTGCCAGGTCGTCCGCTGCCGACTTGATCTCATTGGCGCCGGCATCGATGCCACGGGCATTCTCCGCGACGCGCATGAGAGCATCCTGCAGTTTCTCGGCCGAGCTGTTGAAGTCGTTGCGGACGCCGTCGAGCCGGTCGACGAAGGGATCATGAATGCGGCAGGAAACATCGCCGTCGGCCAGTCTGGCAAGACCGCCGGCAAGGCTGTCGACCGCGAACTTGATGTCGGCGGCATCCCTGGCGGCACTGCGTTCGCGCGCGATACGCTCTTCTTCGCTGAGGCTGCGGTTGTCCTCCGCTTCCTGCTCCAGCCGGGCCTTTTCACGATTGTTCTGCAAAAGCACTTCCAGCGACCGGGCAAGATCGCCGATCTCATCCTTGGCCGCAGCGTCCTTCAACACGAGCTGCAGCTCGCCTTGCGCAATACGGGCCGTCTCATCGATGACGTTCGAAATGCGGGCAATGAACCGGCGCGCGATCAACCAGCCGGCCAGCGCGAGCAGCGCTGCGGCCACGACGACGATTGCAATCGCGTCCCGCATCATGGCGTTCACTTGCGCAAACACCGTGCTCTTCGGCACGGAAACGATCGCATACCACGTCATATCCGGTGCCAACCGAACGGGCGATGCCATTGCGAACTGGATGCTGCCGTCTGCGGCAACCATTTCCTTCTCGACGCCGGCATTGGCGATAAGCTGATCCCAGCTGGCGGTTTCAGCACCGCCATCGGCAAGGCTTTTCCCGATGAGGGCCGGGTTGGGGTGCCCGATAATCTTGCCAGCGCTCGTCACAAGGCTGATGGAGCCGGTGCCCATCGGGCGGATCTGTGCAAGCGCGTTACTCGTTGCCTGGAGCGAAAGGTCGAGGCCTGCAACGCCGACGGTCTTACCATCAACGACGATCGGCATGGCGACCGAGGTGATCAGCACATCCTTGCCGTCAATAGCATATGGATAGGGCTCGATGACGAAGGTCTTGTTCTGCGTGAAGGGCAGTTGATAATAGTCGCCCGGCCCGGCCGTGGCGTAATCGGTCAGCGCCGTATTGGTGATCTTTCCATCACCGCCACGCACCCAGTACGGCACGTAACGACCGGTGGCATCGTAACCGGGCTTGCTGGCGAAATCGGCGTCCTTGCCATCGAACGCATTCGGTTCCCAGCCTGTCCAGAGTGCGAGGATGTCAGGGTTCTTCTCCAGCATGTGTCTGATGGTCTGGTCCGTCTCGGCGCGATCCACATCACCCGTCTGCTTCATCGTCTCCAGCACGGAGCCAAGCCCATTGACGATATGGATGGTGCCGCCGATGGTCTTTTCCGACTTCAGCGCTTCCGCCTCGGAGATCTGCCGCATGTTCGCAAGACTGCTGTGCCTTACGTCCTCATAGGCACGGTAAAACAGCACGGACGACGCCGCAATGGTTGCAGTAAGTCCGCATAGCGCAACGTAGAATATATTTCGCCCGGTCGTTGAATTGAAAAGCATTTTGCCCCCGCTGGTGTTTTCTAAGCGCTCCCGTTACTTTCGTGTCCCGGACGAAACGCTTCGATGCGGAAGATAAAATTTTATATTTAATAAAACACTGTATGAAGTGGCGGTAACGGCATGACATGGAGGCCCAACTCAGCTTCAAATGGGACGAGTTTGGCATCAGATCGAACGCATCGGAAACTGTTGCGGATGCGCTTCCCAAAGTCGGATCGAAGCCCATATACGTCGAACAAAATATCCGAGATCTCCTGATGACGATCCCCGCAGAGCCGACCACCGAAATGAGCCGACACATCCTGGCGCTCGACTGGGCCAGCCACGGCTTTGCCAATCCATCCGAATGGCCGTTGGAACTGCGGATGGCGGTCAGTCTATGTCTCAACACGACGCTTCCCACCGCCATTTACTGGGGAGACGATCTGAGGCTGATCTATAATGACGCGTGGGCGCCGATTGCCGGGGAGAAGCACCCATGGGCGCTGGCGCGACCCGCCCGTGAGGTATGGGCGGACATATGGCACGTGATCGAGCCGCAATTGACGGCGGTGATGACGACCGGAAAGGGATTTTCCGTTGCCGACCAGATGCTGCCGATGGAGCGCGGCGGCCGTGTCCAGCAAACCCACTGGGACTACAGCTTTGCGCCGATCTTTGACGACAAGGATCGCGTTCTCGGCATTTTCAATCAGGGCAACGAAACGACGGCGCGCCTTTCGGCGGAACGCGCGCTCCGCGCCAGCGAAGAGCGGCTGGAGTTTGCGCTGGGCGCTTCCGACACGGTCGGGACCTGGGATTGGGACGTACCGAACGACAGGATCATCGCGGACGCGCGCTTTGCCAAACTTTACGGCGTCCCGCGCGAACGGGCCGCCTCGGGCGCGCCGATCGCGGAGTTTTTTGCCGGACTGCATCCTGACGACCTGCCATCGGTCCGAGACGCCATCAACACGGCGATGAAGACCGGAAAAAACTTCTCGCAGGAATACCGGCTCTTGCAGCCGGACGGCTCTAGCAGATGGGTCATTGCCGAGGGAAGGCCGACGCTCGCGCCGGATGGAACGGTTCTCCGCTTTCCCGGCGTCAGCTTCGATATCACCGAGCGAAAAAAGGCCGAAGCCGATCTGCGTGACAGCGAAGAGCGGTTTCGTGCCATTACCAATTCGGTCGACCAGATGCTCTGGTCAACACTGCCGGACGGCCATCACGACTATTACAACCAGCGTTGGTATGATTTCACCGGCGTTCCCGTCGGCTCGACGGATGGTGATGGCTGGAACGGCATGTTCCATCCCGACGATCAGGAGCGCGCCTGGAACGTCTGGCGTCAATGTCTGGCAACGGGCGAACCCTATCATATCGAGTACCGCCTCCGGCACACATCCGGCGTATACCGTTGGGTGCTTGGCCGGGCGCAGGCGGTGCGGGACGATGCGGGCAACATCACGCGCTGGTTCGGATCCTGCACGGACATCCAGGACATCGTGGATGCGCAGGAAGTCCTTGCCCGTTCTCGTGAAGATCTCGAAAAAGCCGTCGAGGAGCGGACAGCCAAGCTGATGGAGGCCGAAGCTCAGCTTCGCCATGCACAGAAGATGGAAGCCGTCGGCCAGCTTACGGGCGGCGTGGCGCATGACTTCAACAATATGCTGGCGGTTATCCTCGGTGCGATGAATCTGCTGGAAAGACGGCTTGCGCGCGGCGAAACCGACCTGAGCCGTTACATCGAGGCGGCCAAGGACGGCGCGAACCGCGCGGCGGCCCTCACCCAGCGCCTGCTGGCCTTCTCCCGCCGGCAGCCGCTCCAGCCCGAGGTGATCGAGCCGAACCGCATGGTATCGGGCATGACAGAGCTGCTGACCCGCGCCCTTGGCGAACAGATTCAGGTGGAGACCGTGATGGCAGCCGGCCTGTGGCGGATCAATGCCGATTCGAGCCAGCTCGAGAATGCCATCCTCAATCTCGCCGTCAACGGCCGCGATGCAATGCCCCAGGGCGGCAAACTCACTGTCGAAACGGCCAACACATTCATCGCCGAAGACTATGCGAGAGAGCATTCCATGTCCGTCGGCCAATATGTCATGATCGCCGTGACGGATACCGGCACAGGCATGACGAAGGAGACGCTGGCCAAGGCTTTCGATCCGTTCTTCACGACCAAGGAAGTGGGTAAGGGATCCGGCCTCGGTCTGAGCCAGGTTTTCGGTTTCGTCAGGCAGTCCGGCGGGCATGTCAGGATCTATTCGGAGCTCGGACACGGCACGAACGTCAAGATCTATCTGCCTCGTCACTACGGCACCGGCGAAGCCAGGAACATCGTCCCGCTCGGCAACGAGCCGGCACGCGGTAGACGGGACGAACTCGTTCTCGTGGTGGAGGACGACGAGCGCGTCCGCAACTTCTCGACGGAAGCGCTGCGTGAACTTGGCTATACCGTCGCGGAAGCCGCGAACGGGCCTGCTGCGATCGCCCTCCTCGACGCCGGTTTGAAGCCGACGCTTTTGTTTACGGACGTCGTCATGCCGCAGATGAGCGGACGAGAGCTTGCCGAAATCGCAGCCTCGAAGGTCGCCAATCTCAAGGTCCTCTATACGACGGGCTATACGCGCAATGCCGTGGTTCATAACGGTATCCTCGACCCCGGCACGCACCTTCTTCAAAAGCCGTTCAGCCTCGACCAGCTGGCCGAGAAGGTACGCCATGTGATGGACGGGTAGCCTTTATTGGCTGGGTGGAACCTTTTTGCTTTCCGTCCATTTCGGGAAGCTTTTCCACTCATCTCGTTTATCGAGGCCGCCGCGCATGCAGTCCACGCCATCGACACTCGCCGGCCGCTCGCTCGTCGCGCTCGCCGTTCTGAACTTCTTCCTGGCCGATGCCCGGGATGGCCTGGGACCGTTTCTGGACGGCTTTCTCGCCACACGCGGCTGGTCTCCCATGACGCTTGGGCTCGTCGCGACACTTGGCGGTGTGCTCGGCATGATCGCCACGCCGCTCTTCGGGGCATGGGTGGACGCGTCGCGCCACAAGCGCGCCCTCATCATCCTTCCCGTGCTCCTCGTCACGGGCGCCGCCCTCTGGACACTGGCCAGCCCCTCCAATGCGTCCGTCTTCGGCGGGCAGTCGGCGACCGCCATCGTCGGCGCGGTGATCGGTCCGGCCTTGATGGGCCTCACGCTCGGTCTTGTCGGGGAACGACGCTTCTCCGACCAGGTGGCGCGCAACGAGTTCTGGAACCATGCGGGAAATGTCGTCTCGCTCGCGGCGATCTATGCCGCCACGAGCTATTACGGTGAGATGGGCGTCATCGTGATGATGGTTCTCACCGCGGCAGCCACAATCGTCGCCGTCCTTACCATCGATCCCTCAAAGGTGGACCACGCGGTGGCCCGCGGCCTCGCACATGACGACGGCAAGCCGGGACCATCCGGCTTCTCCGTGCTGGTGAGCCGAAAGGGGCTGATCCTTCTCGCGGTTACGCTGATGATCTTCCATTTCGGTAACGCGCCTATCGGCCGCCTGATCGCCCAGGATTTCTCCATCCAGCTCGGCACGCCCTTCCGTACGACGGCCATCACCACGGGGGTCGCACAGCTTTCCATGATCGTGATGGCTGTGGCGGCGCCCCTGCTCATCCGTCGTTTCGGCCTGGCCAGCGTCTTTCTGCTGGCACTGGCCGCGCTGCCCATCCGCGGCGCGCTCGCGGGCACGTTCTCCAGCTTTTCCTGGATCTACCCGGTGCAGATCCTGGACGGCGTGGGTGCCGGCCTGCTTGGCATTGCAACACCGATTGCGGCGGAGCGCATTCTCTCGGGAACCGGGCGTTTCAATGTGGGCCTTGCCGCCGTCATGACCGTGCAGGGGATTGGCGCTTCGCTCAGCAATGTGGTAGCGGGATGGCTGACCGATATCGGCGGTTACGGCTTGGCCTACTGGGTCCATGGCGCAGTGTCGATCTTGGCCTTCGTCGTGTTCTGTACCGCGCATCGTCTGATCGCGCCGGAACGGTCTGACGACGATGGAGACCCCCTGAACGCGGTGAACGCGCCCTCCTGAGAACCTTTATGAGCACCTTTTCACTGACCTGGATCGTCGCGGGCCTAACGGTGACCGGCGTCGTCCTTCGTCCCTTCGCCTGGCCGGAGGCGGTCTGGGCCATCCTGGGCGCCGCCCTGCTCGTGGTGCTCGGCTCGCTTGCCCCATCCACAGCGCTCGAAGCCATCGGAAGAGGGACGGATGTCTATTTATTCCTCATCGGCATGATGCTGCTTTCGGAAATCGCGCGCCGCGAGCGGCTTTTCGACTGGATGGCTGCCTTTGCTACGTCGCACGCCCGCGGCTCGCCGCGCCGTCTCTTCGTGCTCATATACGGATGCGGCATTCTGGTAACCGCGTTTCTCTCCAACGATGCCACAGCCGTCGTCCTTACACCCGCCGTCTATGCCGCGTGCAAGGCGGCGAAGGTGCGCGACCCCATGCCCTATCTGCTGATCTGCGCCTTCATCGCCAATGCGGCGAGTTTCGTGCTTCCCATCTCCAATCCGGCCAATCTGGTCGTTTTTGGAAACGGCACCATGCCCTCGCTCCTGCACTGGCTGAGCCTGTTCGCGCTTCCCTCACTTGTCGCCATCGTCGTTACATTCGCGGCGCTCTGGTGGACCCAGCGAAAGGCACTGGCCGAAGACACGGTCTCCACAATCGTCGAAGGCGTTTCACTGACACGCCAGGCGCGGCTTGCCGGACTGGCACTTTGCGTCACCGCCGTTCTGCTGGTGGCGGTGTCCGCGCGCGGCGGCGACCTGGGGCTGACCACGTTCCTCGCCGGTGCCGTGACGACCGCTCTGATCCTGATTGCCAATCGCGAGGGGCCGGGCGAAATCCTTCGTGGTATCTCATGGACCGCCCTGCTTCTCGTGGCCGGGCTTTTCGTGGTCGTCGAGGCGACGGAGGCCACCGGTCTTCATACCCTCATCGGCGGCTGGATCGTGCAGGGTGCAGCACAAAGCGTCTACGCGACGGCCTTCGCATCGGGTGCCGCAGCCGCGCTTTTCTCGAACCTTGCCAATAACCTTCCTGTCGGGCTTCTGGCGGCAAGCGCCCTTCACACGGCCGACATGCCGCAGCTCGTGTCCGCCGCCACGATGATCGGCGTCGATCTCGGCCCGAACCTTTCGGTCACCGGATCGCTCGCCACCATCCTGTGGCTGACGGCCCTGCGCCGTGAAGGGCTGCATATCGGCGCATGGCAGTTCCTGAAAATCGGCGTGGTTGTCGCTACCCCGGCGGTCATCCTGTCGCTCGCCACGCTCATTGTCGTGGGTCCGCTCGCATCCCTTCAGTGAGCGAGAACCGGCTCCTATTGCTTTTGCATGAGCGACGTGAGCGCCGAAACGATGGTGTTCCGGCTGTAGGGCTTGTGAACGATCGGGATGCCTGCAAGCTCTTCCGGGAGCTGCGCGTTTTCGCCATAGCCGGTCGCAAAGACAAACGGTATCGACCGCCTGCGAAGTTCCTGGGCAACCGGGAAGGATGTGGTCTGCCCCAGATTGATGTCGAGGACGGCGAGGTCGGGAGCCTGGGCCTCAATCTGCGCCATTGCCTGCCGGATTGAACTCGTCGTCATGACTTTCGACAGTCCTTCATCCGCGAGCATGGCTTCCAGATCCAGTGCGATCAAAATCTGATCTTCCAGAATAAGGACCGACGGGTCGGCCGCAGCCAGTGTGTTGGCCACCTCCCGCGTGCGCTCGACGGCGCGCTTCATCGGTTGCCCCTTGGACGAGGTCAGCTTCACATGCGGCGGCGGAATCCGGAACAACGCAACGAGGCCGGACGGCTCGAACCTGATCACGCTTTCACCGCCAAGGTCGTAGGGCACACTGCGATCGATGAGCGCGCTGCCGAAGCCGCTGCGCGATGGAACCCCGACAACCGGCCCGCCTTTTTCCCGCCAACTGATTTCGCAGGTTCCGGTCGCGGTCATCTCCCATGTCACGTCCACCGTACCGGTCGGCACCGAAAGCGCGCCATATTTGGCCGCATTGGTGGCGAGTTCGTGAAAGACCAGCGCCATGACCGAGAAAGCGCGGCTGTCGAGCCATATCGCCGGGCCTTCAAGAACAATTGTCGATTCCTTGGCGCGGTAGGGCCGGAGCTCGGCATCGAGAAGCTCGGCGAGTATGCCGCCACCATCGCCGCGCACGACCTGGTCATGCGCGATGGACAGCGCCTCGATACGCCCCTGCAATGTCTCGACATACTGCTCCAGCGTACTCTTATGGTGCTGGGGGCTCGTCACCAGAGATTTGATGACCGCCAGGATATTCTTCACCCGGTGGCTCAGTTCCTCGTTCAGCATACGCTGGCGAACTTCGGACTTGCGCCTTTCGCCCGCCATGAGTTCATTCTGCCGAAGAACGATCTCGACTATCGCGACGCGCACGATCTCGGCGATCTCCCGCTCGGATTCGGCCCAGGACTGCGCCTGTCCCTTCACCGTCTCCTTCCAGATCGCGAAGCTCTTGCGCGGTGTCAGACGGTCGCCGAGCGGACCGGTCTCATAGGTCTTTTCGGGGTTGCCCGCCCAGTCGAGGGTTTGAACAAGTTCCTTGCGGAAGAAGAAAAGGCAGTCCGAACCCGTCTGCGAAAGCGGAATGGCAAGCACGCCGGACACGCGGTCGCTGTAGGCGGCCGCTTCGGGCATTTTTTTCGACAGGCTGTGGGTTGCCCAGATACGGCCCTCGCCCACCGTCTGTACGAAATCAAGAAGAGCAGGCAGGGCGTCATCCGGGGGCGTCGCGCCGGTGCCGGTCCAACGACCGTCGAACATCACGCCGGCACCGTCATTGGGCAGAAGTCGGGAAAATTCGTGAAGGCTCTGGCGCAACAGTGCACCGACATCCTCGTGGTGAGATGAGAGGATCAGAAAGCGATCGAGCGCCTCGCGCGTACCAGCAACAGCGGCTACACGCCGGCGCTCCTTGAGCGACTTGAGGTGCAGCGAGAAGAATTCACCGAACACCTCCATGGCTACGCGCTGCGCCATCGGCAGAACGCGCGGCGAATAATGATGGCACGCGATCAGCCCCCAGAGGTAGCCATCGAGAACGATCGAGATGGACATGGATGCGGCAACACCCATATTGCGCAGATATTCGCAATGGATGGGCGATACGCTGCGCAGATGCGCGAAGCTGAGATCCAGTGGTTCACCGGAGGCGTCCAGCACGGGCTCGATCGGCACGCGGCTGCCGCTGGCATCCGCAATCACACGGATCGTGTTCTTCAGGTAGAGCGTGCGTGCCTGTTGCGGGATATCGCTCGCGGGGAAGTACTGGCCGAGAAAGCTCTCCAGATCAGCGCGCTTGGTTTCGCTTACCACCTTGCCCGAACCGTCATGCTCGAAACGGTAGACCATGACGCGGTCATATCCGGTGACACCGGCGACGACGCGCCCTGCGCGCTGAACCAGACGTTCGACTTCCGTGGCATCGCTGATCCGGCCGATCATCTCGCGGGCAATGTGCAAGGGTTGACCAACGGAGGGCGACGGTTCGAATTCTATGATGACCGCGGACTTGTAATGATGGATGGCAATATCAAACACGCGTCCGCCGATGGCCACGTCCAGCATGAGAGCCGGCCGCGACGCCGAATTGGTCGCAGCCATGGCGTTGCGAAGATCATGCAGCAGTTTTCCACCCAGAACGTCGGCGGCATCGCGACCGACGAGATTGCCATCGTATCCCAGGATATCCGCCGCATTGGCGGACGCGCGTTCGATCCGTGCCAGACTTATGTCGCACGCGATCAGGCATCCGTGCGGCTGAATGCTGCCGGGAATGTGGATCGGCTCGCGATCGCAGGTATTCAGGTTTACAGCATCACTGGTAGACAACACGACCACTTTCAAAGCACCGCAAGGCTAGGGCAAAGACCTCATTGGCCGCTGCGGCCGCGTGGTCCATATCGAAATCACATGCGTCGTCCAACAATAATAGGAACGACTGCCATTGCGCCATATCATTTGACATAAGGGAAAGGTGTCTTGCTCCGAAGGCGCCCGTCATGCCCAGCCCTGCCGCGCGCTGCCGCAGAAAACGCGCGCCGAGGGTCGATCCTTCAAGGACATAGAGCGCACCGAGCAGCGCGCTGGGCTTTCTCAGATCGATCGCCGCCTTCATGGAACGCGCAGCATTAAGACCCAGGTCTTGCGCATCCTGCGCGAGTGCCGCCGAGACCATGGTCGGTCGCCAGCTCCATTCGAGCGGCCAGATCGCACCGGCCAGCTGGTCATCCATCGTGGCGCGGAACGTGCCGAGAAAGCCGACGTAGTGGCTGTAGCTTCGCAGGCTGTCAAACGCCCCCACTGCAGCGTCCAGCCGCTCATGGCCATCGCGTGTCCGGTCTCTCAATTCAAAGCGTCTTTCGCTGTAAGCCATGTCTTTTCGGTCGTTAGAAATTCGGTTGCCGCGCCTCGTTCCCTCGCGGCGCGTCATTTGTGGGGCAGTTGGACCCGGGGCGGCAAGACTATGCCGAACCGCCGATCAAGTCCTTCACGCGCCGGGCAAGCGTTTCTGAGGAAAACGGTTTCGTCACGACCTGCATGCCGCGATCGAGATGGCCGTGGTTCAGGACGGCATTTTCCGCGTAGCCCGTCACGAAAAGCACGTTGAGTTCCGGTCGCATTTCTCGCACGACATCGGCCAGTTGGCGACCGTTCATGCCGTTCGGCAAGCCGACATCCGTCACGAGAAGGCAGATTTCCGGCCGGGACTGGAGGATTTTAAGCGCGGATGGACCATCGCCCGCCTCAAGGACCACATAGCCGAGGTCCTCGAGAATTTCGACGGCGACCATCCTGACGAGCGGTTCGTCATCGACCACCAGAATGGTGCCCAGCGTATCTGATGCGGAGATAGGATCGTTTTCCACCTGCGGCTCCTCCTCTTGCTGGTCTCCGGCATGACGCGGGAGATAGATACAGATCATCGTCCCCTTGCCGACCTCGGAATAAATGCGCACAGCGCCGCCGGACTGGCCCGCAAATCCGTAGACCATGGATAATCCCAGGCCCGTTCCCTGACCGATCGGCTTGGTTGTGAAGAACGGATCGAACGCCCTCGCGACGACATCAGCAGACATACCGCTTCCCGTGTCGCTGACACAGAGAGAAACATATTGTCCCGGAGGCACGCCCCTTTGAGACGCTGTCCGCTCGTCGAGCCAGCGATTGCCGGTCTCAATCGTCAGGCGCCCACCATCAGGCATCGCGTCACGGGCGTTGATGCACAGGTTGAGGAGTGCATTTTCGAGCTGGCCGACATCGACGAAGGCGGTCCAGAGCCCGCCTGCAGCCACCGTTTCGACAGCTACGGCGGGACCGACGCTCCTTGTGATCAGATCCTGCATGCCCGCCACGACGCGGTTGATATCGGACGGTTTGGGATCGAGTGTCTGCCGACGCGAAAAGGCGAGCAGGCGCTGGGTCAGTGCTGCGGCGCGTTTCACAGCCCCTTGGGCGCCGGTAATGTAGCGGTCGATCTCGGCGATGCGCCCCTGCGTGAGCCGCGTCTTCATCAAATCGAGACTTCCGCTGACACCGGCAAGGATGTTGTTGAAATCGTGCGCCAGACCGCCCGTGAGCTGGCCGACGGCCTCCATCTTCTGTGCCTGCCGCAGCGCCGCCTCCGTCTGCATCAGCGCCGCGGTGCGCTCCTCGACGCGCTGCTCCAGCGTATCATTGAGGGCGCGCAACGCCACGAGTGCGCGATCGCGCTCGGCCTCCACCGCACGCCGGCTTTCGATATCGATGAGAACCCCGGGGAATTTAAGCGCCGTACCGTCGGGCGCGAGCTCGACGCGACCATTCGCTTCGAGCCAGTAGAATTTTCCATCCGCCCGCCGCGTGCGGTATTGGTGCGCGTAGGCGCCGCCCTGCGCGATCGCTTCGTTGATGGCCGCAATCAACCCTTCCCGATCATCGGGATGCACCGTCTCGATGACTTCCTGAAGGCTCAGGCCGCTGCGCCCTTTCTGCGGATCGAACCCGAACGCTTCCGCAAAGCCCTCATCGACCGTGAAATGGTCGGAGGGAACGTCCCAGAACCATGTGCCGATGATGGCGCCCGCGGCCATGGCAAGCTGGACACGCTGTATGTTGTCGCGCACGCGGCTCTCGCTCTCCCGCAACGCCGACTCGGCAAGCTTGCGCGCGGTGACATCGCGGAACAAGACCGCGACCTGGCACAGGCTTTCGGGCTCAATACGGGTCGCAGACACCTCGATGATACGGCCGGCCGCCTTGAATTCCTGTTCGAAACGCACCGCCCGGCCGGTTCGCAGCACCCCGCCGTAAAGCTCCAGCCAGATATCCGCATTTGCCGGCTCGATCTCGCGGAGACGCTTTCCGACGATATCGGAGATACCGGTATGGCGCTCGTAGCCGGAATTGGCCTCCACATGCACGTAGTCGCTCAGGGGACCTTCCGGCCCGTCGATGAAGCCGATGATGCAGAAGCCGTCGTCAATCGCCTCGAACAGCGCGCGGTATCGCGCCTGCGCGCGCAGCATGGCGCCCTCAGTGGTATCGGCATCGGCCTCCGTCCCCATCGCGCGAAGACGAACGATCTCCCGTTCAAGTTCGTCTCGGGACAAAGCTTTCAAATCCATTCAGAAATCCGCCTTCGGTGCACCGCATGCATAACATAGGAGCCGTCCGCAAATTGCCAACGGTATTCGGCAATCACCGAAACAACTTCGCTGGCGATATTGAACAAGCTCGCCAAGGCTCTAGTTACAGCGGGCGCTCGCTAACAGGAAATATCGGAATATCAAGTGAACAACGGATTTGAAAACAAGCGCGTCCTCATTCTGGAGGACGATCCTCTCCTGGCTCTCGATCTGGAGGATTTCTTCACCGACCTCGGCGCGAGGGTGATCGGTCCTGTTTCCAGCGTCGAGCAGGCAATGCGCGCGGTTTCCGAAGGGATCGACGCCGCGGTGCTCGATCTCAACCTGCGCGGGGTCTATTCCTATCCCGTCATCGAACGGCTCGATAAGGCCGGCACGCCGCTCGTCGTGTGCTCCGGCTATGCAGAGCTGCCTGAAACGCAGGCCGATCTCAGCAATGTCGTGCTCCTCCCCAAGCCCTGCGATCTCGGCCTCCTGCAGCGCCGCCTGCTGGAACAGATCGACAAGGCGTCCTAGGCCACCGGAAGCGGAATGCGGATCTTCGCTGCAAAGCCCTCGGCGTTATAGTCGAGCCTGACCTGACCTTCGAGCTCATATTCGATATTGGTCTTGATCAGCTGCGTGCCGAAGCCTTGCCCATCCGGCAGGGCAACGGCCGGTCCGCCGTTTTCCGACCATGTGAAATGCAGCACCGCGCCTGAAGCGGCATCCTCCTGGATGAACCATTCGATCGCGATACGCCCCTGGTCATTTGCCAGCGCCCCGTATTTGGCGGCGTTGGTGACAAGCTCGTTTATCACCATGCCGATCGAAAGCGCGGCCTTCGGGTCGAGGCTAACGAGATCGTGACGGCCGAAATCGAAGCGCGACAGGTCGGCGTTGTACGGGCGCACCGCCCTGCGGAAGACGTTCAAAAGCTCGGTCTCGTCCCAGTTGCCTTCGAAGAGAAGCTCATGCGCATCCGCCATGGCACGAACACGGGCGACGAGCTTCGCCTCGAATTCGGCAACGGTCGCGCAGTTGCGGCCGGTGCGGCGGATCAGTGACAGAACGACGGCAAGGTTGTTTTTGACGCGGTGACTGAGCTCACGGACCAGCAGGTCCTTCTGCTGTTCGATCCGCTTGCGCGTGGCCCTTTCGCGCGCCTCGTTCAGCGCACGGGTGACGGCGGCCGGCAGACGCACCAACCGCTGCTTGAGGACATAGTCGGTCGCCCCCTTGCGGAAGGCCGCAATCGCAGCCTCTTCGCCCAGCACCCCGGAAACGAAGATGAACGGCGCATCCGGCGCCGTAGACAGCGCCACATCCAAGGCAGCCATGCCGTCAAAGTCCGGCAGGGAGAAATCGGAGAGGATGATATCGAAGCTCTCGCGCGCCAGTGCAGCCTCGTACGCCGCCCGGGTCGCGACCCGGGTCAGCGTCACGGTCCCTTCCAGGCTTTCCAGCTGGGCTTCGATCAGTTCGGCATCGACGGCACTGTCTTCGAGAAGAAGAATCTTGGGCATGCAATCCATATCAGCTCCCGCCACGCTGCCGGGACTTCGGCGGCGGCTCGTTGAGCAGCGCCCAGAACACGCCAAGGTCCTGGATCGCCTTGAAAAACTGGCTGAACTCGACCGGCTTCACAACGAAGGCGTTGACGCCGAGTTCGTAACTGTTGACGAGATCCTGCTCCTCGCGGGAGGATGTCAACATGACGATGGGAATATGGCGCAGGTTCGTGTCGCCCTTCACCTTGGCGAGCACCTCCAGTCCATCGACCTTCGGCAGTTTCAGGTCCAGCAGCACGACGGCCGGATCACCCGGTTCGCGCGTGGCAAATGCGCCTTCGAGGTTCAGGAAATCCAGCGCCTCGGCACCGTCGCGTGCAACGATGACATCGTTGGCGATCTGACACTTCTCCAGCGCCGTCAATGTCAATTCCAGGTCTCGGGGATTGTCTTCAACCAGCAAGATGGGCCTCAGGTCGGACACGGATCATTCCTCAGTTAGAACGGGTAGGAAAAAAGTGAAGCAGGCACCGCCATCAACCGCGCCAGTGGCATCCACGCTGCCGCCATGCCTTTCCACGATGCGTTTGATAAGCGCAAGCCCTATACCGGTTCCCTCGAAATCCTCGCTGCGCTGAAGGCGCTGAAATACACCGAAGAGCTTTGCCTGATAGGCCATGTCGAAACCGACGCCATTGTCCCGCACGCGGTAAAGCAGGCCGCCTTCGACATGCTCGCCCGAGATATCGATCCGCGCGACTTCGCGGGGACGTGTGTATTTCACGGCATTTTCGATCATGTTGTGCCATACCTGACGCAGCAGAGCGCCGTCGCCCCGCGCCATCGGCAGATCACCGATCCGCCATTCGATGGTGCGGTCCCTGGTCTCTTCGGCAAGGCCGAGCCGCACCTCCTCGACAAGCTTGTTCATATCGACCTTGCCGCTCGCCAGTGTCGCCCGTCCGAGATGGGAGAACGTCAGGAGGTCGTCGACCAGTTCCCCGGCGGCCAACGCCGAGTCCGATATCATCTGGAGATAATGGCGCGAGCGTTCGTCGAGATTTTTTTCGCGCTCGGTCAAGAGCTGTGAGAAGCCAACGATATGACGGAAAGGCGCGCGAAGATCATGGGAGATCGAATAGGAGAACGCCTCCAGCTCCTTGTTGGATTTCTGCAGATCGGCGGCAAGGCGCGCCAGTTGCTCGGCCTTTTTCAGCACGATCTCGACAATGGAGGCCCGAAGATCATGTGCCGCACCGATTTCCGCCTCATGCCAGGGCGCACTTCTTTCGCGCACGCTTTCACGCCATGCCTCGAAGGATTTCCGCGGATGGATCCTGCCGCTCTCCTGCACCACCTTGTGCGGATCCCCGCCCCAGGTGACCGTCCTGATGACTTCCGGGCGGAACCAGACTAGCCAGTTGTCATCGCTTTCGGAGATGCGACAGGCGATAATGCCACAGGCTGTCTCCGCCACGCTGCTGTCGTCGAAACCGGCCGCGGCAAGGCAGTCCGTCGCATAGATATCGGCCGCGAAGCCGTTTTCGGACAGCCATTGCGTCAGCCGGCGCACGTCATCTTCATCCGGCACATCCCCCACCCGCGAGAAACCGTTCTGCGAGAGGATCGCTGCGCCGGATGCGCGCGTCAGGGCAAGCAGGGTATCGGGTGCATTCGCCAGGCCTTCATCCCAGCGATCGGCATCGGCCATTGACGCGAGGAGCTTCGCATGCAGACGCCCGAGCTCCACGCCGATGGCTGCCGTTTGCGCGCGCGAGGAAGCACCGATCTGCATGGCGAGGCTTTGGACGATGAAGTTGCAGGCGTCACGCACCCGGACCGGAACGATATGCGGCTTGCTGCTGTGACAGGCCACAAGGCCCCACAGCCGGCCATCAATCAGGATCGATATGGACATGGACGACAGCGTGCCCATGTTGCGCATGTATTCGAGATGGACGGGCGACACGCTGCGGATCTGGGTAAACGTCATGTCGACCGGTGCTAGGCCCTCCTCGTCCAGGGCATGCAACGGCACGGGCCGGTAGTCGGCATTCGGGATGAGGCGGAGGGGATTGAGCCGATAGAGGTCACGCGCCTGGGCGGGAATGTCGCCGGCCGGGAACCGAAGATCGAGATAGGACGGAAGCGCACCATTCCCCGCTTCCGCCACGACGTGGCCGTTCCAGTCTGGATCGAACCGGTAGACGAGCGCGCGGTCGAAATTCGAGAGCCGGACGATCAGGCGGGCAGCGGCCGAAAGCGCATCCTCCAGTTCGATGTTGCCGGCCATCTGTTGCGCAAAGGCCGTCAATCGCGCAAGCGGGTCGTCTATCGTTTCCGATGCGGCCCGCTCCAGCTCCACGATGACGCGGCCGTCATGACGATGGACGGCGACATCGAGCGCGTAACCTTCCGCGACGAGACGCGCCGGCGCGGCGCCCGACGCTTTCCAAGCCGCAAGCTGAGGGGAAAGCACCGTGGCAATGGTGCGCGCGTCGGCACCGGCTATATCGGCAACGTTCGCGGACACCTGCAAGATGCGGAAATCAGTGGGATCGAGCACCAGCAACGCGCCATGCGGCTGGACGGATCCGGGAACATGGATGGGTTCGCGCGCGCAACTGTCGAGGTCAATATCGTTTGCGTGCATCAAATCCTCCTTTGGCAAAACGCAAACAACACCCAGATGCGCCTCACATCACAGCCGGACCGTCGCAACGGGTCGGCATTCAAGCCCTTGACGGCGCGATGGCCGTCCATTGCACAATGTAAGGCTCGAAGTGTGTTTGGAAAGGTCAAAAGGGCACATCCCTCGCGTAAGGGAAAGGCCCGATCGTGGATTTTTACAACCGATTGCGCGAACCTGCTGAATCAACAGGCTTTACCCGAAACGACGGATTTATTCTCAGCCGAGCAGGCCTTCCACCGCGCCCGCCACGGCCAGAAGAGCGTCATCGCTGTCCTTCGGCCCGGATACCAGAAGACCAACCGGCATGCCGGCGGCGCCCGTACCACAAGGCAGGGAAACGCCGCAGAAGTCGAGGAAATTGCCGATCAGCGTGTTGCGCAATGTCTTGGCATTCGTGGCGAAGAAAAGGTCTTCATCGTCGAGCAGGGGCTGAACGGTCGGCGCGACATGCGGAAGCGTCGGGCTGATAAGGAATTCGCCAGGGCCGAGGCGAGCCGTGAAGGAAGCCATCAGCCTTTCGCGCGCTTCAAGCGTAGCAATATAGTCGGAAAGAGAGATTTTCTCGCCCAGCAGCGTGCGCTTGACGACGCGCGGGTCCATTTCAGCTGCCGCCGCGCCTGTGATGCGCTCGCGATGGAGCACGAAGGCTTCGGCCGTCACCAGCGCGCCGTGTCTGGCCATCAGATCGAAGATCGCGGAGAATTCCGGGAAGGCTTCGCGACGGATGCTGGCTCCTGCCCTCGCCAGCCGTTCGACAGCGGCCTCGAAGGCGGCAACGACTTCGGGTTCCGCCCCGTCGAAAACCACGGTCTCGGGGATGACGAAGGAGAGGTCGGAAGCTTCGACGCGCCTCGTAAGGCCGGCAGCCGGGGCACCGCGCATCGCCGCATCGATCCAGACCGCATCCTGTACGGTATGGCAGAGTGGCCCCAGCGAATCCAGGCTCTTTGCCAACGGGAAGACCCCGTCCATCGAATAGCGGCCGCGTGTCGCCTTGTAGCCGACAACGCCGTTGAAGGCGGCGGGAATGCGCACGGACCCACCCGTATCCGTGCCGATGGAGACGGGTACGAGGCCGGCCGCCACCGCAACGCCCGAGCCGGACGAGGAACCGCCCGGGATACGGTGCTCGCCCTGCGGCGAGGCCGGATTGCGCGGCGTACCGAAAGTCGGATTGATGCCGAGGCCGGAAAAGGCGAACTCGCTCATGTTGACCCGACCGACGCTCACCATGCCGGCACCGGCGAGTGCGCGCACCACGACCGCGTCCTGCCTAGCAGGCGCGCTGTCCTTCAGGACGCGGGAACCGGCGGTGGTCGGCAGGCCCTCGATATCGAAGAGATCCTTCCAGGCGAGAGGGATGCCTTCGAGGACGCCGCGCGACCGGCCTTCCGCCAGCCGCTTGCGGGAGGCCGACGCCTCCGACCGCGCGCGCTGCGCCAGCACGGTGGTAAAGATGGTCTGGTCCGCGTGTTCGGCAATGGCGGCCAGCGTTTCCTCGACGAGATCGACCGGGTCGAGCGCACCCGACTGGAGAAGCACGGAAAGCTGGGCGATCGAACGGGGCGTCATGCTCAAATATCCTTGTCTGCGCGGCCGACCAGCTGCATCCAGCGTCGGACGAGGTAGTTGTGTTCATCCATCGTGGTGTTCCAGACGGCAATGCTGTTGGCACGCTGCCAGTAGGAACCGCCGCTGCGCAAGGCGCCGCGCCTGATGCGGATGGTTCCATCCGGGCCGGGAAGGTCTTCGCGCGCGGGAAGCCCTTCGTACCAGTAGTCCCATTCCGCTGACGTCATGTAGCCGCGTGACCGCTCCGGCGTCGAGATATAATAGCCCTGGCGCGCCACCACCGCGCCCGGCCAGCCGGAAATCCACCAGTTGAGATACTCGTAGGCGACATCCAGCGTGCGGCCTGACAGATGCCGCGACAGGCACAGACCGCCATGCCAGGCTCGGTATCCCTCCGCCGGCGCGGCCTGCTCGACGGGCAGGCCCTGGCTGTTGAGAATGCCGATGCCCGTCGACCACATGCTCTGGATATCGGTGTCACCGTCGATCATCAGCCGGGCCGCATCCTCCGCAGTGCGCCAGAAGCTGCGGAAGAAGCCCGCCTTGCGGCGCGCCTCCAGGATATCCACCAGCTGATCGATCTCCGCGATTGTCATGTTGCCGATATCGCCGAAGGTCATGAGGCCAGCGGCCTGGGCTGCGAGCGCCGCATCGAAGATGCCGATGGCCGGCTCGTCGACCAGCGCCGCGCGGCCGCTCCAGCGCTCGTCCAGAAGAGCCGCCCAGCTCGCCATGGCCGGCCGGTGCTCGACCGCATCGCTGCGATAGGCGAAACTGTCGAAATTGTGGGTCGTCGGCAGCATGGAAATGCGTCCGGTCGGCGCATCGCCGAGCGCGAGGCTTGGTTGCACATATAGCTTGCGCGCCGGCACATCACCCAGGCCCATGCGGGCGCTCGGGCCGATCTGCCCCGTCTTCGTCAGATCGTTGATCTCGCCCCAGAGCGTGATGCGCGCGGTCTCGATAGGCTGGATGGCCCGCCAGTACCAGACGATATCAAGATTGTGGAAGCACTGATCGTAGATGTCGTAACTGTCCGGCTCCTGCGCGGCCTTGTGCTGGGTCACGATGAAATCGTTGTTGTCGAAGCAGATGTCGATGCCGAGATCGGCCTCCGCCTTCACGCGCAATTCCTCGAGAAGGGAGATGGCGGTTCCCAGCACGCGCAGCTTCGGGCGCCCTGCGGTGTGGACGGCCGGGGCTGCTGGAACCGCTTTCGGGGAATGCTTGTTCATGAAGGGCTCTAGGCGTTCCGGATCTGCGCTGCGGCCTCTGGCTGTGGACGGGCATCGCTGTTCCCGGCAAGCGCGAAGGCGTTGAACGACCGTTTCAACAGGTTCGCATCGAGACCGTCAACAATAAAGACGAGGCGCGAGATACGCTCCCCAGAAGGCCACGCATCGAGATGCACCGGCGGGTGCACGAGATGCTGCACGCCGTGCACGGCAACCGGGCGGTCTTCCCCGGCGAGGTCAAGAATGCCCTTCACCCGCAGAACACGCTCGCCGTGGCGGTTAAGCAGCATGGTGAGCCAGATGCCGAAGCCGGTCCAGTCGATCGGCCGTTCGACGGTGATGACGAAGGAGGAGATGGCCGTGTGCAGCGCCACGCCCTCGGCCGTCACCCGCAGCGTCGGCGTATCGCAATAGAAACCGCTCGGCGACTGCAGCTTCGTCGCGCGCTGGGCGGCATCGTCGCCAAAAAGCGCATCGGCATCCGGACTGTTACTGCCGGCAATGATGCACCGGGCATCCGGGTTGAACTCCGTCAGTCGCGAGAGGAGCCGGGTCAGGCCGGCGTCACCCTTGCACAGATCGGCCTTTGTGATGACAATCCGGTCCGCAATGGCCGCCTGCCGGGTGGATTCCACGTAAGTATCGAGCTGCGCCAGGCCGTTAACCGCATCCACCGTCGTCACGACGGTGCCCGCGCGGAAATGGTGGCGCAGAACGGGATCGGATTTCAGCGTGGAAAGCACCGGAAAAGGGTCCGCCAGGCCGGTGCTTTCGATGATCACACGCGTGAAAGGTGGCACCAGGCCGCGGTCGCGCTTGGAATGGAGCTCGCGCAGTGCATCTGCAAGCTCGCCGCGCACCGTGCAGCACACGCAGCCTGATTGCAGCAGCACCATCGTATCGTCGATGCGCTCGACAAGATGGTGGTCGAGGCCGATCTCGCCGAATTCGTTGATCAGCACGGCGGTATCGGCAAGCGCAGGATCGGCCAGCAGCCGCTTGAGCAGCGTTGTCTTGCCGGAGCCGAGAAAACCGGTAAGCAGGTGGACGGGCGTGAATGCGGGCATCTCAGCCATGGTCGGTCTCTTCCATGCGCGCGATCAACTGCGGGTCGAGCGGATCGCATAACCGCCCGGAGAGCCGTTCCGCTGCCGGCCAGAGGTGACCGAGATCCTCGATCATCTCGCTCTTGCCGGTGCGCGTTGCCAGCACGAAGGCGGAGCCCTGCCAGTCGGAAAGGCTCATGCCGAAGACCGACAGCACGCTGTTTGCCGCCGAGACGCGCCGCGCACGCTCGCGGCGACGGTCGAGCCGTTCGACATTGCGCGTGTAGACGCCGGGCCGGGCGACCGCATCCGTCCAATGTTCGTTTCCGCCGATGACGCCGCACAGCGAACACATGACGCCGTTCCTTTCCCTGCCGGGCAAGGGAGCGGGCAAACCCGCTCCCTCGATGTTTACTTCTTGCGCGGGAAGCGCTTGGCGAAATCGTCCGCGATCTCGTTCATGGTCACGAACTTCACGCCCGGATGCTTGATCATATGGGCATAAAGGCGTTCCAGCATCATCAGCACCTGCGGGCGGCCGGCGACGTCCGGGTGGATGGTGATCGGGAAGACCGCATAATCCATCTCGCGATACACCCAGTCGAACTGGTCGCGCCACATCTGCTCGATATCGTGCGGATTCACGAAGCCGTGGCTGTTGGGTGATTTCTTGATGAACATCATCGGCGGCAGGTCATCGAGATACCAGGAGGCCGGGATTTCGATGAGGTCGGTTTCGTGACCGCGCTTCAAGGGCACCATCCAGTCGGACGGCTTCTTGGAATAGTCGATCTTCGTCCAGCTGTCGCCGACACGCACATAATAGGGTGTGAAGTCGTTGTGCATCAGCGAGTGATCGTACTTGATGCCGCGCTCGAGCAGCAGCTCGTTGGTGACGTTGGAGAACTCCCACCACGGCGCCACATAGCCGGTCGGACGCTTGCCGGACAGCTTGGTGACGAGCTCGATACATTTATCGAGCACTTCGGTCTCCTGCTCGCGGGTCATCGCGATTGGGTTTTCATGGGTATAGCCATGGATGCCGATCTCGTGGCCGGCATCGGCGACGGCCTGCATCTGCTCGGGGAAGGTTTCGATGGAGTGGCCCGGGATGAACCAGGTCGTCTTGATGCCGAAGCGTTCGAACAGCTTCAGAAGCCGCGGGCTGCCGACCTCGCCGGCGAAAAGGCCGCGCGAAATATCGTCCGGCGAATCCTCGCCGCCATAGGAGCCGAGCCATCCGGCCACGGCATCGACGTCGATGCCGAAACTACAAAAAATCTCTTTCGCCATTGGGTATCTCCTTGGTTCCCTACGTGTTTTCGGATGCTCAACTGGCTGGAATGACCGTCGCTTCGGCGGGGTTCCAGCTCAGAAAGACGGGCGTGCCTGCCGGGAAGGTACCCGGGCGGTACTTGTCGACATGGGCTTCCAGCGAAACGGATCGTCCATCGTCAAGCCGCGCCGTCAGGTGCGCGATATGGCCGACGACCTCCGACCGCTCGATCCGGGCGTCGACACGATTCTTGGCGCCCGGAGCCGTCCCCTCGCCCGCCACTTGGACCTCGATCGCTTCCGCCGGCACGACGAGGTTGACGCGGCCCTTGTGTCCAACGGCGCCATTGGCGCGGCCGGACAGCCTGCCGATGCCGGTCGTGACCACGACGTCCTCCCCCTCGTTGCCGGCAACTTCGCCCGAAAGGACGGTGTTGCGGCCGATGAACTGCGCGACGAAGGGCGTGTTCGGCCGGGTGTAGAGCTGGTGGGGCGGGCTCACCTGCTCGACCCGACCCTGGTTCATCACCACGATGCGGTCCGACAGCGCCAGCGCCTCCGACTGCGCATGGGTAACGAAGATGAAGGTGACGCCGAGGCTCTTCTGCAAAAGCTTCAGCTCGTTCTGGATGGCCTTGCGCAGGTTCGCGTCGAGCGCGCCGAGCGGTTCGTCCAGGAGCAGGATATCAGGCTCGACGACGAGGCCGCGCGCCAGCGCGATGCGCTGCCTTTGGCCGCCGGACAGCTTGTCGGGCTTGCGGCTTGCAATGTCCTCGAGGCCGAGCGTCGCGAGGATGCGATCCACCTTGGTGTCACGCTCGCTCCTGGCCATGCCCTTCACATCAAGCCCGTAACCGACATTCTGGCGCACGGTCATGTGCGGGAAGAGCGCATAGTTCTGGAAGATCATCGACGTGGGGCGGCGCTGCGGCGGCACATCGTTCATGCGCTCGCCGCGGATCAGCATGTCGCCGGAAGATATGCCTTCGAAGCCCGCGATCATGCGCAATGTCGTCGTCTTGCCGCAGCCCGAAGGGCCGAGAAAGGCAATGAACTCGCCTTTGGTGACGGACAGGTTGAAATCGATGACGGCGGGCGTTCCGTTGTCATAGACCTTGCCGACGGATTTGAGTTCCAGGTCGAAAATCATAAGGGAAATCTCGCGAATTGTCGGTCCGTGGACCGGGGCCACGCGCGCCCCGGTCCACTCGTCTTGGGATCAGGCGTTGAGGAATTCGTCCCACTTCTGGATGAGATGGTCGTACTCTTCCGGCCACTGGTGCCAGTAGGCGACGTTCTTGGAGCGCTCCTCCAGCGAGCCGCCGTCGCGCAGGTCGCCTTCTTTGATGCCGCGCTCTTCCGCGCCGACCCAGGGCTTGCCCTCGTACCAGAAGGCATATTTCTCCGGCGCCATGACATCCTTGATGTTGGTGGACGGCGAATAGTAGCCCTGCTCGGAAACCGTAATGCCCGGCTCGCCCGACAGCCAGTAGTCGGCATAGGCGATGACGGCGTCCCGGTTGGTGGTGCCCGCGATCATCGACGGACCGATGGCCCAGCCACGATAGCCTTCCTTCGGAACGGCATACTTGGCCGGCTTGCCCTGCGCCTTGACGGCCATGACGGCCGGCTGCCAGGCGTCGGAGACGACCATTTCGCCAGATGCCATGAGGTTGACGAGCTCACCGAAATCACCCCAGAGCGCGCGGAACTGGCCTTCCTTTTTCTTGGAGATAAGGAAAGCAGCCGCCTCGTCGATTTCCGCCGTGGTCGGATTGCCGGGGTTCTTCACGTCGGACAGGCCGAGCGAGTTCATGGCCATGATCGCCTGACCGAATGCAATCAGCGGATCGGTGTTCAGGCCCGATTTGCCCTTCCACTTCGGATCGAAAATGCAGGCCCAGGTATTGGCCTCTTCCTCGGAAACCACATCCGGATTGTAGCCGATGGAGTCGTAGTTATAGACAGCCGGGACCATGTTGAGCACGGTCTGCGCCTCGTCAGCCCAAATCTGGCCGACGATCTGCGCGGAACGGTCCCACTTGTCGCTGGCCGTGGTGAAGGTGTCGCGGATATTGGCCCAGTTTTTCAGCGATGCAGCCGGGATCGTCTCGACATTGTCGGTCATGACGATGGACGGCAGGCGCTCGGCGATGATCTCCCAGCAGTCATAATCCTTCGAACCCGAAAGGATCTTTGTCTGGGCGTCCGGGAAGGTCGCGGCCGTACCCGAGGTGCCGCCGACGCCCGATTCCTTCTTGAACTCCTCGAGGATGCGCTCCTGCACCGTGACCGACAGGCCGATTGTGCGCAGCTGCTGGCCGGCGAGGTCGGCGGCCTGTGCAAAGGCCATGCGCGAGGACAGGAACGGCGTGCCGCCGCCCATTGCCAGCGCCATTACCCCGGCCGAGCGCTTGAGGAGCGAGCGGCGATTTATTTCCGACTTGAACATATCTCTTCTCCAGTTTGTTTGTCGTTCCCCGGAGCCGTTTTGCGGCCCCTGTTCCCCGCCCTTTCGAGGCGGCTAGTACCGGCCCACCAGCAGGCCACCATCCACGACCAGCACCTGGCCGGTCATGTATCTCGCATTGTCGGAGGCGAGGAATGCGGCGACATCGGCGATGTCTTCGCCCGTGCCGAGCCGTCCCATCGGAATGAACTCGGCCGCCTTTTCAGCACCCGCCGGCCCAAGCGAATTCTCCTCGGAGAGAAGCTGCGCGGTGCGGATGTAACCCGGCGCAATGCCGTTCACGCGCACACCGTCGCGCGCCATTTCAACCGCCAGACCGCGCACGAGGCCGACGACGCCCGATTTGGCGGCGGAATAGTGCACATGCTCATCCCAGCCATAGGCGACACCCATGATGGAGGAGAGCGCGATGACCGCACCGGAGCGGCGGGCCCGCATGCCGGGCGCGGCTGCGCGGACGAGCCGGAAGATGCCCTTCAGATCGATATCGAAGGTCAGGTCCCACTTTTCATCGGTGAGATCGGCAAGCGGCGTGCGATGCGCAATGCCGGCATTGGCGACGATCACATCGATGCGGCCATGCCGCGACTCGATATCGGACACCAGCGCATCCGTCGCGGCGGTGGATCTGACATCGTAGCTGTGGAATTCCGCCGATCCGCCGGCGGCGACAATCGTCTCGACGGTCTCGCGGCCTTCCTTTTCGAGGATATCGGTGACGACGACGTGATCGCCGAGCGCGCCGAAGGCTTTCGCGGTGGCTGCGCCGATGCCGATACCGGCGCCGGTGACGATGACGATGCGTTTGTTTTCTGCAGGCATTGTTTTCTCCGGTATCAAAGCATCACGTCGCCGGAATTCGGTCCTAGCGTCTGTCCGACGAAAAGGCTGGCGGCGGGGGATGCGAGGAAGGCGACGGTCTGGGCCACCTCTTCCGGCTCGCCGAAGCGGCCGAGCGGCAGGCCGGCGCGCTTGGCATCGCGCCATTCCTGTGAAAGCTGCATGACGAGCGGCGTGTTGATCGGCCCGGGCGCGACGGCATTCACGCGCACCCCGCGGGCGGAAACCTCGCGGGCAAGCGCCTTGGTCATGCCGATGATCGCTGCCTTGGCGCCGGAATAGTGCACCAGCTCGACGCCGCCGATCTGGCCGAGCTGCGAGGCGACGTTGACGATGACGCCTTCACCGGCCGCCAGCATTGCGGGCAGCGCGGCCTTGGTCATCAGGAACGTGCCGCGCACATGGACGGCGAACATGCGATCGAAATCGGCCACATCGAGGTTTTCGAACAGCGCCTGATGCGCGATGCCGGCATTGTTGACCAGCAGCGCGACAGCGCCATGCGCGGCGACCGCGGCGTGATGGATAGCGGCGGCATCCGCTTCGCTGGACACGTCGCCTGCGACGCCAACGGCCTTGCGGCCGGAGCCGCGGATTTCGACGGCGACCGACTCGGCGCGTTCGCACGAGAGGTCGTTGACCGTCACCGCATAACCTTCCGCGGCGAGTTTCAGGGCGATGGCGCGGCCGATGCCGGAACCCGCGCCGGTAACGAGAGCAGAACCCGCCATCACGCCTCCTCCTGGATGGCCATGCGCTTGGCGCGGCGCACGGACAGGCCCATCAGCACGGCATAGGTGCCGAGCAGCGCGAAGGAGAACAGCGTGGTGAGAACACCGAAGGCGAAGACGTTCGGATGCACTTCCACGGAGAACGTGCCGTAGATGGCGAGCGGTAGCGTCAGGTCGCGGCCTGAGGCGAACAGGGTGCGCGAGAACTCGTCATAGGACAGCGTGAAGGCGAACAGCATGGCCGAAAGCACGCCCGGGAAGATCAGCGGAAAGGTGATCTTGCGGAAGGTTCGGGCCGGGGGAACGCCGAGCGACCACGCAGCCTCCTCCACGCTCGGATCGAAGCGGTTGAAGATTGCGAGCATGACGAGGAAGGCAAAGGGGAACGTGTAGACGACGTGAAGCACGAAGGCCGTGCCCCACCAGTGGCGGTCGATGCCGAGCGTGTTGGCGACCAGCGCCATGCCGAGGCCGACGAGTACGCCCGGAACCATCATGCCGAGCACGATAAGGTAGAAGATCACACCCGAGCCGCGGAACTTCTTGCGGAACGCCTGGGCGGCGGTGACGCCGAGCACGGTGGAGACGATCATGGTCATGACGGCCAGCGCCAGCGAACGGAACAGCGCCTGATCGATGGGCAGCGGCGCGATGCGCGAAGGCGGGGTCAGGCCGAAGAGGTGCTTGTACCAATAGGTCGACCATTCGATGATCGGGAACTGCGGCCCGCCCTCCGGTCCGGTCTGGAAGGACAGGATGGCAAGAACCACGAGCGGGCCGTACAGGAAGACGATGAACAGCGCGGTATAGACGCCGAGGCCGAACTTGATGCCGGAAGCGTTCATGATCAGAGTTCCTTCCTGAGATCGACGACCCGCAGCAGGGCGGCGACGACGGCGCCCATCAGGATCGTCAGCACCACGCCGGCGACGGCGGCGAAGGCCCATTTCAGCGACCCGACCTGGGTGACGATGATGTTGCCGAGCAGGTTGACCTTGCGGCCGGAAAGCGCGGCGGATGTCGCAAACTCACCGAGCACCATGACGGAGACGAAGATGGCGCCCACCACCACGCCCGGCATGGAGAGCGGCAGGATGATGGTGCGGAAGATGCGCCAGAAGCCGGCGCCGAGATCCTGCGCGGCCTCGATGACCGAGGGATCGATGCGGCCCAGCATGAAGGCGATGGGACCGACCATGAAGACGCAGTAGATCTGCGTCATGCCAATGATGACGGAGAGTTCGGAGAACAGCAGCACCTCGATCGGCTGGGTGATCACGCCGATCTTCATGAGGATCATGTTGATCGCGCCCTCCTTGCCGAGCATCGGCCGCCAGGCCAGCACGCGGATGAGGAAGGAGGTCCAGAAGGGAATGATGCAGAGAACGAGCAGCGCGGTCGACAGCGTCTTGTTCTTGACGAACAGCCCGACGAAGAGTGCGGCCGGATAGCCGACGAGCAACGTGGAAACGAGCACGATGAGCCAGATGCGCACCGTGGTCCACAGCGCCCCGAGATAGGTATCGGACGTGAAGAAGGTGATCCAGCTCTTCAGCGTCAGCGTCGGCTCGATCTTGAAGGTGGTCTGGGTCCAGAAGGAAACGTAGACCATCATCAGGATGGGCGCGACCAGGAAGAGCAACATCCACAGCGCGCCCGGGGCGAGCAGCCAGAAAGTGCGGTCGGGTTGTTTGCGGGTGGGACGCTCCGCCGTTTCGACGGGCGTGTCATGGCTGGTGGCGGCCATCGTCATCTCTCATTCTCCGGGTGGGTGGGGGCAGGACCTGCAATGGCGGTCTCAAACGAACACAAGGGCGTCCTCCCGCTTCCACACAAGGGCATAGCGGCCCTTCTCCTCATAGGTTGCCGGCGCGGCATGGCTCAGATGGGTTTCCACCTCGAAGACGCGACCGTCGTCGAGCGTGAAGAAGGAGTTGATCGCGGCGCCGGAATATTCGCTGGCCACGAAGCTCGCCTCGATGCGCACCTCGTCATCCGCTGTCGCAGCGTCCGTGGGGCGGATCGCAACGCGATCGTAGCGGATGGCGTATGCCGGATTGCCCGACGTCTGCTTCACACCGCCCAGCGCGAGCGCGCCAACCGGGCTGGCGAAGGCATCGCCGGAAACGGCACCGGGGAAGATGTTGTAGCAATTGAGAAAGCGCGCGACATCGGCTGAGGCCGGACGGCTGTAGAGCGTGTCGGCATCGGTGGACTGGGCGATGCGCCCGGCGTCGAGCACCAGCACCGTGTCGCCCATCGCAAGCGCCTCGGTTTCCGAGCCGGTGACATGCAGGAAGGTGACGCCGCAGCGCTCTCGGATGGTGCGAAGCTCGCCGCGCATGCGCATGCGCAGATTGGCATCGAGCGCACCGAGCGGCTCGTCGAGCAGAACCATGCTCGGTTCGGTCACGAGCGTGCGGGCAAGCGCCACGCGCTGCTTCTGGCCCCCGGAAATCTGGGTGGTGGCGCGGTCTTCCAATCCTGAAAGCCCGACGAGGCCGATGATGTCGCGCACACGGCCGGCCACGACCTTCGCGTCCGTCACCGGATCGACGGCGCGGTTGGTCAGGCCGAAGGCGATGTTTTCGGCAACGCTCAGATGCGGGAAGAGCGCGAAGTTCTGGAAGACGAAGCCGATACCGCGTTCATGCGGCGGAACGCCATCGATGCGCCGGCCGGAAAACAGGATTTCACCGCTGTCCGGCTGCTCGAAGCCGGCGATGACGCGCAGCAGCGTCGTCTTGCCGGAGCCGCTGGGGCCAAGCAACGAGACGTAGGTATCGTTCGCAAGGGATGCATCGATGCCGGCGAGCGCCGGAACGCCTGCAAAGGCCTTGTGCACATTCTTCAGTTGGAGGACGGATGACACTCTGTTCCCACCAGTTTGAGCCGGGAATGTCTATGCGCAAAGCTTCGCACGCCGCCGGATGCGACACGCATCCGAAGGAGCAAGAGCCATCGTTCACGCATCGTCAGATGCGCGGCGCAGCGATATTCCTGAACATTTCACTTCGTTCCGCTTACGGTGCCTCTTACGGGCACCTTGATTTCAAAAACCATGCCATAAATGGTTTTTGTATTCAATAGACTTTTTATAATTTTCCGTTTTATCGTGCTGCTGCGTGAAAACCAACAGAACGGCCGAGCGGACATATCGTTTTCGTAGCGCTTACGTCTGCGCGCAGCGGCGGAAATACGCCTGTTGCGCACGATATTCGCAAGCTAAGAGGAAGGACCCGCGATGACGCGACAGTCGAGACCTTGGGACGACGGCGCCTCGACGGATCTTCCTAATTTCAAACTTTGTATTCAATAATCATTTATGCCATCCTTTTCTTCCGATGGAGAATGCGGCACAGTGCGCCCGTTATGAAAATCCAGCGATGACGGAATCCATGAAGGAAGAGCAGGCCGCCACGGGCAGCCAGAAGCGGTACGAAATCGCCGAGGAGGTGCTGCGCAGCAACATCGAAGCCGGCACGCTGCCGGCTGGCCTCGTGCTGCTGGAAGGTCCCATCGCCGACATTCTGCAGACGTCGCGCGCGCCGGTTCAGCGCGCGCTTCAGACGCTGGAGGCCGACGGGCTGGTGCATCGCTTCGCCGGCCGCGGCTTCCTGGTGGGACCGCCCGGCGACGGTGTCGAGCCGATCCGCACGGATATCAAGGCGCTTGGCCTCGTCGTGCCCCGTCATGCGGACGAGGCGCTGCAAAGCCGCTCGTCCTGGGAGCGCATCTACAATACCGTGGAGGCGGATGTTGCCGGCTGCGTGGTCTTCGGCCGCTATCGCATCGTCGAGATGGAACTCGCCAACCATTTCAATGTCAGCCGCACCGTCGTTCGCGACGTGCTGACGCGCCTGCGCGAGCGCGGGCTCGTGCGCAAGAACCAGAGTTCGCACTGGATTGCCGGCCCCCTCACCGCACAGACGGTGAAGGATCATTTCGTGCTGCGCACCATGCTGGAACCGCCGGCCATACGCCTCGGCGCGCCGGCAGTGAACCGGGCGCGGCTGGAGACGCTTCTGAAGCGGCTGCGCACTGCGGAAGACAGCGCCGGTGGTCTTGGCAACAGCGAGGCGATCCAGATCGAGTTCATCGAATGCTGCGTCCTTGCCGCACCGAACGAGCGGCTGAGGGACCTCGTGCGCAACAATCTGCTGCCGGTGACAGCGACCGACCGGCTGCTGCGCCGACTCGGCCTGCCCGGCGATCCCGCGATCATCACGGAACTTCGATTGGTTGCCGAACTTCTGCTGCGCGGAGCGACGGAATCGGCGGTGTCCATGATGGCGACCCATCTGGAAGCCTCCCTCAACCGCACCATCGCGCAGATGAAGATCGTGGCGATCATTCCCGGCCCGGGCGTGACGGCCGCCTATCTGACGCCCGTTCTCGACTGACCCGCCTTGCGGTGGGCCCTGTCTTGAAGGGTGTGCAGCGGCGGTGCGCATCGTCCTCTCCTATGCCAGCGCTTCGCGCAACCGGGACAGCGCTGCCCGGCGCTCCCCGCGCGCAGCCAGTGCCTCTTCCATCGTCACCTTGACGAAGCGCGTCGGCATGTGCGGCTGGAGTTGGCCGATCAGGTCCATGTCGGCGGAGATGACCGTGCCCACCATGAAATAGCCGCCGCCGGATACGGCATCCCGGTGCAGGATGATCGGCTCCGTGCCGCCCGGGACCTGGATCGAGCCATAGGGGTAGCAGCTGTCGACGATGTTCGACGGGTCCGAACCGGCGCCGAAGGGCTGCTCGCGCTCGACGAAATCAAGCTTCCGGCCACCCTTGAAACGGTAGCCCATGCGATCCGCCTCGTTTGCGACCTTCCACTCGTCGGCGAAAAAGTTCTCCTGCGACTGCTCTGTCACGCGATGCCAGTAGAGGCCGGGCAGAACGCGCAGCTCCGCGGGCATGCCCGGCTTGCGACGCATGGCTTCAGGAACGCTCTTTCCCTCGCTCGCAAGACTACCGCTGCCGACCGGCAGTTCATCGCCGGCGGCTAGGGGACGGCCGTTGAAACCGCCCAGCGCACCGATCGGATAAGTAGAGCGGCTTCCGAGCGCTTCGGGTCCATCGATGCCACCGGAGACCGCGATGCAGATGCGCGCACCGGATTTCAGGAAATCGAAGGTCAGCGTCTGGCCGGCCTTGACCTTGAAGGCGGTCCAGCCTGCCTGGGCGACGCCATCAACCTTGGCCGGCATGTCGGCGCCCGTGACGGCGACAAGCGCATCCTCGGTGAATTCCAGCTTCGGGCCGATGAACACGGCTTCGAGCCCTGCCGCGCCTTCGTCATTGCCGACGAGAAGGTTCGCCGCGCGCATTGCGTAACGATCCATCGCACCGCCGACCGGAATGCCGAGGTGAAAGTAGCCGGGACGACCGAGATCCTGAACGGTGGTCGCAAGACCGTGGTGGAGAACCTTAATGGCCATGGAGCACACCCTCCAGCTTGGCGTTGGTACCGTCGATATCCTTCTGGTAGTCGCGCAGATCGAACGTCACCTCGCGGATTGGCGGGGCAAACAACCCCTTATCGACATCTTCCACCGCTTGGTCATAGGCGTCGCGATCGATCGGCTTGAACTTCACGATGTCGCCGGGGCGGAAGAACACCATGAAATCGCGCAGGTAGCTGGTCGTCTGGGTCGGATCGAAGATCGGCATGGGCGTGATGCCGAACATCTGGTAGCCGCCGGCACCGCGCACCGAATAGATGCAGCCGAAGCAACCGCCATGGCCGACAGTGAGCCGCGGTGTATCCGTGCGCGGCCTGAGGTACTTCGGCACCTGTATCTGCCGCTGACGCTCGACCATCTGGTACATGAAGGGAAGGCCCGCGACGAAACCCACCATCGAGACGAACCACGGCGAGCCGGAATGGGCACCGACGAAATCGTCGACGGAGCCGTAGCCATTGATGCGGGCCGCATAGTCCAGGTCGGTTCCCGTCGGGTCCTGGTGACGCTCGCGAAAGCGCATCAGCGTCTCATGTGTCCACGGGTCGTTGTAGAAGACGGGGATTTCGACGATGCGGGTCTTCAGCACGGGCTCGGCCTTGGCGGCTGCGCCTTCGATGGCCTTGACCTCCTTCAGGACATCGTCCGGATGGATGATGTCAGGGTCGAACTTGATCTGGAACGAGGCGTTGGCCGGGCAGATTTCCGTTACGCCCCTGATGCCGCTATCGCGCACGCCCTTGGCCATGGAAAGGCTCTTGAAGAAGGCCTCAAGCGACATTTCCTCGCTGCATTCGACGAACAGGTGCTCGTCGCCTCCGAATGAATATCTGGTCGTCATCAGGCAACCTCCGCCGTCGCGCCGGTCTTTGCGGCGAATTCCGTTTCAAGCCATCGTTCGAGGAAGCGGGTATCGAACGCACCACGCGCCACGCTCGCATCGCTGGCAAGCGCCAGGTGCAGGGAAATGGTGGTGGGAATTCCCTCAATGACGAGGCCGCTCAGCACCTGCCTCAGACGCTCCAGGCAGGCTTCACGCGTTTCGGCCCAGACGATGAGCTTGCCGACAAGCGAGTCGTAGAACGGCGGGATCGTGTAGCCCTCGTAGAGCATCGTATCGAAACGGATCCCATCGCCCTCGGGCACGACGAGGCGCGAAATCGTTCCCGGCGCCGGCATGAACCCCTTGGCCGGGTCTTCCGCGTTGATCCTGCATTCGATGGCATGGCCAAATGCCTCGACATCCGCCTGACTGATCGACAAGGGTGCGCCGCCGGCCACGCGGATCATCTCGGAAACAAGATCGATGCCGGTGATCATTTCCGTCACCGGATGCTCGACCTGAATGCGCGTGTTGACCTCGATGAAGTAAAATTCGCGCGTCGTTTCGTCATAGAGATATTCGACGGTTCCTGCGCCGCGATAGGCGACCTCGCGCGCCAGCGCGACCGCACTTTCGCACAGCTTGGCCCGCACCTCGGCCGGAAGAAGGAAGGACGGCGCTTCTTCCCAGACTTTCTGGCGGCGGCGCTGCAACGAGCATTCCCGTTCGAAGCAATGAACGAAGTTCTTGCCGTCACCGAGGATCTGCACCTCGACATGGCGGGCCTTGGTGATGACCTTTTCAAGATAAAGCCCACCGTCGCCGAAGGCGGCGAGCGCTTCTGCCGAGGCCTGTGGGAAATGCCGCTCGAGATCCGCTAGGTCGGCGGCGATACGGATACCGCGACCGCCGCCGCCGGCTGCCGCCTTGATCATGATCGGGAAGCCGGTCTTCGCCGCCACACCCCGTGCTTCCTCGATTGTGGCAAGGCGCCCCGCGCTGCCCGGCACCGTCGGAACGCCGGCCTTGGCGGCAACGGCGCGGGCGGCGACCTTGTCGCCCAGCAGGCGGATCGCATCACCTTTCGGGCCGATGAAGATGAGGCCCGCGGCTTCGACGGCGTCGGCAAAATCGGCGTTTTCAGACAGGAAGCCGTAACCCGGATGCACGGCATCCACGCCTGCGGCCTTGGCCGCATTCACCACGGCCTCGATGTTCAGGTAGGATTTCTTCGGCGCCGGCGATCCGATATCGATGGCTTCGTCGGCGAGCTTCACCGCGAGCATGTCGGCATCGGCTGCACTGTGGACCTGCACGGTGCGGATGCCGAGCGCCTTCGCCGCCTTGATGATGCGCACCGCGATCTCGCCGCGGTTGGCAACGAGGATCGAGCGGATGGTCATGCCTCCACCTCGGCGATGACCTGACCGGCCATGACCGGTTCCTCGTTCTCGACGAGGAAGGTGATGTTCTTGCCATCGACGCCGGCGGGCACCTCCTGGAAGGTCTTCATGACCTCGATCAGGCCGATTGCGTCGCTTGACGCCACGCTATCGCCGTCAGCCTTGAAAGGCGGCACGTCGGGCGACGACGCGCGGTAGAAGGTGCCCGGCAGGGGCGATCTGATCTCGATCTTGCTCATGTCTCTCTCCACTCCAGAAGTCAGCGCCCGGCCGAGGCCGAAACGGGCGCAATACGTATACCCGCTCCCACCAGCGCATCACGCATCTGGCACACGATGTCGAATGCGCCGAGCGTGTCGGAATGGAAGCAGATGGATTCGAAATCGATGTCGATGTCGCGGCCCGTGACGGTCCTGACCTTGCCCTCCTGACAGGCGCGCAGAACCTTGCGCGCGATGGCGGCGGGATCGGGACGGCCGGCATCGCGGGTGAACACGATGGAGCCGCTGTCGTCGTATTCGCGATCGGCGTAGAATTCGCGCACCACGGGCTGGCCCGCTTCGGTCGCGGCGCGAAACGTCGCCGAACCGCCCATGCAGAAGATAAAGGCGTTCGGCTCGACGGTGCGCATATACTGCACGAAGCTCTGGGACAGTTCCGGATTGATCGCCATCTCCATGTAGAGAGCGCCATGCGGCTTCACATGCTGGAGCCGCCCGCCGTGGCGATGGGCGAATTCCCTGATAGCGCCGACCTGATAGACGAGGTCGTTGACAAGTTCCTTTGCGGTGCCCGCGATCTTTCGACGACCAAAGCCCTGGAGATCGTTGTAGCCGGGATGGGCGCCGATGCCGACACCGTGTTCGGCGGCGAGCCGCACCGTTTCATCCATCAGGTTGGGATCACCGGCATGGAAACCCGCGGCGATGTTCGCCGAGCTGATCAGCGGCATCAGTGAGGTGTCTTCCGTGTCACCGACGCGCCAGCGGCCGAAGGCCTCGCCCATGTCGCAATTGATATCGACCACCTCACGCACCGTCTCAACCTCGCAGCATTCCTGAATGGAGTGAACGCTAGGCCCTTTAGAGCCCTTTGAAAAATTCTATTTTTCCATATATGAATTCTAAAAATCAGAACTCGATGCCTCGTTTTGTTGCGCCGCAAAAACCATAAAAAACAAACTGGTAACCCGGTTATGCCCCTAACAGGGCGGTCTGATGCTCATTTCGGCGCCGTCTGTTCTGATTTTTCGATACCTGCTCGCAGCAAATCAGAATGGGAATGACAGCCATGACGCTGAGCCTCCGGCAGATCCGCTACTTCGTCGCCACCGCGGAGCTCGGCCAGATTTCGCAAGCCGCGGTCGATCTCTCGATATCCCAGTCCGCGGTGACGACGGCGATCAAGGAGCTGGAGCGCACGGTCGGCGTGAGCCTCTTCCTGCGCACGCCGCATGGCATGGACCTTACGCCCGCCGGACGGCAATTTCTGTCGCATGCCTACGAGATCCTGAAGAAGGTCGATGAGGCGACGCATCTCAATGTCGTCAGCAACGAGATCGAAGGCACGCTGACGGTTGCCGCGACCTACACCGTGATCGGCTACTTTCTGCCGCTGCATATCGAGCGGCTGCGGCGGCTCTTTCCCAGGCTCGAAATCCAGCTCTTTGAGCTCAATCGGGAATCCATCGAGGAAGGGCTGCTGAGCAACCGCTACGACATGTCGGTTCTGCTCACCTCCAACATCCTGAACCCGGCCCTGATCACGGAGAAGGTGCTGAGCTCGACGCGCCGGCTCTGGCTGCCGGCCCAGCATCCACTCCTGCAGGCCGAGACCGTGGGACTGCGGGACATCGCCGACGAGCCCTACATCATGCTGACGGTGGACGAGGCCGCGCATTCCGCGCTGAAATACTGGAGCGCCACGCCCTATCAGCCGCGCGTCATCCTGCGCACCTCCTCGGTTGAGGCCGTTCGCTCGCTGGTCGCCAACGGCCAGGGCGTCGCCATCCTTTCCGACATGGTGCACAGGCCCTGGTCGCTCGAGGGCCGGCGCATCGAGACGGTGAACATCAGCGACACCGTTCCCGCCATGGATGTGGGCCTCGCCTGGCGGCGAAACATGGAGCTGACGCCCCCCATGCTCGCCTTCCGTTCTTACTTCCAGCAGGCCTTTCACCTGCCGGAACGTTGAGCGGATAACCGCAGGGACCGCGGCCGCCGGCGCCGATATGCTGCCTGCCATTCCGGTTCTCCCTGTTGCGAGGCACCGCTCCGCCCGCCAGCGGAGCGAATTCTCACTGTTCGCGTGTCAGCAGGTAACTGCCGCTTTCGTGCAGCACACTCGTCCAGCCCGGCTCGATGATGATGGTCGTCGTCACCTCCTCGATGATGGCGGGGCCCTGGATGCGGGCGCCGGCGCCGAACTTTGCACCATCGTAAACGGGCGTGGACGTGACCTTGCCGGATTGCTCGAAGATCGCGTCGCGATGCCCCTTCAGCGCGGCCGCATCGTCGCCGCGCGTCACCAGCTTAGGCGGCCGTACCTTCTCGATGCGGCCGTAGATGGTGGATTCGATGTTCACCACCTCCACCGTGCTGTGCCGTTCGGCATAGGTGTAAAGCTCCTCATGCCGGGCGTGGAAAGCGTCCTTGACCTTTTCGATGGTGTTTTCGTCGATCGGGAACGTGCCGATATCCACGGTGCATTCATGCACCTGGCCGACATAGCGCATGTCGAGCGAACGGCGGATGTCGATCGCGTCGGCCGCGAAACCGTCGGCCTCAAGATGCGCAACACCTTTGACCTCGATCTCCTTGAAGAGGGCGTCGATACGCGCGTAGCTCGCTGGGTTGTCGAGCCTCACCGGGGCCGGGGCCATGTAGTTGTATTTCACGTCGGAGATGATCTGGCCGAAGGCGCAGAGACCGGAGGCGAGCTTGGGCAGGATGATCGTGTCGATACCCATTTCACGCGCCAGCGCCGTAATATGGGCGGCCGTCGCGCCCCCTGCCCCGACGAGGACGAAATCGCGCGGGTCGTAGCCGCGCTCGACAGAAACGCGCCTGATGCCGTTGACCATGTTGTTGTTGACGATGGCGAACATGCCATAGGCCGCCTGTTCGGTGGAGATGCCGAGCGGTTCTGCGACCCGCGCCACGGCCGCCCGCGCCTTCTCCACGTCAAGCGGCAATTTGCCGCCAAGCAGGCCTGCGGGGTTGAGATAGCCGAGCACGAGATTGGCGTCTGAGGTCGTGGGTTCCGCTCCGCCCCGGCCATAGCAGGCCGGACCCGGCTCGGAACCGGCCGATTGGGGGCCGACCTGGAGAAGACCGAGCGGGTCCACCCAGCCGATCGACCCGCCACCGGCGCCGAGCGTCTCAACCTGGATCATCGGCACGCCGATGCGATAACGCAGGAAATCGATGTTCTTGTTGAGGTTGGTCTGGCCGCTGCGGGTGAGCGTGATGTCGAAGGACGTGCCGCCCATATCGACGGTGATGACGTTCTTGTGGCCGAACGGCGCGCCGGCATAGAGCCCCGCCTGCGGCGCGGAAGCCGGGCCGGAATTGATGGCGTAGACGGAGCGGTCGCTCATGACCTGCCCGATGGCAAGCCCGCCATTGGACTGGAAGTAGCGCACCGGCTGCTTGGCGCCGAGCGAGCGGAAATAGGCATCGACCGCCGTGATGTAACGACGCATGACCGGGGCGAGATAGGCGTTCGTGACCGCCGTCGACGTGCGGGTGTATTCGCGCACCTGCGGATAAAGCTCGCTGCCGACGGTCAGCACGGCATCCGGCATCATCTCGCGCACGATTTCGGCCGCGCGCCGCTCATGTGATGGGTCCAGCACCGACCAGACGAAGGAGATGGCGACGGTCTCGACCCCCTCCTTCAGGAAGAGCCGGCAGGCCTCGCGCACATCCTCCTCATGCAGTGGCGTGCGCACGGAACCGTCCGACAGCACACGTTCGCGAATGCCGCGGCGCAGATAGCGCGGGACGAGCATCGTGGCGGCGGGATAATCGGGGTCGTAGCGGAAGCCGTCTTCCTTGTGGCCGTTGCGGATCTCGATGGAGTCCTCGTGCCCGGCCGTGCAGATCAGACCCGTGCGGCCGCCGCGATGGGTGATCAACGCATTGAGGCCGACCGTCGTGCCGTTGATGCACAAGTCGCAATTGGCGATGATCTCCTCGATCGGCCGCTGGAGATCGGCGGCGATCAGGCCAAGACCGTTCTCGATGGCCTTGGTGGGGTCGGAGGGTGTGGAGAGCGCCTTGAACAGCCTGACCTCACCGGTCGCGCGGTCGGCAATGACGAAGTCGGTGAAGGTGCCGCCGGCATCGATGCCGAGACGGTAGGAATGCATGGTCATGTCTGTCTTCCTTAAACAGCGGCTCTGAGCCGGTCGGTCTCGGCCGTATCGACATCAAGGGTCTCGAGGCTCACGATGGCGACCCCGTAGTCGAGCCGCGCGCCTTCCAGGGAGACGAGGCCGTTGCGCACATCGGAAACGACCTTTTCCACCGGCCGCTCGAACGGGTTGCCGAAGCCTCCGCCGCCCGGATTGAGATTGGTGATCGTCTGGCCGGGCTTGATGGTCTCGATGATGTTCTTGCGCTCGACCTGGACCGCGCCGTCACGCCGCAATTCGACGCGGCCCACCTTGGTATCGACCATGGCCGACGTCGCACCGGCGGCACCCATCGCCGGAATACGCCGCCCCTCGCCGAAGCCTATGCACAGCATGTCGCCGTTAAGCGGCTCGACTTCCCAGGCCGTGCCGGAACCGCCGCGGAATTTGCCGGCGCCGCCGGAATCCGTCATCAGCGAATAGCGATGGATGACGATGGGATAGGAATATTCAAGCAGTTCCACATCGCCAGAGGTCAAGGCGCCGAAGCAGCATTCCGGGCCGACGGCGTGCCAGCCGTCCTGCTTGGGCGTCGCACCGCCGCCGGAAATGATGGTGGCCAGCACCATGGTCACGAACTCCTCGTTTGTGCGGGAATCGCGGCCGGCGATGTTGAGGCCGTTGGCATGTCCCCATGAGGCCGAGACGCGCGACGGCACCGCCTTCTCGAAGGCGAGACGCACGGCATCCGTCAGCGTTTCCATCGGCGTCGTCGTGCAGTTCATGTGCGGTGCGGGCTCCTGCGCATTGCAGAGCGTGCCTTTCGGCCCGAAATCGAGGCTGACGCAGCGATAGAGCCCTTCATTGTAGGGCGGCGGCAGTGCCGCAAACATCATCAGGCCCAGATAGACGCCGGAATGGGAATTGCCCTCGTAGGAATTGATGAAATACGGAATCTGTGGCGGGCTATCGATGGCGATATGGCAGGCGTCGCCATCGATCGTCACCGTCGCCTTGATCTCGAAATCGCCGAAACCGTGGCCGGCATCCTCAAGAATGGCGGCACCCTCATAGGTACCGTCCGGCACTGTCGCGATCAGCGCGCGCATGTGCTTGTCGGCCATGTCGAGCAGGGTATCGACGCAGGCATCGACCTGCTCCTTGCCGTATTTGTCGAGCATGGCGAGAAGGTTGCGTTCCCCCACCTGGCAGGCGCCGATCAGGGCGCGGAAGTCCCCTTCCTGATCGCGGCGGGCGCGCATGTTGGTCAGGATCATGTTCAGCACGTCATGGCGCGGCTTGCCGCGATCCCAGATCTTCACCGGCGGAATGCGCAGGCATTCTGCGTAGATTTCCGTGGCATTGGGGTTGTACCCCGCCGGCACCGGCCCGCCGATATCGGTGAGGTGACCCTTGCAGACGGTCCAGTAGACGAGCTCGCCCTTGTAGAAGACCGGCTTGTACATGCAGGTATCGATCGCGTGGCTGCCGCCGAAGGCCGGATCGTTGTGAAGGATCAGGTCGCCTTCGTGGATGTCGTCGCCGAAGAAGGCCGCAACCGCCTTCATGGCGGGAATGAGCGAGCCGAGATGGATCGGAATGTCCTGCCCCTGCAGAATCATCTCCGGCCGGGCATTGAACAGCGCCGTCGAATAATCGTGCGCCAGGTTGAAGACCGACGAGCGGGCCGTTTTCTCCAGCGCAAGCGTCATTTCGCGCTGTGTCGTCTCGAGCATGCCGCGCACCACCGAAAGGGTGATCGGGTCCACCTTGGAAGTCTGGGTATGGAGCATCGTGTTCACGCTGGTTGAGGGCGAGAGCCGACGGCCTGGAAACCGTTCGCGTAGCTGAAATGTCTGTTCCCTGGGCCGCCGGTGTCTGTCGCACCGTTGAAGCCGGGCTCAATCTAGGCAGAGATTTCCGGTCCGGTCTTTGCAGGAGGCGAACAACGGTTTGCGCTCGAGCGCACAAGCTGCCATTTTCGTTGCCTGGCAGACATCATGTGCATACCTTTTAACGAAGAGGGAAAGCCGCATGAAGACGAGCATCACCACAAGCGCGACACGCGCACCGGACCGCAGCCGCCACTGGCACGAGGCCATCGCCTCGGCCTACTTCCCGCTCGACCTGCGCTTTCGCGAGGCCGACCGCTTTTCCGGCGACCTGACGACATGGCAGTTTGGCGATGTCTCTATTTCGCGGCTGACCTGCGATGCCCTGCAATATCTGCGCCTCCCGCATCACTTCCGCGCCGCGAGGGACGAGGAATTCCTCGTGACGGTGCCTGCGAATGCGGAAGTGTTCTTTTCCCAAGGCGGCCGCGAGATGACGTGCCGGCCTGGCGGCTTCTTCTTGGAGCGCAGCAGCGAGCCCTACCAGTTCAGCCATTCGGAGGCGGCCGACATGTGGGTGCTCAAGGTCGAGGCCGAGGCGCTTGGCGGGCGCATGCGCGCGCCGGACCGCTTCTGCACCCTGCAATTCGAGGCCGACAACGGCGCCGGCGGCCTTTTCACAGACATGCTGCACCTCCTGCCCGCGCGCTTCGATGGCATGACCCAGGAAGCGCGCACGACGGTCGGTCGCCAGCTTGTCGATCTGCTTGTTCTTGCGATCAAGGCGGATGATCGCGTGTTGACATCAGGCAACTCGACGGTGCGCAGCGCCCATCTCGCCCGCGTCGAGACCTATGTTCGCGCCCATCTCCAGGATTTCCGCCTCGACCCGGAGCGCATCGCCCGGGCCTGCGGCATCTCCACCCGCTATCTGCACGAGCTGTTCAGGGATACGGGTGACACGGTCCGCAACTGGATCCGCACCCAGCGGCTTTCGGCGTGCAGCGAGGCGCTGGCGGATCCCGGCAATGTGCAGACCGCCGCCGAGATCGCCTACAGCTGGGGCTTCAGCGACCAGACCCAGTTCTCCCGTGCCTTCAAGTCCCATTTCGGCCTGCCGCCGGGAGAATATCGAGCAAGGGCCTTCGAAGCCCGGGCGGACGGCTAGGGCGTTGCGCGCTCAGAACCGATAGGTCAGACCGAGCACCGGGCCGGAAAGGCGCGTGTCGAAGACATGGCCGTCATGCTCGTAGTCGACATCCAGCACCTTGTATCCGGCCGAGACGGACAGGTTGTCGGTGAAGGTATAGTTTACCGTCGCCAGCGCCGACCAGGTCAGATCGGACCCGACGCCGAAACCGCCGATATCGATCTGCCCCTGTATCGAAAGCTTGTCGGTCAGGTTTACGAACAGCCGCGCGCCGACAACCGGATCCACCCAGCCGAAGCTCTCCTCGTGACTGGCGGAAACCCGTCCCAGACCGGGATAGCTCGCGGTAACCGAGACATCGTTGGAAATATACCAGAACCGCGCCCCCCCAAGGGCATCCAGCGAGAGTTCCGGCGTGTCGATGACACGATAACCGCCCTGCAGGGTCGCCATGAATTCACGCGTATCGACATCGGCATCGATGCGCGCGCCAGCAGGGATCGCCGCAATCCCGGGGATCTGCAACGCCGGCAGCGGACCCGTTGCCTTGCTGTCGGTTGTGTTGACATACATGACATCGCCCGACAGCACGAAGCGGTCATAACGCCCCCAGATATTGACGAAGCCGCCGAAGTTGAGGTCGTCAATCACATCGGAGAACGACTTTTCGACAGAAAGCGTTGGAGCGCGGCGGAAAGGCGAGATATCGCCATCGAGACCGGTTGCCCACATATAGGGCGTGATCTGCAAGGCCCAGTCGGAATGCAGTCCTGCGGCCGGGTCTGCCTCGACGGCGACGGCACCGTCGGCAGCATGAGCGAGGCCGGCGGCACACAGCACCAGGATGGCGGAAGCCGCATATCTCTTCATCGCGTCGTCTCCCTCGCCGCAGCGAGTTCTGATGCCGCCGCACTGTCATCAACCACCGGTTTTTGCAAGTTTAAGCCGATTTGACCGACGCCGCCAAGCGGGTTTCCCCCGGCGTCTCTGCAAACGCCGAGCGTCACCAGCGCCGATGCTAAATTTCGTGCAAAACGTTCGCGGCCTTCACGGCGGCGGAAGCACGGTTTTCGACGCCGAGCTTCACGTAAATCTGCTCCAGGTGCTTGGTGACCGTGCGGGCGCTGAGGCCCAGGATTTCGGCGATGTCGCGGTTCGACTTGCCCTTCGCGATCCACAACAGGACTTCGGATTCGCGGTGCGTCAGCGAGAAGTGCTGGCGCAGGATCTCATCATCGGACAGACGGCTTTCTGCCGTCAGGCGAAAGAGGAACTCATCCGCATCGATCCTGCCGAGGAAAGATAGTTGCAGGCTCGCCTGCCCCGGCTGGCGGATGACGAAAGTGGTTTCGCGGTTCGTGCCGCGCATCTTCATCCAGTTGCGGATATGGTCTGAGACGACGTCGAGCCCCTCGTCGCTGCCCGTCGCGGCATTGACCAGCCGGGTCGCCTGCGGTGTCGACCAGCGGATCTTGCCCTCGCTGCTGACTGCCAGGAGGTGTCGCCCTGCGGCATCAAGCGCCACGCGCGCGCTCTGGGCGGAGCGGGCATTGGTGAGATGCACGCGGATGCGCGCCCGCAGCTCGTCGATATTGATCGGCTTGGTCAGGTAATCGACGCCGCCCGATTCCAGCGCCCGCACCACATGCTCGGTCTCCGTCAGGCCGGTCATGAAGACGACGGGAACGGGGCTGATGGCGGGGTCGGCCTTCAGCTTCAGGCAGGTCTCGAAGCCATCCATGCCAGGCATCACGGCGTCGAGCAGGATGATGTTGGGGGTGATGCGGCTGACGATGTTGAGTGCCGAGGCGCCGGATGTAGCGATCAGCACGGAGAAGCCGGATTGCTCCAGCGCTTCCGTCAGGAAGCCCAGGGCCTCGGGGGAATCGTCGACGAGAAGGACGATGTCGCGGGGGATGGCTGTCTCAGTCACGGGCAGCGGCGTCTTTCCGATCCATGGTTTTCAGGAAGGCATCATAGCCGGCGAGGTCGAAAACCTGAACATAGGCGCGTACGGCTTCCGCAAAGGGCTGATGTTCCGGCACGCCGGCGATTTCGGCGAGCTTGGCTTCGATGCCTCTGATATAGCCGATCTCGCCAAGGCGGATCAGCTCGCGCACATGGTCTTCCTCCGGAATGACGATGCTGGTTTTCGAGCGATCGTCCGACGCCGCATCGTCGTGATAGATCCAGTCGAGGCCCATCTGGAGGGCGAGCTTGTCGGTGAGCTCCCGCAGATTGAAGGGTTTTGCCAGCATGTCGTTGTGGCCGGAATGGGCAGTCGAACCATCACCGATATTGGCGGAAAGCATGATGACAGGAGCGGACTGGGCCTGCGCGCGCAGGCGCTCGACCAGCTCCCAGCCGTTCATGCCGGGCATGGAGATATCAACGAGGAACAGATCGGGCTTCAGCCCCTCGACGAGCGACAGGCATTCCTCGCCGCTCTTTGCGGTGAGCACTGTGAAATCGAGCGGGCGCAGCACCTCTTCCATGAGATTGCGGTGGTCGGCATTGTCGTCCACGACGACAATGGTGCGGCGTGAGCCCCGGTAGCCCTTGATGCGCTGCACGGCATCCTTCGCAGCCGCCGGGCGATCGACGGCCGACAGCATGAGGCGAACACGGAACTCCGTGCCCTTGCCCCATTCACTGGTGACGGAGATTTCCCCGCCGAGCGTCTGGGTCAGAAGGCGCGTGATGGTGAGGCCGAGACCAAGGCCGGGCATGCGGCCGTGCTCGGCGCCGCCGCGCTGGAACGGCTCGAAGATGCGCGACAGGTCCTTTTCCTGAATGCCCTGGCCGCTGTCGCTGACGGTGAAGGTCGCGACCTGGCTGCGATAGGCGACATCGAGGCGGATTGCGCCCCGATCGGTAAACTTCAGCGCATTGGAAACAAGGTTGACGAGGATCTGGCGCAGCCGCTTGTCATCCGTGCGCACATAGCGCGGAAGGTTCGGCGGGCGCGTGTGTTCGAAGGCCACACCCTTGGCCTGCGCCTGCGGTCGGAACATCTCGACGATCTGGTCGAGAAAATCGGGCAGATGGATCTCGTTGGAATAGACCTGCAGCTTGCCGGCCTCGATCTTGGAAATATCGAGCAGCCCGTCGATAAGGCCGGAAAGGTGATCGGCGCTGCGCTTGATGACGCGGATGGCGTTCTGGCGCTGCGGCGGGATGCTTTCGTCGCGTTCCAGCACCTGGGCATAGCCGAGCACGGCATTGAGCGGCGTGCGCAGCTCGTGGCTCAGGCCCACGACATAGCGGCTCTTGGCGCGATTGGCCGACTCGGCCGCCTCCTTCGCCTGCTGGAGGGCGGCGTCCGTCTTCTTGTGTGCTGCGATTTCCTTGAGAAGAAGCGTGGTCTGTCGGGAGGACTCCTCCTCCGCCACCACCCGGCTGTCATGGGCAAGCACGTAGAACCAGCAGACAACTCCCGCGACCACCGCGAAGACGAAGAAGACGACGGCGATGGTGCGCTCCACCACTGCCGCCGTTTCCGGGGAGTGGGTCCCGACCTGATGGGCGATCATGGCGAGGATGACGCCCATGCCCGCGATGGAAAGAACGGCGGCGATGCCGTAGCGGCCGAGCCTCGTGCCGAGAGCCCGCACCGCCGTCGCGGGCAATATGGTTTTCGCCACACCGGCGATCTGCGCATTGAACCGTGCCTTCGGCTTGCACAGGTCGTGGCAGCGGCTGTCGAGCGAGCAACAGAGCGAACAGATCGGCGCCGCATAGGCCGGGCACCAGGCCATGTCCTCGGGCTCGAAGGGATGTTCGCAGATCGAGCAGGTAATGGACTGTTCAAGCGCCCAGCTTCGGCGCGGCTTGCGGGCGAGGTAATATTTTCCACCCGTCGCCCAGGCAATCAGCGGCGAGGCAATGAAGGCGACGATGGCGGCGATATAGGGCGCGAGCGAGGCCGCGATCTCGCCGAACGTGCCGAAATGGGCGGTCAGCGCGATCACCGCCGACAGCGTCATGGCGCCGAGGCCGACAGGATTGATGTCGTAAAGATGCGCCCGCTTGAACTCGATTCCGGGCGGCGACAGTCCAAGCGGCTTGTTGAGGAAGAGGTCCGCCGAAATGGTGCAAAGCCACGCCATGGCAATGATGGAGAACACGCCTAGCGTTTCCTCCAGCAGCCGGTAGATGCCGAGCTCCATCAGGAGCAGAGCGATCGCGACGTTGAAGACCAGCCAGACAACGCGGCCGGGATGGCTGTGGGTGAGGCGCGAGAAGAAGTTCGACCAGGCGAGCGACCCGGCATAGGCGTTCATCACGTTGATCTTGAGCTGCGACACCACCACGAAGGCGACCATCAGCAGGAGCGCCGCCATGTCCCACGGCAGCATGTAGCCGAAGGCCGTGTAGTACATCTGTGCAGGATCGGCCGCCCGGGTGGAAGGCACGCCCGATGACAGCGCCAGCACGACGAGGAAGGAGCCCGCGATGAGTTTTGGCGCGCCGACGATGACCCAGCCGGAACCGGCAAGGAAGACGGCGATGCGGTGATGCAGCTTGCGCTGCCCGTCCGGCGGCAGGAAGCGCAGGAAATCGACCTGCTCGCCGATCTGCGCCATCAGCGCGAAGATCACGGCCGAGGCCGCGCCGAACTCCACGAGGTTGAAGGGCGCATAGGTTCCAGGCGGTCCGGAGGGATGATGCAGGCCCGAATAGGCAAGCCATTCGCCCACCTTCTGCCAGTCCGCAAAAGCGATGAACACGAAGGGCAGGACGTTGAGCACGATCCAGAACGGCTGGGTGACGAGCTGGAAGCGCGATATGAGCTGCACGCCGTGGGTGACAAGCGGTATCACCACGATAGACGATATGATGTAGCCGATCCACAGCGGCAGGCCGAGCGCGAGCTCGAGCGCGCCGGACATGATCGACGCTTCGATGGCAAACAGGATGAAGGTGAAGCTCGCATAGATCAGCGAGGTCAAGGTGGAGCCGATATAGCCGAAGCTCGCACCGCGCGTCAGAAGATCGATATCGACGCCGTGGCGGATGGCGTAGCGGCTGATCGGCAGGCCGACCACGAGGATCATCAGGCTGGCGACGAGGATCGCCACGATGGCGTTGGTGGTGCCGTAGGACATTGTGATCGCACCGCCGATTGCCTCCAGCGCCAGGAAGGAAATCGCGCCGATGGCGGTCTGGGAGATGCGGTCGGACGAAAACCGGCGCGCACTCTTTGCGGTGAAACGCAGAGCGTAGTCTTCCAGCGTCTGGTTGGCGACCCAGCGATTGTATTCGCGGCGGATCGGTATGATGCGCTGGCGTGCGGCCATCGTGTCCTGCTGTTCCCTGGGCCGTTTGCCGGCCGTCTGTGACTGTTCCTAACACAGAAGCGCCGCCCTCGGAATTGGTGCGCCGCCGCAAAAGCTTCCCGCTTACCCCTGCCTTCTACGCAATATGACGTATGTGCAGCGCAGCATGCCTGTCGGATAGTCCCCGCAGCAACGGCCAAAAACAACCAATCCGCCCCGTTGCGGTCAAACGAACAGAGGGGTTCAGACCATGTCCATCAAGAGGCGCGCCACCGGCGCATTGCTTGCAGCCATTCTTTCCACGACAGCCTTCCACGGCGCATTCGCTGCCGACGACACCATCAAGGTCGGTATCCTGCATTCGCTTTCCGGCACCATGGCGATTTCCGAGACGACGCTCAAGGATGCCATGCTGATGCTCATCGAAGAGCAGAACAAGAAGGGCGGCCTTCTGGGCAAGAAGCTCGAAGCCGTCGTGGTCGACCCGGCTTCCGACTGGCCGCTTTTCGCTGAAAAGGCCCGTGAGCTGGTCTCGGTCGACAAGGTTTCGGCCGTCTTCGGGTGCTGGACGTCGGTGTCGCGCAAGTCCGTGCTTCCGGTGTTCGAAGAGTTGAACTCGATCCTCTTCTACCCCGTCCAGTACGAAGGCGAGGAAAGCCAGCGCAACGTGTTCTACACGGGTGCGGCACCGAACCAGCAGGCCATTCCCGCCGTCGACTACCTGATGGCGAACGAAGGCGTCGAGCGCTGGGTGCTTGCCGGCACCGACTATGTCTATCCGCGCACGACCAACAAGATCCTCGAAGCCTATCTGAAGTCCAAGGGCGTCGCCGCCGAGGACATCATGATCAATTACACGCCCTTCGGTCATTCCGACTGGCAGACGATCGTCTCCGACATCAAGAAGTTCGGCTCGGCAGGAAAGAAGACCGCCGTGGTCTCGACCATCAACGGCGACGCCAACGTTCCCTTCTACAAGGAACTCGGCAACCAGGGCGTCAAGGCGGAGGATATCCCTGTCGTCGCCTTCTCCGTGGGTGAGGAAGAACTTGCCGGCCTCGACACCGGCCCGCTCGTCGGCCACCTCGCCGCCTGGAACTACTTCCAGTCCGTCGACAACCCGGCGAATGCCGAGTTCATCAAGACGTGGCAGGCCTTCACGAAGAACGACAAGCGCGTCACCAACGACCCGATGGAAGCCCATTATATCGGCTTCAACATGTGGCTGAAGGCCGTCGAAAAGGCCGGCACCACCGATACGGACGCCGTGCTCGACGCGATGATCGGCGTTTCCGTGCCGAACCTTTCGGGCGGCTATTCCACCATGATGCCGAACCACCACATCACCAAGCCGGTGCTGATCGGCGAAATCCAGACCGACGGCCAGTTCGAGACCGTCTGGGAAACGCCCGGCCTCGTCGTCGGCGACGAGTGGTCGGACTTCCTGCCTGATTCCAAGGACCTGATCGCCGATTGGCGCAAGCCCATGGAATGCGGCAACTTCAACGTCGCCACCGGCAAGTGCGGCGGCAAGGGCTCCTGATCCGTCTGGTCACGGCCGCTGCGTCTCTCTTCGCGGCGGCCCCACCCTGCATCCCGGCGTGGGGCCGCCGGGACGTAACCCTTTCAGTCTGACTGCTTGAGGACGTGACATGCACGCGCGGCTCATCCACCGATTCCTGCAATGCCTGCTCGTCGCATTCTGCGTGATGGTGACGATGCTTGCGACCGATCTGAGGGCGGCCGACGACCTGCGCGCCATGGTCAATGCGCTCGGCGGCGGCAATTTTCAGCAGAGCCAGAAGCAGGTGGAAGCACTGGCGAAGACCGGCGATCCGAAGATCGTCCCGGCTCTGGAAGCGCTCTCGGAGGGCGATCTCTACCAGCGCAAGACCGATGGCACCGTCTTCATCGTCAAGCCGGCCGGTTCCAATTTCATGCTGATCGACGCTTTGACGGGTGACACGGCCGGCGAAGAGGCCAAGGCAGCGCTGGAGAAAATCAAGGTCAACAACGGCCTGCGCCGTACCATTCGCGCCGCGCTCGGCGGCCTGACGCTGATGAGCCCCGAGACAGGCGTGCGTCTTCAGGCGGCAAACACGATCCTGCGCACCCCTTCGGCCGACGCACTCGATGGCCTCGATGCCGCCATCGCTGCCGAGACCGATGGCGCCGTTCGGGCCGTGCTCGAAAAGGCCCGTGCGGCGTCCGTACTGGTTTCGGACCGGCCGGTCGACGAGAAGAAGGCGGCGGTCGCGACGGTGGTCGAGACCGGCGGCCGTGACTCGCTTTCGCTGCTATCGTCGGCTCTTGCCACCGCCGATGAGAGCCTCCGGCCCGATATCGAGGCCGGCATTAAACAGATCGAGGACCGGCAGGCGCTTTGGGCCGCCGGACAGAACATCTGGTACGGCCTGTCGCTCGGCTCCGTTCTGCTGCTGGCTGCCATCGGCCTTGCCATCACCTTCGGCGTGATGGGCATCATTAACATGGCGCATGGCGAGATGGTGATGCTCGGCGCCTACACCACTTTCGTGGTCCAGCAGATCATCCGCACGTCCTTCCCCGGCCTGTTCGACTGGTCGCTGGCGATTGCGCTGCCGCTCGCCTTTCTCGTCACCGGCGTGGTTGGCCTCGCCATCGAGCGCGGCATCATCCGCTTTCTCTACGGTCGGCCACTCGAAACCCTTCTCGCCACCTGGGGCGTGTCGCTCATCCTCCAGCAGGCCGTGCGCTCGATCTTCGGGCCGACCAACCAGGAAGTCGGCAACCCATCCTGGATGTCCGGGGCGTTCGATCTCGGCGGCATGACGATCACCTGGAACCGAATGTGGATCATCGTCTTCTCCCTCGCGGTCTTCGCCTTTCTGCTGTTCCTGCTCAAAAAGACGCCAATGGGGCTGCAGATGCGCGCCGTCACCCAGAACCGCCGCATGGCGTCCTCCATGGGCATCAAGACGCCGTGGGTGGATGCGCTCACCTTCGCGCTCGGGTCCGGCATCGCCGGGATTGCCGGGGTTGCGCTCAGCCAGATCGACAATGTCTCGCCCAATCTCGGACAGGGCTACATCATCGACAGTTTCATGGTCGTGGTTTTCGGCGGCGTGGGTAACCTGTGGGGAACGCTCGTCGGCGCCTTCACACTCGGCATCCTCAACAAGTTCCTTGAGCCCTATGCGGGCGCGGTGCTCGGCAAGATCCTCGTGCTCGTGCTGATCATCCTCTTCATCCAGAAGCGGCCGCGCGGGCTCTTCGCACTCAAGGGAAGGGCGGTGGAAGCATGATCACCTCATTTATCCTCAAGGCGCTAGACCGCAATATCGTCTGGGTCACGGCACTGCTGCTGGTGATCGCGGCCCTTGTTCCCGCCCTCAACCTCATGACGGCGCCGGACCATCCGCTCCACATCCCCACCTATATCGTCTCGCTGTTCGGCAAATACCTGACTTATGCGCTTCTGGCGCTGGCGCTCGATCTCGTCTGGGGCTTCTGCGGCATCCTTTCGCTGGGCCACGCCGCCTTCTTCGCGCTCGGCGGCTATGCCATAGGCATGTATCTGATGCGCCAGATCGGCGCGCGCGGCTCCTACGGCAACCCGTTGCTACCGGATTTCATGGTCTTCCTCAACTGGAAGGAACTTCCGTGGTTCTGGCATGGCTTCGACATGTTCTGGTTTGCGGCGCTGATGGCGGTTCTTGTTCCGGGCCTGCTCGCCTTTGTCTTCGGCTGGTTCGCCTTCCGCTCTCGCGTCAACGGCGTCTATCTCTCCATCATCACGCAGGCGATGACGTTTGCCCTCCTGCTTGCCTTCTTCCGCAACGACATGGGCTTCGGCGGCAATAACGGCCTCACGGACTTCAAGGATATCCTCGGCTACAGCATCCAGTCGAACGGTACGCGCTCGGCGCTCTTCGCGGCCTCGGCCATCGCTCTCGCCCTCTCGCTGGTCATCACGTCCGGCATCGTGCGCTCGAAGTACGGCAAGGTCCTTATTGGTGTGCGCGATGCCGAAAGCCGGACCCGCTTCCTCGGCTACCGTGTGGAGCACATGAAGCTTTTCGCCTTCACGGTCTCGGCCATGATGGCAGGTGTCGCCGGCGCCCTCTATGTTCCGCAGGTCGGCATCATCAATCCGGGCGAGTTCGAGCCGGCAAATTCCATCGAGGTCGTCATCTGGACGGCGGTCGGGGGGCGCGGCACGCTGATCGGCCCGATCGTCGGTGCGATCCTCGTCAACGGCGGAAAGAGCATCTTCACCGCCGCCTTCCCGGAATTCTGGCTCTTCGCGCTCGGGGGCCTGTTCGTTCTCGTCACGCTGTTCCTGCCCAAGGGCATCGTCGGCACCGCCCGGCAGGTCGTCGAGCGCCGGCGGGACTACCGCAAGGCCCGGCAGGCCGAGGCGGCACGAGCCCTTGCAGCAGAACCCCAGGCGGCGGAGTGACGGCTATGAACACGCTCGCAAGTAATGCCGAGCCCACCAGCATCCTCTATCTCGACGGCGTCTCCGTTTCCTTCGATGGCTTCAAGGCGCTCAATTCGCTCTCTTTTGTCATCGAGCCCGGCGAACTGCGCGCCATCATCGGCCCGAACGGCGCGGGCAAGACGACGATGATGGACATCATCACCGGCAAGACGCGCCCAGACGAGGGCGAGGTTTTCTTCAAGGGCACGGTCGATCTCACCCAGAAGGACGAGGCGGAGATCGCCCAGCTCGGCATCGGCCGCAAGTTCCAGAAGCCGACGGTGTTCGAAAGCCATACGGTCTGGGACAATCTGGAACTGGCGCTCAACCGCAAGCGCGGCGTCTTCTCTACGCTGTTCTATCGCCTGACCGCCGAGGACAAGGCACGCATCGAAGAGATCCTTTCCACCGTGCGTCTCACCAACCGCAAGGACGACTACGCCGCCAATCTCAGCCACGGCCAGAAGCAATGGCTGGAGATCGGCTTGCTGCTGGCGCAGGAGCCCGAACTGCTTCTGGTCGACGAGCCCGTTGCGGGCATGACAGATGCGGAAACGACGGAAACGGCGCTCCTTCTGAAGGAAATCGCCAAGACCCGCTCGGTGGTCGTGGTCGAGCACGACATGGGCTTCATCCGGGATCTTGGCGTAAAGGTAACGTGCCTAGCCGAAGGCTCTGTCCTGGCGGAAGGCTCGATCGATTTCGTCAGCGCCGATCCTAAGGTGATCGAGAACTATCTGGGGAGATGAGGCCATGCTGACCGTCGAAAAGGCCAATCTGCACTATGGCGCGGCGCAGGCGCTGCGCGGGGTCTCGCTGACCGCGGAGATGGGCAAGATCACCTGCGTGCTCGGCCGCAACGGTGTGGGAAAATCGAGCCTGTTGCGCGCCATTACAGGCCAGCATCCGCTTTCGGGCGGCTCCATCGGGTTCAACGACGTCAAGCTGGACGGCATGGCGCCTTACAACCGCGCCAAGCAAGGCATCGGCTATGTACCGCAGGGCCGGGAAATTTTTCCGCTGCTGACGGTGAAGGAAAATCTCGAATCCGGCTATGCGCCGCTGAAGCGCTCAGAGCGCTTCGTTCCCAACGAAATCTTCAGCCTTTTCCCCGTGCTGCACACCATGCTCGGTCGGCGCGGCGGCGATCTCTCGGGCGGCCAGCAGCAGCAGCTTGCGATCGGCCGGGCCCTTGTGACACGGCCGAAAATCCTTGTTCTCGATGAACCGACCGAGGGCATCCAGCCTTCGATCATCAAGGATATCGGCCGGGCGATCCGCTACCTGCGCGATTCCACCGGCATGGCCATCCTGCTGGTTGAGCAATACCTCGATTTCTGCCGCGAACTCGCCGACCACGTCTACATCATGGATCGCGGTGAGATCGTGCACGAGGGCGCCGCCGAAACGCTTGATACGAAAGAGGCGCGCCAGCACCTCACGGTCTGACGCCGCCCATCAATCCACAGCCCTCACGTCCCGAACCCGCCGCTAACTCAGCGGCGGGTTCGTCCGCTTTTCCGAGGCTTTTCACGCGCACTTCCGTCGCAAATCTTACAAATGACAGCTTCTGTTAGAAATTTGTCAAAAGCTTCGTTGACATTTGTCGACCACCGGCCTTATTTTGTAAAAATCGATGGGAGAGCATCGTCCGAAATGCCGGGAGGAATGGATGCAGCCACTTCTGAAAGTGGAGGGACTGAAAAAGTCCTTTGGCGGTGTTGCCGCGCTTCGTGACGGCCAGTTCGAACTGGAAGCCGGTTCGGTCCATGCATTGTGCGGCGGCAACGGCGCCGGCAAGTCGACCTTCCTCTCCATTCTCATGGGCATCCACAAGCGCGACGGCGGCACGATCCTGCATCGCGGGAATCCGGTGGAATTTGGCAGCCCCGCCGAAGCGTTGCGCTCGGGTATCGCCATCATCGAACAGGAATTGAGCCCGGTCCCGCACATGACCGTAGCCGAAAACATCTATCTCGGCCGTGAGCCCTCCGCCCGCTTCGGCGGCATCGACTTCAAGACGATGAACCGCAATGCGCAGGCGCTGCTCGACCGCCTGGAATTCAGCATCCCCGCCACGCAATACATGATGAACCTGTCGGTGGCGCAGATGCAGCTGGTCGAGATCGCGAAGGCGTTGAGCCACGAGGCGGATGTCATCTTCATGGACGAACCGACATCGGCCATCGGCGAGAAAGAGGCCCAGCATCTCTTTTCCGCCATCGAACGCCTGAAAGCCGAAGGCAAGGGCATCGTCTACGTCTCGCACCGCCTCTCGGAAATCTTTCAGATTGCCGACAGCTACACCGTCTTCCGCGATGGCGGTTTCGTCGGCGCAGGCAAGCTTGCCGATATCGACCGGCCCGGTCTCATTCGCATGATCGTCGGCCGCGAACTCGGCGAGGAATATATCAAGACCAACATGCCAACCGATATTTCCGGCCTGGAAGTGTCTGGCCTGTCGGCACCGGGCAAGATCGAAGACATCTCGTTTACGGCACGCAAGGGCGAGATTTTCGGCATCTACGGCCTCATGGGCTCCGGGCGCACGGAAATCTTCAACTGCCTGTTCGGCATGGACAATCCTTCGGCGGGCGATATCCGCATCGAGGGCAAGTCCGTCACCATTCGCCAGCCATCCGACGCGATGGCCGAAGGCATCGCCTTCGTGACGGAGGATCGCAAGATCACGGGCCTCAATCTTTCGGACAGCGTGCGCAACAATATCTGCCTTGCCAGCCTGCCGGAGATGAGTCCCGCCTTCGTGATGCGCAGGAGCCAGGAACAGGCGGCCAGCGCCGACATGATCGACCGCTTCGCCATCAAGGCGGCGCGCGACACCATGCCTGTCTCAGGCCTGTCTGGCGGCAACCAGCAGAAGGTCGTGCTCGGCAAGTGGTTCCTTCGCCAACCGCGCGTGCTACTGCTCGACGAGCCGACTCGCGGCGTGGATGTCGGTGCCAAGCGTGAAATCTATCGCATCATCTGCGACTTCGCCGCCGCCGGCGGCACGGTCGTGATGATCTCCTCCGAAATCGACGAAATCCTGGGCATGTCCGACCGCATCCTCGTGATGCGCGCGGGCCGGTCCGCCGGCATCCGTAACAGGCAGGAAACCGACGCCCAGACGCTCGTGCACCTGTCGACCTGAGACGTGCCGAAGGGCCTCAACAAGAACCGCGTGACAAGAGGTAAGACCGTGTCCAGCATCGAAAACAAGTCCGCCGGAAACTGGCTGAACTCCGATCGCCGCAGGCTGATCGTGCAGGAATACGGCATTTTCCTCGCCTTCCTGCTGCTGGTGGCCATTCTCTCCGTCTCGAACGAGTTCTTCCTGACGCCCGGCAACATTTCCAACGTGCTGCTCCAGACATCGATCAACGGCATCCTGGCCATCGGCATGACCTTCGTCATCCTGACACGCGGCATCGACCTGTCGGTCGGCTCCGTCGTGGCGCTGGCGGGCATGGTCAGCGCCAGCTTCGTCACAAGCTCGGCCACCGCCGGCATCGCCGGAGCGCCCTACCCGATGGTCCTGGCGCTGGCGGCCGGTATCCTCGTCGGCGTCGCCTGCGGCGCGGTGGTCGGCCTCATCGTCTCGCGCTTCTCCGTTCCCGCCTTCGTGGCGACGCTCGGTATGCTCTCCGCCGCACGCGGCGCCACGCTGATCTATGGCGGCGGCCGGCCGGTGCCGGGATTGAGCGCCGAGTTCCGCTGGATCGGCACGGGCAACATCCTCGGCATTCCCATGCCGGTCATCCTGCTCGCGCTGGTCTTCGGCATTTCCTGGTGGGTGCTGACCCGCACGCGCTTCGGCCGCTACATCTACGCCGTCGGCGGCAATCCGCATGCGGCCAAGACCTCGGGCCTCAATGTCAGCCGCATCCGCTTCATGGTCTATGTCATCTCGGGCGCGCTGTCGGGTGTTGCCGGCATGATCCTGTCGGCGCGAACGGGCTCGGCCCTGCCGCAGGCCGGCATCGCCTACGAGCTCGACGCTATCGCGGCCGTCGTCATCGGCGGTACCAGCCTTTCGGGCGGCGTCGGCCGGGTGACGGGCACGCTGATCGGTGCCCTCATCATCGGCGTCATGAACAACGGCCTCGATCTGATGGGTATCCAGTCCTACTACCAGCAGGTCCTCAAGGGCGCCCTCATCGTCGGCGCCGTCATGCTCGACCAGAAGCGAAATCAGGGCCTTTAGCCCCAAGGAACCGGGCCCGGTGCCCGTGGACAGAACGGCACGCCGGAGGGCGGCCGCAATTCTCAAAGGAGGAGAATGACATGAAGAAACTGATGATCGCACTCGCCTCGGCGACGGTGCTGCTCGCGTCGTCCGCCATGGCTCAGGAGAAGCTGAAGATCGGCGCGGCGCCCTACGGCCTCAATGCTGAATTCATGCAGATCTGGTCGGCAGCGCTCGAACAGCACCCGGCTGTCAAGAGCGGCGAAGTCGAACTGACTGTCTTCGACGGCCGCTACGACGCACTGGTCCAGCAGGAACAGTTCAACACGATGATCACGCAGAAGTTCAACGCCATCATCTTCGTGCCCATCGACATCGAGGCCGGCGCCACCGCCGTCCAGGCCGCGCATGATGCCGGCATTCCGGTGGTCGGCTCCAACACCCGCGTGAACTCCGATCTTCTCGCCTCCTATGTCGGCTCCGACGACACGATCTCGGGCTACATGGAAGCCAAGGCCGTGCTCGACAAGATCGGCTGCAAGGGCAATGTCGTGATCCTTGAAGGCCCGATCGGCCAGTCGGCGCAGATCTCGCGCCTGGAAGGCAACAAGAAGGCCCTTGCCGAGTGCCCGGATGTGAAGGTGCTTGAGCAGCAGACCGCCAACTGGTCGCGCGCCGAAGCCCAGACACTGATGGAAAACTGGCTAACCTCGCATTCCGGCCAGATCAACGGCGTCATCGGCCAGAACGACGAGATGGCGCTCGGCGCAATCGAGGCGATCAAGTCGGCTGGCCTCAAGACGGACGACTTCGCGATTGCCGGTATCGACGGCATCACCGACGCACTGACGGCCGTCAAGGAAGGCACGATGACCTCGATCCTCCAGGACGCCCGCGCGCAGGCACAGGGCGCGCTCGACCTCGCCATCTTCCACGCCAAGAAGGGTGACTACAAGCCGGAATCCGATATCTGGGCACAGTATCCGTACATGTCGTTCAACGACGGCAAGGACAAGGAATACAATGTTCCGTGGACGCCGGTCACGGCGGATAACGTCGACAAGCTCCTGGAAATGCGCAAGTAAATTGATCTGCGGGGCGGCCTGGTCGCCGCCCCGCCCTCCAAATCTATCGAAGGCTGAACCGATGACCGACACACCTCCCAGGATCGATCTCAACTTCCCGCTCGACGGCAAGGTCGCACTTGTCACCGGCGGCGCTTCCGGCATCGGCTCCGCCATCGCCTCTGCCTTCGCCGCCAAGGGCGCGAAGGTCGCCGTGCTCGACATCAATGCCGACGTCGCGAAGAAAAAGGCGGAAGAGCTGGGCGGCGTGGCGAAAGCCTTCGTTTGCGACGTGTCCAACCCCGCCTCCGTCGAGAAGGCCGTTTCCGACGTGGTCGCTGCCTTCGGCGGCATCGACATCGCGGTCAACAGTGCAGGCATCGTGGCGCTCGCGCCCGCCGAAGACCTGACGCTTGCCCAGTGGGACCGGACGATCGACATCAATCTAAAGGGCTCCTTCCTGATCACGCAGGCTGTCGGCCGCGCCATGATCGCCGCCGGCAAGGGTGGCAAGATCGTCAACCTCGCCTCGCAGGCAGGGACGGTCGCCATCGAGGAGCATGTCGCCTATTGCGCCTCCAAGTTCGGCGTCATCGGCATGTCCAAGACCTTCGCGGCCGAATGGGGCAAGCACGGCATCACCGTCAACACGATTTCTCCCACCATCGTCCTGACCGAACTCGGCAAGCAGGCCTGGGCCGGCGAGAAGGGCGAGAACGCCAAGAAGCGTATCCCGAACGGCCGTTTCGCCTTCCCCGAGGAGATTGCCGCCGCCGCCGTGTTCCTGGCCTCGCCCGGCGCCGACATGATCAATGGCGCCGATCTCCTGATCGACGGCGGCTACACCATTCTGTAAGAGGATTTGTCATGCAGCGTTTCATCAATGATCCGGATCTGGTGGTCGAGGATACCGTCAAGGGTTTTGTAAAAGCCCATTCCGACATCGTTCGCCTCGCCAAAAACCCGCGCGTCGTGGTGGCCAGGGATGCTCCCGTTGCCGGCAAGGTCGGCGTTGTCACGGGCGGCGGTTCCGGCCACGAGCCGGCCTTCATAGGCTATACCGGCAAGAACATGCTGGATGCCGTTGCCGTCGGTGAACTCTTCTCCTCGCCGACCGCCAAGAGCTTCCATGACGCCATCCGCGAAGCCAATGCGGGCAAGGGTGTCGTCGTGCTCTACGGCAACTATGCCGGCGACAACATGAACGTGAAGATGGCGATGAAGCTCGCCGCCAAGGACGGCATCGAGGTCGCGACCGTCGTTGCCAACGATGACGTCTGCTCGGCCCCGCCGGAAGAGCGCGAGAAGCGCCGCGGTGTGGCGGGCGAGATCTTCATGTGGAAGATGGGCGGCGCAAAGGCCGCGACCGGCGCTAGCCTCGAAGAGGTCCGCGCCACCGCGCAGAAGGCCATCGACAATTGCCGTTCGATCGGCGTCGGCCTCGGTCCCTGCACCCTGCCCGCCGTCGGCCATCCGAATTTCCAGATCGAGCCAGGCACGATGGAGGTCGGGATCGGACACCACGGCGAACCGGGTGTGCGCGTCGAAAAGCTGAAGACGGCTGAAGAGGTCGCCAAGGACATGGTGAAGATCGTGCTCGACGATCACAATCTGCCGGCGGGCACCGAGGTGGCCGTGCTGGTCTCTGGCCTTGGCGCCACGCCGCTGAACGAGCTCTACATCCTCAACGACACGATCGAGAGCGAGATTACAGCCCGCGGGCTGAAGATCCGCAAGACCTGGATCGGCAACCATTTCACCTCGCTGGAAATGGTCGGCGCGACGCTGACCGTAATGGCGCTCGACGATGAACTGAAGACGCTGCTCGATGTCGAGACGCGTTGCACGATCATCCTGTAACGGAGAACGCCCATGCAGACTTTCGATAACGCTTCTTCGGGCCCCATCGTATTGTCGATGGCCGAACGGATCATCGAGAACCGCGCCTATCTCAGTGAAATCGACGGCAAGATCGGCGATGGCGACCACGGTGTGAACATGGCCAAGGGCTTCGGCATGGCGGCCGAGCGCCTGAAGGGCACGGACGCCTCGCTTTCCAGTTCACTGGATACGCTCGGCACGGTGCTGATGACGGAGATCGGCGGCTCGATGGGCCCGCTCTATGGCGTCATGTTCACGGAATTCGCCGAGACGATCGAAAGCGTGGAGAAGATCGACGCAGCCACCTACAGCAAGATGCTGCATGCCGGCCTCGCCGGTATCCAGTCCATCGGCTCGGCCAAGGTGGGTGACAAGACGCTGCTCGACACGCTCGTGCCCGCGGTCGAAGCCTTCGACGCGGCAACGGCCGAGGGCAAATCGTTCGGCGCTGCGCTGGAAGATCTCGTCGCCGCCGCCGAAAGAGGCCGTGATTCGACGATCGATCTCGTGGCGAAGATCGGCCGCGCCAGCCGGCTGGGCGAACGTTCCCGCGGTGTGCTGGATGCGGGCGCGACGTCCTGCGCCATCCTACTCAGGGAATTGTCCGACGGCGCGCGCGCCCGTCTCGCCTGATAAACGGCACAGAAGTTCCTCCCGGGATGCGCGGCCTGCCCTTCGTGGCGGGTCGCGCACCGCTTTTTTGCCGAGGCATGTTGCAAACCGGCGGCGTTGCTTTCATCTTCGCCGCCATAACGGGGGACCGGCGAAACCGATGGCATTGAAGACTTCCGCGCCGCGCAAGGGTGTGGCCGGCCGCGCGAATGGTGCGGACGGTCTCGACGCGATACCCCTGCGCTACGGCGACGACCCCTATGTCTGGGCCTGCTGGCTCTATTACGAAGACGGCATGACGCAGGGCGAGATCGCCGAGGCGATGGGCGTGTCGCGTGCGACCGTCAACAGCTACCTCGCCGACGCCCGCGAGAAGGGCATCGTCAATATCTCGATCGAGCCGGCCCGCCTCGCCTCGCTTACCATCGCGCAGGAACTGAAACGCCATTTCGGCTTGGCCGACTGCCTCGTCGTTCCCAATGACGACGATACGCGCCCGCTGATCGGCCGGCTGGGTGCGGCCGGCGCGCAGGCGCTTTCCAAGATGATCAAATCCGGCGACACCCTCGCTGTCGCCTGGGGACGCACCATTCTTTCGGTCGGCGAGCATTTGCAGACGGGGCCGTTGCAGGATGTGACCGTCGTGCAGGCGACCGGCGGCACCACCGCAAGCTTCGCCTACACGCCCGAGCTTACCGCCGCCGCTGTCGCCCGCGCCATTTCCGCGCGCTGCGTCAACATCACCGCACCCGCCATCGTCGGCTCCGCGCAGATGCACGACATGCTTCTGGCCGAGCCGCTGATCCGCGAGCAGTTCGACACGCTGGCGCGCGCCAACCGCGTCGTTTTCGGCATTGCATCGCTGCGTCCCAACTCCACCATTCACACCAGCGGCTTCTTCGAAACCGTGCCCTTGCAGCACTATCTCGCCAAGGGTGCCGCAGGCGTGCTGGCCGGCCGTTTCATCGATGAGCGCGGCCGTCCTGTCGCGGGCCCGCTGGACGACCGCACCATCGGCATTTCGCTCGACATGCTACGCAACATTCCCACCCGCATCGCCATTGCCGGCGGCTTCGACAAGGTACCAGCACTTCTGGCGGCGCTGCGCGGCGGCTATGTAAACGTGCTGGTGACGGATGCGGCAACCGGCGCCGGCATCCTGCGCGCCGACGGCGTCACCAGCCTCGACGGGAAGCTCTCACAGCGGCAGAGAAGCGTGCCGGTCGCCAACAGCTACCGCACCCATGTCAAGAAATTCCTCAACAATCCCAACGATGTTGTCGAGGAAATGCTGGACGGATTGATCGCTGCGCACAAACCCTATCTCCAGACCGTGGGCGCCTCCCGCCGGGCGCTCGTCGCACGTGACGGACCGCGCGCCGGCAAGGTCGGCCTGGTGATCGGCGGCGGCACGGGGCATGAGCCGTGTTTCGTCGGTTATGTCGGCAAGGGGCTCGCCGATGCGGTGGCGCTCGGCAATATCTTCTCCTCTCCGCCGCCGGATCCCATCGTCAAATGCGCGGTCGCGGCTTCCGGCGGCGCGGGCGTGCTCTTCGTCTACGGCAACTATGCCGGCGACGTGATGAACTTCGAGATGGCCGCCGAGCTTGCGGAAGAACAGGGCATACCGATCCGCACGGTGCTGACGACCGACGACATCGCCTCCTCGCCCGTCGAGGACAAGGAGGGGCGACGCGGCGTGGCCGGCAACTTCTTCGTCTTCAAGATCGCGGGCGCGGCCTGCGACCTCGGCCTGACCCTCGACGAATGCGAGGCAATCACCCGCAAGGCGAACGACCGCACCTATACGGTGGGCGTCGCGCTCGAATCCTGCTCGATGCCGCAGACACGGCGGCACAATTTCGAGATCGGCCCCGACGACATGGAACTCGGCATGGGTATCCATGGCGAGCCCGGCGTGTCGCGCGAGCGGCTGCGCACCGCCGACGAGATCGTCGATGCGATCATGGACAACATCTTCAAGGAAATGAAGGCGGAGGCGGGCGACAAGGTAGCGGTTCTCGTCAACTCCTTCGGCGCCACGCCGTTGATGGAACTGTATATCCTGTATCGCCGGGTGGAGCAGCGGCTCGCTGCCAAGAACATCGAGATCGAGGCCAACTGGGTCGGGCACTACTGCACCTCGCTGGACATGGTGGGCGCCTCCATATCGATCCTGCATCTCGACCGCCAGCTGGCAGAACTTTTGTACCATCCGTGCCGGACGGCGATCCTGACCATCGATGGGCGTGAAACGAACGGGGCCGCGCGCGGCTGAGGCCGTTTTGCCCAAAGGGGAGGAAGACATGTCGGAAACTGCGGCGCGGACCCTCGCCCGGATGTTCGAACGGATGTCCGAGGTGATCGAGGCGGAGAAGGACCATCTTTCCGAACTCGACGGCGCCATCGGCGATGGCGACCATGGCATCACCATGTCGATCGGCTTCAAGGCTGTGACGACGGCATTGGCCGGCATGAACCTCGAGACGGCGAGCCCATCCGACGTGATGTCGACGGCGGCGAGCGGCTTTCTTGACGCCGTCGGCGCCTCCACCGGCCCGCTTTATGCAACGGGTTTCCGCCGCGCCGCGCAGGCCCTTGCGGGCCGCGACACGCTCGACCTTCCGGCCTGCCGCGACATGTTGACAGCCATTTCAGAAGGTATCCGAGACCGCGGCAAGGCGCAGCGCGGCGACAAGACCATGCTTGATGTCTGGCTGCCAGCCGCCGAAGCCGCGACGGTCGCGGTCGCCAATAACCTGTCCCGGCCGGCATTCTGGCAAGCCGTGGAGACCGCTGCGGAAAACGGCGCGGCGGCCACCGCCACTATGATCGCGACCAAGGGCCGCGCCGCACGCCTGCGCGAGCGCTCGCTCGGCCATGCCGATCCCGGCGCCGTCTCCGCAGCAGCCCTCATCAAATCCATCGCCAGCCTGCAACCGTAATCGCATGGAGAAGGGGCGAGGCCGCGATGATGAACGGCCAAGTCAGCCCGGATGGTGCAGCACGGTCAACCCGCCGTCCGCGGTCAGGCAGGTGGCATTGATGAAGGGGCACTCGTCCGAGACGAGGAAGAGCGCGGCCATGGCAACCTCTTCCGGTGTCGCGATCCGTCCGCCGGGATGCAGCTTCATCGTCTCGGCCTCGGCCGCGATGGGATCGGGAAAGCTGTTCCAGTAGTCGATGACCTTCTGCGTGCGTACATAGCCGGGCGCGAGCGCATTCACCCGCACGCCCTGCCCCGCGTACTCCAGGCCGAGCGCTTTCGTCATGCCGAGAAGGGCATGCTTGGCGACGGGATAGGGGAATGAATGCGGAATGATCGTGAAGGCGTGCGTCGAGGCAATGTTGAGAATGACGCCGCCGCCCTGTCCGATCATGCCCGGCAGCACGGCCCTGCTGCAGTTCCATGCTCCCTTGAGATTTATGTCGAAGCAGCGCTGCCAGTCCGCATCGCTCATCTTCAACGGTTCTGAAAAGACGTTGACGCCGGCATTGTTGACGAGGGCATTCGGTTGCCCGATCTCCTTGTCCGCCGTTGCGACCGCCAGCTCCATCGCCTCCGCATCGGTGATATCAGCCGCCATCATCCCGATCCGGCGAGCCTCGGTCCCAAGCCTAGCGGCTTCCTGGGCCAGGAGGTCGCCGTCGCGGTCGATCAGGAAAAGGGCCGCTCCTTCGGCAAGGAAGGCCTCGGCCATGGCGAGGCCGATGCCCTGTGCGGCGCCGGTGATGACGATGCGCTTGTCTTCAAGACGTCCGGCCATAACTTCTCCTACCACTCGGCGACGCTGCCATCGGCATGACGCCAGACGGGGTTGCGCCAGCGGTGCCCTTCCTTTGCCCGCTCGATGACGTAGGCCTCGTCCACCTCGATGCCAAGGCCCGGCCCTTGCGGGATCGACACGAAACCGTCGGCATACTGGAACACCTCCTTGTTGGAGATATAGTCCAGAATGTCGTTGCCCTTGTTGTAGTGGATGCCGAGACTCTGCTCCTGAATAAAGGCATTGTAAGAGACGGCGTCGATCTGCAGGCAGGCGGCGAGTGCGATTGGCCCCAGCGGGCAATGGGGCGCCAGTGCCACGTCATAGGCTTCTGCCATCGCCGCGATCTTGCGGCATTCCGTGATGCCGCCGGCATGGGAAAGGTCGGGCTGAAGGATATCGACATAGCCGTCGGCCAGCACGGATTTGAAATCCCAGCGCGAGTAGAGCCGTTCCCCAAGCGCGATCGGTGTCGAGCAGTGGTTGGCGATCTCCTTCAGCGCTTCGCGGTTTTCCGAAAGCACCGGCTCCTCGATGAACATCAGCCGGAACGGCTCGAGTTCCCTGGCCAGAACCTTGGCCATGGGGCGGTGTACGCGGCCGTGGAAATCGGCACCGATACCGATATACGGGCCAACCGCGTCACGCACCGTGCCGATAGTCGCGACGATCGCATCGATCTTGTCGTTGCTATCGACGATCTGCATTTCTTCCGCGCCATTAAGCTTGAGGGCCTTGAACCCGCTGGCCACGATATCGCGCGCGTTCCTGGCAACATCGGCGGGGCGGTCGCCGCCGATCCAGCTGTAAACCTTGATACGATCGCGCACTTGTCCCCCGAGCAGGGCGTGGACCGGCTGTCCATAGGCCTTGCCCTTGATGTCCCAGAGCGCCTGGTCGATGCCCGCCAGCGCCGACATGTGAATGGCGCCGCCGCGATAGAAGCCGCCGCGATACATGACCTGCCAGTGATCCTCGATCATCAGCGGGTCCTTGCCGATCAGGTAGTCGGCCAGCTCGTGCACCGCCGCCTCCACCGTCAGCGCACGGCCTTCCACGACAGGCTCGCCCCAGCCGACGATGCCCTCATCCGTCTCGATCTTGAGGAACAGCCAGCGCGGCGGGACGATGTAGGTGGTCAGCTTCGTGATCTTCATAGGATCGACCTCCGGTGCTCTAGGCTGCGCGTTCGAGGATGAGGTCCGCGGCCTTGGCGGCAGCGCCCAGCACCGCCGCATTGGTATTGCCGCTCACGATGGTGGGCATCATCGATGCGTCGATGACGCGAAGCCTCGCTGCGCCGCGCACGGTCAGCCGCGGCGTGAGAACCGCCATCTCGTCACCGTCATGACCCATGCGGCAGGTGCCGACGGGGTGGTAGCCGGTCTTGACCGTACGCCGGCAATGTTCGGCGATGGCTTCGTCACTGGTCACGTCCACACCGGGGAAAATCTCTCGCTCGATCAGCTCACGCATCGGAGACGCATCCAGAACCGTACGGGCGAACCGGAAGCTCTTGACCGTCAGGCGCAGGTCATCGGGATGGTTGAAGATGCCGGTGCTGACCACGGGATTGCGCAGAGGATCATCGGAAGTCAGTGTCACGCTGCCACGCGCCTTCGGCCGAAGCAGAAGCGAATTGATGGTGACGCCGTGGCCCGGATCGGTTCCCATCACGTCGCGGTCGAGATAGACCGTCGGCACGCAAAACATCTGGATGGTCGGGTCGGCATTGTTGCCGTCGGGATCGTAGAATGCGCAGGTCTCGACGCCCGTTGTGGTCACGGGCCCGGACTTGAACAGCAGATACTGCAGGCCGGCCTTGATCATCGGCCAACCGCGATCCTGACCGTAGTAACCGAAAGCACCCTTGGTCGTCGCCACGACCGGGCACTCGTAATGGTCCTGAAGGTTCTGGCCGACCCCCGGCAGGGCAATCTCGGGGCGAATGCCGTGGCGCGCCAGCTCCGCTTCGGGGCCGATGCCCGACAGCATGAGGAGTTTCGGCGTCTGGTAGGCGCCGGCGGCTAGGATGACCTCGATGCCCGCCTCGGCGCGTCGCGATACACCGCGCTGGATATATTCGACGCCGGTCGTCGCGCCGTTCTGCAAAACAAGTTTCGTCACCGTCGCTTCGGTTTCGATGGTCAGCAGAGGGTCGTCCATGACAGGTGCCAGAAAGGCGTCGACGGCACTACACCGCCGGCGGGTCTGCCAGTCGATGGTATGCTGCATCATGCCGACGCCGAACTGTCCAGCCCCGTTGAAATCCGGGTTCCAGGGGATGCCCATGGTTTGCAGCGTCTTGATATAGGCGCGGGTCATCGGGCTGGTATGGCCGAGATCGGAAATCTTGAGCGGCCCGCCGACGCCGTGGAATTCGCCGGCCAGGTGGTCGTTATCCTCCTGAGCCTTGAAGTAGGGCAGCATGTCCCGGTAGGACCAGGCGCCGTCGTTTTCCGCACCCGGCTTGGTGATGGCGGCATTCCACCGGTTATAGTCGGCCGCCTGCCCGCGCATGTAGACCATCGCATTCACCGCGCTGCCGCCGCCGAGAACCTTGCCCTGCGGCACGATCGGACCACGACCGCCCAGCTGCGGCTGCGGTTCGGTCTGGTGCATGGAGAGATACGTGTCCTTGGCCAGGAACTTCATGTAGCCGGCCGGAAAGTGCATGATGGGATTGGCCTTGCGCGGACCGCGCTCGAGCAGGAGCACGCGGGCGCGAGCGTCCCGCACAAGCCGTGCGGCGACGACACAGGCCGCGCTGCCGCCCCCGACGATGATGTAATCGTAGCTTGTCTCTTGCGGCATCGCGCCATCTCCTGCCGGTCTTCGGCAAATCGTCGTTTCGTTCAGGCCAGCCTGGCCGGCGTCAGGCGCACGCTGCCGGACAATGTCTCTCCCGGGCGGAGCACTTTGAGGTCGCCGAGCCCCGGCATGTTCTGGCCGTCGGCAAGATGCGACATCGGCTCGAAGCAGAAATAGTCGCGCTGGAAGGCCGGATCGAAACCGGTATCGGACACGAAGACGAAAGCATGGCGAAACAGCGGATCGGCGCTGAGCGACAGCCGCGTCGTGCGCTCCGGCCAGTTTATACATGCCTCGCCCGACCAGTCTTCGAAACCGTTGTTTACCCAGCGATGCGGCAGGGAACGCGGCGAGCGGAAATCGACATCTTCCGGAATATCCACGGCCTCGTCGGGCAGCCAGCCTTCTACCTCCGTCCAGTACCGGGTGGCGGGCGCCAGCAATGTCGTTTCCGGCGTCATCGGGAAATACGGGTGCCAACCGAGCCCGAAGGGCAGCGCCGCATCGCCGCGGTTCGTCACCGACAAGCCGAGCACGAAGGCCCCATCGTTTACGGCGAAGTGCTGCTGCGCTTCATACCGATATGGCGTACCCTCGCCGCTCAGATGCGAGAAGGAGAGCGTAACCGCATCCGCGCCGTGCTGCAGAACCGACCAGTCGGCCTGCCAGCCTTCACCATGCAGATAATGCGGGTCCCAATCGGTGTTCGGCTGAAAGCGGTAGTCCCGTCCTTCGAAGCGGAAGGCATTGCCGCGCACCCGGTTGCCGAAGGGAACAAGCGGGTAGCAGCCGGAAGCAAGCGCGTCGGCATCATCCCCGGGTGCTGGCCGCAACAGGGGAACCGATGCCCCATCCCTGTGCCACCACAGCCCGAGCACGAGGCCGCCGGCCGTGGAGATGCGTGCCGAGAGATCGCCCTTGCCGATATCGATTATCGCCATGGCGCGCCTCAGCCTTTGTTGCGCGCCGCGCCGCGCTTGATCGCCTGAATATTGGCGAGAACGGCAACGACGATGATGAGGCCGCGTACGACCTGCTGGAAAAACGGATTGATGCCGAGCAGGACGAGGCCGTTGCCGATGAGCGTGATCACCAGCACGCCGAGCAACGTACCAAGCATAGAGCCGCGGCCGCCCGATAACGCGGTGCCACCGACCACAACCGCCGCGATCACGTCGAACTCGAGCCCGCTCGCCGCCGTCGCGTTGCCGGAGCCGAGGCGGGACAGGAGGAGGATGCCGGACACGGCGGCCATGGCGCCGGCGATCGCAAAAAGCTGGACGCGGATGCGCGCGACATTGATGCCCGATAGGAACGCCGCCTGCGGATTGCCGCCGATGGCGTAGACCGAACGGCCGAATGCGGTCTTGCGGCTGACGAAGGCAAAGACGGCGAAAAGGATGAGCATGATGATCGCGGCCGGCGGTACGCCAAGCACGGCGCGATCGAGCATGTCGACGATTTCGTTGCGACCGATCGACACCGGAAGTGCGTCGGTCATGAAAAGCGCCGTGCCACGCAGCGCACTCCACAGCCCGAGCGTGCCGACGAAGGACGGAACGTCGAAATAGGCGCGCAAGATGCCGGCAATCGAGCCGAGGGCCGCGCCGATGATGATGGCGAGCACGAAGGCAAGCGGCGTCGGGACGCCGCATTGCAGAAGATAGGCGAGCGCGACCGAGATGAAGGCCACCATCGGGCCGACGCTGACATCGATCTCGCCGGAAATGATGATCAGCGTCGCCGCCCATGCCGCGATGCCGATCGTCGCGGCGTCACGCAGGATGTTGATCTGGTTGTTGAAGCTCATGAAGCCGTTGGCTGTCGTCGTGAACACCATGTAAAGCACAACGATAGCGACGAAGAGGCTAATTTCGTTCATGTGCTGTGAGAAGCCACGGCGCCGCGGCGCTCCACTTGGCACGGTTCGAACGGCCTGGTCGTTGGACATTCTGGTCTCCATCAATGACCGGCGATGCAGGCCGCCATCACGGCATCCTGATCGATATTGGGGGATTTGAATTCTTCCATCAGCCTGCCTTCGCGCAGCAGGAGCACGCGGTCGCAGACGAGTGGCAGTTCCTCGATTTCGCTGGAGACGAAGATGACGCTGCGGCCCTCCGCGGCAAGCTGCCGGATGATGGCGTAGATCTGTGCCTTCGCCTCGACATCGACGCCGCGGGTCGGCTCGTCCAGCAGGAGCACGCGGCTGCCGGCATGAACCCAGCGGCCGATGACGACCTTCTGCTGATTGCCGCCTGACAGCGTGCCGATCGGCGTATCCGTCGCCGCCGTCTTCACGTGAAGCCGTGCGATGACATCCCGGGTCGCCTCGGCGATCCGCCGGGCCGAAAGGATTCCGCGCCGGCTGACCGCCGCAAAATCCGTCGCCACGGTGTTTTCGTCGACACCGAGGAGTGGCACGATGCCCTCCTCCTTGCGGCTTTCGGGCGTGTAGCCGAAGCCGCGGTCGAGCATGGCCCGATATCCAGGGCGCCTTATATCGATACCGTCGACGCAGATTGTTCCGCTGTCATACGCGCGGACGCCCATGATGGCCTGAAGCAGCTCCGTGCGGCCGGCGCCAAGCAGGCCTGCAATGCCCAGAACTTCCCCCTGGCGCAGTTGGAACGAGACGGAAGCGAGCTTTGGCGCCAGAGCAAGACCGGAGATATCGAGGACCACCTTGTCGCGCGCTTTCGTCTCGACAGCCGCCGCTTGGGCCGCCTCGGAGCCGAGCATGACGCGGACGATCTCACGCGTATCGGCACCGGCGACATCGACCGTGTCGATGATGCGGCCATCGCGCATGATGGTCGCGGAGCGGGCAATCTGGCGAATTTCGTTCATGCGGTGGCTGATATAGATGACTGCGATCCCGTCTGCGGCAATACGTTTGACGGCCGCCATCACCTTCTCGGCTTCCGCCGCAGCAAGCGAGCTCGTGGGCTCGTCCAGGATCACGAGTTTCGGCTTGCCGAGCAGCACGCGGGCGATCTCGACGAGCTGGCGCTCCGCCGGGCTTAGACCGGCGACGGGATCGGATGGGGGCATGTCGAGGCCGAGCCTTTGCATGGCATCGCGTGCCTCAGCCTCCATGCCGGTATAATCGATAACGCCGGCACGCCGCGGCCAACGGCCGAGAAAGAGATTTTCGGCAATCGACATGCCGGGAACGAGGCTGAGTTCCTGATAGACGACGCGGACGCCTCGGACAAAAGCCTCCTGCGCGCGCGCAGAACCGCTTCCGGTCAGCGCGACGCCGTCGATGCTGACGGTGCCGCTGTCGGGCACCTCGGCGCCGGTCAGCATGCGGATCAGCGTGGATTTGCCGGCACCGTTCTTGCCAAGCAGTGCGCGCACCTCGCCGGGAGCGACCCGGAAGGAGGCATTGTCGAGCGCCAGAACGCCGGGATAGCGCTTCGTACAACCCTCGAGCGCGGCTATGGCGCCGCCGACCGGGTCGCTTTGACGCGCATTTGCGGATTGGATCATGACGGGCCCGCCTGAAGTCCTTGGATTAAAACGAATGCTCCAGCCCGGCGGGAACCGTGGAGGATACCCGCCGGGCTGGTCGCGACGGCCACAAAGGGCCGTCGCCCGGGAGATCACGGAATGCCGTCGGCGTGCGCCTCAAGCCAGCCCTTGCCGTCTTCCGCACTCTTATAGAGGTCGATGTCGTAGGCGACATTGATATCGGCCGGTGGTTTGCCGTCGATGGAATTGATTGCCTGCGTCAGCGCGAGCTTACCGAGGCCCTGGCCCGAGATGTCGACCACCGCCTTGATGACGCTGAAGTCGGCGAGCTCCTGAGCAATTTCCGTCGTCATGTCGCCGCCGAAGACCACGGTCTTGCCGACGCGGCCCTGGCTCTTGACGGCGCGGGCCGCACCAAGGGTTGCGCCGCCCGCCTCACCGAAGAAAGCATCGAGATCCGGATGCGACGAGAGCATGGTGCTGGCTACCGATACCGCCTTGTCGAGGGTAGCACCCTCCTGGTTATCGACGATCTTGGCGTTCGGCACCTTGGCGAACAGCGCCTCCTCGAAACCCTTGCGGCGGGTGACGCACACTTCGACGAACTCGCAGTTGAGCACCGCGATGGTCGGCGCGTCCTTCTTTTCCGCGAGGAAATAGTCGGCGGCCGCGTCGCCCAGCTTGTGGCCGAACTGATAAGGGTCACCCACCGCGTAGGCGGAGACATAGTCCTTCATGTCGTTTTCGCTAAGGCAGGTATTGTAGCAGACGACCGGAATGCCGGCGTCATGGGCGCGGCGGATCGCCCGGAACGAACCGTCGGCGGAGACCGGCGAGACGATGATGGCCTGCACGCCTGCGGAAATCAGCGAGTCGATGAAGGACGATTCCTTGCTGACATCGCCTTGCGCATTGGTTTCGATGACCTCGAGCTTGCGGCCGGCATCCTTAGCGCCATCCTGGATGCCCTTTCGTACGCCGGCATAGAAGCCCTGCGCATCCATATAGATGGCGCCGACCTTGAGATCCTTGTCCTGCGCGAACGCGGTCGATGCAGCAAGAGCGGCAAGGGTCGCCAGCGCGGCTTTGGCGATGAATTTCATATGATCCTCCCACAAAACGATGGTGTGCGCCGATGGTCCGCCGTTGGCGAGCCGTCGCGATGCCAGCGCACCCTAAACTTCATCATATTAATGTCAATATAAATACGATTTATTTTTTTATAAACGCCCTGCACGCGCTTCTTCACTGGATACAGCGCGGAAAACACGTTAGAAGCGGCGGAATATATAATACTTAGTGCAACCGGACGTCCTGCGTAACCTTCCTCAAAAGGCGCCGAAGCTGCATGCGGGGGCATAGGAGAAGCAGTGTGGCGGCAACACCCGTGGCACGGAACCTGACGCAGAACGGAGATCCGATTGCCGAGCGGGGCAAGCGCAGTGTCCGCGAAGCGCTTTTGCGACAGATCGTCGAGAAGATCGTTTCTGGAGAGATGGCGGAAGGCTCGACCCTGCCGAATGAGGCCGAGCTCACGGAGCAGTTCGGCGTCAGTCGCACCAGCCTGCGCGAGGCCATGCAATATATGTCGGCCCTTGGCATGGTGCGGTCCCGCACCCGCGCCGGAACGACCGTACTGCCGCGGGAGAACTGGAACTATCTGGATCCGCTCCTTCTCGACGTCATGTTGAGCATTGGTGCGGACGAAACGTTCTATACGTCCCTGATCGACGCGCGCCAGTTGCTCGAGCCCGCAGCAGCGGCACATGCAGCGGCCAATGCAAGCGCCCGCGAACTGTCGCAGATCGCCAGGGCCTTCGAGGACATGGTGGAGGCCAATTCGCGCGACAACGAGGAATGGAGCCGCGCCGACCTCGATTTTCACACCGCCATCATCAATGCCAGCGGCAACTGGGTCTACCGCCAGTTTGCCACGGCCATACGCGCCGCCCTGCTCGCGAGCTTTCGTCTCACCAACCGCGCGAGCCAATCGCACGAGCAGGCAATCCTCAAGCACCAGGACGTCCTGGAAGCCATCCGTATGCGCCGACCAGACGCGGCACGCCACGCCATGGAACAATTGATCGGCGTGGCAAGAAGCGAAATCACCGACGCGCTCAGAAAATCGCGCGGCCGTGAATGGCCTTCGAAGGATGAGACGTAGATCACGGCCATCCGACGAACGTGATCCTCGTCAGGCGGGTCACTTTGCCAAATGCCGGCCCAGCCAGGCCCGCAGCACGCGAAATCCGTTGCAAAAAATCAATACCAGTTTAACATCAGAAAAAAAATGTGGTGAGGAATCGCCTTCAAGGCACGCTTTTCATGACTGACCGACCGATCCTCGACTTCCTTGCCAATGAGCTGGCGGCTGCCAGCCGCGAACCCCTTTATCGGCAGCTGGAAAATTCCCTCAAGCAGGCGATTACTTCCGCGCAGATCAAGCGTGGCGGGGTTATCCCGAGCGAGCGGGTGCTCAGCCAGGAACTCGGCCTGTCGCGAGTCACCGTACGCAAGGCGATCGACGGGCTCGTATCGGATGGCGTGCTTGATCGACGCCACGGCGCAAAAACCATCGTCTCCTCCCGCTTGGAAAAATCGCTGGCGACGATGACCAGCTTTTCCGAGGATATGCGCTCACGCGGCCTCGAGCCCGGATGCACATGGATTTCCCGTGAAATTTCGCGGCCTTCTCCGGCGGAAATGATGGCACTGGGCATTTCGGGAAGTGAAAAGGTGGTGCGGCTGCGCCGCCTGCGAACCGCGGACGGACAACCGATCGCCATAGAGATGGCCACCCTACCCGCGCGCTTCGTTCCCGAGCCACAGGCCATAGGAGACTCACTCTACGAATATCTGGAGGCGGCAGGGGCCCTGCCCGTGCGCGCGCTGCAACGCATGCAGGCAAAGCCCGGCACCGACGAGGAACGACGGCTTCTCGCCGCCCCTGACGATGCCTCACTCCTTATCATGGAGCGCCGCTGCTTTCTGGCGGACGGCCAGATCGTGGAGTTCACGCAGACCAAATATCGCGGCGATGTCTACGATTTCGTCATCGAACTGATGCGATAATACCAGTTTAAATCCTGTTGCCATCTGGTCTTGTTTTGCTACGATCCCGGCAATGACAGGAGATTGCCTCGTGCCACTTGATTTCAAATCCCTCGACAAGGGTCTGATCGTATCCTGCCAGCCCGTGAAGGGCGGCGCCATGGACCGGGCCGATATGGTCGTCGGCTTCGCGCTGGCCGCGCTCGATGGGGGTGCAGCGGCATTGCGCATCGAATCGGCGGAATATGTTGCCGCCGTCCGCGCGGCCACCGATCGCCCGATCATCGGCCTGGTGAAGCGCGATCTCAACGACAGTCCCGTCCGCATCACTCCGTGGATCGAGGACGTCGATGCACTGGCCAATGCCGGCGCCGACATTATCGCTTATGATGCGACACAGCGCGTGCGCCCGATCGTGACCCGCACACTCGTCGAACGCATCCACGCCCACGGCCGTATCGCCATGGCAGACTGCTCGATCCTGGCGGATGCCGAACAGGCGCTCGCAGAGGGCGCCGATGTGGTGGGGTCAACGCTTGCGGGCTATACCGGCCCGGTCGAACCCACCGAACCCGATCTCGCCCTCGTTGCCGCCATGCGCCGCCTGACGCCGCATGTCGTCGCGGAAGGCAACATCCGCACGCCAGTACAAGCGCAGCAGGCACTGCTCGCCGGCGCCGCCATGGTCGTCGTCGGCTCGGCCATCACGCGGCCGGAATATGTCACGTCCTGGTTCCGCTCGGCGCTCGACACAGCGCTCGCCGGACAGGAGGTCTGACTCCATGGCGCGCTCCGACACGACCCTCGCCCTTGATATCGGCGGCACCAAGATGCTCGCCGCGCTGGTGCGGGGGAATGTCGTGCGCGAAACCCACACCATGGCCACCCCGCGCAATGGCGACCCGGAGGCCTGGCTTTCGGCTCTCTTTGAAGCAATCGAAAGCTGGCGCGGGCTTTACGATACCGTCGGCGTCGCCGTTACCGGGATCATCGATTCGAGTCACTGGTCGCCGCTCAACCGACGGACGCTCGACATCCCGGATCGTTTTCCGCTCATCGAGACGGTCTCGCGGCTTTCGGGTGCTGCAAGCGTGTTCGCCGCCAACGATGCGCAGGCCGCCGCCTGGGGCGAATATGCCTTCGGCGCCGGCCAGGGGCATGACCTCGTCTTCCTCACCATCTCCACCGGGATTGGCGGCGGCATCGTCGTCAACGGCCGTCTGCTCGGCGGGCTCGCCGGCCATTTCGGCCAGTTCCGCAGCCTCGGCGAGGAAGGCCGCGCGCTGGAAGACAAGGTCTCCGGCCATTGGATCGCCACGGAGGCTGCCCCCCACCGGCCGGGCGCGACCGCACGCGATGTCTTCGAGGCTGCCGCAGCCGGTCATGGCTGGGCTGAGGCGATCATCCAGGCATCGGCGCGCCAGACAGCGCTTTTGTGCGGCAATATCCAGCTCGCGCTCGACCCTGTCCGCATCGTCATTGGCGGTGGCATCGGCCTTGCGCCCGGCTATCTCGAATCCGTCCGTCAGGCCCTGGGGGGCCTGCCGCCACGGCTCACCCCGCAGCTTCACCCCGCGGCACTCGCCGAAACGGCGGGCGTCGTTGGAGTAGCGGATCTCGCAAGACGTCAAAATTAACCTGAGGGAGAACCAGAACATGACCTTTGCCAGAATGAAAAAGGGCGGCCTGATCGCCGCTGCGATCGCCACCCTGCTGGCCGGCCCCGCCTTTGCGAAAGTGACCGTGCTCGGCTGGCCGGGCGGCCCGGAAGAAGCCGCATTGCGTGCCGCCGCCGACACCTACAATGCCAAGTCCGATGTGAGCGACGACAACAAGGTCGAGCTGCTGTTCTTCAACCGCGACGGCTTCTGGGACAAGCTGCAGGCCGACCTTGCCGCTGGCTCAACGGCCTTCGACGTCAACCTGCTCGCCACCTATTCCATCGGCCGTTACGCGCCTTTCATGGAGCCGGTGGAACTGTCTGGCGAAGCCAAGGAGGTCTATGGCGACCAGGTTCTCACCACCATGCAGTATGAAGGCAAGCAGTTCGGCGTGCCGACCGACCTTTCGCTGCACTTCATGTACTACCGCAAGGACCTGATCGACGCTCTGCTGAAGGACGATGCCGCCAAGGCGAAATACGCGGAAATCGCTGAAAAGCACCTTGGCAAGAAGCTTGAGCCGAAGAACCCCGACGAATGGACGTGGGACGACTATGCGGCGACCGCGCTGTATTTCACGCAGGCCGTGAACCCCGACAGCCCGACCCGCTACGGCACCGTGCTGCAGCTCAAGAACCTGCTCTTCAACATGATGGTGTTCCAGTCGCTGCCGCGCGCCTATGGCGGCAACTGGATGGATGAAGCCGGCAAGATCACGGTGGATTCGGAGGCTTACCGCAAGGGCCTCGAAACCTACAAGATGCTCTACGACGCCGGCGCGACGCCGCGTGACTCGCTTTCCTACGAGTTTGCCGAAGCCAATGCGGCCTATGCCTCGGGCCAGGTGGCGGCGATGGTGCAGTGGAACGCGGCTGCGTCCGAACTGATGTCGAAGGACAAGTCACCCACTGTCGGCGAGGTCACGGAGGCCATCGCTCCGCCGACCGGCCCCGAAGGCCGCTTCACCCATATCCACGGTCTTGGTTTCGGCCTCAACAAGAACGCCGCCAACAAGGAAGGCGCGAAGGCCTTCATTTCATGGCTGTCTTCGAAGGAGGCGGCACTCGTGTATGCCAGGAACAGCGGTGCACCCGCTCTGACACCGGAAGTCGTCAAGGACGTTGCAGCCGAGCGGCCGGACCTCGTCAAGCTCGGCGAGTTCGCCGGCAAGTACGGCTATGTCATGAACGGCGGCACCTCGGCCAAGGCGCTCTCGGTCTATGAGCTCCAGGCCAAGGAGTTTACCGGCTACTGGTCGGGCCAGCAGTCGCTCGACGACGCGCTGAAGAACACCGAAAAAGGCATGGCCGAACTGCTCAAGTAAGGCCATTACCGGCGGTGGCTCTTCGGCGGCCGCCGGTTTTATCGTGGCGATGGCGATGAGGCCATCGTCGGGTTCCGGAAAGACCGAACCAGGATCGATCGATGACAACGAAAACGCATCGCAGCCCCGCATCCGAATTCCGCCTGCTGACGATGCCGCTGGTCGTGTTCCTGCTCGTCTTCCTGGGCTTTCCGGCCATCGTCAACCTGGTCTATTCGGTTTCGTCCGTCAGCTTCGAAACGTTGCGCAGCCCCGAGATCACCGGCTTTAGCAACTTCGTTGCAGTCTGGAACGATGGCGCCTTCTGGCAAGCGAGCTGGTTTTCCTTCCGCTTCGGTCTGCTCACCGCACTACTGGAATGCGGGCTCGGCCTGTTCCTTGCGATCTTCCTGGCGCCGCTCATTGAAAGACGCAGCTGGCTGATGGCCATCCTCATGCTGCCGCTGATGGTGGCGCCTGCGCTGGTCGGCCTGATGTACCGGCTTGTGCTGCACGAATTCGCCGGCCCGGTGCCCTATTACCTGTGGACGTGGTTCGGCGCGAGCCTCTCCTTCCTCGGCCCCGGTTCGGCCTTCTGGACGCTGGTGACCGTCGAGACGCTGCAGTGGACCCCCTTCGCGTTCCTCCTGTTCTACATGGCCTATCAGGCAATCCCCAGAGAGATCATCGAGGCTTCGGCGATGGATGGTGCACGCTACCGCCACCGGCTCTGGTATATCGAGCTGCCGCTGATGGCGCCGACCATCGTGGTGGCCCTGCTCATCCGCTTCATCGATGGCTTCCGCGTGTTCGACAATGTCTATGTCCTGACCGGCAGCGGTCCCGGCGGGTCCACCGCCTCGCTCTCCATCTATATCTATGAGGCCTTCTTCAAGCAGGGCGCTATCGGCAAGGCCGTCGCCGCATCCGTCGTTCTGTTCATCGCCTCGTTTATCGTGCTTTACGGCCTCAACACCGTCGCCGCCCGCCGCAAAGGAGTTGCCCGATGATCAACATCCTGCGCTGGATCGTCTTTGCCATCGCCGCCATCGCGATGAACTTCCCGATCATCGTGACCCTCGTCACCTCCTTTAAGAGCCCACGCGAACTCACGTCCAATCCGGGGCTCTGGGTTCAGGCGCCGACGCTTGAGAACTATGCGACTGTTTTCACCGTTTCCGACCGGCTGAACATCTTCCTCTATCTCGTCAACAGCCTTGCCGTTGCCGCTCTCGGTACGCTGCTTGCCGTGGCGCTGGCGCTTCCTGCCGCCTACGCCATCGCGCGCAGCAAGGTCGGTGAACGCACGCTGCTGCCGCTCATCGTCAACCTGCGTGCCGTACCGCTCGTCATTTTCGCCATCCCGCTTTACATGATGTTCCAGTGGCTCTCGCTGCTCGATACGAGGCTCGGCCTCGGCCTCATCCTTACCATCGTCAACCTGCCGCTCGCCCTGGTCATCCTCGTCAACGCCATCAGAGACCTGCCGGGTGAACTCGATGAGGCTGCCTTGATGGACGGCGCGACGCGCACGCAGATCCTTTTGCGGGTCATCGCCCCGCTCTGCCGCCCGGCCATTGTGACAGGCGTGATTTTCGGCTTCATCACGGCCTGGAACGAGTTCCTCTTCGGCCTGATGCTGACGACATCCAAGGCTGTGCCGATCACCGTCGGCGCCTCGTTTTTCTTCGCCGCCAGCGGCGGCGGCGTGCAGTGGGGCGTCGCCTCGGCCGTCATGATCGTGGGCGCCCTGCCGCCCATGCTGCTCGGTCTTCTCATGTATCGCCAGATCAGCGGCTCGATGACGGCGGGCGCGGTCAAGGGCTGAAACAGGTTCCCCGGAGGTTCAAATGGGTACGATTCTGCTGGAAAAGGCCGGAAAGCGCTATGGTGGCGTTGAGATCATGCGCGATCTCGACCTCGCCATCGCCGACGGGGAATTCGTCGTCATCGTCGGCCCGTCGGGCTGCGGCAAGTCCACGTTGCTGCGCATGATCGCCGGCATTGAGGAAACCACTTCCGGCAGAATCCTCATCGACGGCCGCGACGTGACGAAGGCACCGCCAGTGGAACGCGAACTGGCCATGGTATTCCAGTCCTATGCGCTCTATCCGCACATGACGGTGCGCCAGAACATGGGCTTCGGCCTCAAGCTCGCCAAGCTGCCCGCCGCGACCATCAGGGCCAAGGTGGACGAGGCCGCCGAGGCGCTGAAGCTTACGCCCCTGCTCGACCGCTATCCCAGGCAGCTTTCCGGTGGCCAGCGCCAGCGCGTTGCCATCGGCCGCGCCATTGTACGCCAGCCCACCGCATTCCTGTTCGACGAGCCGCTCTCCAACCTCGACGCGGCCTTGCGCGTCGATATGCGGCTTGAGATCGCAAGACTTCACCGCACGTTGGGCGCAACCATGGTCTATGTCACCCATGACCAGGTGGAGGCGATGACGCTCGCCGACCGCATCGTCGTGCTGAAGGACGGGCACATCATGCAGCATGGCAGCCCGCACGAACTCTACGAGCGGCCGGCCAATCTCTTCGTCGCGCAATTCATCGGCAGCCCCAAGATGAACGTGCTCGACTGCAAACCTGCAGGCGATGGCACGCTCGATCTTGCCGGTGAAGGCCGGATCGACCTTGCCTTCTCGGGCGCGCCGACCCGCCTCGGTGCACGCCCGGAACACCTTCAGCTCGTTTCACCCGAAGCCGGGCATTGCCGGGGCACGGTCGAGGTCGCCGAATATCTCGGCGCAAGCACCAGCGTCTTCGTGCGCAACGACCGCCTCGGACTGGTCAACATCAACGCACCCGCCGATACGCCCGTGCGCATCGGCGAAACCGTCGGCATCGCCATTGATGTCGACCGTGCGTCGCTCTTCGGAGCGGACGGCTCAAGCCTTGAAAGACGCGCAGGTTAGGTGGACGCTCTACAGGATCGCGAAGGGCGTTCCGGGTGAGCCGGTTGCGCCCTCGATGGCGAGCGGCGCGAAGCCGTAGACGAACTCATAGCGCCCGGTCTCGGCGATCGGGTCGAGGTTCATGCCCTCATGGAGATAAATCCCGTGCCGCATGATGAGATGCTGGTGGCACGGCAGCACGATGTCAGGATCAACCGGCGGCACCACGTCGATTGCGAAATTGTCGGCGCCGACGATGACCGGCTGGAGCGCAGACAGGTATTCCGCGGCCTCGAGCCCGAGACCGGGCTCGCCGTCATACCATGTTTCGGCCTCCGAAAAGAAACGCGAGCCGTGGCCGGTGCGGATCAGGACCACATCGCCCTGCGACAGCCAGTCGTCGGGGTTCATGCCCTGTCGCACAAGGCATTGGCGCAGATGGTCCGGCGTGATCACGAAGCCGTTTTCGAGAGGCCGACCGAAAAGCCCCTGCACATCGAGCAGGACCGCCCGGGTGAAAAAGATCGGCGCCTTCTCGATCCCGAGCTTCTTCAGGCCGTAGGGCGACCAGATCTCGGAGAGCTTGTTGCCGTTATAGACCAGCGTATCGCAGTGGCCACACGGGTAGGTCACCTGGTGGCCGAGATGGCCGAGTGCATCCATATGGGTGCCGATCTGGCCGATTTCCGTGCAGATGAAATCGTCGTTCCATATGGTGCGGCTGACTGCGCCTTCCGGGCCGCCGGTCGGACCACCCGGCATTTTGAGCCCGAACGTGCGGCCGGGCGAAAGCGGCATGCCGACGCGGTAGGGAAAGCCGAGGGAGACGGTCTCGCCGGTGCGGATCAGGTCCCGCGCCTGCAGCACCTTGTGCGGCCCGAGCAAGTTGCCGGCGCCGCGCTCGTCGTTGGCGCCCCAGCGAGAGGGGAACCATTCGGTCCCGAGGGCGGGATTGATCTTGTCCGTCATCGTCTCGGCCTCATGCTGTTAGGGCGCGTGCCATGCGCCTGCGCCGGGTGACGTAACCGATAGCAGCTTCGGCAATGATCACGAAGATGAGCAGCGCGCCCGTAGCAAGGCTCTGCATCCAGAACGGCGCGCCGAGCGCGGCGATGCCGCTCACGAGAAAGCGGATCGTGAAGAGGCCGATCAGCACGCCCAGAATGCTGCCGCGCCCACCGGCAAGCGCAATGCCGCCGATGAGGCAGGCGGTGACCGCTTCCAGCAGAACAGCTTCGAAACCGAGCGGGCTGGCGCTGCCGGTACGGAAGGAAAGTAGCGAACCCGCAAGGCCGGCAAGTGCGGCGGAAATGGAGAAGGCCACGACGATGGGGCGACGGATCGAAACGCCCGCCGCGCGAGCCTCGCCTCTGCCGCCGCCGATCGCGAATATCTCCCGTCCCCACAGCGTGCGGCGGCTGACGAAGTCGACCAGCAGCACAAGAACCAGAAGTGTTGCCGAGGGGATGGAGAAGACGAAGAACTTTGCCGACAGGAAATCCGTCTCGGCGATGTTTTCGAAGGGGATAAGAACGGTCTTCTCGTTCGAGACGACGAGGGTAAGGCCGCGCAAAGCGATCAGCGTGCCGATGGTGAAGACCATCGAACTGATATTGAGCTTGTAGATGCAATATCCCTGGAGCGCGCCGAGCAGGCCGCAGAAAAGAACCACGATCAGCAGCGCCGGCACCATGCCGTAAGGGAAAAGTTGGATCGACAGTATGCCGGCGAATGCCGCCATCGAACCGACGGAAAGATCCATCTCGCCCGCAATCATCGTCAGCCCCACGCCGATGGCGATGATGCCGGCCAGAACCGCGCTGTCGAGAAGAGCCGCGATACCGGGTTGGGAATAGTAGCTCGGAATGCGCGCTGCGAGGATGAGGTAGACGACGATCATGAGCCCCAGGCGGGCGAGGTTGCTTTTCGTTTCCGACGTCATCTCAGCGTCCCCGTCCCTGAAGAATATGGAAAAGACTGATGGAGGCGATCACCAGCAGGCCGACGATCGTCATGCGAACGCCGGCACTCAGGCCATGCAGCAACATGAAGTTCTGCAGGAGCGCGATCAGCACGGCGCCGAGCGCAGCCTGGAGCGGCGTTCCCTTGCCGCCGCGAAGCGCGATCCCGCCCACCAGCACGGCGGCGATATAGTCGAAGTCGTATCCCATGAAGAGATCCGCCTTGGCCTGCGAGAACTGGGATACCGTCATGATCGCCATGATCGCCACGCCGATCGACAGGGCAGCACAGGCGATGGCGGTGACGAGGCCGACGCGCAGGCCGCTTGCCACCGCAGCCTTGGGATTTGCCCCGCAGAGCACGATTTCACGACCGATCTTGAAGTGGCAGATGACGAACCAGCTGAGGAGCGCAGCGATGATGAAGGCCCAGCTCTGCGTGGGGATACCCAGCGGCCGCGCCGTGCCGAGCCAGAGCGCCGCTTCGCTTTCGATGCGCAGGATGGAGTTGCCGCTGAAAAGCGCCGCCAAGCCGCGAAAGACGGTTCCGAAGGCGAGCGTCGTGATGATTGGATTGCCGATGAGCGAGATCGCCAAGCTCTGTGCAAGCCCGCAGAGCACGGCAAGGCCCAGCGTCAGGAAAAGGCCGGCTGCGAAGCCGAAGGCGGCCGTCAGAAGCGCGAACAGCACAGCGAGCAGGGCGCCAAGCGCACTTGCCGACAGGGCGAACAGATTACCGGAAATCGTGATGTAGCTCATGCCGATCGCGACGATGCCGGTGAGAGAAGCGGCGCGGATCACCACGAAGATATTGTCGACCCGCGCGAAACCCGGTGTCGTCACGCTCGCGACCACAAGCAGAACGAGAATGGCGATAAGCCCGTAGGCCGTCTTGGGGATGGTGAATTTCGCGCGTTGCGACGCGTCCTGGCTTGTCATGGCGGTTCTCATGCTTGTGCCTGTCAGGCAGCTTCGCTGGCGCGCGTCACATCGCGCGTAAGGCTTTCGGCGGTGACATCGTCCGCATTGCAGATGCGCACCAGTTCGCCATGGAAGAAGGAGGCGATCCGGTCGGCGAGGCCAAGGACCTCCTGCGTATCGGAGGAGGCGAAGATGATCGACAGGCCTTCGTCAGCAAGCTTGCGAAGATTGTTGTAGATTTCGGAGCGTGCGCCCACGTCCACGCCGCGCGTCGGCTCCTCGACAAGGAGGATTTTCGGGTCGAGCCCGATCCATTTGCCGAGCGCAACTTTCTGCTGGTTGCCGCCGCTGAGATTGCCGGCGAGGCGGCCTAGAAAGCGCTCGCCAAGGCCGAACTGCCGCGCGATGCGTGTCACGTGCTCGCCTTCCAGCGCCGGCGACAGCAAGCCGAAGCGGCTGACGGCCGAAAGCGCGGGCGCCGACAGGTTTTCCGGTACGGAGCGGACGGCGAAGATGCCATCGCGCTTCCGGTCGTCGGAGCAATAGAGCACCTTGCGCGCAATGCTGCCTGCGATGCCGGAGGGCGCGTAGGCACTGCCCTCGAGCGTCACCGAGCCAGATTGGATGGGCGTTACGCCAGCCAGCATTCTGAGAACCGCCCCGGCACCGCTGCCGACCTGCCCGGCCAGAGCGAGGATCTCGCCTCTGCGCAGCGACAGGGAAACGGGTGCCTTGAGACCGCTTGCCCGGCATGCATCCAGGCGAAGGATTTCCTCTCCGGCATGGGAGGCCCGCGGCGGAAACATCTGGCCGAGCTGGCGACCGAGCATGGCTTCGATGAGGTCGCCGATGGACAGTCCCGCGGTTTCGACGGCGGGAAAACTCTTTCCGTTGCGCAGCACCGTGACCTTCTGGGTGAGGTCGAAGACCTCAGGCATGCGGTGCGTGACATAGATGATGGCGCAGCCTTCAGCCGCCAAGGCGCGAACTGCGGCCTTAACACGCACGATTTCAGTCTCGGAGAGGGCGGCCGTCGGCTCGTCGAGGATGGCGATGCGCGCCTTGCGCGACAGAAGGCGCGCAATTTCGACGAGCTGGCGCTCGGCCACCGAGTGTTCCTCGGCAAGCGACAGCGGATCGATATGGTCGAGGCCGACCCGCTCCAGATAGGGCTTCGCCCGACGTGCCAGTGAGGCAGCGGAGCGGAAGAAGCCGAGGGTTTCGTCACCCAGGAACACATTCTCGGCAACGCTGAGGCTTTCGACGATGGAAAGCTCCTGCGCCACATAGCCGATGCCCGCCGCCTGGGCATGGCCCGGCGAGCGGATGGAGACCGTCGCGCCATCGATTGAAATCGTCCCGCCGTCGGCGGGCTCGATGCCGGCGAGTATCTTCACGAGCGTGCTCTTGCCCGCGCCGTTTTCGCCCATCAGCGCCATGACCTCGCCCGCCTCGACGGCAAGGTCCACGTCCTCGAGCACCCGCGTCGGGCCGTAGCTCTTCACAATCCCGCTCATTCTGAGCATCGCGTTCTCCTCCCGGGAAGCGCCGCGTCACAAGACGCGGCGCTGTCTGCGTCAGAAATTGCAGAGCTCGTCTGCCGTCTTGCCCCAGAGCTTCGCTGCGTCATAGGCGGCCTGGCTGTTGGCAACCGCAGGGTTGGGCAGGAAGTTGTACTTGTAAAGCGGATCGGCGTCGGAAGGCGGCGCATCCGGCGTGCCTTCCAGGTAGCTTTCACCATCCACGACCTTGCCCTGCACGACGAATTTGCCAAGCGCCTGCATGGCCATCCAGCCTTCCCAGTAACCGGACTGGATCGCCGTACCGGCGATCTCGCCGCTCTTCACATGCTTGGAATCGCCATGGCAGGTTCCGCCGACGATGAAGATGTCCTTGCCCGGCGTCAGGCCGTTCTCGCGTGCGGCCTGCGCGGCGGCACCGGCAAGCGAGTCGTTCTGCGTATAGAGCCAGGTCAGCTCGCCCTTGCGGGCCGGGATGATCTGCGCCGCAACCTTGTAGCCCTCGTCCTCGAGGAAACCTGCCGTCGGCACGACATCGACAACGTCGAGCTTGCCCTTGACCGCATCCTCGAAACCGGTTGCGCGGTCATCGCCAGCCGAGACGCCGGCCGGGAAGCGGATGATGGCACCCTTGTCGCATTTTGCGTCGGCCTTGGCGCAGGCGTCCAACAGGATTTCGGCCGCGGTCTTGCCACTCAGGAAGTCGTTGGCGCCGGCATAGGCCGTCCAGTACGCTTCCGTGCCCTTGATGGGATACTGGTTGGAGACGATGACCGGCGCGCCGGACTGCGAGAGCGCGCGCAGCGAACCGACGCCGGCCGCATTCTCGAAGGGCCACCAGATATAGCCGGCGACCGTCTCGCCGGATGCGAGCTGCTGCTGCACCTGGCTGTCCTGTTCGGACTGGTTGAAGTTGTTCTCGATCACCTTGATGTCATAGCCAAGTTCCGCGGCCTTTTCCTTGGCACCAAGCTGGAACTGCCCGATATAGGGGTTCGTGCTGGACGGCACGAAAACCACGACCGTGCCCTTGCTGTCGGCGTAGGCGGCCGTCGCCATCAGGCCGGCGAGCATGGAAGCCGCCAGCGTCATCGAAATACGCAATTTCATAGTACCCTCCCTCGGCATAAGCCGTAGCGACCGCCTCGCGGTCCTTCCTCATCCACCTTCCTTCGCAACCGACGGAAAGTCATGTCTCCACGGGTTTCCCAACCCGTGAATTCAGATTCCCCCACCCTCTCCAAGCGATCCGAAATGCCGGATCATCCGCTCGACGTCGGGGGCAACGCCCGTGAACAACTCGAATGCGCCGACGGCCTGATAGACCGCCATGCCGCCGCCGTTGACGACACGGCAGCCACGCTGCGCGGCAGCCTGAAGCAGCGCGGTCTCAAGCGGGAAATAGACGACCTCGGCGACCCAGTGCCGTTGCTCGAGAAGATCGGGATCGATCGGCAGGCCGGGATAGCCCGCCATGCCCGTGGGCGTCGCATGGGCGAGGCCGTCGGCCTGCTGCAAGGCTTGCGCCATGTCTTCACCCGCCTCGAACCGGCAGGCGGCATGATGGGGCGCAAGCTGCGCGACGAGCCTTGCGGTGCGCTGCGGATCGATATCGAAAACCCGGATGGCCTGCGCACCGAGCGTCGCAAGCGCATGGGCTACGGCGACACCGGCACCGCCCGCACCAATCAGCACGACATCGCCGACGTTAGCCTCGGGCAGACCCCTGCGAAATCCGGACGCAAAGCCCCACCAGTCGGTATTGTGGCCGATGCGGCGACCATTGCGGAACACGATCGTATTGATCGCGCCCAACGCCTCGGCATGCTCCGACAGTTCGTCGACTTCGTGGGTCGCGGCCTGCTTGCAGGGATGGGTGATGTTCAGTCCGGCGAAACCGTCTTTCTGCGCGCGCTGAATGAGCCCGGGCAGCGCATCCGCGCCCACGCCCAGCACATCGAGATCGATGAGATCGTATCGGCACGCGATGCCGTTGCAGCGAGCTTCCTCGACATGCATGGCAGGGGTGCGCGACCGCTGGATTCCGCTTCCGATCAGGCCGGTATGCACCGTCCGGACGGCCGTTTGCGTCTGTGAAACCAATCTCCGCCCCTATGCCATTTCACGGGCATGCCGTCATGCCCGCCACCTCACTGACCAATGAAATGTACGAACTGGTTAGTGAAGTCAATCGGCAGATTCTGCTTTCCGGCCGCGAACATAAAGAAAATTCGAGATGAAGGAATGCCGCGTTTCCGGGGCCTGCACGCCTGCATCGTCTTGCAGGCAGGCATGTTCAGTCAGGATTGCAGATAGGCGAGAATCATGTCCGCGACCATCTCCCGATGCCGCGCCTTGATCTCGTCGTCCATCAGGTCGCGGCCGAAGATCGCGCCGAACGTGTGGCGGTTCGAGACGCGAAAGAAACACTGGGCGCTGATCATCTGGTGCAGATCGACCGGATCAACCTTCCGCCTGAAGGTCCCGTCCTGCTCGCCGCGCTTCAGGATATCAGAGATGAGACCGATGACCCCGGAATTCGCCACGCGCAGCACATCCGAACTCTTGAGATGCTCGGCGCGATGGATGTTTTCGATACTGACGAGCTGAACGAAATCCGGATTGGCGTCATCATGGTCGAATGTATTGGTAATCAGGCTGCGCATGGCCAGATCGGGCGCGAGATGGTTCAAATTCAGCCCGTTCTCGCGCGAGCGGATCTTGATATAGGCCCGTTCGAGAACGGCCAGATAGAGCCCTTCCTTGCTGCCGAAATAGTAATACAGCATGCGCTTGGAGGTGCGCGTCTTCTCCGCGATCGCATCCACCCGCGCGCCGGAAAAGCCGGCATCGACGAATTCCCGCGTCGCAACCTCCAGGATATTTTCGCGGGTTGCGTCCGGGTCGTTTTTTCGCGAAGGGCGGAGCTGGGCCAAAGCCAATGCCTGTATCCTCGTTGCTGATGAAGCGAACGGATGGATATCGTCACATCCGCTGGCGGGTCAACCGCAGAGCAGAAAAGATCACGCGCAGGGGCCGGCTAGAGCTAAGGGCAAGCATGTTCCGCCTTGAATTTGAAATAAAGCCTTTATGTTGACCGTCTTTGATATGGCAGGGGCCTTCAGCCACGCCGCACGCCATCCGATATCAATACCAGATCGTGGGTTCATGCTGCTCTCTATCAAGATCCTCCGCATCGTCGCTACCGCCCTCATCGTCACGCTTTCTGCCGCGCCCGGTTTCGCGCAGGCACCGACACAGGAAGCGATCAAGCGATCCGACCAGATTGCCCCGGAAATGAAGGCACGGGCCGCCCGAGGGGACCACGAAGGCGCGCGCCGTATCGCGGAAGAGGCGAGCGCGCACTTCAAGGCCGAAGGTGAGGCATGGCTTTCGGCAAGCTACATGGTATCGGCCGCCGACTACGCCATGCGCATGGGCGACGCCGCGCGGGTGGACGCCGAATACTATCCGCGCATGCGCGAATTGCTTGCGACACTCGATCCCGTGGAGGAGGCCCGCGCCAATCTCCTGATCGAACTGCTGATGGACGCCAAGGGCCGTCTTTCGGATCGCGCCGGGCAGGACGAGCTGGTCAAGTTCTATGAGAAGCGCCTCCGCGCGGCGCATGGCGCAAACAGCGAGCAGGACATCGATGCACGGGTGCGCGCGGCCTACAGTCTGCTCGAAAGCGGCCGTCTGGACGATGGACGCAAGCACCTTCGCGCGGCCCTCGCGGCCTCGGCAAAGACCAAGCTTCATGCCGTGACGTTGCGGCATTATACCCAGGCTGCGCGCAGCTTCCATGCGAGCGGCCTCAACGAGGACGCCGCCGCGTTCTTTCGCGAGGCCGAGGGCACCGTCGCCATCCAGGCGGAGGTGAAGGAACTGGCGGACTTCTATCTCGCCTATGCGGAGTTCCGCACGGCTGTGCCGGACAGCCAGAAGCATTTCGTGCCGCTCTATTCGATGGCGACCAATCTCTACGCCCGTTTCTACGGCACCGAATCCGAGCAGCTGATACATGCGAGCGACAAGCTCGCGAGCGCGCTATCGGGCGTCGGCCAGTACGGCACGGCGATCGACCTCGAAAAGGGAAATTACGAGATCGCAGAGAAGTCGCTGGGTGCAGACAATACCATCACATGGCGTATCGCCAACAATCTGGCCGACATGCTGCGTGGGCTGGGTTCACCCTCCCGCGCGCTCGAATACGATCTAAAGGTTCTGGAGAACCGCACGCGCCATTACGGCCAGAACCATTTCAACACGCTGGTGAGCGCAAACAACACCGCACAGAACTATCTCGATCTCGGCGATTACGCGAGGGCGCGCCATTATTTCGCGCTGTGCCTGGATATTTCCAAAGCGCTCGGCGATGCCGGCAATATCGCCGGCATGGAGGCATGGATCGCCTATACGGACCTCCTGTCCGGCGCAGCGCCGATGGACACCGCCGCGGTCAGCCGCATGGATGCGCTCGTCACCGATTCCAACTATCCCGGCATCCTGAGCATAAAGGCGGCCAATCTGCTGGCGGATCATTTCGCCGCGAAGGGCGACCAGGCTCGGCAGATCAAGCACCTGCAGCAGGCCTACAGCATTGCCGCAGGCGAAATGAGCAACGGCCATCCGCTGGCCTTTGCGGGGCGCATCGCCATTGCCAATGCCAAGGCCGAGACGGATCCGGCGACGGCCGCACAGGAATTCGCCGGCATTGATCAGGACATGCTGCGCTGGGTCCATCTGCAGGTCTCGGTCGCCGGCGGACGTGATGTCGGCGAGACGGTGCGCGCCATGGCGGACGATATGCTCTACCACTATGCGCGTTTTGCCGAGCGCAACCCTTCGGCCGTGCCGGCCTTTGCGGACGCCGCCCGGCGGTGGCCTTCGCTGGCCACGCCCGATGCCGACAATGCTCTGAAGCTCACGCGCATGATAGACACGTGGGATACCGAAACCGCCCGCCTGCTCGACCGTATCTCGCGCCTTTCGCGCATCGCCCGCGAAATCTTCGCCGCCGATGTCGAGCAGGACCTCGCCTATGCCTATCTGACGGACACCAAGGCGATGGAGGGCGAACTCCACCAGCGGCTCGTCAAGCGCTACCGTATCGACCGCCAGGCGATCCTGAACCAGCCGCTGCCGACACCGGGAGAACTCGTCGGCAAGGACCGGGCTTTCGTGCAATACTTCACGACGCGCAAATGGCGCGCCGATCGCGATGCCACTGACCCAATCGAGGATACGCAGCTCTATGCTATCGTCTGGCGCGGCAACAACGCGCCCGTGATGCGTGCGCTCGGCGATCCCCGCGAGGTGCTGGGAAATGACCGCGACGCGGTTGCCGCACTCCAGAGCCGCAGTGGCCGCGAGGAAAACAGGGGCTTGCTCATCGAGGCCCATCAGCGTGCATTCGCGCGGCTGCACGCCCGGCTGATCGGGCCGATCGAAAAGGACCTGGCCGGTGCCAAGACGCTCTTCATCGTGCCGGACGGGCGTCTGTTCGCCCTGCCCTTCTCCCTGCTGGAAGACCGCGATGGCAAATTGCTGGAGGAGCGCTTCACCCTGCGGCTTCTCACCGAGCCGGAGGCGCTTTATCGCGCCGTCGAGGATGCCCGCATGCCGAAAGACGGACGCGCAATCCTGGCTGGCGGCATCGACTATGAAAAGGACGACGAGGCGGGCGCCACGCCCCTGCCCGGCACGCTTCGCGAAGTGGAGGCTATCGGCCGTATCCTCGACGGACCTGACATGAAGGTCGAGATGCTCACGGGGTCTGCGGCCAGCGAGACCGCGTTGCGCGAGCGCATGACCGGAGCAAAGATCGCGCATCTGGCGACCCACGGCGCCTATGGCAGCCCGAAGAACGGCGGCACCAGCAATGTGGATACGCTCTGGCAGAGCGAGGTCATTCTCGCGCGCTCTGGCGACACGCGCACCATGCGCCGCGACGAGAAAGACGGACGGCTCTATGCGTTCGAGTTGATGGCCTGGGACCTGTCCGGCCTCGATCTGCTCGTGCTCTCGGCCTGCGAGACGGCGCTCGGAGACGAGGCCTTCGTGGGCGGTGTGCGCGGCCTGCCGACGGCCGCAAGCCTTGCCGGCGCCAAACGCGCCCTCCTGACGCTCTGGCCGGTCGCCGACGACGGGACGGCCGATTTCATGGTACACTACTATGAATACCTGAAGGGTGGGCAGACCTACGCCGAAGCGCTGCGCAATACCCGGCGCGATGCCATCGCCGGAAAGATCCCGACAGCGAAAGACCCGCTCGTGTGGGCCGCCTTCGTTCTCTTCGAGAACTGACAGCGCGAGCGCGCACCACTAGGTCTGCTGATAGACGGCAATAACCTTGTCGAAATGGCGATTGTCGAGGTCGTCGCGACGGATCACGAAAAAGACCGTTCCTTCGACATACGGCGCCTGCATCCAATCGGCGAGATCGACCTGCAGGAGAAGGGTCCAATCCCGCGCCTTCTCGAATATCGCTGCGCGGTGCTTGCCCCAGTCCTCCCGCGACAGATGCTGCTTGCCGAATTCGCTCACCACCACAGCATCCAGGCGCGGATCGTCCTGTTCCGGCATGGGGCTGCCAAGCAATTGCTGGCGCCGCCAGCCTTCCTGCGGATACTGGTCGTGGCTGGCTTGAAGCGCCTCCTCATAGGCGGCAAGCGCATCCTCACTCTCCTTGCCGGCCGGCTGCGCGCGGGCGAAATCGCCAAGCCGGTCGAATTCGAGCGCAGCGGGATTGGGCAGCCGATAGGTCGCTTCCAGTGATACGGCGCGTGCCGGCGCACCATAGTTCGTGCCCTGCTCCTTGGACGATGCTTCGTCCGGCGTTCCGAATTCAGCCTCCAGAGCCGCCGCCTCTTCCCGCGCCTTTACCTGAGCGGCAGCGAGATCATCCGGGACGGACAGCACGGTGAGCCGATCGATCGGCGTGCGATCCCAGATGACCTTTGCAGGACGCATGCCCGTTTCCCACGGGCCGATGGCAATGTCGTAGAAGAACAGCAGGCGGCCCTCGGCAGGCAGCGAAGCCGCGACCGGACCGAGCTTTGCGGCTTCGGCGAGATCGATCTGCGCCATGAACGCATAGGGCAGGCCCTGAGCCATATGCTCCCGCATTTCCTGCGCCGCGTCCGCATTGCCGCGCTTTGCAATCTCCTCGGGATCATCAGGTTTTTGCGGGCGCGGCCATTCAAAATCGGCCGATGCATGCGGCGTGCCGCCAAGCTGACCTGCGCCGATGACGATCTGTCCCGCAGAGGGATGCAGCACGATTGCCGGCACCAGGGCCTCCACGATGATCTCGATCCGTGGCCTGTCGAACCACGCGAGCAGGGCCTCGCTCGCAGCTTGCGGACTATCGAACATGAAACCTCCGTAAAGAGCTTTAAGCCTGGTCAGCAAATGGGCCGCAAAATGCGGCAGACAATGGTTGGCAAGGTTTTTCACCCCTTGAGAATGTGATGTCTACCCGCAAAGTGACACACATGTCGTTCTCAACGCGGATAACGTTTGGTCCGGCCCAGCTCGTCCAACATGAAAGTGTCGAGGTCGTCACGCTCGAGGTCGAGGCATCCGAGTTGCCGCATCAGGCCGGAAAGCTCGTCGCTGACGATTTCCATCGCCCGGTGCACGCCGCCCTGACCGAAGCCTGCCGCGCCATAGAGGAACGGCCGGCCGGCGAAGACGTAGTCAACGCCGCAGCACATGAGAGCGAGCACATCCGACCCGCGGCGCACACCGCCGTCGAACATGACGGGGAAATCCGGCCCGACCGCCTCGCGAATGGCGGGAAGGCAATCGATGGAGCCGACGGCGCGGTCGAACTGTCGTCCACCATGATTGGAAACGATGATGGCATCCGCACCCGCTTCGCGCGCCATGCGCGCGTCTTCGGGATGCAGGATGCCCTTGATGACGAGTGCGCGCGGCCAGAGCTGGCGGAACTGACGCAGATGTTCCCATGTTTGCAAGGCGTAGCCGTGTTCGATGGAAAATTTCGCCACATCGAGCCCTGAAGCGCCCTTGGGAAGATAGGGCGCCCAGTTCTCCATAACGGGCAGGCCGCCTGTGAGCAGATAACGCAGGGTCCAGGCGGGATGCATCAAACCATCAAGGATCGCCTTGGGCGTGAATTTCGGAGGAATGTCGATATCGTTGCGGATATCACGTTCCCGTTTGGCCGCGACCGGAATGTCGACGGTCATGACAAGCGCGCCGCATCCACAATCCTCCGCGCGGCGGATCATGTCGCGGTTGATGGCGCCATCAGCGGTTGTGTAGATCTGATACCACAGGTTTTCGCCGGCGATCTGCGCTGCCGCTTCCATCGACGACACGCTGACGCCGGACATAATGTAGGGAACATCGAAACGCTTCGCGGTCTGCGCGAAGAAAAGCTCTGCCTGCGGACGGAACAGTCCAGAATAGCCCATTGGCGCAATTCCAAGCGGCCCTGCAAAACTTCGTCCCAACACGTTTTTCGAGATCGAGCACGTCCCGACATCGCGCAGATAGCGCGGCATGAAACGAAACCGATCGAACGCGGACCGGTTGTCTGAAAGACCGCGCTCGTCTCCCGCGCCGCCGGCAATCCAGTCGTACAGCATGCGGGGCAGATAGCGCCGCGCCGCCTGCTCCAGATCATCGGTGTTCACGATCCTGTCGAGCGACGATTTGACCATTGTTCTTCCTGCGGTTCGGCTTCGGGCGGTTTGCCATTCGGTGCGTTATCCCGCGCCTTGAAACGTCAGATGACCTTGCCAGGGTTGAGGATGCCCTTCGGGTCGAGCGCGGCTTTCAGGAGGCGCATGGTGGCGATTTCGGCCGGCGTGCGCGAGTAATGCAGGTAATCGCGCTTGGCGACGCCGACGCCGTGCTCGGCGGAAATCGACCCGCCATAACCGGCGATCAGCGCGTAGACGAGCGCGCGAACCTGACCCTTGCCCTCCGGGGTCGGCAGACCTGTCGTGACATGCAGGTTGCCATCGCCCAGATGACCGAGCACATGCAGACCGAGATTATCGGGCACCTCTTCGTCCAAGCGGCGCTGCACGTCGTTGACGAAGGCCTCCATGCTGGCAACGGGAAGAGACACGTCGAAATCGACCATCGTCTTGAAGAGCTGCATCTCCGCTTCGAAGTCTTCGCGGATTTTCCAGAGCTCCGAGCGCTGGCGCGACGAGGTCGCGATCACCGCGTCGGCGACGAGACCGGCTTCCAGCGCCTGGCCGACCACCCGCTCGAAAAGCCCGGCATCCTCCTCGGGGTCGAAGCCTTCGGACTCGCACAGGATGTAATACGGGAACCGGCCTTCGATCGGCGAGCGGCCGCCCAGAAGCGCATCGACATTGAAATGAAAGAATTCGGCCCACATGATCTCGAACGACGACAGCGTGCCGTGCAGATCGCGGCGCATCAGCCCGAGCGTTTCCGCAACCGCATCGAAGCTCTCGAAAGCAAGTAGCGCGGTGTTGACCGAGCGTGGCGCGGGGTGCAGCTTCAGCACGGCCCGCGTGATGACGCCGAGCGTGCCTTCCGACCCGATGAAGAGGTGTTTCAGGTCGTAGCCGGTATTGTCCTTCGTATAGGGCGTCAGGTGGCTCAGCACCGTGCCGTCGGCGAGTACGCATTCGATCCCGAGAACCTGATCGCGCGCCACGCCGTAGCGCAGGGCCTGAAACCCGCCGGCATTGGTGGCAAGCGCGCCGCCGATCATCGCACTTCCCCGCGCCCCGAAATCGAGACCGAAACGTAGCCCCTCGGTCGTGCAACGCTGCTGAACGGCCTCGACGATCGCGCCGGCACCGACTTCGATTGTCATGCCCTTCCGGTCCGGCGCGCCGATGTGGTTGAAGCGCTCGAGCGAGATCAGCAGGGTCTCGTCATCGGATTGCGTCGCGCCGACAAGGTTGGTGCGCCCGCCCTCGAAGATGACCGCCTGCGAATGCTCGTGGCAGAGCGTCAGAAGCGCGGAAAGCTCGACCGTATCGGCGGGCTTTACGAGGCCGAGCGCCCGGGTGGGGGTATTGACCCAGAAATCCTGTGGCCGGTCACGCAGCGCCGTCGCGTCGATCACATTGCGCGCGCCCATGATTTGCCGTGCATCCTCAAGATCGATCATGTGCCCTGCCCTGTCGAAAGCGCTGCCAAATCCCTGACCAGCCCGCGGCCCGAAGCCTGGATGAACCCCATGTCCGAGCCGATGGTGAAGAGGCAATAGCCCATCTCGACGAGATCGGGAATGGCCGAGACGGCAGACACGTCAATGGCGGCCAGCTTTCCCGCGCGTCTTGCGGCATCAGCAGTGCGCTGCAGCACATCGCGCATCTCGCCGTCGAACCGGCCGATCGGCAGGCCAAGCGACGAGGCAAGGTCGGCCGGCCCGACATACAGCACGTCGAATCCGTCCACGCCCAGAATGTCGTCCAGATTGGCGAGGCCCTTGGCGCTCTCCATCTGCAGGATCAGGGTCGTCGCGTCGTTTGCCTCGGCAAGATAGGTCTCGAAACCCTCGTAGTAGCCGGATGCCCGCCACGGGCCGATCCCGCGAATGCCGGCCGGCGCGTATTTGCTGGCGGCGACGATGGCGCGGGCCTCCTCGGCCGTCTCGATCATCGGCACCATGAGGCCCGATACGCCCGCATCCAGCGCGGCCTTGATGTCGGCTGCCGACTTCGACCGCGGCCGGAAGATGGTGGGCGTCCCATGAAGTTCGGCTGAGGGCAGAAGACTTGCCAGATCCTGCACGCCGATGGGCGAATGCTCGCCATCGAGCAGCAGAAAGTCGAACTGCGACCGCGCCATCAGCTCGATGACGGTGGGATGGGGAATGCCGACCCATGCGCCGAATACGGGGCGGTCGCTGCGAAGTCGCGCTTTCAGGCTCTTGGCCAGAGTGAGTGGCATCGGATGCTCTTTGAAATCAGGATTTGCGGAAGGCGGTGTCGTCGTGACCCTGCCCGGAAAAGCGGGCAAAGACTTTAGTGATCACCACCGCCATGAGAATGTAGATGGCGGAAATGAGAAGAAGAGGCTCGTAGGTCAGGTATGTCTGTTGGCGCACCTGGGCTGCCACCGAATAGACGTCGATGACCGTGATCGTCGCCACCAGCGGGGTCGCCTTGAGTTGGAGGATCGTTTCACCGGCAAGCGTCGGCATCGCCCGCTTGAAGGCCTGCGGCAACCAGATGCGCCGAAACATCAGGAAACCGGACATGCCATAAGCCCTGGCCGCATCGAGCTGGCCTTTCGGCACGCCCTTGAAGGCGCCGCGGAAGACTTCGCCCTCATAGGCGGCATAGGACAGGGTGAGCCCGAGGAACGCGTAGGGCCACGCCTGCCGCAGAATCGGCCAAAGCGCGGAGTCGCGGATCCAGGGAAACTGCGGAAACAGCGAACCGAGGCCGTAATAGAGCAGCCAGAGCTGAAGCAGCAGCGGCGTTCCGCGAATGACGGTGCAGAATGCGCGCGCCGGCAGCGCAAGCCATTTCGGGCCGACGACCTGGACCAGACCGATGGGGATCGCCAGCAGCATGCCGAGCGAGCTGGTAACCACCACCAGAAGCACGGTCATGCCGAGGCCGCGCAACAGCAGAGGATAATAGGTACCGAGCCAGTCCCAGCGCATCTGAAGCGCCGCATAGGCGCCGAAGAGAAGAGCGGCTATGACGGGCGTCAGCGTTCCGGCATCCAGCCACGGCCGCCCGCCGCGTGCCGTCGCTTCACGGACGATCGCATCCGGCGGGCTAGACATGGGCCATTCCTCTGGACGCGCGGGCTTCGAGCCGACGTGAGAGCAGATTGGAGATCATTGTGGCGAGCAGATACATGCACCCGGCCGCGAAGAAGAAGGTGAAATAGGCCTTGGTGGTGCCCGCCGCCTGACGGGTTACCTGCGTCAGTTCGCCAAAGCCGAGCACGGCGAGCAGCGCCGTGTCCTTCATCGCGATCAGCCAGAGGTTGGAAAGTCCCGGCAGCGCGAAGGGCAGCATGGCGGGAAGCGTGATACGGCGAAGCGTCAGCCAGGACGACATGCCATAGGCCTGCGCAGCCTCGATCTGGCCGCGCGGAACCGAAAGTATTGCGCCGCGGATGACCTCGGTGGAATAGGCGCCCTGGACCACGCCCAGCACGACAATGCCGGCAATCGCGCCGTTGAAATCGATCTTCGCCTGACCGAGGGCCGTGAGGATGCCGTTGATGAGATCGGCGCCGGCGAAATAGACGATGAGGATCAACACCAGTTCGGGCACAGAGCGGACGATCGTCGTGTAGAGGTCGAGGGCCTGGCGCATCACGGCGCCGCCGGAGAGCTTGCCCAGCGCACCGGCTATGCCGATCACCAGCCCGAGGCCAAAGGCGCCAAGCGCGATGGTGAGGGAGCGCGCCAGGCCGACGAGCATGGCGCTTCCCCACCCTCCCGTCGTCAACAGCGCGATGCTGCCGGCGGCGGGAGACCAGATCATGTCAAACAGTTCTTTAATCGTCGTTCTCCAGCATCTTCAGTGGAAACGCAAACCTGGCCTGAGCCTCAGTCGCCGCCGTAGATGTCGAAGTCGAAGTATTTCTTGGTGATGGCATCATAGGTGCCGTTCTTGCGAATGGCGGCGATGGCGTCGTTGATCTTCGCCTTCAGCGCATCGTCGCCTTTGCGCAGGCCGACGCCATAACCCTCTCCGAGCGTCGAGGGATCGCGCTTGAGCACACCCTTGGATTCGCAACACTCGGCACCGGACGCCGACTTGAGGAACTCGTTCATGGCAACCACGCCGTCGATCGCGACATCTATACGGCCGGCGGCGAGGTCCTGATAAACCTCGTCCTGCGTATTGTAGCCACGGATTTCGGACGCGTTCGCCGCAAAGTTCTTTTCGGCATAGGCCTGCTGGCCCGTCGAGACCTGCACACCGATGATCTTGCCGTCCATGCTCTCGGGGGTCGTGTCGACGGTAGCGAACTTGGCCGCGACAACGACGGTCGGGACCTCGTAGTACTTGTTGGAGAAATCGATGACCTTGCGGCGCTCGTCGTTGATGCGCATCGAGTTCATGATCATGTCGATCTTGCCGCCCAGCAGCGCGGGAATGATACCCTCCCAGGCGACCGGCACGCGCTCGCAATCGAGCTTGGCCTCGGCACAGACGGCATCGATGATCTCGACTTCCCAGCCCGTCCAGTTACCGTTCGCATCCGCCACCCAGAAGGGCGGATAGGCTTCCGGCGCAAAGCCGACGCGCGTCTTTTCGGCGTGCGCCGTACCACCCATGGCCAGCAGGGCGCCGGCCATCATTCCAAGCATGTATTTTTTCATGTCATTCCCCTTTTGGATTTTTAGTGAAAGCTTCCCAGAAACCGTGCAAGGCGCTCGGATTTTGGATTGCCGAAGACCTCTGCCGGCGCTCCGGCTTCCTCGACGAGGCCGCCGTGCAGGAACAGGACCTGGTTGGAAACGTCGCGCGCGAAGGACATCTCATGGGTGACGAGGATCATCGTCCTGCCTTCCTCGGCCAGCGCGCGGATGACCTTCAGAACCTCGCCGACGAGTTCGGGATCGAGCGCCGAGGTCGGCTCATCGAACAGCATGGCGAGCGGCTGCACCGCCAAGGCCCGGGCGATGGCGCCGCGCTGCTGCTGGCCGCCCGAAAGAAAGGCCGGATAAACATCGCGCTTGTCATAGAGGCCGACGCGTTCGAGCAGCCGCAATCCCTCGTCGATTGCCTGCTTTCGATCCACACCCAGCACGTGAACGGGCGCCTCGATGACGTTTTCGAGGAGGGTCATGTGGCTCCACAGGTTGAAGCTCTGGAAGACCATGGCCAGCCGCGCGCGAATACGGCGCATCTGCGCCTTTGACGCCGGCTCCCTGTTGCCGTGGCCGTCGGGCTTGAAGGCGATCGCCTCGCCCTGGACCCGAATCTCGCCACCGGTCGGATGCTCCAGACAGTTGAGACAGCGAAGGAAGGTCGACTTGCCCGACCCGCTTCCGCCGATCAGCGAAATCACATCGCCCTTGTTGGCTGTCAGGCTGACGCCGCGCAGGACTTCGAGATTGCCGAACGTCTTGCGAATGCCGTCCGCGTGAAGCATCTCCATCCTCAAACCTCTCCCGGCCAGCTGGACATCCTGCAAACAGGATTTGACTGTCGAATAGAGCTAGTTCAAAGACGACCGGCTGTGACTAGCAAAAAAACTCACATTTGGATGAATTCAGTTCATGCGAGACATGCGTCGCTTCATCCCTTCGGGGAACCTGCTCTACGTGTTCGACGCGGCCGCTCGGCTGCAAAGTTTCACGAAGGCCTCCGAGGAACTGAACGTCACGCCGGCGGCCATCAGCCATGCGATACGGCAACTCGAAACGGGACTGGGAGCGTCGCTCTTTCACCGCAAACATCGCCAGCTGCAGCTGACGGACGACGGCGAAAAACTCTTTCGCTCGGTGGAAAGCGGGCTCGACCAGATCGAGCGCACCGCGATCGAGATCCATTCGACGGCGGCATCCGACATCAAGGTCTATGCCTCGATCACCGTGGGCACCTACTGGCTGCTGCCGCGGATATCGACCTATCCCAGCCACGATGCGCGCATCGAGATGCAGCTCTACAATTCCGACAAGAAACTCGATCTTGCCGCAGACGGCGTATCGATGGCGATCACCAATGGACGGGTGGACTGGCAGGGCTACGAGGTCCTGCCCTTTACGGCGGAAACGATGTTTCCAGTCTGCAGCCCCGGTTATCTCGAGAAGCACGGGCCGCTGTCATCCCTTGCGGATTTGCCGGCTCACAATCTCCTGCATCTCGACAGTCACTATCACGAAGGCGCGACGTGGCGGGATTTCCTTGCCCATTACGGCCTGAACTACACGCTGCCCGGCGGCGTCTCGACATTCAACAACTATATCCTGGTGGTTCATGCCGTGCTGTCGGGAGCGGGGATCGGTCTCGGCTGGCAGCATTCCGTCGGCGACCTTGTCGCCAGCGGCGCTCTGGTGCGCCCGCTGAAGGAAGCCCAGACCACCACAAACGATTTTTTCCTCGTTTATCGCAAGGGGCGGCCCCTGACGCCGAGGGCCGCGGGCGTGCGCGACTGGCTCCTCGGCCTCGGTTCGCTCAATGCCTCCTAGCGCGGAGCGCTCTCCCGCAGATCAGGTGAGAATGTCGGTCGTTGCGGACATGCCGTCCCGCGGCCACCGCTGGAGGGCTTCCCGGCCAGCATCCGTGAGGCCGTAAACGCCGCGGTCCAGCCGTTCGAACCAGCCATAAACGTTCGAAAGCAGGATCTTTCCAGCATCCGGCGTGCTCACCCTGACGTCGCGCACCCGCATCGGGCCTGATGCCAGGGCCGTAGCGCAATCGAGGGCCTGCTGCCGGTAAGCCGTCATCAGCGGCGTGCGTGTGCTTCCGCCCAGGACCGGATCGCCGCGCCGCTTCTGGTGTTCGCGCATGAGCCTGGAGCGACGCTTCGGATTGGTTCGCGGCATCGGCGACACGGAGCCGACGATGATGCTGACCTCGCCGGTGTCGGAAAGGCCGAGCATGCCGATGCCCAGCCTGCGGCAGAGATCACGGTAACGCTTGTCCGCCTCGCGGCCCCTGCCCTTGGCCGAGACCCGCGCCGCGATCCAGACCTCGTCCGCCGCGGCCGCGCGATCGACGGCCTGGAGGATGAGCTCCAGATTGAAACTCAGCTTCAGCTCGCAGATCACGACCACCGGCGGATCGCTCTCGCTCAGGCCAACGAGATCGCATCCCCCGATCTCACCTTTGACGGTATAACCTGCCTTTTCAAGAAAGCCTTTGACCGGCAGATAAAGCGACGTTTCCATGGACCTGCGGAACTACGTGGGAATCAGGCCATATCTACATCGATCCGCCCGCACGCAACAGCCACTATCGTCGCCCCTCAGGCGCGCGAACCGGACAGAGCCAGATCGCCGACAACCTTCACGCGGACCCGCAGCGGATTGCCCGGAATATAGGACAACGGCACATCCTCGACATCGAGCAGCTCGATGCTTTCAGGATTGGCGCCCGCCGTCGCGGCACGGGCGTCCGCGATTACACGGGCCTCGTTGATGGCCTCCTCGCGGGACACCCCGTAGAACACCTGATCGCACTCGCCGCTCACCTGCGCCATCGCGGCACCGATGGCATTGGCCACGCCAGCGTGCTCGACCTTGATGATCCGATTGACGCCCGGCAGGCTGTCCGGCACCAGCGCGGCACCCCCGCCGACGGCGATGACGGGAATATCGGCCGCGCTCGTCTTCATGCGGTCGACGAGATCGGCGAGGCGGCTCTGGATCCACGCTTCGACATGCCCGGCAAGGTCGTCGGGCACATCTGCGATCAGGGCCGGATTGCCGAATTCCATGCGTTTCATGCGCACGGTTATGTCCGTGAGGGTCAATGTATCGCCGCCCCGTACCCGCGCCTTTTCGGAAATGCGGTAACCGACGCTGGTGGGGCCGATCTTTCTCGTATCAGGATCGATGATCGTGCCACCGCCGAGCGCCACCGCAATCACATCCGGCATGCGGAAAAATGTCGCGACGCCACCAATATCCACCCGTGAGTTGGCCTCGCGCGGGAAGCCGCCTACGAGCATGCCGGCATCGGTCGTCGTGCCGCCGACATCGAGCACGATCGCCTCGTCCAGACCGGAAAGCATACGCGCGCCACGCATGCTGTTCGTCGGGCCGGAGGCAAAGCAGAGCACGGGATAGCGCGCCGCATGCGCGGCCTGCATCACCGTGCCGTCGTTTTGCGTCAGGTAGAGGGGCGCGGTCAGGCCGCTCTCGCCTATGGCCGCCTCGAACGCCGCAACCGTCTGGCGGGCGAGCGAATGCAGCGCGCTGTTGAGTATGGTCGCGTTCTCCCGTTCGATCAGGCCAATACGGCCAAGCTCGCTCGACAATGTGACCGTGACGTCAGGGGCGACATCCGACAGGATGGCTGCGGCTTCTTCTTCGCAGGCCGCCGTCAAGGACGAGAAGACGGCGGTGATCGCTGCCGCGCCGACGCCGCTGTCGCGGATCTCCTGCGCGGCCTTCGCATGTGCTCGCGGTCGAATTCGACGATCTCGCGGCCGTCGAATTCGTGCCCACCGCGCATCAGGAAGACCGACCCTTCCACGGCCACGCGCAGTTCCTCGGGCCAGACCTGCATCGGCACGATGCTGTGAGCGGCCGGAAGGCCGATACGGATGACGGCGACCTTCGACAAGCCGCGCCGCTCGATCACCGCATTGGTGAAATGTGTAGTCCCGATCATGATGGCATCGACGCCGGCACCCGTGCCGTCGCGGCCTTCCAGAACATGGTTCAGCGCCGCCGTGATGCCGCTCGTCACATCGGCGGTTGTGGCGGTCTTGATCGACCGGAGAATGCTCTCGCCCTCGAGCAGGACGGCGTCCGTATTGGTGCCGCCGACATCGATGCCGATCCGTTTCATGGCGCTGTCTCCGTGAAAGGCTGATAGTCGAAATCGAAACCGAAGGCGCGCGGGCCGACCACGGCAAGACCTTCAGGGCTTGTCATGATGGCATCGGCCGGCAGGGCCACGACCTTCACCCGCTGCCCGTAGCGCAGCACTTCGGTTCCTACGGCTTCTGCGCTTTCCTCGTCCAGCACGGTTATGAGATCTGGAACGCAGGCAACGCGCATCCCATCGAGCCACGCTGCGGAAAACTCGTTCTGGAAGTCGATCTCGAGCTGGCGGCCTTCGAAGCGGCCGTTGCCGCTCAAGACGGCACGCCCGCGCACGAAACCGTCGGTCGTGCGCCTGGAAACATCGTGCACCTTGCCCGAGAAGAGCAGCTTGCCCTTCTCCACGTCGAGCACGGCCTCGACCGGATCACGACCCGACCGCTTCGCCGCGAGAACGGCATTGCCGATATCGAGCGCGCGGCCGATGGAATTGAGAATGGCGTGGCCCTTGATTTCACGGCCCGTACGCGGCGCCGCACAGGTGCCGGCGATCGAGCCGAGCTCGACGACGATCTTGCGGCCGATCCGCTCGATGCGGGTCGCGTTTTCGGCTTCCGGGATCAGGACGGCATTGTCACGAACGTCGGCGATGGCAAAGGGTGCGACCGGGAGCCCGCGAATGGCGAAGCTCGCCATCTGCGCCTCGGGAAACGCGCGGCCCATCGTGTCGGCATCGAGGACCGGCAGACCGAGTTCCATGGCGACGAGCAGGGCAAAAAAGGCGTTCTCGCCGCCGATTTCAATGGACATGATGGCATCGAACGGTTTGCCGCAATGGGCTTCCATCAGGCGCACGGCTTTGCAGATCGCCACGGGCTCCGGCAGCCGCTCCTTCGTGACGAGCGGCGCGCCCATGATGCAGATGACCGCAACACGCGCATCGTCGGCAAGCTCCTGCGGATCGAGGATCGTCACCCGCTTGCCGCGCCGGTAGTCTGCTTCCGCGCACATGAGTTCCAGATGGGGATGGTTGCCGCCACCGGTTCCCAGAACACCGGCACCGATTGCCAGGGCCTCCAGTTCTTCGAATTCGAGTTCACGCATTCTATTGTCCATTCGTGGGGCGGTGAGATCAGCGGGTGACCAGCCAGGACAGGGATCCGTCCCAGTGAAACAGCACGGTCGACCCGCGTTCGGGCGGTGGCTTGAGCCCCTGTTCGTGCGCGACGAACAGCGAGCCGTCGGCAAGCCGGCCGACGATCTGCTGCACGGCGCCGGAAAACAGCACTTCTGTCACTATCGCCTCGATGGCTGGGCCCGGCGTCTCGCTGTCGAGCGGCGACGTAGCGACACATTCGGGGCGCACGACCAGCGAAACCTTATCGCCAACGGCGTGGTCCTTCACCGCATCGAGAGCAATGCCCCGCAGGGGCAGCCCGCCGAAAAGCAGGGCGCCGTCAGGCCCGATTTCAGCATCGATGAGGTTCGCCCCGCCGACGAAATCCGCGACGAAGCGTGTCGCCGGCCGGCGGTAGAGGGTCTCGGGATCGGCAAACTGCTCGATGCTGCCCGCATTCATGACCGCGATGCGGTCGGAAAGCGTCAGGGCCTCTTCCTGATCGTGGGTAACGGCAACGAAGGTCAGCCCGAGTTCGCGGTGGATCTTCTTCAGTTCGGCCTGCATTTGCTTGCGCAGCTTCATATCGAGCGCGCCCAGCGGTTCATCGAGCAGCAGGACCGACGGTCGCACCACAAGCGCGCGCCCGAGAGCCACACGCTGCGCCTGGCCGCCGGAAATCTCGCTGACGCGCCGTCCGCCAAAGCCTTTGAGATTGATCAGCTCCAGCATCTCATCGACGCGACGTGCGATTTCCGCGCGTTCGACCTTTCGCATCCGCAGGCCGAAGGCGATGTTTTCGGCAATCGTGCGATGCGGGAACAGCGCATAGTCCTGGAATACCATCGCGGTATCGCGCTTGTAGGGTGCAAGTCCCACCACCGATTTTCCGCCGATCCGCACGTCGCCCGTCGTCGGTTCGGCGAAACCGCTGATCATGCGCAGCAGTGTGGATTTTCCGCAGCCGCTCGGCCCAGAATGGTGACGAACTCACCGTCGCGCACATCCATGAAGACGCCGCGGATCGCGGTGGTCTCGCCGTAGGATTTGGTGATGGCGTCGATCTCGACGGCCGGAGGCTTTGTGCTGGTCATGAAGTCTGTACTTTGCTGGTGAGACGCGTCTGACGGATGACCCAGAGCTGCGAAACGAGGCTGATGCCAAGCGTTACCAGAATGATGACCGAGGAGAGCGCGTAGACCTTCGGCGAAATCACCTGCCGCAGTGACGTCCAGATGGTGATGGGCAGCGTTTCGGTGAAGCCGGCGACGAACCAGGCCACGACGAACTCCCCGAAAGCATCGGTGAAGGCCAGCATGAAGACCGATATCAGGGCCGGCCGGACCAGAGGCAGGATGACCTCGCGGAACACGACCAACTCACTTGCGCCAAGGTTCATAGCGGCCTCATATGAGGAGCCACTCGTCAAGCTGCTGTTTCGAGCGGCGGGTGGGTGGTTTTCGTGACGCCCCAGGTGCCAGGCGTCACACTGGAAGCGCTCAGTCGCCGGACCGGCGGTTCGGCCGCGACCAGATGAGCAACTGTGTTCGCGCTCTGGTTTTATGGGGCTTCCGCGATGGCGCGCGTTTCCCTTGAAACCTCAAAGCAAAAGGCCATTTTCCATTTGCAGGCCATTAACCTGCGCCCGGTAAGGTGCGTCAGGTCGATATTGATTAACGAGGATTTCACGATAGGCGGAAGCTTTGCCAACCCCGTACCCCTTACCTGCCAATGAAGAGGATCGCCTTCAGGCTCTGGCCGAGTTCCATCTCATGGATACGCCGCCGGAGGAGGACTTCGATCGCTTGGCGGGGCTGGCATCGCGCCTGTTCAACGTCAAGATCGTGCTCGTTTCGCTGCTGGCCCGCGACCGTCAGTTCTTCAAGGCCCAGGTCGGCTTCGATGTCTGTGAAACAAGCCGCGAGGTTTCGTTCTGCGCTCACGCCATTGTGCAGGACGACATTCTCGTCATTTCCGATGCTGCCAAGGATCCTCGTTTCTCCTCGAATCCACTGGTGCTCGGGCCGCCCTTCATCCGCTTCTACGCTGGCAAGCCACTGGCGACTGGCACGGGTGAGAAGATCGGCACCGTCTGCCTGATCGATACGAAGCCGAGAAATACGTTTACAGTCGAGGACCGGAAGAATCTGACTGATCTTGCCGCACTGGTCATGGAGCGGATGGAGATGCGGCGGCTGAATTATATGAAGTCGATCAGCCAGGCTCGTTTTGAGAATATCGCCGCAACATCTCCCGACGCCATCATCTGTTCGAACTCAGAAGGCGAGATTACCTTCTGGAATAGCGCGGCCGAAAGGCTGTTCGGCTATACGGCGAAGGAGATCGTCGATCACACGAGCGAGATTATTGTTCCCGACAGTTGGCGGCGTATCTACGACGCGGAACTCGACCGCCTCCGGCACGGCCAGAAGCTGGAGCTTGCCGACCGCACGATCGAGCTCTCGGGTCTGCGCAAGGACGGCGGCGAATTCCCGGCTGAGCTCTCTCTCTCGACCTGGCAGGAGGGGAACTCGACCAGCGTCGGCGCGATCGTGCGCGACATCACTGAGCGGCGGCAGAACGAGGAAAGGCTCTTCCGGCTGGCCTCTCTCGATGCGCTTACTGATCTCCCCAACCGGGGTGCATGGCGCGAATGCCTGACCGAGACATTGGCCGCAGAGAAACCGGCGACGGTGCTGCTGCTAGACCTCGACGGATTCAAGGAAGTGAACGATACGCTCGGCCACTCCGCCGGCGATTCCGTGCTGAAAGAGGTTGCCGCGCGTCTGAAGGCGACATGCGACAACGCCATCATGGTGGCCCGGCTCGGCGGCGATGAGTTCGTGGCCTTGCTGCCGGGCAACGACGAGCGACAGGCGAATTCCATTGCGGGTGAACTGGTCGCTGCGATCACGGATCGATATGAGTTCGCCGGCCAGACGGCTGAGGTGGGCGTGAGCATCGGCGTTGCGCTCGCCCCGCAGCATAGCGCCCGTTCGGAGGAACTGCTTGGTGCCGCAGATCTCGCCCTCTATCGGGCGAAGGCCGCCGGGAGGGGGCGTTACGAGATGTTTACCCCGGCGCTGCGAGAGGTTGCGGTGGCTCGCCGTGCCTTTCAGCTGGAACTTCGGCACGCCTTCGAGAATGGCGAATTCGAGCTGTTTTATCAGCCGCAGGTCTCGACCGGTGACCGGCGGCTCACCGGCGCCGAAGCGCTCATACGCTGGAACCATCCGCAACGGGGGTTGTTGACGCCGGCCTCCTTTATCGATGTACTGAGCCAGAAGCCATCGGCGGCGGCGATCGGCGAATGGATACTGCGCACGGCCTGCCGGCAGGCAGCGGAATGGCGCGAAACCGTTCCCAGCTTCCGGATCGGCGTCAATCTGTTCGAGGCGCAGTTGCGGTCAGGGCGACTGCTGACTACTGTTCAAGAGATTCTGGCGGAAGAAAAACTGCCTCCGGAAGCGGTCGAACTCGAGATCGTCGAAAACATCTTTCTTCACAACGATCCAGCGACACTTAAGCTTCTGCACGATCTTCGTGATCTGGGCATCGGTCTCTCGTTCGACGATTACGGCACAGGGTTTGCGTCCCTCAGCCTGCTAAAGCGGTATCCGGTCTCGCGCCTGAAGATCGACCGTTCCTTCGTCCGTGACGTCAATACCGATCCCGAGGATGCTGCGGTGGTCAATGCTGTGCTCTACCTCGCGCGCAGCTTCGGAATAGAGGTCATCGCCGAAGGTGTGGAGACAAAAGCGCAGCTCGACTTTCTGAAGCAGAATGGTTGCCCCGAAGCGCAGGGGTATCTCTTCGGCAAACCTGTGCCCGTCGCCGAGTTTACGGATAAGTTCATTTCCTCTCACTCGGCATTGTAGGCGAACATCAAGTCGGTCTTTGGCGACATCAATACCGACATGGCAGGCAGTTTCCATTGTTCGTCCCATCCTTTTCCCCCCGGCCAACTGTTCGGGCTTCGAATTGGATGATGCCGGCACCTCGCTAATCTTCGGGCTTCAACGCCAAGGCTGTAGTCGGGCTCGGCACCATGAGGTGGCGCCGTCCGCTCGCGGGCGGCGCCAGACGCCTCAGTCGCGCTGTTTAGCAGGTCTGGACCACACAAGGCTGAAGGCCTTGCCATCTTCGTCTTGCAACACTTCTCGCGCGTCCACCAGCTGACCCAGCGACAACAGGAAATTCTCGCGCTTTCCTTGAAGGGATATTCGAACGCCGCGATCGCCGCGCAGCTCAACATCACCACCGGCGGCGTAAAGAACCACAAGCTCAGGCTCTACGAGAGGCTGGACATCACCACCGAAAGGGAGCTGATCTCAGCCGTGCTCTCCCATCTCTGAGCCGGCGTCCGCCGGTATCATGCGGCCGCTGGTGACTGCGGCCATCATTGCATATCGCTTCCCGCCGTGCCGATCTTCGCGTCGAACGCAATCATCGGAAGCAACGCGCGATGGACATCGATACAGCATTCCTCTCGGTCGGCGAACTGGCGGCCGGTTACAGGTCCGGCGCATTCACACCACTCGACGTCTGCCGGCAGGCACACGAGCGGCTCGCCCGGCTGGAGCCCCACCTCAACGCCTTCATCGAGCCGATGGCGGAAGACGTTCTCGACCAGGCAACGCGCGCAACGGAAGAATTTCGGCAGGGACTTGACCGGGGGCCGTTGCATGGCATCCCGATTGCGATCAAGGACATCATCGACGTCGCCGATGTCAGGACGACCTTTGCAACGAAAGCCGTGCCGCCTAAGCACGCCACGCGCGATGCCGAATGCGTGGCGCGCCTGCGCGCGGCCGGTGCCATCATCTTCGGCAAGACAAATCTGCTGGAATTCGCCGCCGGTGTGGCCCACCCTGCCTTCGGCCAGACGAACAATCCGCATGATCCAAACCGCACGGCCGGCGGATCGAGCGGCGGATCGGCGGCGGCGGTTGCCGCCGGCATCGTGCCCCTGGCGCTTGGAACGGATACCGGCGGCTCAATCCGGGCCCCTGCCGCCTATTGCGGTATCGTCGGCTTCAAGCCGAGCTTCGCAGCCCTGTCGCTGGGCGGCGTCTATCCGCTCTCTCCATCCCTCGATCATCTCGGCCTGTTCGCCCGAAGCAGCGCCGATACAGCCATCGCCTTCGCCGTATTGCACCCCGACGCCGCCTCCGCCCGCCCGCGGCAAGAGCCGCTGCGCCTCGGGATCATCGGCAATCAGTGGAACCATCGCGCCGTGCGGCCCGATGTGCGCGCCGCGCTGGAAAAAGCACGCTCGTCGCTCGCACGGGCCCGCGTAGCCCTGACGTAGATCCAGCTTCCCGATCCTGCCGAAATGGCGGCCGCCCTGCTTGATATCCTGATGCCGGAAGCAGCTGTCGTCCACGGGTCGACGGTGGCCACAAATGCCGATGGCTTTGCGAAGGGAACACGCGATCTGCTCGAGGCCGGAATGAGGGTACCGGCAACGCAATACATCGAAGCCATGGAAAAACAGCACCGCTGGTTCAGCGAATTCGAAACCGGCATGGCCGATCTTGATGCCGTGATCGCCCCGACCGTGCCATTCACCGCTCCCGACACGGACCCGGCCCTCTCGACGGACGGGGATGACGAGATCATCTCTCTGACGCACGCCAATCTCACGGGCGCTCCCAGCACTTCCTTGCCTCTCTTCCCTGACGGCACCATGCCCGTGGGGCTGATGGTGACTGCCGCGCGTAATGGCGACAACGATCTCCTGTCGATCTGCGAAACCATCGAAAGGGTGCTTTCGCACACGTTCTGAGGCAAGGATCGGCATGTCCGTCGGCCCCTCTCGCCCATGAATTTTACGGCTCGTTAACCATGATTGCTTAGGGATTATTATCTGCCCGCCGATGGATGGCGGGGTTATAAGCATCGGCGGCCCCATGAAACGTCAACCGCTCTCGGCCTATTCCCGACGTATCGGCTTGTTCACGGCCCTGGCATCCGTCACCCTGGTCACGCCTTCCCTCGCCCAGTCGGTCTGGTCCGGCAACACGAACAACGAGTTCAGCACCGGGACGAACTGGAATCCTTCCGCGCCGGGAGAGAACGATACGGCCGAGGTCAATACCGGCTCACCGCAGGTTACCAACGACGCCACTGTGGGAAAGCTCGATATCAACGGCGGCGATGTCACCATCAGCGATACCGGCAACCTTACCGTCAGGAACGGCACGACCATCCAGTCCGGCAGCCTCGGTATCAATGCCGACGGCGTGATGAATTCGAATGTCGAACTCAATGACGGCAGCCTGTTCATCGACGGCACTCTCAATGGAAAGCTGACACTCAACAAGGGCAACGTCTCGGTAAACGGCGCGCTCGGCAGCGCCGCCGTGAGAGACACGACGGCTCTCACCAATAATGGCACGGTCGGCGACGTTACCGTGGCCTCTGGCGGCACCTTCACCAACAACAACGGCGCATCTGGCGGCACGCTGACCAATGCGGGCACCGCCAGCAATGCCGGCACACTCGATGCATTGAACAACACGGCCGGCACGTTCACCAATGATGGCAGGATTACCGGACAGTCCAAGGTCACCGGCGGAACAGTGACCAACAATTTCGTGATCACCGACGCCGATGTCGCCGCAGCGGCCATCTTCATCAACAACTCCGATGGCGTCGCCGAAAATGTCAGAAACGCCGGCAACGCGTCGAATGCAGGCACCATTGCATCGATCCGAAACGATGGCGGTTCCTTTACAAACAATAACGACGGCGAGGTCACGGGCAGAACCACTGTCGCCGGGGGCGTCGTAACGAACAACGGAGCGCTCCACGAGGTCGTCGTGGGGTCGGCCGGCATCTTCACCAATTCCAGCAATGCAACGGCGGGCGCGGTCACCAATGCCGGCAATGCGTCCAACGCCGGCACCATCGCCTCCCTGACCAACACGGCTGGAAGCTTCACCAACAATACAGATGGCAGGATCACGGGACAGACCAGCGTCACCGGCGGAACGGTGACCAACAACTTCATCATCACCGATGCCGATGTCGCCGCAGCCGCAGCCTTCATCAACAACACAAATGCGCAGGCTGGCGCCATCAGGAATTCCGGCACCGTCTCGAATGCCGGAACGATCGCCTCCATCCGCAATGACGCGGGCACGTTCACCAACAACAGCGGCGGGGAAGTGACAGGCACGACATCTGTCAACGGCGGCACGGTCATCAACAATGCGACGCTGGCGGACGTCAATATCGCCGCCGCGGGTGTCTTTACCAACAACAACAGCGGCAGGACCGGTACCGTCGCCAATGCAGGCGTCGCCTCTAATGACGGTGTCGTTGCCGGGCTCGACAACAGTGGCGGCATCTTCACCAATACCGGCGAAATCGCCGGAGCGGCCAAAATCTCCGGCGGCGCGCTCGTCAATCATGGCACGGTGGATGGCACGATCGATATCTTCGACGGCGGCCTGCTTTCCGGCACCGGCATCGCGGGCGGCATAACTGTGAACGCCGGCGGCGTGCTTTCCCCAGGACCGGGACTTGCCTCGCTGACCGTGGACGGCGACCTGCGGTTTCGCGAAGGCTCGTTCTACGATGTCGACATCAACGGCATGGGCAGTGCCGACAGGGTGGGCGCCGCCGATGCCCTTTCCATCGACGGAGGTACGGTGCGTCTGAACAATGCCGGCGGCACCTATGGCCTGACGAACCACTACACGATCCTGACGGCGGACAGCGTCACGGGCCGTTTCGACGCCGTTGCGAGCGACTTCGCCTTCCTTTCGCCCACTCTCGTCTACGGCGCAAAGCAGGTAGACCTCGATCTCGATCGCAACGATGTGCGCTTCTCCGACGTTGCGGAAACCGGAAACGACCGCACCATGGCAACGGCCGTCGAAGCGCTGGGGGCTTCGAACCCGGTTTTCCTCGCCGTCTTGCCGCTCGATGTCACCGAAGCGGCAGATGCCTTCGCGCAGTTGAACGGCGAGGTGCACGCCTCCCTGCAAAGCCAGCTGCTTTGGGAAAGCCGTTTTCCCCGCGAAGCCGTGCTCGATCGTGCAGGCCTGTCGGCCGACGATCGTCCCACGCCTGATAATGGCGTTGCCTTCTGGGCCTCGGGCGCGTTTGCCACAAACCGTTTTTCGGCCGATGGCAATGCAAGGGGCATCGACAGCCGGTTCACGGGCGGCCTTTTTGCAGGTGATGTGGCTGTCGCCGACGACTGGCGGCTGGGCGGGCTTGTCGGCTACAGCCATCTTTCCGTGCAGCCGCAGGCCGACGCCGACACCTATCACGTCGGCCTTTATGCTACCGGCTCGGTCGGTGCCGTGAACCTCACGGGCGGGGCTGCTTATAGCCGCAACGAGATATCGACCCGGCGCACCATCGCCTTCGGCAACTTCGAAGACCGCGTCAAAGCCGATTATGCCAGCGATAGCCTGCAGGCTTTTGCCGAGATATCATCGAATATCGACCTGTCGGGTATCAGGCTCCAGCCCTTCGCCAACCTCGCCTATGTCAATCTCGATACTGACGCCTTCGGTGAGACGGGCGGGGTTGCGGCACTGACGGCAGGCAGCGGTTCAAGCGATCTGGTCATTTCCACCATCGGCGCGCGCTTCTCGGCGGATCTGCCGGCATACGACATCCCCGTCACCTTGTCAGGGACGCTTGGCTGGCGGCATGCGGCCGGCGATCTGTCTCCATCGGCAACGCTCGCCTTCGCGGGCGGCTCACCCTTCATCCTGAAAGGCGTTACGCTGCCCCGCGACGCCGCCGTCGTCAAAGCTGGCGTCACCGCCAGGCTCTCGAAATCGGCAAGGCTCACGCTCGGCTATTCAGGCGAGTTCGCCAAAGGCTTGCACTCCCACACCGCCCAGGCAAACCTCCTCGTGAACTTCTAGCCGGCGATGGCATCGCCTCGATGGAAAGTTCCACCGAGACGAGGCTGTTCGCGTCCATGAATTCACGCCGGGAGCGCGGCATAATTCATGTTTCGGAGATCACCCAGCAGACCCGGCCCTGTCGGCGTCCAGCCGAGTTTTTGCCGCGTCAACGTGCTCGAAGCCGCCATGTCGGCTGCGGCGAAGAGGGCCAACCATCCGAAATGGCGGTCGGTCTCTTCCTGCGGCAGCGACACGGCGGGAAGTCCGAGGCCGCCGGCAATCACGCTGACGATATCGCGAATGGCAATGCCCTCTTCCGCGACGGCATTGTAGCGGGCACCGCGCTCGGCACGCGCAAGTGCCAGAGCATAGAGCTTCGCCACATCGCTTACATGTGCTGCCGACCACCGGTTGGCGCCCTGCCCGATATAGGCGACGACACCCTTTTGGCGTGCCATCGCGATATAGGGCGAGATGAGGCCCTGCTTGACCGTGTCGTGCACCTGCGGAAGCCGAACGACGCCGACATTGACGCCCGCCTCCAGCTGCTCCTGGCCCGCCAGTTCCGAGGCGATGCGGGGATTGCGATGGTGCGTATCGAACACGTCCTCGCGCGCAGGCTCTCCGTTACCGGGATTGCCCAGGCCGACGCCCGACGTAATAAGCAACGGCCGCTCCGATCCCTTGAGCACAGCTCCCAGCGCGGCGATGACCCGCCGATCCTTTTCGCAATTGGCCACGAAATTCGCAAAGTCGTGATCGAACGCCGTGTGGATGACGGCGTCGGCATTCTCGGCTCCTTTCGCAAGGCCCGCCGGATCGTCCAGCGTTGCGATATGGGCTAAAGCGCCAGCACTCGCCAGCTCTTGCGCTCCGGCATCGGAGCGCGTGAGGCCGATCACCTCATGACCATCGGCCAGCAATTCGCCGAGGATACGGGAACCAATGAACCCGGTGGCACCTGTCAGAAAAACACGCATGAAATATCTCCTGCATTGACGCGCATCGGGATCTCATGAAAAATTGTCCTGTTAAAGTAGTGACTTTATCCTAGTATAATGAGCAACAGGATCGCATGACCGAAACCGCCAACGACAATGCTCTGGGCACCTTCCTGCGCGACCGGCGCATGCGGCTCGATCCGGCCACGTTCGGCTTTCAGCCCGGCCGTCGGCGCACGCCGGGCCTGCGCCGCGAGGAAGTCGCCCAGCGCGCCAATATCAGCCCGACATGGTACACTTGGCTGGAGCAGGGACGTGGCGGGGCTCCATCCGCCCATGTGCTCGATCGCATCGCCGTGGGACTAATGCTGACCGAACCGGAGCGCGATCACCTTCATGTCCTCGCATTCGGCCACCCTCCCGAGCCGCACTATCGCCAGCACGAAAGCATCACGCCCCGTCTGCAGCGGGTCCTCGACGCCATGCCTTTCAGCCCCGCCATCATCCGCACCGCAACTTGGGATGTGGTGGCATGGAACAAGGCGGCCACCGTCATCCTGACGGATTATGCCAGGCTGCCCCGGGACCGGCGCAACATCCTGCGCATGATCTTTTCTGATGAGCGGGTGCGCGCCGCCCAGGACGACTGGCGCAATGTCGCCCGCTATGTCGTCGGAGCATTCCGTGCGGACGCCGCGCGTGCCGGCGCAGGAATGGAAATCCGACAGCTGGTCGATGAACTCTCCGCCAGCAGCCCGGAGTTCAAGGCAATGTGGGACGACAACGAGATTGCGGCCGCGCGGGAAGGCATCAAGCGCCTCCATCACCCCCATCTTGGTGCTATAGAGCTCGAGTTCTCGAGCTTTGCGGTCGAGGGCCGGCCCGACCTCAACATGATGGTCTACAACCCCGCCAATGCAGAAATCATGGCGCAGTTTCGCACGCTGCTCGCCAACCTCTGAGCCTAGAGCCGTGCCTGCCACGCGCTGGCATACCGACGCAAGGCAGCTTCCTGCAAGGGGCGCGAATTTGCTCCCCTGGCGATGGCGGGGCGAGGGCCGGCATACAGCAAGGCGGCGCCAAGGCTGGTGCCGGTACCAGCGACCGCCTCCACCGGACGCCCGGTCGCGGCGGCGAGCATGTCGAGATAGGCCGCGTTTTCGGCAAACGGGCCTTCGACCAGAACCGCGCCCTGCGCCCCAACGATCTCGAGCCCGGTCGCCGTCATCAGGGCGAGATAGAAGGAAACGGCGACGAACCGCTCGGCAGGCGTCAGCGTTGCCTCCTCCACCGTCCATTCCGCCTTGCGCCCCTGGAACGGGCCGGACTGGTTCTCGACTGCCGGCAGGAGCATGGCGCCCCGCGCCAGCACGGCGTCGACATCGGCACGCATATAGGTCTTTGGGCCATCGCCGATCAGGCGCTCGAATTCCCGCCCCCCCATGAAGCGGGCGGAAGGAACGGGGTCGCCATGCGCGTTGACATTGACCAGTGTATCGCGCGCCGGGTCGAGCATGATCTTGGCGCCTCCCACAGCCATGGAGATGATCCATGTTCCGGTAGAGACGACGGAAAAGGGCGCTTCGCGGGCAACAAGATGCGCATAAAGCGAGGCGTTGGAATCGTGAATACCGCAGACAACGGGTGTGTCGGGCCCAAGCCCTGTCGCCACGGCGATCTCAGGCAGGACAGGCCCCAGCCGGTCGGCGGCGCGCGCAACCGGCGCCATCAGCGCCGTCCAGCCTTCGCGCTCGACCAGCGCGGAATACCGGCCCGCCTGCGGCATCCAGAGATCGGTATGGCAACCGAGCGACGTTACCTCATTGACCGCGACGCCGCTCATGCGAAAAGCCCAGTATTGCGGATAGGTGAGGATCGTGCGCGTCCGCTCCTGCAATCCCGGAAATTCCCTGAACAGCCAGAAAAGCTGCGCGCCGAGGTTCAGGCCCAGTGGCAGGCGTGGCGAACCCGTCTCGGCAAAGGGCGGACGAACAGCATCATATTCCGCGGCAAGGCTGTCGGGCCCGTCAAATTCATAATCCAGCGCCGGTGTGGCGAGCTTGCCCTCAGCATCGAGAAGCACAGCCGAGGCGCCATGGGTGGCAATCGAAATGGCGTCGATACCGAACTCCGCCTGAAGGCGCTTCAGCCCATCCAGAATGAACTCCCACAGGCCCTCGATGTCATAATGCGGATAGGGCGAGCCTTTCACCACCGCGTTCGGCCTGCGTGCGACGGCGATTTCCGTCAGGCTCTCCCGCTCGACCAGCGCGACCTTCGCATTGGTCTTTCCGATGTCGATGACGGCGATGTGGCGCATGGCGGCCTTCCCGGTCATTCCATGTGGAAGACGGGCGTGAGATCGATGGCGATCGGCTCGTTCCGGTCGTTCGTCGCCATGATGTCGGCCATATGCGCCCACCATTTCTGCATGAGCGCCGTCTGCGGCAGCGCGGCCATCGTGTGATCCTTGCGCCGCCACAGGACGCCGAACAGCACATTCGTCTCCTCATCGAGGAAGATCGAATAATCGGAGACGCCGGCGGCGTGCAGAAGATCCACCAGCTCAGGCCATATCGCATCGTGCCGGCGCCTGTACTCCGCCTTCATGCCGGGATTAAGCGCCATCTTGAAGGCGTGTTTCTCGAGACCGGCATGGCTCATCGGCGGCGGTTCCTGATCTTGCGGAAGACGATCGGCAGGGCGATGACGAAGATGAGCAACAGACCGATGAAGATCGACATCACGATACCCGGCACGTTGAGAAGACCAAGGCCGAAGGTGACGAGGCCCATGATCAGTGCGGCCAGCACCACGCCCTGGATCGTTCCCGCACCGCCGAGAATGGAGACACCGCCCAGCACGACCATGGTCACCGCCTCAAGCTCCCAGCCTGCGGCGATGGAGGGGCGCGTGGAATCGAGTCGGGAGGTCAGCAGCACCGCGGCGATGCCCGACATGAGGCCCGTCAGCAGGAAGAGGATAAACTTCACCCGCTCGACACGAATGCCGGAGAAGCGCGCAGCCACGTCGTTGTTGCCGATGGCGAAGACCTGCCGGCCGAAATTCGTGCGGTGCAGGAGCACGTAATAGAGGAGCGCAAAAAGGACGAAGAGCGTGAATTCGAAGGAGAAGACCCAGAAGACATAGCCCTGGCCGAAATAGGCGAAGCTGGCCGGATAGCCTTTGAACGCCTGGTCGCCGAGCACGATATAGGAAATGCCGCGAAAGAAGCTCATCGTGCCGATCGTCACGACGATGGACGGCAGGCCGAGGCCGGTAACGAGAAAGCCATTGAACGCGCCACAGACGAGGCCGGACATGATCCCGATCAGCACAAGCTCGGACGTTCCCGCGCCGTATTGCAGCGCCAGGCCCATCATGGTCGAGGCGAGCGCGATGATCGAGGCCACCGAAAGATCGATCTCGCCCGAGATGATCAGCAGCGCCATGGCGAGCGCGATCAGCGCTTTTTCCGTGAAGTTGAAGGTCGCATCCGATAGCGCCCACGGCGACAGGAAGTAGGGCGAGGCGAGCGAATTGACGACAAAAAACACAATGCCGACCACCAGCAGCAGGCTCGGCCACGAGAAGACCGCCGCGCGTAGCGGCATGCCGAGCCGGTCGGGAATGCGGCGGGTTTCAGTGGATTGCACACTCATGCCGACGCCTCCGCTGTCCTGAGAATGAGACGCTGGCTGCGCTTGGCGCCGCGTCCGTTGAGAACGACGGCAAGGATGATGGCAGCGCCCGAAATCGCCATCTGCCAGAAGGGCGAGATGTTGATGACCGGCAGCGCACCATTGATGACGCCGAGGAACAACGCGCCGAGCACGGCGCCCGCGACAGTACCCACGCCGCCGGAAATCGAGATACCGCCGATGACGCAGGCCGCCACCACAGTCAGCTCGTAGCCGCGCGCCACCTCGACCGAGCCGATGACATAGCGCGAAACCCACAGATAGCCGCAAAAGCCGGATAGAAGGCCGGAAATGCAGAAGGCCAGGAACGTCGTGCGCCCGACATTGATGCCGGCATAGACCGCCGCCGTCGGATTGACGCCGACCGCGTAGAATGAGCGGCCGAGTGCGGTGCGCGACATCAGGACGACGAAGGCCACGACAATGACGACCGCATACCAGACGAGCAGCGGCAGACCCAAAACCTCGATGCGCGTGAAGGCGATGAACGAGGGCGAAAACGCATCCGCATTGACCCATTGTCCGCCGGCGATCAGGAAGATGACGCCGCGATAGATGGTGAGGGAGCCGAGCGTCACGACGATGGCCGGAATGCCGAGCCCCCATATGAACACGCCGTTGAGCGCGCCAAGCAGCAAGCCGCTGAAAGCCGCCACCGCCATCAGCATCGGAACTGGAATGCCGGGAGCGGCCTGGTTGATCAGCGCCACGATCATGCCAGAGAGGGCAAGGTTGGAAGCCATGGAGAGGTCGATGGACCGGGTGAGGATCACCACCATCTGGCCAAGCGCAAGGATCATGAGGATGGACGAATCCTCGACGATGCCGGCAAGGCGGGACGGCGACGCGAAGCCCGGCGCGCGCAGGTTGGCGGCGAAGACCAGCGCTGCGACGAGTACCGCCAGCCAGAATTCCCGCATTTTGACGATGGCGCTCATGCGGCTTCCCCGATGCCTGCGGCCGCCCTGACCAGCATTTCAGGCTTCAGGCCGGCATTGTTTTCGAATTCACTGACGATACGGCCCTCGCGCATGACGATGATGCGGTCGCTCATGCCCATAATCTCGGGCAGCTCGGACGACACCATGATCACGGCGAGCCCCTGAGAGGCGAGTTCCGACATAAATGCATGTACGGCCGCCTTCGAGCCGATGTCGATGCCCTTGGTCGGCTCGTCGAGGATGATGACGCGCGGCTTCGTTGCGAGCCACTTGGCGATCACCACCTTCTGCTGGTTGCCGCCGGAGAGGTTGCCGACATTCTGGTCGAGCGAGGCGGCGCGCAGGTCCAGCCGCTCGGTATATTCGCGCGCCAGCTTGAACTCCTCCGCCAGACGCAGGAAGCCGTGCCGCGACGTCTTCTTCAACGAGGCGAGCGTCACGTTCTGGAAGATCGGCAGGCCGGTGACGGCGCCCTGTTTGCCGCGATCCTCGGGCACGTAGACGATTCCCTTGTCGACAGCCTGGGCGGGCGAGCGGATGACCGCCACTTCGCCATCGATGCGCACAGCACCCTTGGACGGTTTCGTGATGCCGAACAGCGACTGCATGACTTCGCTGCGGCCCGCGCCGACGAGGCCGTAGAAGCCGATGATTTCGCCGGCGCGCAACGAAAAGCCGATATCGGCAAACTCGGTCGGATGGCAGTAGCCGACGACCTTGAGCACCTCGTCTCCGGGCGTCACCTGCTTCTTCGGAAACACCTGATCGACCGAGCGGCCGACCATCATGCGCACGATCTCCTGCTGGGATGTATCCTTCAACAGTCCCTCGCCCACCATCTCGCCATCGCGGAAGACCGTGTAGCGGTCGGCGATGCGGTAGATCTCGTCGAACTTGTGGGAGATGAACAGGATCGCCTTCCCCTGCGACTTCAGGAAGTCGATCAGATCGAACAGGTCCTGAATTTCCTTGTAGGACAGGGCTGCCGTCGGCTCGTCCATGATGACGACCTCGGCATTGACCGAAAGCGCGCGCGCCACCGCCACCAGATGCTTGTTGGCGATGGACAGGTCCTTCAGCTTGGTGTCGGGCGCGATATGGCCGGCGCCGATTTCCGCAAGAAGCGTCCTGGCGCGCGCATTCATTCCCCGCCAGTCGATCAGGCCGAACGCGGCGCGGGGCGCATGGCCGAGGAAGATGTTTTCCGCAACCGACAGCTCGTCGAAGAGAACCGTTTCCTGGTGAATCGCGGTGATGCCGGCCTGGAAGGCGGCATGCGGCGACGACAGCACGACGGGTTTGCCCGAAATACGGATTTCGCCTTCGTCCGGCTGATAGATGCCGGTCATTGTCTTGACCAGCGTCGACTTGCCGGCACCGTTCTCGCCGATCAGCGCGGTGACCTCTCCCGGATAGAGGCGCAGCCCCACCTTGTGGAGCGCACGCACGCCGGGAAAGGATTTGGAGATCCCCGACAGCTCGACCTTCGGCTCTTTTGGGATAATCATCGGCTTCAGGACCCGACCTGTCTTCGAGAATGAGTGCGCGAGAAGGCAACCGGAAACCGGCTCCAGCGCGCAGGAAGGATGCGGCGGAGACCTTCGCTCCGCCGCTTTTGCCTCTCAAGGCTCAGTAGATCTTCGAGAACTTCTCGATATTGGACTTGTCGAACTGGTAGGGCGCGGCCATGGCCGCGGCATTGGTATCATCTAGCGTGATCGAACCGACCTTGCCGATGGAGAAGGTCGCGCCCGGCTCCGCCTTCGTGCCCTTGACGAGTTGGTCGGAGAGGAAGACGGCTGAGTAGCCGAGGTCGATGGGGTTCCACAGCGCGACGCCTTCCGACGCACCGTTATCGATGAACTTCTTGAACTCGGAGGGCAGCGCCAGCCCGGTCACGTTGATCTTGCCGATCAGCTTCTGGTCGGTGACGACCTGTGCGGCTGCCACGACGCCGACGGTGGTCGGTGCAATGATGGCCTTTAGATCAGGATGGGACGAGATCAGGCCTTTGGCTTCGTTGGTGGATTTCACGGAGTCATCGTCACCATAGACGACGGCTGCAAGCTTGATCTTCGGGAACTTGGTCGGCAGCACTTCCTTGGCGGCCTCGATCCAGGCGTTCTGGTTTGTCGCGGTAGACGACGCCGACAGGATCGCGACTTCGCCGCCAACAGGCAGGTGATCGGCGGCAAGCTTGATAATGGTTTCGCCGATCAGGTTCGTATCGGACGGGTTGAGATGCAGCATGCGGCCATCCTTGGCGACACCGGAATCCCAGGAGATCACCTTGATGCCGCGGTCCATGGCCTTCTTGAGCACCGGAACGAGCGCATCGGGATCGTTGGCGGAGATTGCGATCGCATCGACCTGCTGGGCGATTAGCGAATTGATGATCTCGATCTGGCCTTCTGCGGTTGCCGAGGTCGGGCCGGTATAGATGACCTCGATGTCGCCGATTTCCTTGGCGGCCTCCTCGGCCCCCTTGGCGGCGGCATCGAAGAAGCCGTTGCCGAGGGACTTGACGACCAGCGCGATGCGCTCGGCGGCAGACGCCGGCCCGGCCATCAGCGCGGCGGCAATCGCCGTCGAGATTGCAAGCTTGTGCAGAAATTTCATGGTGGTTCCTCCCGTTGAAGTTCTTCCGGCCGCGCTTACGCAACGATCGGGGCTTGTTCCCTTGCTGTTTTATCCGCGATGATGAGCCCGACGCCTGCCTCCTCCAGCATCTGTCGGTCCTCATCACGAATTCCGTCATCGGTGATGACAGTGGTCACCCGTTCCAGCGGGCAGAGCACCAGACTGGATCGCTTGCCGAATTTCGAGGAATCGGCCAGCACGACAAGTTCGTCGGCCTGGCCCATGAGCTTCTGCTCGGCCTGGATCAGCAGCGGATCGGCCTCCATGAGACCGAGCTTGCCGAGACCCTGCGCGCCCATGAACATGCGCCTGGCGTAGAAATTGCGCGTCACATCGTTCTCGAAAGGGCTGAGGATGATGTTCTGCTCGCGGTATATGACGCCACCCGACAGCATGATCGTGTTCTTGGAATTCTTCAGCAGGTGCTCGGCGATCGGAAAGGAGTTGGTGAAGATCTGCATCCGGCGCGCGGCCAGGAGATGGACCATCTGAAAGGTCGTCGTGCCGCCGTTGATGATGATCGGATCACCATCGGCGCACAATTCCACCGCCTTCAGCGCGATCGCGCGCTTCTGAGCGATGTTGATCGTTTCATTGACGGAAAACGGCCGGCCGGCAAGTCCTGGGAATTGCGGCGGATTGATCGCCTCCGCGCCGCCGCGCACGCGGCGCAGCTTCTTCTGCACATGCAGCGTCGCAATGTCCCGGCGGATCGTCGCTTCCGACGATTCCGTCAGTTCAACCATTTCTCCGACGGTCACGACAGGCTTTTCCTGGACCGCGGACAAAATGATGCGATGACGCTCTTTCTCGTGCATGAAGTCCTCCCTTTCCTGAACTTTCCACTGATCACGGAACTTGTCAATCATATCCAATCATAAATAATCATATCGCAGCGCAACATGATCGTTTTTGATTGAATACGATTGACTTGCCGACAATTCTGCCGCATCGATAGCGCAAAAGCCGAATATGCGCATCGCGTCGGGAGGAAGAGATGTCGACACAAGAAGCCGGTTCACGGCTGACGAACCTGTGGGATAAGGCCCGTGCGGCCGGCATGAGCGAGCCGGAGCTGCTTCTCTACCGCTCCAACCTCCTCGGATCAGACAAGCGTGTCACCAATTACGGCGGCGGCAACACCTCCGCGAAGGTGATGCAGAAAGACCCGCTCACCGGCGAGACAGTCGAGGTCCTCTGGGTCAAGGGCTCCGGTGGCGATGTGGGTACGATAAAGTTAGACGGCTTCGCCACGCTCTACATGGACAAGCTGCGCGCGCTGAAGCGCATCTATCGCGGCGTGGAATTCGAAGACGAAATGGTCGGCTACCTGCCGCACTGCACATTCAACCTCAACGCCCGCGCCGCCTCCATCGATACGCCGCTGCATGCCTATGTGCCGAAAAGGCATGTCGATCACATGCATCCCGACGCCATCATCGCCATTGCGGCGTCCGCCAATTCCAAGGCGCTGACCCAGCAGATTTTCGGCGGCGAGATCGGCTGGTTGCCCTGGAAGCGCCCAGGCTTCGAACTCGGCCTCTGGCTGGAGACATTCTGCCGCGAAAACCCCGATGCGAAAGGCGTGGTTCTCGAAAGCCACGGTCTCTTTACCTGGGCAGACGACGCTGAGGCCTGCTACGGCCTCACCATCGACATCATCAACCGGGCGACCGCCTGGTTCGAGACGGAAACCGCCGGCAAGGCGATTTTCGGCGGTGAGAAACACAACGCGCTTGCCCACATGGAACGCCGCGCCGTTGCTGCACGCCTGATGCCCGCCATCCGAGGCATGATCTCGCAAGAGGCCCATATGGTCGGCCATTTCGATGATAGCAACGCCGTGCTGCAATTCGTCTGCGGCAACGACATGGAAGCGCTCGCTGCGCTCGGCACCTCCTGCCCCGACCATTTCCTGCGCACGAAAATCCGGCCGCTGGTCGTCGATTTCGATCCTGCAAAGCCCGATATCGCGGCAACGCTGGAAAGCCTCAAGCCGGCTGTGGAGGCCTACCGCAAGGACTATGCCGCCTATTACGAGCGCTGCCGGCATGCCGACAGTCCGGCACTGCGCGATCCCAACGCCATCGTCTACCTCGTGCCCGGCGTCGGCATGATCACCTTCGCCAAGGACAAGGCGACGGCGCGCATTTCCGGCGAGTTCTACACCAACGCCATCAATGTCATGCGCGGCGCCTCGACTGTCTCGACCTATGTCGGGCTGCCCGAACAGGAGGCCTTCGACATCGAATACTGGCTGCTTGAGGAAGCCAAGCTCCAGCGCATGCCGAAGCCGAAGTCGCTTGCCGGCCAGATCGCAATCGTCACCGGCGGCGCCGGCGGCATCGGCTCGGCCACGGCCGCCCGGCTGCTTTCCGAGGGCGCCTGCGTCGTGCTCGCCGATATCGACGAGGCCGCCCTTGCCTCGACCGCCGAAAACCTTGCAGGCCGCCATGGCAAGGATGTCGTTCACACCGTGAGGATGAACGTGACCGATGAGGTCGCCGTGATTGCTGCCTATACGGAGATCGCGGTCGAATTCGGCGGCGTCGATATCGTCGTTTCCAATGCGGGGATCGCGTCGTCCGCCCCGGTCGAGGAAACGTCGCTGGAACTCTGGAACCGAAACCTCTCGATTCTTTCCACCGGCTACTTCCTCGTCGCGCGCGAGGCATTCAAGGTGCTGCGCCAGCAGGCGATCGGCGGTTCGGTGATTTTCATCGGCTCCAAGAACGGCCTTGCCGCCTCCCCCAACGCATCGGCTTATTGTACGGCAAAGGCATCCGAAATCCACCTCGCGCGCTGCCTTGCGCTGGAGGGCGCGGATGCCGGCATTCGCGTCAACGTGGTCAATCCGGATGCCGTGCTGCGCGGCTCCAAGATCTGGTCCGGAGAATGGCTCGACCAGCGCGCCTCGACCTACAAGACGGACAAGGAGGGACTGGAGGAAATGTATCGCCAGCGCTCCATGCTGAAGCGTTCCGTGCTGCCGGAGGACGTTGCGGAAGCGACCTATTTCTTCGCCTCGGAGGCCTCCTCGAAGTCGACCGGTAACATCATCAACGTCGACGCCGGCAACGTCCAGGCGTTCACGCGCTGAAACCGGCTGTTCTGGGAGGATGATGATGACGGGAATCGAAAAGGGCGTCGTGGACGCGCACAATGATCAGGCTATCGCAGCGCTGAAAGCAGACTACGAAGCGCTCGGCGAACATCTGTCGCGCCGCGGCATCGATATCGATGCAATCAAGGCGAAGGTGGCGCGCTATGGCGTTGCCGTCCCCTCATGGGGAGTGGGAACCGGCGGCACGCGTTTTGCGCGTTTTCCGGGCGCCGGCGAGCCGCGCGACATCTTCGACAAAATGGACGACTGCGCCGTCATCCACCGGCTCACCGGTGCGACACCCTCGGTCTCGCTGCACATCCCGTGGGACAAAGCCGATCCGGCCGCGCTGAAGGCCAAGGCCGAAGAAACGGGTCTCACCTTCGATGCCATGAATTCCAACACGTTCCAGGACCAGGCGGACCAGAAGCACTCCTACAAGTTTGGCTCGCTGTCGCATGCCAGCGCCGCGACGCGCCAGCAGGCCGCCGAGCACAACATCGAATGTATCGAAATCGGCAAGGCCATCGGTTCGAAGGCGTTGACGGTGTGGGTTGGCGACGGCTCCAACTTTCCCGGCCAGACCAATTTCACCAGGCAGTTCGAGCGCTACCTCGACGCGATGCGGACGGTCTACAAGGCGCTGCCCGACGACTGGCGCATCTTCACCGAGCACAAGATGTACGAGCCGGCCTTCTACTCGACCGTCGTGCAGGACTGGGGCACCAACTACATGATCGCCGAAGCGCTCGGGCCGAAGGCTTACTGCCTCGTCGACCTCGGCCACCATGCGCCCAACGTCAATATCGAGATGATCGTCGCGCGCCTGATCCAGGCGAAGAAGCTCGGCGGCTTCCACTTCAACGATTCCAAATATGGCGACGACGACCTCGATACGGGTTCGATCGATCCCTATCGCCTCTTCCTCGTCTTCAACGAACTGGTCGACGCCGAGATCCGCGGTGCGGAAGGCTTCCGTCCCGCCCATATGCTCGACCAGTCGCACAACGTCACGGACCCGATCGAAAGCCTGATGGTTTCGGCCATGGAAGTGCAACGCGCCTACGCCGCCGCCCTTCTTGTCGACCGAAAGGCGCTGGAGGGCTTCCAGGAAGACAACGATGCCCTGATGGCGACGACCACGCTGAAAAAGGCGTTCCGCACCGATGTCGAGCCGATCCTGGCGATGGCGCGGTTCGAGAAGGGCGCAGCGATCGATCCGGTCACCGCTTTCCGTGCGTCCGGTTATCGCGCCAAGGTCGCCGCGCAACGCCCGGCAATATCGAGCGCGGGCGGCGGCATCGTCTGATGCAAGGTGCCGGCGGCCTGCACGCGCAAGCCACCGGCAGTTTCTGCTCCGTCAGGCCGGAAGGTGCGCCTGGCGGACCAGCGCGTCCTTGAGCCGCGCCGTCTCGAGGCCCAGTTCGATGAAGCGATGGGCGTGGCGGGCAAGCGCGACATTATCGTCCCACAGGTTGCGCCAGATCGCGGTCTTCAGCGACAGATCCTTGTCCACGATGGTGGTCGAGAAGGATTCGAACGTCACGTAGTCATCCCAGCCGATGGCCACCAGTGCGTCGAAGATCGCGGCGAAATCGATCGTGCCCGTTCCAAGATAGCCGCGATGGCTTTCACCGATATGGATATATCCGATCTTGTCGGCGGCGTGGCGGATCGCGAGGCCTACATCCGCCTCCTCGATGTTCATGTGGAACGTATCGAGGTGCAGCAGCACGTTCGATGCACCGGTATCGCGGATATAGGCCATGCCCTGCGCCGCCGTGTTGAGCATGTTGCTCTCGAAGCGGTTGACGATCTCCAGATTGAGGGTGACGCCCGCCGCCTTGGCACGCTCTGCAACCTTGGTCAGTGCCGACACGCTGGTATCCCAGCTCTTGCGGGTCAGCGCGTGTTCCTGCTTGCCATGGGCAGAACTCAGGATGCCGGCGAGCTTCGTGCCGCCGAGGTCGCGCACCAGCGCCACCGCCCTGTCGAGAATATCCGTGCCGTTGGCGACGACAGAGGCGTCATCGCTGGAAATGTCGCCTTCCGGCGGCAGGCCCATGCTGATCGCCACATCGAGTTCAAGCTCCCGCAGCCGGCCGGCGAGCCATTTCACATCGACCTGCTTAGGGTCGAGATAGGAAAACTCGATGAGCTTGTAGCCGAGCCTGTGCGTGTTCTCGAGCGCCTTTTCGAGCTCGTCACGCGAGGAGCCTGCGCTCCAGACGAAGGAATGAACACCGATTTTCGACATGATCCCGGCTGCTTTCTGAAAGGAAGGAATTGAAACACGGTCGGCCGGGCACGCCGCTTTCGCAAGCGTGCCCGGCCATCGGGAGGAAGGTTTAGCGGGCTGCGGTCCAGCCCTTGTAATCCTTGACGTTGTCAGCCGTGATGAGCTGCGGATCGAGCAGCACAACCGGTTCGGCCGGCTTGTTGCCGTTCAGAACCTCTACGCCGAGCTTCAGCGCTTCGCCGGCCATGACGTAAGGATCCTGCGAGGCGGAGGCCTTGATCATCGAATTGCCGCTGGCAAGTGCCTTTTCGATATCCGGCGCGCCATCGACCGCGGTGAAGAAGAATTCGCTGCGGTTCAGCTGCTTGGCGGCAAGTTCGGCGCCGATCGCGGTCGGGTCGTTGATCGCGAAGACGGCATCGATCTTGTCGAAGCGGGTGAGCAGACCCTGCATCACGGCAAGCCCGCCATCGCGCGAGCCCTGGCCGTTCTGGTCGTCGGAGAGGATCTTGATATCGGCATGCTTGCCGAGCGCTTCCTTGCAGCCCTGCACGCGCTCGAGGATCGACGAGGATGCCGGGCCGTTGATGATGACCACGTCGCCCTTGTTGCCAAGCTTCTCGGCGATGTAGTTGCAGGCCTCTTCGCCGGCCTTGACGTTGTTGGTCATGACGGTGACGTCGGCGCCGGGAGCCGAAACGTCGAACGCCGCGACGACGACGCCGGCAGCCTGGGCCTTCTTGACGGCGGGCGCGATCGCCTTCGCGTCTACGGCGTTCAGCATGATGATGTCGACGCCGGCAGCGATGAAGCTGTCGATCTGCGAGACCTGCTTGTTGAGGTCATAGTCGGCCGAAACCGAGGTGACTTCGACATTCGGGTTGATTTCCTTGGCACGGTCCTCGATGCCTTTGATCGTGGCGACGAAGAACGGGTTGCCGAGCAGGCCGACCGAGATACCGATCTTGTTGAGGTCCTTGGCAGCGGCGGGCATGGCGAGTGCGGCGACCATGGCGGTGCCGACGAGCAATTTGGACATAAGACGCATGTTTTCCTCCTTTGGTGACGCTTGTCGCGCCGTTGTCTCCGGTTTTGACCGGTTCTTTCAGCCGGACCTCACGTCCGGCTAAGCCCTTTGAGCCTGTAGCGATCGAGGCCGACGGCGACGATGATGACGAGGCCCTTGATGATGTATTGCCAGATGTCCGAGACCCCCACGAGGATGAGACCGTTGGAGAGTACGGCGATGATGAGCGCGCCGATCAGCGTGCCCCAGATCGAGCCGACACCGCCGACGAAGCTGGTGCCGCCGAGAATGACGGCCGCGATGGCATCGAGTTCATAGGCCTGGCCGAGCTGCAGGCCGTTGGCCGCATAGAGGCGTGCGGCCGACATGGCGCCGCCGAGGCCAGAAAGCAGGCCGGACATGGAATAGACGAAGAGCAACACCAGCGGCACCTTGATGCCGGTCAGACGCGCGGCTTCGGAATTGCCGCCGACGGCATAGATCCAGGTGCCCAGCACTGTGCGCTTGAGGATGAACCAGGACACGATGATCGTGGCGATAGCGATGATGGCGAGCCACGGAACCCCAAACAGCGAGCCGTTACCGATGAAATCGAACGGCAGGTCCGGGTTGAACACGGTCGTATCGCTGCCGAGCAGACGCGCCACGCCACGGATGGCGGTGAGGGAGCCGAGCGTCACGATGAAGGGCGGCAGCTTCAGCCAGGCGATGATGGCGCCGTTGAGGAAACCGCAGGCAAGGCCAGCGGCGATGGCCGCGGGAACGCCAAGCATGCCGAGGTCAGGCACCAGCGAGACGATGACGGCGATCATGGCCGATGCCGCCAGGATGGACCCGACCGAAAGGTCGATGCCGCCTGTCAGGATGACGAAGGTCATGCCTGCGGCCAGCACCGTGTTGATCGATGCCTGCTGCATGACGATCGACAGGTTGTTGACGGAGAGGAACCGTCCGCTCAGCACATGGAAGCCGATGGCCAGCAGTACCAGCACCGGCAGCATGCCGAGCGCCGTCAGCGTCGAGCGCAGCTTCAGCTTGTCCATCCGGGTCTGTTCGGTTTCGCCTGCAGTCATGATGTCCGTTCCCGTCTTCGTCTGTCTGTTTTCTGCTTCAGGCCGCGTTGCCGGTCGTGCCGGTGGCAAACGCCATGATCGCTTCCTGCTCGATCGGCTGGTTCACCTCGCCGGCAATGCGCCCCTCCCGCATGACGAGCACGCGGTCGGCAATGCCGAGGATCTCCGGCAGGTCGCTGGAGATGACGACGATAGCGATGCCGTTCTGGGCGAGTTCGTCGATGATGCGGTAGATCTCGGACTTCGCGCCGACATCCACGCCGCGCGTCGGCTCGTCGAGGATGAGCGCCTTCGGCCTGGTTTCGAGCAGGCGGGCAAGCAGCGCTTTCTGCTGGTTGCCGCCCGAAAGCGCGCCGACATTGATCTGCGTGCCGGCGGTGCGGATCGAAAGCGCCTTTACCGCTTGCGCAGCGCGCTCCCTCGCCCGCTTGAAATCCAGCGCGCCGCCCACTTTCGCATCAGCCGCGATGACGCCCATATTGATGTTGTCGCTGATCGACATATCCAGGAACAGGCCGAGCGCCTTGCGGTCCTCGGTGAGATAGGCGATGCCCGCGTCCAACGCGTCGCGCGGCGACGCAATGGAAAGCGGCTTGCCGTTCAGCATCACCTCGCCGGAGGTGCGGTGGTCGGCACCATAGACGAGGCGAGCCAGCTCCGTGCGCCCAGAGCCGACAAGGCCGGCAATGCCGAGCACTTCGCCCGCGCGCACCTCGAACGAGCAATCATGCACCTTGATGCCGTCGCCGATATTCCTGACGGAAAGCACGGCCGCGCGTTCGTCCGTGACCTGACGATGTTCCTTCTTGTAGAAGGACGAAAGATCGCGGCCGACCATCATCGAGACCAGCTTGCTGGCGGAAAGATCCGCGCGGTCGAGCGTTCCGACATAGGCGCCGTCGCGCAGCACGCTCACCCGGTCGGAGAGCTGGTAGATCTCTTCCATACGGTGGCTGATATAGATGATGGCGATGTCGTCGGCCTTCAGCCGGGCGATGACGTCGAAGAGCTTTTCCGTTTCGCGGCTGGTCAGCGAAGTGGTCGGCTCGTCCATGACGATGATGCGGGCATTGGTCGTCAGCGCCCGCGCGATCTCCACCATCTGCCGCTCGCCGAGCGACAATTCCGCGACGCGGCGGGAAGCATCGAAATCGATACCGAGCTGCTTGAGGATGGGGGCGGCGCGACGACGCATCTCCGCACGGTCGGCAAGACCGAAGCGCGACGGCTCGTTGCCGAGGAACATGTTCTGCGCCACCGTCAGGTTCGGCGCGAGCGAAAGCTCCTGGTAGATGACGGCAATACCATAGGCCTTGGCTTTCAGCGGGTCGCCGAGCGTCGCCGCAGCGCCATCGATCAGTACCGAACCGCCGGGATCGGCGGTATAAGCGCCCGACAGGATCTTCATCAGCGTCGACTTGCCCGCACCGTTCTCGCCCATCAGCGCGTGCACTTCGCCGGCATGAACCGTCAGGCTGACCTGCGACAGCGCCTTCGACGCACCGAAGGTCTTGCTGATATCGCGCATCTCCAGAAGCGGTCGCTGTTCGTGGGCCGTCATGCGCGCTTCTCCTTTCGCGAAACCTCATCAGCCGCCATGGCATCGACATGGTGCCGCCATTGCCGCCGGTATTCATCAAGGCCGGAAATGGATGCCGGCTCGGCCACCGCGCAGTCATTGACGAAAGGATTGTCGCCAATGGCATCGAAGACGAGCGCCGCCGCGCCGAAGGCGCTGCCTTCCGGGTTGGCGCTCGTGTGCACCGTTTGCCCAGGCCGAAGGGCGGCAAGCACGGAGGCATATAGCCCCGTCTTCACCAGGCCGCCGTCGATGACGATCGCGTTTTCAGAGCCGATGAGATCGAGCGACAGATCGGTCATCAGGGCGACATAGAGCATCGCGACGGCCGCGCGCTCCTCGCCTTCGACAGTCGGACCGACAAAGCGGCCCTCGTGCCCCGGCATCGGCCCGCCCGGCGCGAAGGACGGCAGAGCGAAAGACTCGCCGGCAATGACCCTGGCAACCGCTTCGGCAGAAACCGGCTTTGCCCAGCCCCCGCTGGCGACATCATATTCCCGACCGCCCATAAAGCGGATGGTCGCGACAGGCTGATGATCGACGGTGACATTAGCCAGCATGTCCCTGTCAGCATCGAGCCGTTCCAGCGGACTTGCCGGATTGAAGATGATCACCCAGGTTCCCGTCGAGACCAAGGTGAAATCCGTAAAGCCGAGCGAGCGGTAGAAATAGAGCGCCGCATTGCTGTCGTGCACGCCGTTATGGACCGCGACGTCCACGCTGCGTCCATCGTCGAGTGTCACGGCGTGGGTGCCAACGACCTCACCCGCTCTTGCGAATTGCGGCATGCGGCTGCGCCAGCCCATGCGGTCGACGAGACTGCTGAAATCGTCCTGCAGCGGCGCCCACAGGTTGGAATGGCAGCCGAGATAGGAGACTTCCGAGATCGAACGGCCAGAGAATTTCCAGGTCCAGAACTGCGGATAGGCGAGAATGGCTTCCGCCTTGCCGATCAGGCTTCCATCGCGTTCGTTCAGCCAGAGAAGATGGCGTCCATAGTTGAAGCCCAGCGGCAGCGGCGGCGAAAACGTCTCCTGAAAATCCGGTGCCATCGCATCGATGCGGCCGGCGATCTCCGCGGGCGGCTCCTGCTCATAGTCCAGAATGGGGTGAACAAGCGCCCCGCCGGAAACCAGCGCGAAGGTGCAGCCGTGACCGGAAAACGTCATGCGGTCGACACCATGCGCCCCAACCGCCCGAGCCAGTTCAGCTTCCATCCAGCCGAAGAGCGCGACATCATCCAATACGCGCAGATCCCCTTCGTTACGCCAGACGGGCCGCGTTCGCGCCTCGTCGATCACCCGCCCCTCGGGCGATATGACAAACAGCTTGGAATTGGTCTTGCCGAGATCGAAGACCGCAATGGGGAACCGGCTCAATTTACGCCTCCCGTCGTCGCGATCATGATCGTGACGCCTGCATCTTCCAGCATCTTGGCCGCCGCGTCGGTCAGGCCGTCATCCGTGATGATCATGCCGATACGCGACAAAGGCAGGGCCACATTGCGCGGCTGGATCGAAAATTTGCGGCTGTCGGCGAGCAGCACGATCTCGTCCGCACAGGCCGCCAATTCGCCAATCACCTTCACGAGCAGCGGATGGGATTCGAGCAGCCCCTTGCTGCTGATGCCCTGCGTACCGACGAAGAAACGCGAGGCGAAAAAGCTTGGCGAGCCCCCTGACGGATCGTGAATGATGCCGGGCTCGCGATAGAGTTCGCCACCCGCAATGGAGAGCTGGCATGTGCCGTGCTCGCCAAGGTGAGCAGCAAGCGGCATCGAGTTGGTCCAGACGCGCAGATTGCGGTGCGCGAGCAGCGTGCCAAGCTGGTAGCAGGTCGAGCCTGCATGGATGATGAGGGAATCGCCGTCACGCACGAGGCCTGCTGCAGCTGCGGCAATCGCCCGCTTCGCCTCAACTGCGATGTCGCGGTTCTCGTCGTAGGGTCTGGCGGAAAGGCGGCCACTGTCGCCGGCCTCGCTGGCAGAGATCCCGCCATAGACCTTCCGGGCCCGACCCAGTTCATGAAGCTTGTCGATATCACGTCGGATGGTGGCGGGAGAGGCGCCGAGGCGCTCTTGAAGATCGCGCACCGAAGCAAACGGCGTCTCGCGCAAGAGCTCGATGATAGCCTTGTGGCGTTGCGTGTCGTTCACGGATGCTCCTCCCGGCGTCTCCATCGCCGATGAATGAAGATAATCACAACAATCCAAATCGATCAAGCATCATGACGTATTTTCTTCACAGTTGACGATATGCGATCATATCAATACCATCAGGCGAAAAGTTTGATCACCTTCTGTCGTGATATGCGACCGGCGGTGATCAGGTGATCTAGAGGAGGAGGCTGGCATGGCTTCGGGCAATCGGTCGGACAATGATCCGGCCTTCAACGCGTTTCTCGAGCTTTCAAGGGATATCGGCAGCGACGTGCTGAAAACCCAGGGCGCCGGCGGCAACACTTCGTTCAAATGCGACGGCGTGATGTGGGTCAAGGCATCGGGGACATGGCTTGCCCATGCGGGCGAACGCGACATCATGGTGCCGGTGACGGTGGCACCGCTGGTGGCCGCACTGCGGGCAGGCGATCCGAGTGCGGAGAAATCGACCGACTTCATCGTCACGGCGCTGAACGCGTCCGGTCTTCGCCCGTCGATCGAGACAAGCTTTCACGCCGCGCTGCCGCAGGCGGTCGTCGCGCACTATCACTGCGTCAACGCCATCGCGCTCTCGGTTCTCAACGACCGCGACGCCGTCATTGCCGGACACATGGCGAAACTCCCCGACCTGCGCTGGGCAACCATACCTTACCGCCGACCCGGCACGCCGCTCGCGCTTGAAATCGACCGCGTTGCCGAGACGCGGCCGGATGTGCTGATCCTCTACAATCATGGCATCATCGTCACCGGCGAGACCGTCGAAGAGGTGCGCGAGCGCATCGAACGTGTCACCGAAGCGCTCTCAGTCGCGGTGCGCGCAGAGGCGACAGCCGATAGCGCGGCCTTGACGGCACTGGCGGAAGGCTCGGACTTTCATGTCGCGGAAGATGCCGAGAGCCATAAGACGGCGCTCAGCCCGGCCAATGTCTCGTTTGCGGCGGGCGGTTCGCTCTACCCGGATCATGTCATCTTCCTGGGCACGGAAATCGGCGTTCTCGCCGGTGGTGAAACGGTGAATGCCTATGCCGATACGCGCCGCGCGCGCGACCTTTCCATCCCGAAGATGCTGCTTGCGCCAGGACTCGGCGTGCTGCTCGCCAATGAACTCACCGCCGGCGGCCGCGTGATGGCCCGCTGCCTTGCCGAAGTCGTCTCCCGCATACCGGACGGTGCATCGGTGGCCTATCTCAACGCCGATGAGGAGTATGAACTGACCCATTGGGAGGCCGAGCAATATCGTCAGGCGCTCGACCGCAAGGCGAGCCGGCAGGCATGAAGACCGGCACGGAGCCCGCCGTCGCGCTCGGCATCGACCTCGGCACATCTGGCGTGCGCGCCGCCCTTCTTTCGAAGGATGGCGTGCCGGTGGATAGCGCGGCATGCCCCTTCCCGGATGCCGCGTCCGCGCGCCTGCCATCGACCTGGTGGAACGGCGTCATGTCGTGCCTTGCAGAACTCGCCTCACGTAGCACCTTCTCGTCACTTGAAGGCGTCGCCGTCGATGGGACCTCAGGAACCGTGCTTGCCGTGGACGCCGCCGGCGTGCCCGTGGGCGAGGTTCTGATGTACAACGACCCCTGCCCCGATCACGCGATCGTCGACCGCATCGGTGCGGTGGCACCTCCGGACAGCCCGGCGCGTGGTGCGACATCGGCGCTGGCACGCGCCATTTACCTTTCACGCAGGCCGGGCGTGCATGCCATCCTGCACCAGGCCGACTGGATCCTGATGCAGCTTGGCCTTGCCGCTGCAACCAGCGATGAAAACAATGCGCTGAAGACAGGCTACGATCTCGACGCCGAGCGCTGGCCCGACTGGCTGGAAGCATGCGGCATGGACGTAACCCTGTTGCCAGCAGTCGCGAGGGCAGGCGCGCCGCTCTCGGAAGTCACAGCGAGCGGGCGCGCACTCGGCCTGCCGCCGCAGTGCCGCTACCATGCGGGCACGACCGATGGCTGCGCCTCGTTCCTGGCGACGGGCGCCTCGGCCATCGGGGATGGGGTGACGGCGCTCGGCTCGACGTTGGTCGTGAAACTCGCCTGCGCACAGCCGATCAGTGCGGCCAATTATGGAATCTACTCCCACCGCATCCTCGATTTCTGGCTTGCGGGCGGTGCGTCGAATTCCGGTGGCACGGTCATCCGCAAGTTCTTCGACGGCGAACAGTTGAAAGCGATGACCCCGAAATTGCGGCCGGACGCGCCGACCGGCCTCTCCTATTATCCGCTACCAGCTCCCGGCGAGCGCTTTCCCGTCAACGATCCCGCCTACCCCCCGCGACTTGCCCCCCGCCCGGCCGATGACATCATCTTCTTCCAGGCAATCCTCGAGGGCATTACCGCAATCGAAAAGTCGGGTTATGACCGGTTGGCTGAACTGGGCGGCCCTACGGTGCTATCCGTGCGCACGGTCGGCGGGGGCGCGGTCAACGAAGCCTGGACGCGGATGCGCGAAAAGGCGCTCGGCGTACCTTTTCTTGCGGCGCGCTCGGCGGAAGCGTCCGTCGGCACCGCCTCGCTTGTGCTTGCAGGAAAGGATCGCTGGCCTTGAGCATTGCACCGCATACCACGCTCGCCGCCCTGGCGGATCGCTATGATGCCTTCTTCATCGACCAGTTTGGCGTCTTGCGCGACGACGACGGCGCCTATCCGGGCGCCAACGCCGCCCTGCTTCGCCTGAAGTCTCTGGGCAAAACCGTCGTCATCCTGTCGAATTCGGGCCGCAGCGGCGACTATAACGGTGACCGCCTGGTCAAGCTCGGCTTCGACCGTTCCGGCTTCGACCACTTCCTGACCTCCGGCGACGTCGCCCATCACATTCTGGCCCAGGAAACGGGCGAGAAAGCCGACGTCACGCGGTGCCTGACGATTTCGAGCGGCGGCGACCGCAATCTCGCCGAACGGTTGGGCTTCGAGAGCGTGGAGGACGCAGCGCTCGCGGACATCGTGATCATCTCGGGAAGCGAAGCGGAGCGCATTCCGCTGTCGACCTATCGTGACCGGCTAAGGCCTGCGGCGGAGCGTGGCATTCCCTGCTACTGCACCAACCCGGACCGGCACAAACTTGTAAAAGGTGGCGGAACCGCGCCCGGTGCCGGAAGCATCGCCCTGGCCTACGAGGCGCTCGGCGGCCCGGTCCGCTGGTTCGGCAAGCCGCACCCCGCAATATACAAGCAGGCGCAATCGCTGCTTGGGAATATAGCCGCCGACCGCATCGTCTGCATCGGCGACAGCATCGAGCACGATATCGCCGGCGCGGCCGGTGCGGGCCTGGCGTCGTGCCTCGTCCGGACGGGGATTCTCGCGGCCACGCCCGAAAGCGCCCTCGCCCCGGTCTGCGAAACGCATGGCGCCCGCCCCGATTTCCTGATGGAGCGCTTCACAGTCTGAGCGATTCCGGCCGCACTGGCGTCTGGCCGGAACCGAGACTGATTGCACATCTCCGCCGCACCCTTTGCTTGCAGCAAGGCTGCTTGAGCGCTACGCACGTCCTGTTATCCTGCCATCACATCGGGCCATATAGGAACGCGAATTGCGATGCTCATTCATGAAGGCGACACCCGGACACCGGCCGTGGATCTTCTGCTGGCGACCATTCTCGCCTTTGTTGCAGGAGGCGTAAACAGCGTCGGATTTCTGGCTTACGGCTATTTTTCTGCGAACATGACAGGCAATGTCTCCCTGGTGTCGGAACTTCTGTCCTACTGGCAGCTACGCGCGGCTGCTGCGTTTTTCATCATCGTCCTGATGTTCATTACGGGCGCCTTTCTGGCCTCATTGTTCATTCAGATGGGCAAGCGACACCGGCTTAAGACGGTTTATGCCCTGACACTAGGTGTCGAGGGCGTCATCCTGATGCTCGTCGGCATCTGTGTCTCGGCAGTACCCGATGCCGTGAACGGCTTCGTCATTGTCAGCCTGCTTGCGCTGTCCATGGGCATCCAGAACGCGGCCTCGACGCGCATATCGGGCGCCAGGGTGCGGACGACGCATGTGTCGGGGCTCGCCACCGATATCGGGGTGGGCCTCGCGCTGCTGTGGGGTGCACGGGGAGACGTCCAGCGCGAGGAAATTGCCACGCGCCTTCGCCTTCACGCCGTGACGATCCTGGCCTTTGCCGTAGGCGGCATCGCCGGCGCGTTGATGTATACCAGCTTTCAGGGGCTCGCGCTGTGCCTGCTTGCTGCGATGCTGTTCGCGTTGTGCGCGATCTACTCCAGCGGCATCGGCAAGACCGACTGAACGAAGCGCTCACAAAGACGTTTGCCACGCGCGAAGGCCATGGTAGGCAGGCCGCACCTTGAAGCCAGCCGGATGATTGCCATGACCGTTTCGTTCTACGCCGACTACATTGCCGAGTTGCGTACCCTGTTTGCGGAATTGAACGACGAAAGCGGCCTTTTCCAGACATTCCATGTGCATATCGAACTGGTCGCCGCTGGAAGCCTTGTTGTCTATGAAGAGAAGCGGCGAAAAGGCCAGACGGACAATCTGTTCTATGGCCGCCCGGCCCAGACCACATCCAACCGACAGATTTCGCGCGAAACCGCATCTGCCGCGATCAATCACTTCTTCTCGCTTGGTCAGTTCATCGCTTTGACAGGGACCACACGGCAACCGCTCGAAATGCAGTATCCGCACTGCGCCATCAATTTTTCCTATCGCAAGAGAGGTCATCCCGCCGAACGCGCGATGCTGATGGTGTTCGTCGGGTTCAATGACGATACGGACGCATCGGATTATGCCGCTTCCGCAAACGATCCAGAAGCCTTCGTCTGTGCACGACCATATCACACACCAAAAGCCTATGAATGGAAGTGACGGCGCGGGCCCGGCAAGCTGCGTGCGGTGATATTTGTTTTCTCGCCTCCACAAGGTCAGGCGCGGATGCCGGTTACCCTTTGATCCGCTGTGGCAAGAGTAATGGCCGTCGAGCGTGGCAAAGGCTTAGACAACAGGAAGCCCTGCAGATGGTCACAGCCGAAATCCTGCAATGCGCTTCGCTGCTCGTCCGTTTCAACGCCTTCGGCGGTCACGAGTAACCCCTTGGCTTTCGCCATGCTGATCATCGCAGAAACAACGGCTTTGCTTGCACCTTGATGCATTTCGCCGATGAAGGATTTATCGATCTTTATCCGGTCGACCTCGATGCGTTGAATTCGCGAGAACGTCGAGTAACCGGTTCCGAAATCGTCGATCGCAAAGCGGACGCCGGCTGATCGCAGGGTCGATATCGTGGTTTCCACTTCGCTCTTCTCCGGCGTCATGGCACTTTCCGTCAACTCTATTTCGAGCCTGTTGGGTTGGACCTGCCACTTGGCGAGGATGCCCAGAACGCGCAGCGCATAGCCTGGTGAGGCAAGCTCGAGTGCCGACGCATTGACTGCGATGTGAATATCGGGAAGTTCGGCAAGTGTCCGGCAGGCGTCTTCGAGGACCAGCGCACTGATCTCGTGAATCAGGCCAGTTTCCTCGGCGAGCGGGATGAATTGGTCAGGGCTGACATCACCCAATGTCGGATGCTTCCAGCGTGCCAGCGCTTCAAGTGAACTCAGCGCGCCGGTGTCGGCCGCGAAGACGGGTTGATAGAATGTTTCCAGCTGGGAATGCGTCTTGAGGGCGAGGCGCAGGTCTGCTTCCAGCGCCCTTCGGTCGCTCAGCAGTTCATCCATGTGGCTCCCGAAGATGGCATGCGTATTTCTGCCTGCCGCCTTGGCGTGATACAACGCAATGTCGGCCTTGCGGGTCAACTCGATCGGATCGCAAGGTCCCGTTGTCACGGCGGCGCCGATGCTGGCGCCTATTGCGATGTGGACGGTGTCGATTTCAAACGGCGCCCTGAGTGCGGTCACGATGTTCTTGGCGATTTCTTCCACATTCTGCGCATCGGCATTGCTGAGGAGTATGTTGAACTCATCGCCGCCGACACGGGCGATCAGGGAATTCGGCAGCAGGTCGCGCATGCGGGCAGCCGCCGTCATGATCAGCTTGTCGCCAACGGGATGGCCAAAGGTGTCATTGACGGTCTTGAACCGATCGAGATCGACAAAGAGAATACAGTGACGCTGATCTGTAGCTGCATTTGCCAGCGTGGATGCCAGTGTGATTGCGAAGAAGTTTCTGTTGGCCAGACCCGTCAGCGCATCGTGTGACGCCTGATGTTCGAGTTCTTTGCGGCTTGCGGCGAGCCGTTCAGAGCGGCGGAACAGGGCGTGGCCGGCAAGGCTTGAGCCTGCAAACAATGTACCGAACGTCACCAGCAGGACCGGAACGGTAGCGCGAAGAACGTCATTTCCAGGCTGAAACGGAGCCCAGCGAAAGAACCCTGCAGGCGTTCCGTCACGAGAGGTCAGCGGGATAAAGGCCGCCCCCGTCTCGCTCGGCTGATCGCGCGTGAACCGAAGGTCGCTAAACGCGTATTCGTGCCCGATCTCCGCGGGAAGATCACCATCGAGAAATCGGACGGCGACGTGAAGGAATTCCGTGCCGGGCGCCTGCACGACATTTCCCGTATGCGACATGAGCGGCTTGATGCTGACGATCGCGGATCGGTTGCCGATGCTCGACACGTCCGCCTCCCCGATTGAAAGGACCTGCGCACTCGTGCCTTGCGTATCGCCGCGCGACAGGCGCGTCCGCAGTTTCGTTACCAGTGGCAAATAGGCATCGCGGAATTGCTGCGCATCAGGCGCGCCTTTCGGATCGGCGATGAACTGATAAACGAGCGACGAATCGGGCGACAGCAGGAGCGATGCATCATGGCTGAAATAGGTGTGCATCCACGACCCGAGATTGGCCTCTATCCAGGCCGTGTCGCCGCGTTGGCTTTCGACAACGGCGTCGTCCCAAACCGTGACACTCTCCTGATCATGGGCGATCGCGGATTGCAGCTTCATCATCGCAAGCGTGATAAAACCCCGCTGATGCGATGAGGCCACCTCGTCCGCCTTTCCCGCCGCCCAGATGAGCGTCAGGAACAGGAGGCCGCAGATCGCGAGCGAAGTACTTGCCGGCAAGATCCATTTCAAAAGAGATGAAGACTGGAGCTTTCGGTTCATCGCCAGGTCCTGATTATGCCTGGGATATTAGAGCGATTGGACTTAAGCCGATGGCAAAAAAACCGGTTAAAGAACGGTGAAGATATGTAGCCGCGGTGGCGAACTGAAGATCGACAGGTTCACACGACGCCGACCGGTCGGCGCCGAATGGAATAACGGCCTGAACTCTTTCGAGAAGCAATACAGACTGGCTGGTACGCCCGCATTCTCACGCTTGGTCTACCAGTTTGCGGCGCCGCCAGAACGCGAGCAGCGGCGACAACCAGATCATGATTGTCACAAGCGCCAACCCCGCCGCAATCGGCCGGTCGAAGAAGGCAACGAAAGATCCACCCGATTTCATCATCGACGTCAGGAAGTTCTGCTCGACCAGAGGGCCCAGTACGATGCCGAGAACGAAGGGAGCGATGGGAATGCCGGCCTCTTCCATAAAGTAGCCGATGACGCCGAAAGCGAGCGCCACACCGACGGCCGCTACCGTGTTGTCGACGGCAAACGACCCGACCATGCAAAAAACGAGAATGATCGGCATGAGGATGGAGAGCCGCGCCTTCAGGATTACGCGGCCACAGCGGATCGCCACCCATCCGAGCGGAATCATCAAGAGGTTGGCGACAAGGAACGCCATGAAGATGCCGTAGACCGTGGACGGGTTGTTAAGGAAGATCGTCGGTCCCGGATTGACGCCCTTCATGAAGAGCACGCCGATTACAATGGCCGTGATGGCATCGCCGGGAATGCCGAAGACGAGCGCGGGGATATAGGCGCCACTAACGGCTGCATTGTTGGCGGCGCCGGCAGCCGCCAGGCCCTCGTATCATGCCTGCGAAAGAATGTACCGCACGTCCGTTTTAGGCGGCGCGCCGAACAGTCTGCGGTACTCGCGGTTGAATTGCGTGACGCTCTCGTAGCCGACGCGAAGCGCCGCGCTGCCTGCGTCGATGCGATCGGCGATCATCATTCGACGCGCCTCATGGAGACGAAGGTGCTTCTGGTATTGCAGCGGGCTCATGGCCGTCAATGCGCGGAAATGATGGTGCAGGGTCGATTCGCCCATTCCTGCAACATCCGCCAGGGTCTCGATGCGGACCGGTTGGTCAAAATGATCACGCAGCCAGCGAATTGCCGCCGAGACCCGATTGGTTTGCGTGCCGACTTCGACAGCGTGCCGCAACCGGCCGCCAACGGGGCCAGTCACGATCCGGTAGAGGATTTCCCGCTGGATGAACCTCGCCAGAATGGGAATATCGCGTGGCTCATCCAAAAGGTCGAGAAGGCGCAGCGCAGCGTTTGCCAGCTCCGGCGTCACGGGTCCGATCGCGATGCCTGTTCCGTTGCCCTCCGCAGGGCTTCCAAGCTGATCGACTTCAGCAATCAGTTCACGCGCCATGTCGAGGTCGATGTCGAGCTTTAATGAGAGATAAGGCGACGATGCACTCGCATCGAGCACCTGGACGATCGTTGGCAGGCCCACGGCCGTCAGCAGGAAATGATCTTGATCGTAGACATATGTCTCATTTCCCAGGACGACGCGCTTCGCGCCTTTGATGATGAACGCGAAGGAGGGTTCATAGAGCGAAGAGTCTGGCGTCATCGAAGATGTGCGCCGATGCAGGGAGAGACCGGGAATGGCTGTAGCAACGGAGCCCTCATGCGGAAGGCGCCTTTCGACAAGCTCGCACATGCGATGACGGGCGAGTTCGATGTCATTCATTTCCGCTGCAGCCTTCCTTTGCGTCGATACGCCATTCCCGTCTCCCTGCAGATCCGCTCCCTTGAGCTATAGCCTAGAAATCCGTCGACAGGACCAGCTCTTTCCACTGCTCGATGTTCTTCGCGAGCGCGTGGGACTTGTTGTCGAATACAGCAAACGCGTCGGAGCCCGTTGCCAGCCATACAGGCGGCCTCTCAGCCCTAACGACAGCCAGCATGGCCGCAGCAAATTTCTTGGGGTCACCGATCTGTTGATGATTGGCGCCATCAAGCGCCTGTCTGTGTTGAGCCGAGGCCGCGGTATAATCCTCGATCGATAGATTGCCATAGCGAACGGAACTGCCGTCAAGAAAGTCGGTTCTGAAGCGGCCGGGATAAACGCAGGTCACCTTGATACCGAACGGTGCCACTTCGCGGGCGAGACCTTCCGACCAGCCGGACACGGCATGTTTCGTCGCGCAATAGATCGATGCGCCTTCAAAGCCCTCCATGCCTGCAATCGACGATATCGTGATGACATGACCGGAGCGCTGCGCCCGCATGAACGGCAGAATGGCGCGTGTGACATCAAAGGCGCCAAAGACATTGGTGGCGAACTGTCGCGTCACAGCTTCCGGGGCGACCTCCTCGAACGCGCCGAGCTGGCCATATCCGGCGTTGTTGACGAGAACGTCGATCCGTCCGAACCGGGCCTGCGCAACGCTGACCGCTTCAGCGATCGCCTTATGGTCCGTGACATCGAGAGGGATTGTCTGAAGCTTGTCGGCAAAGCCCTCCAATGCATTCTCAATCTCATCTGGCTTGCGCGCCGTGGCAACGACGTTGTCGCCGGCGTCGAGTGCGGCGCGCGCGACTTCCAGGCCGAGACCACGATTGGCCCCGGTAATGAACCAAGTTCTCATAGAGCGAATTCCATTCTTGATTGGACATCGGCGCGTTCCGCGCCAACACCATGCAATTTACGGCTCAACCCCGTTGGTGGCTATAAATGGTCCTGCCTGTTTCTTGCCTGATCCTGTCGATCGCCAGCGACGAAGACGTTTTCTCATGTCCTTGGCGCCGACCCGTTCATTCGAACAGATCGGGATTGTCGGCCTCGATTTGCGGGAGGTCTGCGAGGATCCCGTTCAGGTGACTGCGCATGGCGGCCTCGGCCGCATCGGCATTGCGCGTGTCGATGGCGTTGATGATCGCCTCGTGCTCTCCAACCAGCCTTACCATGGAATCGGGATGACGGAGCTGGAGATTGCAGACCCTGTCCATATGCGCCTTGATGTCCGATATGGCGCTCCAGGCAAGGCCACACCCTGCCCCCTCGGCAATCGCGATGTGGAACTGCTCGTCCTCGCGGCGGAAGGCATTGTGATCGTGCGCTTCCATCGCCTTCTTCTGGCGGTCGAGGATCGTGTCTATCTTGCGCCGCGTCCAGCTGTCGAAGGCCCCGCTTGCGCGACGGGCGACGGCGGTCTCTATCGCCTCGCGCACGAAGCGAGCCTCCATCATCTTTCGCGCCGAGATGCGCACGACGACCGTACCGCGGTTGGGCCGGATATCCACCAGCTTCGATTTGCCAAGCGCGATCAGCGCCTCGCGCACCGGCTGACGTGAGACGCCCATGCGTGTGGCGATTTCCTGTTCGGAGAGGCGCATGCCGGGCGTGAGTTCCAGCTGGATGATGGACTCGCGCAAATCCCGTTCCACCTGCGCTGCCGCGGTTTCACCGGTGTCTATTTTGAGGGATTCAAGGTTCACGTCTTTTCCCATCGTCATGCGTTGACATCCAATCTGAGCCACCATACAGTACCATACAATTCATACGCAACATAAATCCGGTGGCCTGAAAACCGGATCAACAGGGAGGGGCTGGCGCACCGTTGCCGGCCGGAAGACGATATTGCTGTCCAATTTCATAGCACCCGATTCCCGTGACCCGCGGCTGAATATTAAAGCCCGCTATCAGATGGTTGTCGATGGGAAGTCCGTCGATGCGGCATCCGGCAAGACGATCGAGCGCGTGAGCCCTGGCCACGCCGGCGCGGTCGTCGGCATCTGGCCGGAAGCCTCGGCAGATGATGTGCGGGTGGCCATTGCGGCAGCACGCCGGGCCTTCGATACCGGTCCATGGCCGCGTATGTCGGGCGCCGAGCGCTCGCGCCTGATGTTCAAGGTGGCGGACCTTATCCTTCTTCATCAGGAAGAGCTTGCGCTGGCCGAAAGCCTGGAAGTCGGAAAGCCGATCAATCAGGCGCGCGGCGAAATCGGATTCTGCGCCGACCTGTGGTCCTATGCCGCCGGCCAGGCAAGGGCTTTGGAGGGCCAGAGCCACAACAATATCGGTGACGACCGTCTTGGTCTCGTGCTGCGTGAACCGGTCGGCGTTGTCGGCATCGTCACGCCGTGGAACTTCCCCTTCATCATCGCTTCGGAGCGCGTGCCATGGGCGATCGGCGCTGGCTGCACGGTGGTGCTGAAGCCGTCGGAATTCACCTCCGGCACCTCGATCCGCATGGCCGAACTGGCGCGCGAGGCCGGTATTCCCAACGGCGTGTTCAACGTCGTTACCGGCTACGGCGACCCTGCGGGGCAGGTTCTGGCCGAAGATCCTGACGTCGACATGGTTGCCTTCACCGGCTCCGTCCGTGTCGGCACCAAGCTCGGCGAGATCGCGGCGCGCAGCGTCAAACGCGTCGGGCTGGAACTCGGCGGCAAGGGGCCGCAGATCGTCTTTGCCGATGCAGACCTGGAAGCCGCCGCTGACGGCATCGCCTATGGCGTCTATCACAATGCAGGGCAGTGCTGCATTTCCGGTAGCCGACTGCTGGTAGAGGAAAGCGTCCGCGACGCGCTGATGGAGCGCCTGCTGGACATCTCGCGCAAGGTCACCTTCGGCGATCCGCTGAACGAGCGCACGAAGATTGGCGCAATGATTTCGGAGGCGCATGCGGAGAAGGTGCATTCCTATGTCGAGGCTGGCCTTGCCTCCGGCGCAAAGCTCCTGCTGGGCGGGGAGAGGGTCGGCAGGGAGGCCGGTCTCTATTATGCACCGACAGTGTTTGCCGGTGTCACGCCCGACATGTCGATCGCGCGCGAGGAGATTTTCGGGCCGGTGCTTTCAACGCTGACCTTCAAGACGGCAGATGAGGCGGTAGCCATGGCCAATGCCACGGAATTCGGCCTGTCGGCTTCCGTCTGGTCCACCAATCTCGAAAAGTCGCTGCAAAGCATCCGCCGTATCCGCGCCGGCCGCTGCTGGATCAACAGCGTCATCGACGGCACGCCGGAAATGCCGATCGGCGGCTACAAGAAGAGCGGCCTCGGGCGTGAACTCGGCCGGTACGGCTTCGACGAATATTCCCAGTTCAAGGGCGTGCATGTCACGCTCGGGCGCCCCGCGCCCTGGTTCGGGTAGCGGGCTGCCCATCCGGGCGGTCACGAGGAGGAAAATCTCGGCTGGCGAAATCTTTGGTCGGAGCCCGCCAGCCGAGACTTGGGTCTTTTGGACCCACATTGCACATCCAAAGGGAGGATACGCAAATGAAGTTGACCAGGTTGAAAGCCGCGGCAATCGCCGCCGGCATTGCCAGCATGATGGCTTCGACGGCGCTTGCCGCTGACGTCAAGGCCACGATGATCATCTACCTCGATCCGAGTGTCCAGTTCTTTAATCCCGTGGTGAAGGGCGCGCAAGACGCCGCCAGCCAGTTCGGCGTCGATCTCGACGTGCAATATGCCAACAATGATCCGGTACGCCAGAACGACTTGATCGAAAGCGCGACCGCCAGTGGCGTCGATGGCATCGCGGTCGCGATCTCCTCGTCAGACGCCTTTGACGAAAGCATTTGCGCTGCCACAAAGGCCGGAATCATCGTCATCGGCTTCAACAATGACGACCTCGACGGCGCCAAGGGCAATTGCCGCCAGGCCTATGTCGGCATGGATGAGTTTGCTTCGGGCTACGAGCTCGGCAACCGCATGATCAAGGAGTTCGGCCTGAAATCCGGCGACGTCGTTTTCAACCCGCGCGAAATTCCCGAGGCGAGCTTTGCAGTGGCGCGTGGCGGCGGGATCGAGAAGGCGATGACGGAGACCGGCATCAGGGTCGAGACGGTGCGTGCGGGTCTCGATCCCGCCGAAGCGCAGAACATCATCGCACAGTTCCTGATCGCCAATCCGAACGTGAAGGCGCTGTTCGGCACGGGCTCGGTCACCTCGACAGTTGGTGCGGGTGCCATCAAGGATGCCGGCGTCAACATTCCCTTTGGCGGATTCGACCTTGCCGTCGAGATCGTCAACGCCGTGGAGTCCGGTGCGATGTTCGCGACCATGGACCAGCAGCCCTACCTTCAGGGCTACTATCCGATCGCCCAGATCGCGCTAGCCAAGAAGTACGGCCTGACGCCGACGGACGTCGACACCGGACAGGGTGCCTTCCTCGACAAGTCGCGCATCAGCTCGGTCAAGCCCCTGATCGGCAGCTACCGCTAACCGGATGTTGCGGGAACCCGCCGGCGTGCCCCGGCCGGTTCCCCATTCCCCAAATTGAGTGCCAGACCGTGACACCTATCCTTGCTGACAACGCCATGCACCGTTCGCGCACGCAAAGACAATCCGTTCTCAAGCAGATCATGGCGATGCCCGCCGGAGCGATTTTCCTCGTCTTCATGACGTTGCAGATAGTCTGTATCGCCGGTGCGCTGCTTTATCCGAACGAGTTTCGCTATCTTTCGCCGCAGAATCTGACAATCCTCATGAAGGCGATACCCGTGCTCGGCTGCCTGGCGCTTGGTGCCGGTGTGCTGATGATTGCGGGCGAGTTCGATCTGTCCATCGGTTCCGTCTACACCTTTACCGCCGTCCTCATGGCGAGCTTGGTCGGCGCAGGCCTCAGTGCCTTTCTTGCCGCGCCACTGGGCATCGTTGCCGGCCTGCTGATCGGGCTGCTCAATGGCCAGATCACGATACGCTTCGGCCTTCCATCCTTCATCGTGACGCTCGGCGGCCTGTTGTTCTGGCGCGGCGCCGTGCTTCTCTACAACGGTGCTGTGCAAGTGCGCTTCGATCCCGAGCCGGCCTTCACCAGCCTGTTTTCCGGTACGCTGTTCGGCATCAATGCCGCCTTCATCTGGATCGTGCTTTTCGTGGTCGGCTTTCACTATCTGCTGCACCACCATCGCTTCGGCAACCATGTCTTCGCGACAGGCGGCAATCGCGGTGCGGCCGAGGCGATCGGCATCAACACAAATCGCGTGAAACTCATTGCCTTCGCCGTTGCCGGTGGCATGGCCGCCATGGCGGGCATTCTTGCCACCGCGCGCGTCGGCAGCGTTCAGCCGGGTCAGGGTGCCGGTCTCGAACTCCAGGCGATTGCCGCCTGCGTTATCGGCGGGCTTTCGCTGCGTGGCGGCCGTGGCTCGATCATCGGCATCTTCCTCGGGGTGCTGCTCATTCATACGATCACCGACGTGCTTCTGCTTCTGCGGGCGCCCGGCTTCTATCTCGACATGTTCATCGCGACGCTGATCGTGCTGGCCGCCATCTTCAATCATCTCATCGAGCGGCGAGGCGTGGCGTGATGTCTAATCTTCTCGAACTGCACAATATCTCCAAGAGTTTCGGCGCGCTGACGGCGCTTCGCAACCTCAGCTTCCACATTGGCGAAGGGGAAGTGGTTGGCCTGCTCGGCGACAACGGCGCCGGCAAGTCGACCACGGTCAATCTCATTTCCGGTATCCACAAACCGACGGACGGCTATCTTAGCGTCGACGGCACCAGGACGCTCTTCACCTGCCGGTCGGATTCCGCGGACGCCGGCATCGAGACGATCTACCAGCACACAGCCCTGGTCGACAGTCTCTCCATTACGCGCAACATCTTCATGGGCCGCGAACTGACAGACCGTTTCGGCTTCCTCCGTCAGGCCGAAATGCGCCAGACCGCCATGGAGGTCCTGCAGAATGCCGTGCATATCTCGGGCATCGACAGCCCGGACACACTGGTCGGCAACCTCTCTGGTGGCCAGAAGCAGGCGGTTGCCATCGCACGCGCCGTATACTTCAAGAAGCGCATCCTGCTGCTTGACGAGCCCACCTCCGCACTCTCGGTGCGCGAGACGGAAGCACTGCTGAACCAGGTGCTGAGGCTGAAGGCGGAGAACGTTTCCAGCGTGCTGGTGACGCACAACATTTACCACGCTTATCAGGTCTGCGACCGGTTCGTGATCATGAGCCACGGCACCAAGGTCTTCGATGTCGCCAAGGCCGACACGACGATCAACCAGCTCACCGAATATGTCGTGCTCAACTGATGTCCATTCCCGAAAGAAAGAGGCAGATGCCGTGACACTCTCCGTATCCATTCGCCAGGTCGTCGGACCTGAAGACGCCGCAAGGCGCAACACCCAGGGCCTGCGCGATGGCTTCGTCATCGAGGCGATGTTCCAGCCCGGCAAGATCAATCTCACCTACAGCCATCTCGACCGCATGATCGTCGGTGGCGTGGTGCCGACCGGCGGTACACTCACGATCGACCGTGTTGCCGAAACCGGCACGGACCAGTTCCTCGAGCGCCGCGAGGCTGCCATCATCAATATCGGTGGTGCCGGAACGGTCAGCGTCGGCGGCAAGGGCTATAGACTCGGCTTCCAGGAGGCCATCTATGTGGGCAAGGGCTCGGGCGCGCTTAGCTTTGCGAGCGATAACGAGGCCGAGCCGGCGCTATTCTATGTCCTGAGCGCGCCGGCCCATCGCGCTTGCCAGACCGTACTCATCACGCGCGACATGGCGAAGAAGGTGCATCTGGGCTCGGCGGAGGAATCCAACCACCGCACCATCAACCAGTATGTTCATCCCGATGTCTGCGAAAGCTGCCAGCTGGTCGTCGGGCTCACCACGTTCGAGCCGGGCTCGGTTTGGAACACCATGCCGGCGCACGTGCATGACCGGCGCATGGAGGTCTACCTCTATTTCGGCATGCAGGAGGCAACGCGCATCTTTCACTTCATGGGCGAACCGGGCGAAACACGTCATGTCGTTCTGAAGAACCACGAGGCGGTGCTCTCGCCCGGCTGGTCGATCCACTCGGGCGCAGGTACCGGGCGTTACGCCTTCATCTGGGCCATGGCCGGCGATAATATAAGCTTCACCGACATGGACAAGATACCGATGGAATCACTGCGATGAACCCGTTCGATCTCTCCGGCCGATGGGCCATCGTCACCGGTGCCAATACCGGCATCGGGCAGGCAATTGCCGTAGGATTGGCGAAGGCCGGCGCGGATATCGTCGGCGTCGGTCGCTCCGCCATGACGGATACCGAAACAGCGGTGAAAGCGGCGGGGCGGATGTTTGCCGCCGTGTCCGCGGATCTATCTCAAACGGGCAGCGCCGCCAGGGTCATGACCGCCGCGCTGGATGCCGGCGCGACGCCCGACATTCTGGTCAACAACGCCGGCATCATCCGGCGTGCGGATTCACTGGATTTCACGGAAGAGGATTGGGATGCCGTGCTCGACACCAATCTCAAGTCCGTCTTCTTCCTTTGCCAAGCCTTTGCCAAGGCGGCGTTTGCAGCAGAACGCAAGGCCAAGATCATCAACATCGCCTCGCTGCTGTCCTTTCAGGGCGGCATTCGCGTACCGTCCTATACCGCGGCAAAAAGCGGCCTTGCCGGTATCACCAAACTTCTTGCGAACGAATGGGCTGCGCGCGGCATCAATGTGAACGCCGTCGCGCCCGGTTATGTCGAGACCAACAACACGACAGCGCTGCGTGCGGATGTCGAGCGTAGCGCCGATATCCTGAAGCGCATTCCCGCCGGTCGCTGGGCGCGGCCGGAAGACATGGCTGGTGCGGCGGTTTTCCTTGCGAGTGCCGCGTCCGATTACGTGCATGGCGCCATCCTTCCGGTCGATGGCGGATGGCTTGCCCGATGAGAGGTTGAAATGTCCTTTTATTCCCTGCCCCAAAACACGGTCTGGACCGAAGTCGGCCCCGGAAATCGCCGCGCCGTCTTGAGCGAGCGTCCGGAAATGATGCTCGTTGCCTTCAGCTTCGAGGAAGGCGCCATCGGCGCACTGCATTCGCATCCGCATACGCAGGTCAGCTATGTTGCCGAAGGCACTTTCGATGTTACGGTGGAGGGTGTCACTGCCCGGCTTGGCGCCGGCAGCAGCTTTATTGTCGCGCCGAACCTCGTTCACGGCGTTGTCGCACTGACGGCAGGCTTGCTGATCGACACATTCACACCACGCCGAGACGATTTCCTCTAAGGCGAGACGCCGATAAGGCCGCAGCCGCAAGGGCGGGATTTTCAGTTTCGAAAAGTCGCTTCGCCCTCTTGGCAAAAAGCACCGCTGGCATGCAAGATGCTCCAGGAGATCAAGTCAGAAGGAAAGCGCGCATGTCCAGCGACCTCGATCAACTCAGCCGGCTTGTCATCGGCGGGCGGCTGACCCGGCGGGATTTTCTGGGGCGTGCCGCAGCACTCGGCCTGTCTGCGGCCGCTGCGAACACGGTGCTTGCGCGGGCCGCAGCCGCTCAGGCGCCAGCAAAGGGCGGCGTGTTGCGGGCTGGAATGGTCGGCGGCGCAGCCACCGACAGCCTCGATCCTGCAACATGGGCAAGCCAGGTGCCTTATACGCTCGGTCGCTGTTGGGGCGAACAGCTGCTCGAGATATCTCCGGCCGGCGAGATCGAATATCGCCTGGCGGAAGCCTATGAGGCCTCGCGCGACGCCAAGACGTGGACGTTCAAAATCCGTCAGGACGTCACCTTCCACAATGGCAAGGTCGTAACGCCCGAGGACATCGTCGCGACTTTCGAGCGCCATGCGGACAAGAATTCCAAATCGGCAGCGCTTCCCTTTGTTTTCGCATTCGAGACGGTCAAAGCCGACGGGCGAAACGTCGTCATCACACTGAAAGAGCCCAATGCCGACCTGCCCTATGTCGTCGGTGACTACCATCTTATGATCCAGCCGAACGGCGGCAAGGATGATCCGACCGCAGCGATCGGCACCGGCCCCTACAAGATCGTCGTCAACGAGCCGGGTGTTCGCCATGTCGGTGAGAAGCACGAAGGCTACTGGGGCAGCGATCTGCGCGGCCATGCCGACGGCATCGAGATCATCGTGATGAACGATTCCACCGCGCGTACGGCCGCCCTGCACGGCGGCCAGATCGACATGATCAACCGTGTCGAGCCCAAGATCGTGGAACTCGTGAAACGCGTTCCGGGCGTCACGATCCGCAACGTGCCGGGCAAGGGTCATTACGTAATGATTGCCCATTGCGACACCGCCCCCTTCAACAACAACGATCTGCGGCTGGCGTTGAAATATGCCGTCGACCGCGAGGAGATGGTCGATAAGATCCTGGGCGGCTACGGCACGGTCGGCAACGACACACCGATGATCAAAGGCTACCCGCTGTTCGACGACGATATCGAACAGCGGGTGTTCGATCCCGAAAAGGCCGCTGAGCACTACAAGAAGTCCGGCCACAACGGCTCGATACTGTTGCGCACGTCGGAGGTCGCCTTTCCAGGTGCGGTGGATGCCGCCCAGCTCTTTCAACAAAGCGCAGCAAAATGCGGCATCACGCTTGAGATCAAGCGCGAGCCGGGCGACGGGTACTGGTCGGACGTGTGGAACAAGCAGCCGTTTTCCATGTCCTACTGGACCGGACGCCCGACGCAGGATCAGGTCTATTCCCTCGCCTATCTCTCCGGCGCGGAGTGGAACGACACCCGGTTCTTCCGCGACGATTTCGACAAGCTGATCATTGGCGCACGCGCCGAACTCGATGCCGACAAGCGCAAGGCTCTATACCGCGAGGCGGCCGTGATCCTGCGTGACCAAGGGGGCGTGATCGTTCCCATGTTCAATAACTATATCGATGCGACGACCCCACGTGTCGGCGGCTGGATCGATGATCCGAACGGCGAGCTCATGGGCGGGCATGCACTGACAAAATGCTGGGTGGTTTCCTAAGAAGCCGGTCGAGAGAACCGCCCCTAATCACTGTTGTGCGAAAAAAGACGATGAAGGGATTCCCGTCGTCGCATAGGCAATTCGCGGGCAGCGCTGCCGTACCCTTAAACCTTGTGGTCGGACAGATGCGCACCATGGGCGCGCATCGATATTTAGATGGTCGGGATGGTGCCGCCGTCGATCACATGCTCTGTACCGGTAATGGACGTCGCCCGGTCCGAAGCCAGGAAAGCTATGAGGTCTGCGACCTCTCTCGGCTCGGCCGGCCGGCCCAGCGGGATGCCACCGAGCGAATTCATGATCACCTGCACAGCTTCGTCGTAGCCGATGCCGGCTTCGTCGGCTATGCGAAGGGCAAGACCGTTGGCATCAGGACTGGCGATCCAGCCGGGCGAAACCCGGACGACGCGCACGCCCTTACGCGAGACTTCCTTGGAGAGGCTCTTGCTGTAGGTGTTGAGCGCCGCCTTTGCAGATGCATAGGCCGTCGTCGCTTCGGGTAATGGCAGGCGGTTCTGGATCGATGTCACATGAATGACGACACCGCTGCCCTGAGCGATCATTCCAGGGATCAAAGCCCGATCAAGCCTCACTGCTGGAAAGAAGTTCAGATCGAACTCCTTGTCCCATTCAACGTCATCGAGCGCAGCAAAGCCACCCGAAGGAGCAGATGAGCCACCCAGAACGTTCACAAGGATATCGATCCCACCAAGCTCCCGATGAACCGCATCGACGACGGCCTGAACCCCTTCTTTGGTGGTCAGGTCCGCTGCAACGAAAGCGGCACCGGAAAAGTTGGCCGGTTTGGTGCGCGCCGTCGTCAACACGCGTGCTCCGAGCTCCCGGAAGAGCGCAACCGTCGCGGCGCCGGCGCCCGAGGTACCGCCCGTAATCAGGGCTCGACGGCCCTGCAATGTGAGAAAAGCGGTCATGTCGTGATCTCCAGTTCGGCGATCCTGTCGCCGGCGATGACGAAGAAGTAGCGCAGATCGACCGGGCTGCCGGGGAAGTCGCCGGCGACATGCGCCGTCACCTGCGTTCTGCCGTCCTCGGTGGCAATGAAGAAGGGATCCGTTGTGGTGGGACCGTATTTATGGGTGTAATCGACCTTCCACTGGCGGATGGCTTCATGACCGACGAGGGTCTCGCCAGCGTCCTTGACGATTGCGTTTTCCGTGAAAACGGCAGCGAGTTCGTCGGGGCCGCCGTCACGGTCGGCGATGAAAAAGGCCGCGATGCTTTCGGGCATTTTGATTGTCATTTCACGTCTCCAGGTGGGGCCAGGCTTCTCTTTGGGCCGGCACGCAATAATCTATGCCTGGACGAACGCTGCGATAACTGGGACAAACAGGAACGAGGAATTGCGAAAAGAGGGATAATGACGCGGGACATCCTCTCCGACCTGGACGCCGTTCTCAGCATCGCACGGCACGGATCTTTCCGTGCGGCCGCGCTTGATCTGGGCATGTCCACGACGGCCTTGAGCAATGCTGTCGCCAAGCTCGAACAGCGCCTGGGCGTCCGTCTGTTCAACCGCACGACGCGAAGCGTGTCGCTCACCGATGCCGGCAAGACCTTCGTCGAAAGGGTCGGGCCGGCAATGACGGATATCCACGACGCCATGCTAGCCGTACAATCGCTTCAGGAAACGCCATCAGGCACTTTGCGCATCAACGCCTTTGCATCGGCGGCCCGTGAGGTGATGGCGCCGCTCATCCTGTCGTTTCTACAGCGTTATCCGCACGTACACATCGATCTGGTTACGGAGGGACGACTGGTCGACGTCATCGCTGGCGGCTTCGACATGGGGCTCAGGCCCGCGGATCTCGTGCCCACCGACATGATCGCCGTATCGCTCGGGCTGCCGCGTGAGAATGCGGTCGTCGCTTCACCCGATTTTGTGCGCATCCACGGCGAACCGGCCGTACCCGACGATCTTTATCGGTTCAGGTGCATCCGCGCGCGCCTTCCCAACAACGCCCTGTTCCCTTGGCGATTTGAGAAGGACGGAACCCCGCTGCAAATCGACGTCCAGGGCGCCATCACCCTTGATGAGCCGAGCCTTGTCCGGATCGCCGCGCAGAACGGCATCGGTCTCGGCTATGTCATGGAAGCGGACGTGCGCGATGACATTGCAGCTGGGCGGCTTATCCGGGTTCTCAAAGACTGGACTCCCAATCTGGCGCCGCTCGCACTGTACTATCCTGGCCGAAAGAACCCATCTGCCGCTTTCACCGCGTTCATCCAGGCCGCGCGTGAGTTTGCAAGTTCCCGGGAATAGCAGCGGCGCGCGGAACGCCTGTCTGACATTTGTTACTCGCGATCGCGGCTCGATACGGCTTTAGCCGCATTCTGCCCACCGATGGCGGATTGCTTGACGAGCATTGTGCGGCCGGAGGCTTGTCATCCAAATTAAAAAATCGATTCGTGTATTTCGATATTGCTAATCCTCACCCTTCACTTAATATGGCGTTAAGTGAAGGGTGAGGTCGTGAACGAGATTTCCGTAACCGCTGACAACCAGTCTGGCATCGGCGAGAAGGTCAAGGCCTTCCGCACCGCCAGGCGCATGTCGCTGCGGGCGCTGGGAGATGCAACGGGAACGACTGCGAGTTTTCTCAGCCAGCTCGAGCGCGGCCTGAGCGGCGTCAATATCAGTACGCTGATGCGCATTGCCGGTGCGCTCGGCATAAGCCTGACGGACCTTTTCGATGATGGCTCACCCGCTGTCGGTCGCGTGCTGCGAAAGGCGGAGCGTCCGGCTCTGCCGCCGGCGGAGGGTTATCGCAAGATGCTCCTGTCCCGACGTCCGATCCGCGACATGGAAGTCTATATCGGCGAGTTCGATCCGGGCGGCTCGACGGGTGAGAAGCCTTATAGCCACGGGGATTCGCAGGAACTCTTCTTTGTCATGCGCGGCGAGGTGGAGCTGACCCTCGGCGAGGAGCGCCATGTACTATCATCCGGTGACAGCATCGAATATCCAAGCTCGGTTCCGCACAAGACCGTCAATATCGGCACGGAAACCGCTGAAGTCATCTGGATGATCGCGCCGCCCACCAGCGTCGCGGATGATCTGGACCAATACCTGCCCCGGCCCGGCTCGTAGCCCCGGCAGGAACAACGTAACGCGAGCGCTACTGGGAGTATCAACATGAAGAAATTTGCGAGGGCTGTGGCCCTAACGATGACGTGCGCCCTGGCGTTGCCGGTATGGGCACAGGACAAGCCGGTGGCCGGTGAGGTGAAGGAAGGATCGCTCAAGGGCAAGACGCTGACCTTCGTTTCCTACGGTGGCATCTATCAGGATGGTCAGGTCGCCGCCCTGAAGGAATTCGTCGACAAGTCCGGTGTAACGCTCCTGAACGACGGCCCGACCGAAATCGCCAAGCTGAAGGCTCAGGTCGATGCGGGCAACGTCACCTGGGATGTCGTCGATACCGCAGACCTGCCGCCCTACGTTCATTGCGGCACGCTTTTCCAGAAGCTCGATCTCTCCAAGCTCGACGTCTCCAAAATCCCGCCCGGCCAGGTCGGCGAATGCTCGGTTCCGGCGATGAACTATGGCGTCGTCCTGATGTACAAGAACGAGACTTACAAGGATAACCCGCCGAAAAGCTGGGCAGATTTCTTTGACACGGAGAAATTCCCGGGCGTTCGCGCCATCGACGGCTCCGGCGACCCTACCGGGGGTCTGATCGAGCAGGCCTTCAAGGCGACGGGCGGCGATCCGAAGGCGATGACATCAGACGATATCGAAAAAGGCATCCAGAAACTGCGCGACCTTGGTCCCGACACCATCTACTGGAAAACCGGTGCCGAGAGCCAGCAACTTGCGGAATCCGGCGAAGCCGACATGGTCATGATGTGGACCGGCCGTGCTATGACCGCCGTCAAGAACGGTGCAGCCTATACGCCGGTATGGCAGGATTGGCTCGTCGTCATGGACCAGCTGACCATTCCTGTTGGCGTCAAGGACACCGATGCGGCCTATGCGCTCATCAACGCGTATCTCGGTGCGAATGCGCAAGCCGTGCTCACGGAAACAACCTCCTATACGCCGATCAACATGGATGCGAAGCCGAAGGTCGATGACGCGACGGCAGCCTTCCTCACCTCGACGCCTGAGCGCAATGCGCAGGGTTATCAGCAGAACATCCCGTTCTGGGTGAAGAACTTCGATCTCGCTGCCGAGAAGTGGAACGCGCTTCTTTCCGGCAACTGAGCCAATCGCCAGCCCAGCAAGCCCGGTTGCGCGCCGGGCTTGCCTTCCAAACGGGAGATGATGATGACAGCCACGCCCGATGATGGCGCGCCAAACGCTGCGGCCACCGATCTCGCGCAGTCCCCATTCCTGTCGCGTTTTCGGCCACGCGGCCCGGTCTGGCTTGCCACGCCGGCCTTATTGGTGCTTCTCGTCGTGCTTGCCTACCCACTTGGCATCGTGGTGTGGCGCTCGTTTTCCGATCCGGCGATCGGCATCGACAACTACGTCTGGTTCTTCCAGTCTGCCGTCAACCGCGCGGTGCTGCAACGGACCTTCGTCGTCGCCGCCTGGGTCACCCTCGCCTGCCTCATCTGCGCCTATCCCTATGCGTATGCCATGACCATCGTCGGCAGAAACATGCGCCTGGCGCTCATCCTCTGCGTTCTGGTGCCCTTCTGGCTGAGCGGCGTGGTGCGCACGCTCGCATGGGTAATTCTCCTGCAGGATTCCGGCGTCATCAACTCCATCCTGCGCGGCATCGGCCTCCCACCCGTAAAACTCATCCGCACACTTCCGGGCGTCGTCATCGGCATGACGCAGGTCTTGCTGCCTTTCATGATCCTGCCGATCTATTCCGTGATGAAGGGTATCGACACACGCCTGCTGCCGGCCGCGCGAAGTCTGGGCGCAAAGCCCTGGAAGGCGTTCCTCCAGATTTACGTTCCGCTTTCGCTGCCCGGCGTTTACGCCGGCGCGATCATCGTCTTCATTCTCTCGCTTGGCTTTTACATCACGCCGGCACTGCTCGGCGGCCCGCGCAGCATCCTTTTGTCGTCGCTCGTCCAAAACCAGGTTCTCAGTCTGCTCAACTGGGGCCGCGGCGGCGCCATGGGGGTCGTTCTGCTTGTCGCAACCTTCTTGCTTCTCGCCATCGCCGCTCCGTTGATGCGCCAGAAACACACAGCCTCGCGCAGGGAGGTGTGAGCATGCCCTCGTTCTCTCGCATTCTTCTTGGCCTCTTCTGCCTGCTGGTGGCGATCCTGCTTCTTGCGCCGACGCTGGTCGTCATTCCGATGTCTTTCAACGGCAACAAGTCGCTCGCCTTCCCGCCCGTCGGGTTCAGCTGGCAGTGGTACGCGAATTTCTTCAGCAGCCCGGACTGGACGACAAGCTTTTCCAATTCGCTGATCGTCGCCCTCATCGTGGCCGTGGTGGCAACGGTGATCGGCACGCTCGCGGCCTTCGGCGTCAGCCGCGCCGCGGCACGCACCGGCGGCCTGTTGCGGGCCCTGCTCATCACGCCCATGGTCGTGCCTGGTGTCGTGCTGGCGATCGGCATCTATGCGGTCTATCTTGATACGCATCTCGTCGGCACCGTCACGGGCTTCGTGCTCGCCCATACCATGCTAGCCGTTCCCTTCGTGCTGATCGCCGTGCAGGCGAGCCTCGAAGTCTTCGATCGCCGACTGGAAACGGCAGCATCGAGTCTGGGGGCCGGTCGCCTCACCGTGTTCCGCACGGTGACCCTGCCGCTGATCCTGCCGGGAGTGCTGTCGGGCGCGCTTTTCGCCTTCATCACATCGTTCGATGAGATCATCGTCGCGCTGTTCATCACCAGTCCCTATCTGAAGACGCTGCCGGTGCAGATCTATTCGTCGATCACGCGTGATGCCGATCCGACCGTCGCGGCCGTCGGTACCCTGCTCTTCCTCGCTACGTCGCTCATCATCATCGCTGGCCTGCTCCTGGGTATGCGCCGCGAAAGGACCTGACCATGCATGCTTCCCAACGTTCAACCGGTGCCGCGATCGAAATCCGCAAGGCGTCCAAACGTTACGGTGCCTTCACGGCCCTCAACGACATAGACCTCGATATCCGCCCCGGCGAGTTCATGACGTTGCTCGGACCATCGGGCTCCGGCAAGACGACGACGCTGAACCTGATCGCGGGCTTCACCGACATCACCTCAGGCACGCTGCAAATCGGCGGCAAGAGCGTCACGGGCCTGCCCTCGCACAAGCGTAATATCGGCGTCGTTTTCCAGCACTACGCTTTGTTCCCGCACATGACGGTCGGCAAGAACGTCGCCTACCCGCTGGCGCTGCGCGGCATCAAGGGTGATGAACGTGCCAAGCGCGTCCGGCGTGCTCTCGACATGGTGAAGATGGCCGATTTCGCCCATCGCTACCCAAGCGAACTTTCGGGTGGACAGCAGCAACGCGTGGCGCTCGCCCGCGCGCTGGTGTTTGATCCGCCATTGCTTCTCATGGATGAGCCGCTCGGTGCGCTCGACAAGAAGCTGCGTGAATGGCTGCAACTTGAGATCAAGCGCATTCACCGCGAACTCGGCACAACCTTCGTTTATGTGACACATGACCAAGAGGAAGCGCTCGTTCTTTCCGACCGTATCGCTGTCTTCAACGGCGGCCGCATCGAGCAGATCGGCACGGGCCGTGAGCTTTACGACACTCCGGCAACGCTCTTCGTCGGCCGTTTTATCGGTGAGTCCACGGTGTTGCGTGGATCGGCCGAGGTTTCGGGTGATGAAACAGCCATGGTTATCGGCGGACAGAAGGTTTTCGCCCATGGCCGCCTGGCTGATGGTGCTCGCCCGGTGATCCTGCTGCGGCCTGAACGTGTCGCCCTGAAGCGTGCGGGCGCGGATGTCGTTGCGGGCGAAAACCGCCTCACCGGCACGATTGCCGAAGCGATCTATCTCGGTTCCGGCTCGAAATACGAGGTGCGGCTGTCGGACGGTACGATCGCCGTCGTGCGAAGCCCGCTCGGAGCTACTGATTTCGTCATCGGAGATACCGTCGACGTCACCTTCCTCCGCTCCGATCTCATCCTCCTCCCCGACGATGCCAGCGCCGACGTGACGCTGACCTGAACCCGAAAGCCTCTGCCATGGACGTCAAGACCAACGGTAACATCTCCTTCTGGTACGCGGATATCGGCGGACTGCCGCAGAAGCGGCCACCTCTGCCCGGTGACCGCACCGCCGATGTCTGCATCATCGGCGCCGGCTATACGGGCCTGTGGACGGCCTACTATCTGAAGAAGGCCAATCCTTCGCTCGACATCGTCGTCGTGGAGCGCGAATTCGCCGGCTTCGGGGCGTCGGGCCGCAATGGCGGCTGGCTTTCCGGCGGTTTCGGATGGTCGCGGGAAAAATACCTGAAGACGTCCACCCGCGGCGCCGTTGTCGACATGCAGCGCGCCATGGCGGGTACGGTCGATGAGGTGATCCGGGTGGCGACAACGGAAGGCATAGATGCCGATATCCTGCGCGCCGATAACCTCACCGTGGCCACGAACCAGCCTCAGCTCGACCGCGCACGGGAGGAATACCAGTTCTATCTCGATTGGGAGATGCCGCCCGAGCAGATCGAGATGCTGTCGGCGCAAGAGGCGGGCAAACGCATCCGCATCGCAGACGTCAAGGGCGGCTTCGTCATTCGCGACATGGCGCGCGTGCAGCCGGCCAAGCTCGTGCGCGGCCTCGCGGCGGTGGTCGAGGGGCTTGGTGTCCGGATTTTCGAAGGCACGGCCGTCACTACTTTCGAGAAGGGCCGTGTGACGACCGATCGCGGCACGGTGCGCGCGCCCGTCATCATCCGTGCGACGGAAGGTTTCACCGCCGGCCTGCCCGGAGAAGAGCGCACCTGGCTGCCGCTCAACAGCGCGCAGATCGTCACCGAGCCCGTGCCTGACGCGCTGTGGGAGCAGATCGGCTGGGAAGGACATGAGCTGCTTGGCGATGCCGCACATGCCTATTGCTACGCCCAGCGAACGCGCGAGGGGCGCATCACCATGGGTGGGCGCGGTGTTCCCTACCGTTTTGGTTCGAAGACCGACGTCAACGGCCAGACACAGCAGGCGACCATCGAAGCGCTGCATGCCATTCTGACGCGCCTGCTGCCGCAGACGAAATCGCTGAGGATCGACCATGCCTGGTGCGGCGTGTTGGGCGTGCCGCGCGACTGGTGCACGACGGCGGGCTTCGACCGGCAGACCGGTATCGGCTGGGCCGGCGGCTATGTCGGCCTCGGTGTGTCCAGCTCCAACCTTGCCGGCCGCACGCTCGCCGATCTCGTTCTTGGCCGGGAAACGGAGCTGACAGGTCTTCCCTGGGTCAACCGAACGGTGCGCAAATGGGAGCCGGAACCGTTCCGCTGGCTCGGCGTGCATTCCATGTACCAGCTCTATCGAATTGCCGACGAACGTGAATTCGCCGGCCTTGCCCAAACGTCCAGGCTCGCCGCCATCGCGGACGCCATCACCGGCCACTGACTTCTTTCAAGGACATATTCAATGATCAGTTTCGAGAATTTCGGCGATCTTCATAACCGCGACATCGGCGAGTTCACGCCAAAGCCCACCTCAATTGCAGGCGACCAGATGGAAGCCACGCTGGCGCTTTGGAGCAGTGCGAACGGCCAGATGGAGACGGGTATATGGGAATGCACACCCGGCCGCTTCACGGCGGATCGAAGCCAGAATGCCGAAATCTGCTACCTTCTCACCGGCCGCGTGACGCTTCACAATGGCGACGGCGCGTCCCGGGACATCGGTCCCGGCGAAATGTTCGTCCTGCCGCTTGGCTGGCGTGGGGAATGGACCATTCACGAGCAGACACGCAAGATCTACACCATGGTTGCAGGCGGCGTTTGAGATCGCCACCGGAGCCGGCTTCTGGAAGTGGATGACCACATCTCAGGCACCGGCTCCGATTGGACACCTGCGAGCCCGTTGTGGCGGTTGCCGCAACATAGCATCCCGCCGGCAGGCGGGGTCATCGCTCAGCGGAAATCCATCGGACTTCAGAGTTTCGTCAGCTTTCGGATGAAAAGTCCGAACAGTTCTGCCTGGCTTGCGATGTTCAGTTTCTGATGAATGTTCTTCCGGTGAATTTTCACCGTTCCGGATGTTATTTTAAGCGTCGTGGCAATCGATGCGTTGGAATGGCCGCGAAGGATCAATGACGTCACCTCGATCTCGCGCGGCGTCAGCACGCCGTTCGTCATTCTGTTCAGCGTATCGTTGATGGGATCATGTGCGGGTATGGGACTCGCGCCGGCATCGCTGCCGACGACGCTCCAATGTCTTTCGCAAAGGGTTCGAAGCAACGGCTCGGCACCGCGGATCAAAGACAGATCCCGTCGCCCGAAGGCCGGCGCAGTGACGGGGCGAGTGAAGCTGATGACAACCCCGGCCCAGTTCGGCGTCCGGCACAAGATACCGACCTCATCTCTGATACCCGTCAGCACATAGTGCTGGCGATAGTATTCCGAACTGTAGAAGTGGTCCGGCGCCATGGCCTTCAGCCGCAGGATCGACGTTTTCCGGGTGTCGAGCGCAGCGCCGTAGAAGGGGTCGAGCAGGTAGGGCCCGGCGATATAGGCACCCACGATCGTCTGCGCCCGCTTCGGATCGATGTTGTGGTAGCAGCAGACAGGTTTTTCAGCACCGCGATAGGCGAAGACCATCAGCACGTCGAAATCGATGATGGTTGCAAGCGCTGCCTCCAGACGCTGGCCAAAGCTGTCTGTGCCGACAGCCTGCACGACCGCCGCAACCGCGCTGTTCCATGCTGCGAACCCCTGATCCAACCGCTGCCCCTTACCCGTTTGCCGAAGTCGGAAACCGACAGGCGCGTCTATCCCCCCGGGGATATTTCCATGCAACGACACCACGCCCTAGGCTAACCGCAACACTGGGAACAAGTCATGCCGAAATCACCGGATACATACAAAACCTTCGAAACGAAACTGCAGGAGATCGGCGCCCGGTCAGTCCATATCGGCATGGTGGATCCGGAAGGCGAATTCCGTGACAAGCTTGTCTCCGCCGAAAAGGCGGTGAAGCTCGGCAAGGACGGCTATCCGTTCTGCGAGGTGCTCTATTTCTGGGATATTGCTGAAAGCACCTATCGCGACGGATCGTTCGTCGACCGGTCGGCCAGGCTCGATGCGACGACGATCCGCAAATATCCCTTCGCCGAGAACATGGCGCTGTGTATCGCGGATTTCGACGGCGAATTCGGCCGCCGCTCGCCGCGCAATGTCTGCCTTGCGCAGATCGAAAAGGCTGCCGAACTCGGCTTCGATGTGCATGCCGCCTTTGAGTTCGAGTTCTTCGTCTTCGATGAGACGGCGGAGAGCATGAGAGCGAAGCAGTATCGCGATCTCACGCATTTTGCGCAGGGAAACCGGACCTATTCCCTCCAGACGTCGGCGCTTTACGGCGAGCTTCTGGCCGGCCTCGAAACGACGATGGAAACCATGGGCGTCAAGCTCGATGCCATCCACACCGAACTCGGTCCCGGCTGCTTCGAGGCGCCGCTCTATCATGAACAGGGCATCAAGGCGGCGGACGATGCGATGCTGTTCAAGAATTTTGCCCGCGCCTATTTTGCCCGTAACGGCAAGACGGTGAGCTTCATGTCGAAGCTGTCTCCGAAGCTGTCCGGCCAGTCTGGGCACCTCCACCTTTCGTTGCGCGACCGTGATGGCCGCCCCGTCTTTTCCGATGCGTCGGCGTCCGATGGACTCAGCCAGGCGGCACGGCATTTTCTCGGCGGCCTGCTGAAATTCATGCCGGAACTTCTGGCGATGTGCTCCTCCACCGTCAACGCCTACAAGCGCCTCGTGCCGGGTGCGTGGGCGCCCACGGCAGCCAATTGGGGCGTGCAGAATCGCACTGCCGCCGTGCGTGTCATCAACGACCAGCCGGAGAGCACCCGCGTCGAGTTTCGCGTACCGTCAGCAGACACCAACCCTTATCTGGCCTTGTCGATGATGCTGGGTGCCGGCCTTGCCGGCATTCGCGAGCGTATCGAGCCACCGGCGGGCAGCGCGGAGGATTTCTATGCATCCACACCCGCGCAGGATGCCGTCTTCCCGCGTGATCTCCATGAGGCCGCCACCCGCCTGCGCGCAAGCAGCAAGGCGAGAGAGCTTTTCGGCAGCGATTTCGTCGACAGCTTCGCCGAAAGCCGTGAGGTGGAACATCGCGAATATCAGAAACAGGTCAGCGAATGGGAGATCCGGCGCTATCTGGGCGTGGTCTGATGCCGCGCCCCATGAATAACGAAGAGAGGAAGAAAAAATGAAAAAGGGAACAGCAGATATCAGCTCCAACATCGGCGCCGTGAACCGTCGTTCCGTGCTCAAGGGCATGGGCGGTTTGGGCCTCGGCCTCGCAGCCGCCGGCAGCGGCTTTCTCGCGTCACGGCGCGATGCGGCGGCGGCCGAAAGCCTCAATTACATGTGCTGGGAAGGCTACAATGCCCCGAGCATCCTCGAGCCCTTCCAGAAGTCGAAAGACGCCTCGATCTCGATCGACCTCATCACCGATTCCGCAGGCGGCTTTGCCAAGCTCGCAGCCGGCGCATCGCGTGAGTTCGATCTCGTTTCCTCCGACAGCCCGTGGATCCAGCGCATGGGGCCGGCAGGCTTCTGCCGCTATATCGATGAAGCCGATTTCGCCGATCAGTTCGCCGAGTTCTACCCGCAGTTCCGCGCTCCTTTCGAGCCGCTCGCCTTCGAAGGCAAGGCAACCGGCCTTCCCACCCGCTGGGGCTGGGTCGGCCCGACCGTTAACACCAAGTTCGATAAACTGGAGACCTGGTCGAGCTACGCTCCAGTCTTCGACAGCGCCTACAAGGACAAGATTTGCCTTCTCGACTGGGGTGACTGGCCGATCATGCCCCTTGCTCTCTATGCGGGCGTCAACCCCTACGAGGAACTGGACGCCGCTGCACTCGAAGAGGTCCGAAAGGTCCTGCGCGCTGCCTTCAAGAACACGCGCGCCATCGTCGCTGACCTCGCCGTGGCACAGAAGGGGCTGATCGACGGATCCTTCCGCGCCCTTATCGGCGGCGGCACCTATGCGACCTCGGCACTGCGTATGAAGGGCCACGATTATATTCAGTCCATCGTGCCCGAGCCGAAGAACGGCTTGAAGCAGGGCATCATCTGGATGGAAGCGACCGGCCTGATCGACAACGGCAAGAACTCGCAGATCGCGGCAGACTTCCTGAAATACATCGTGTCTCCCGAGGTCGCCAAACAACTCGCAATCACCGAGGCAACCTGCAACCTGGTGCCAAACAGCAAGGCCGAGGCCCTCTTCTCCGAGGAAGAGAAAAAGGCCTTGCAGATGGATTACATGTGGACGGCCTGGGACAACAGCCAGTTCCACACGGTCGCGCCCAATATCGACGACATGCTGGCGATCTGGCAGGAAGAGCTCGCCGCTCGCTAAGTTCGCGCAAAACGACAGGCCTGCCGAAAGGGCAGGCCTGTCTGTTCCCATTGCAGACATCAAGGAAATCGAGCTTGGCCAGCCCCATCATCGATGCATCCGGCATCGTCAAGGACTACGGAGCGGCGCGTGCGCTTCACGGCGTTTCGCTTCAGATCGGCACCGGCGAATTCGTTGCGCTCGTCGGCCCTTCGGGTTGCGGAAAGACGACGCTGCTGAAAATCCTCGCAGGCTTCGAGGAGCCGACAGACGGGCGTCTTGAAATCCAGGGCAAGGATATGCGGGGCGTACCGGCGGCAAGCCGCCCCACGCGCATGGTCTTCCAGAAACTCGCGCTCTTTCCGCACAAGACGGTCGCCGAGAATATCGGCTTTTCCCTCAAGCTACAGAAGGTAAGCAAGACCGAGACGGACAGCCGCATTCGCACGATGCTCGACCTGATGCATCTGAAGCCCGATTATCTCGAGCGCTACCCCGCGCAGCTTTCCGGCGGCGAGCAACAGCGCGTGGCACTTGCCCGCGCGCTGGTGTCCCAGCCGAGCGTTCTGCTGCTGGACGAACCCATGAGCGCGCTTGATGCCAAGCTCAAGAAATCCCTTCAGGCCGAACTCAAGAAGCTGCACCGCGAACTCGGCACCAGCTTCGTGCTCGTCACGCACGATCTTGAAGAAGCGATGATGCTGGCGGACCGCATCTGCGTGATGCGATCAGGGCATGTCGTTCAGGTCGGAACACCCGCCGACATCTATTATCGTCCCGCCAACATGTTCGTCGCAGGCTTCATCGGCGAGACCAATTTCCTCCCCGTGACCGCAACCGCCGCCACCGATGGTGGCATGGCGGTGACGTCTCCGCTGGTTGTTTCCGGAAAAACGACCATCGCGTCCGAGCATGTCTCACCCTCTCTGTCCGCGAAGGGTACGGCGCTACTCGTGCGCCCAGAAACCATACGTTTCGTGAAGGGGGATGCCGCACCGGGTGAATGGCTGCTGGACGGACACGTGGAGGAGTACTTCATCAAGGGTGCGTCCACGCAGTACCGCATCCGCGTCCAGGGGCTCGATGCCGCGGTCATCATGGATCTTCCCGGATCGATCGTGTTGCCGGCCGCTGTCGGCGAGGCGGTGCGCATCGGTTTCGATCCCGTCCAGGCCTTTCTGCTGTCGGAGTGACCATGAGGATCGAATCCAAATCCTGGAACGACCCGGTTCTTGTCGCCACCGTAGCGCCGCTGGCGGTGGTCATGGTCGCGTTCTTCCTGGTACCGCTCCTGATGACGGCGGTGCTGACCTTCCAGACGACACAATACTACCGGCTCGTCTGGACGTGGGACCTGAAAATCTGGACCGAGGTGTTTTCCAAACCGCATTACTGGACGATCATGCTGCGCACGGCGACGATGGCGCTGATCTGCGTCGTTCTGACCGTGCTGATCGCGTTCCCGGTCGCTTATGCGCTTGCCACGCGGCTCAAGACCTTCAAGACGCAAATTCAGATCCTGATCATTTTTGCGTTCCTGACCGATGCCGTACTCAAGACCTTCGGCTGGATTCTGATCCTCGACAAGAACGGTGTGGCCAACTGGCTACTGATGCATTTGGGCTTTCCGCCGGAAATGTTGAACCTGCTGTTCACACCGACCGGCACGATGATCGGAATGGTCTACAATCTGGTCGCCTATCCGATATTCACGATCTATCTTTCGCTGGTGCGGATCGACCGAGATCTGGTGCTCGCAGCTTATGATGCCGGTGCTTCGCGCTTCCGGACCTTCTTCGAGGTTACGCTTCCGCTTTCCCGGCCGGGCCTTTACTCGGGAGCGGTGCTGGTCTTCGTGCTAAGCCTCGGCGCCTTTCTCGAGCCCAAGGTGCTTGGTGGCGGCACATCTCCGCTCGCGTCCGAGCTGATCCGCCAGAGTTTCGAGACCCGTGTGAACTGGCCACTCGGCGCAGCCTTGACCATGGTGCTGATTACCATCGGCGCCCTGATGCTTGCGGCCTGCGCGGCATTCGCCCTTCGACGCACGGCAACGACGAGGAGGCCCGCCTGATGTCACAGCGTATGCGCAACGCGTTGGTCGATACGGCACTGGTCGGCTCGGTCGTCCTTCTTATCATATTCTTCTACGCGCCGATCGCCACGCTGGTCGCGTTTTCCTTCACGTCGAGCCGCGTGTTGACGCTGCCGATAGAGAGCTTCTCACTGCAATGGTATGGTGAGCTGTTCAACAAGCCGGACTTCTTTCCAGCCGTCCTGAATTCTGCCACCGTCGCGGCAGTTTCGACAATCTTCGCAACGGTCCTCGGCACAGCCGGAGCCGTCGCGTGGATCAGATACCGTTTTCGCCTTCAAGGCGCGTTCCGCGGTCTCACCTTCGCGCCGCTCCTGTTTCCGCAATTGCTGCTCGGCGTGGTCATGCTGTTGTGGTTTTCGGTACTCGGCAGCTGGCTGGGCTTTTCGACGGGCCTCGTCACCGTCATCATCGGCCATGTCGTCTACATCACACCCTTCGCACTCGTTGTTGTCGCCGTTCAGGTCTATGGTTTCGACGAAACGCTGGAAGATGCCGCACGCGATGCCGGTGCAAGTGGTTGGGAAGTCTTCCGCGAGATCACGTTCCCGCTGCTCTGGCCCGGCATCTTTTCTGCGGCCATCTTCTCCTTCCTGCTTTCCTGGGGGAACTTCTACGTTTCCTACTCGCTTGCCGGAACGGCGCGCACGCTGCCGATCTTCGTCTATAGCGGCATAGCCGTCGGCTCGTCGCCGATCTATCCGGCGCTTGCCACAGTCAATCTCGTGCCGGCACTTCTTCTGGTCATCGTCGCCGAGGTGCTGCGTCGCCGTGCGCTGAAGCGTCAGACGTCCGGCATTTCCACATCCTAACAAGCAAGGTTCCAACATGCCCGTTGATACGCCCACTGCCACCAGCAACTGGAGTTTCCCCACCGCCGTGCGCTTCGGTAACGGCCGCATCGCCGGCTTGGGCGAGATGGTGCGCGAACTTGGCGCAAGCCGCCCGCTCGTCGTGACCGATGCCGGGCTGAAGGATCTCTATCCCGTGCAGCGGACGCTCGAAGCCCTGAAAACCAGCGGTCTTGCACCCGAACTCTACTGGAATGTCAAACCCAATCCCACCGGCGGCAACGTCGCCGATGGTGTCGCGGCATTCCGGGCTGGCGACCACGATCTGGTGGTCGCGATCGGCGGCGGAAGCGCGCTGGATGCGGCCAAAGCGATCGCCTTCATGGCCCGCCAGACCATCCCTATGTGGGATCTCGAGGATATCGGAGATAACTGGAAGCGCGCCAACACCACCGGCCTCGTGCCTGTTATCGCCGTCCCCACTACGGCCGGAACCGGCTCGGAACTCGGCCGCTCCTCGGTGATCACGCATGAGACCGATAAGCGCAAGGTCATCGTCTTTCATCCGCGCATGATGCCGGACATTGTCATCATGGACCCCGAACTCACCGTCGGGCTGCCTGCAAATATCACCGCCGCAACCGGCATGGATGCGCTGTCGCACGCCCTCGAAGCACTCAGCGCTCCGTCGTTCCATCCGATGGCAGAGGGCATTGCGCTCAATGCGCTACGGCTGATCCACAAATGGCTGCCGATCGCCACACACGATGGCGGCAATCTGGAAGCGCGCGGCCAGATGCTCATCGCCTCGGGAATGGGCTGTGTCGCCCTGCAGAAGGGGCTGGGCGCTATCCATGCGCTCGCTCATCCGCTCGGTGCTCTCCACGATGCACATCATGGCCTTCTGAACGCCGTGCTGATGCCCTATGTCGTTACATTCAACGCGCCGGCCATTGCAGACAAACTCCAACTGCTGGCACGCGTTCTGGACCTTCCGCGCAAGGATGCGGACGGCGTGATCGACTGGATCGTTGCGCTGCGCAGCGACCTGTCCATTCCGGAAAAACTGTCAGGCATGGGCTTGAAAGACGTCGACATCAACAAGGTTGCGCAGATGAGCCTGCTCGATCCCTGCGCGGGCGGCAATCCGGTCAAGCTCGACGAAGAGAATGTCCGCGGCATTCTTTCCGCAGCGAGCTAGAGCATTTTCAGCCGAAGCGGGATTGCCTCGACGTTGGAAATAGCATTTCCGGTGAAAACCAGGTTCACCGGAAATGCCCCGGATCGCGCTGACAACCGCGCCTGAGCGGATCTGAACGTCGATCACGTCATCCCCAAGCGATCCTTCAGGCGGTAGTACGGAAACACGTATCTCGCGGCTCTGGCCTTGATGGACCACAGCGCGATGTCGTTTCGGTGATCATAGACATTGACGGGCACGTCATCGAGCTCACGCTTGCCTGCCATGACCTCGCCCATGAGACGACCGAGATTTTGCGCGAGGTTGACGCCTCTGGTGGAGAACCCGCCGATGGAGAAGACGTTCCGACCCAGCCGCAAGATGTGCGGCAGGTAGCTGTCCGTCACCGCACAATAACCTTCCCAATAGCTTTCGAGCTGAATGTCATCGTCGGTCAATTGTGGGAAGAGCATCTTCATTCGCCCGCGGGCATGCTCCTCGCCATAGGCCACCTTGTTGCCGAAATCGAACACGGCACCGCCGGAAATCAGTCGACCATCCGAATCCAGGCGCCCGAAACCGCCGGATTTGCGAAGATCCGTAAAGCACAGCTGCGTCTTGAGGATTTTCTGGCGCAACGCCTCGCTAAGCGGCTTCGTGGCGACATGGTACAGATAGACAGGGATGACGGATTTTTGCACGGCCGGCAGGAAGTCGCCCGTATAGGCATTGGTCGCAAACACTGCCGACCGTGCCGACACATGGCTTGAGCCGCAGCGAACGATGACGCCCTGCGCGGTTTCCTCGAAGCCGTCGACTGCACTGTTTTCGAAAATGCGCACGCCGCTTTGCTCGGCGGCTCGCGCCAGCCCGACCGACAGACTATAGGGGTTGACGGTTCCGCCTTGCGCATTGGACCAGCCGCCGAGATAGCCCTGTGCGCCCAGAAGATCGGCGACATCAGCGGGAGAATGCCATTCCACCTTGGCACCAAGCGCCTTCCATTCATCATGGACCTTGCGCACCCTTTGCATCGAGGCATCGGAATGGGCTGGTTGCATCCAGCCGTTCTGGACCGCCGAGCATTTGATCTGAAAGGCCTCGATTTGCCGGAATACGGCATCGGCGCCATGCAGAACGAGGTCGGCAAGCGCGAGGCCCTTGCGCCGACCGACGGATGCCTCGACGACAGAGGGGGTTATGCCACCCGGAAACTGCGGCACATTGTAACCGCCGTTGCGGCCAGCGGCGCCGTTTCCGACGCGGCCGGCCTCCAGCACCACGACACGCAGCCCGTTCTTTGCGGCGTGAATGGCGGTGTTGAGACCCGAATATCCGCCGCCGATGACGACGAGATCCGCGACCTCCTCTCCGGAAAGACGCGGATAGTCGCGGACGGTTTCCTGCAGGGTCTTCGTCCAGACGACGCCTTGCATGGTGGGATCGATCGGGCTTGCCATGGACATGATCACTGACCTTCGATGGTTTTTCGGAAAGAGAATTCGAGAATGATTGTGCAGGCGTCGCACTGCTGCTGGTGGTTTGTAGAAGGCATCGTCATGGCAGGCGGGCCGGCAGATCGGCCTCGGGCACCGCCTCGATCTTCTGCGCCTTGCGATGCGAGATGAAAAGACCGGCAACGACGATGATCGCTGATCCGACAAGCATATTCGTCCCCGGCACATCGTCGAAGAAAATGAAGCCGAACACCATGCCCCACAGCAGCAACGTGTACTGGAACGGCGCGAGAATGGAGACAGGTGCCAATTTCAGCGACCGCGTGACGACGAGGTGGGAAAAAGCGCCGATTACGCCGAGCAGCAGCATCGAAGCGCCCTCTGTAAGGGTGAAGGGCCGCCAGTCGAAAATAGAAGCGGCTCCGGCGAGAAGGAATGTGGCAAGTCCCTGGTAGATACCGAGGGTCGCGTCGCCGGTTTGTGCCAGAGACCGGTTGAGCACCAGGGTCAACGCATAGGCAAGACCACCTGTCAGCGCAAACCAGGCCGGCGCGGAAAACGCGGATGCCGAAGGATCGAGCGCGATGACGACACCGACGAAGCCGATGAGAACCGCAGTCCAGCGCCGCCAGCCGGCGCGCTCTCCCAGAAGAAAATGCGAGGCGACCGTCATGTAGATTGGCCCGGCCATGTAGAATGTCATGACATCGGCAAGCGGCAGGTAGATGACGGCCGCGTAGAACAGCGACGTATCGAGAGTGATGAGCAGCGCTCGCACCATCTGCACGAACGGCCGGTGCACATTGTGAAAGGGCCTCTCCTGCTGCTGGCGCACCAGCGGTACGAGCACCATGAAAGCGCCAATAGCACGGATCGTCAGGACCTGCGCCACGCCGAAACTGGCAACCAGCATCTTTGCGACGACATCGTTCAACGCAAAGAGAAAATAGCCGACGATGACGAGGATAATGCCAACGGTCATGGCATGCCGGTTATCGGGATGAAGAAGGTTGCGAAGCATGCCGGGCGCCTGTCAGACGGCTCAAGGAGTGAAAGGCCGCCGGTTCATACCGGCGGCCGATCGGTCACGCGCCGCAGCCCACGACAGCGGTTGCGGAAATCTCGACCTTGACGTTCGGTACTGGGAACTGCACGACAAGCGCCGCATTGGTCGGTAGGATGTCGCCGAAAATTTCCTTGAGCGTCGGGCCGATGGCCGCAAACACCTCGGCGGAGGTCACATAGGTCGTGATCTGGACGACATCCTTCAGCGAGGCGCCGGCCTTTTCAAGCCATGGCTCGATGTTGCGGATGACCTGGCGGAGCTGTTCAACCGGATCGGAGCTGCATTCACCCGTCTGAAAATTGATGCCGACCGTGCCAGACACGTAGACCGTATCGCCCACCTTCACACAGCGGGAATAGCCATAAGCTTTCTCAAACGAGGAACCGGAGGAAATGTTGATGCGCTTCGTCATTGTCTCAGCCTTTCATGCCTGAACCAAAATGGTTCGATAGGGAAATGTCACCAGGTGTAGCCGTTGGCGATCCAGCCGCCATCGACGGGAAGCACGATGCCATGCACCATCGAGGCCTCGGGCGAGGAAAGGAACGCAGCCGCCGCTGCGACTTCCTGCGGCTCGGCGATGCGGCCAAGCGGTGTGCGGTTGCGGACGCCGGCCATGTTGTAGATGCCTTTGTCGATGAGGTCCTGCACCATCGGCGTGCGCACGCCCGTTGGCGCCAAAGCGTTGATACGGATGCCGAGCGGGCCCCATTCGGTCGCCAACGACTGCATCATGTTATGAACCGCTCCCTTTGAGGCGCAGTACGCCGTGCGCTTGGGCGCGCCGACGGAGCCGTATACGGAGCCGATGAAGACGATGTTGCCGCCGCCGTTCTCGCTCATGTACCGGGCTGCGCTCTGGGCCGGCAGGAAGCTTCCGAGCACGTTGACGGACATCATGCGCATGAAAGCGTCTGCTGCCACATCCAGCGCCGGCTCTACGGCGACAATCCCTGCGGCCGTAACGAGGGTGTCGAGCCCGCCGAAGGTTTCGACGGTGCGGGCAACAGCCGCATCGACATCCACCGGGTTCGTGACGTCGCCTTCAATGGCCAGCACGTCAGCCCCGAGCTTCTCACGTGCTTCGGCAACGCCGGCGCGGTCCAGGATGCAAACCTTGTCGCCGCGACGGATGAAATGTTCTGCCGTGGAGAAACCGATACCCTGCGCGCCGCCTGTTATGAGGCTGATCATTACTTTGTCCTTCCAGATTGACTGTCAGTTGGATTTGCCAAGTTCAATGCTGCGGTCGCGGGCTGCTCGCGTGGCTTCCGCCACGAGTTTCCCGGTACGCTCATCGCTCATGAAGACATTCAGGGCCGCTGCCGTCGTGCCGCCTGGGCTTGTGACCTGGCGGCGCAGCGTCGTCGGATCGACGTCAGCCTCCATGGCAAGGCGGCCTGCCCCGCGCACCGTTTGCTTTGCCAGCAATGCAGCGGTTTCCGCCGGCAGGCCAAGCGATACGGCGGCCTCTGTCAACGCCTCGATGAAGTGGAAGACATAGGCCGGTCCGGAGCCCGAAATTGCCGTTACCGCATCCATCTGCGCTTCGTCGTCGATCCAGGCGACCACCCCCGAGGTCGTCAGCAGCGACGCCACAAGGGTTTTCGCGGCAGCCGAAACGTCATCGCACGCGTAGAGAACCATCATGCCCTCGCCTATGGCAGCTGGCGTGTTCGGCATGCAGCGGACAATGGAGGAACCGGCGGGAAGACGCTGCGCCATGGATGCCGTGGTTACGCCAGCTGCGACGGAAACGAAGGTCGCACCCGGCGCGGCAAATTCCGCACAGCCCGCCAGAACCGTTTCGACGAGCTTCGGCTTGACAGCGACAAACACCACATCGGGCGCTAAATCGTGCGGTAGATCGCCCAAGTGCGAGACGGCAACGGCACCCGCCGCGGCCGCACGATCACGAAGCGCATCGACCGGTTCCACCACATAAGCCGAGGGCATCGGGTCTTCGCGAAGCCAGCCGCGCAACATGGCAAAACCCATATTACCGCAGCCGACGAGGAGGAGCGTGTGGGACATGAATCGCTCCTCAAACACTCTTGATCAGGGCACTGATGATGCCGAGCGAAAGATCCGGCGCCTCGAGCTGCGGCACGTGACCGACGTCGGGCAGAAAGTGCAGACCGACATGGCCGGGTGCCTGCAAGGCATCGTGCCAGTCGAGAACCCGGTCCTTGCGACCCCAGATGATCCGCGTCGGGCATTCCAGGCGATGGAGGGCCGCCACAAGATCGAAGCTCTGCGTGCCATCGGCAAACAGCGTCTCGCCCATGTAGGATTGCGCGGCACGAAGGTTCCCGTCTGCGCGCGCCGCAAAGGCGGCGTTGGCGAAGGCGGGATCGACGAGCTTCTGATCATGCACCATTACCTTCAGCCAAGCTGCAAGGCTGTCGGGCCGCGAGGCGCGGGCAATACCTGAGATGAAGTCACCGTTGACCTTGGGGCCGAGACCGCCCGGTGCAAAGAGCGTCAGAGAGGCCAGCTTGCGGGGCCGCGTATCGGCAAGGGCAAGGGCAAGCGCGCCGCCCAGCGAATGGCCGATCACATGCGCGCCGTCGATGCCCAGAGTATCGAAGGCGTCGCGGACCTCCCGCACCAGATTGGCGAAGCTTCCGATCTGCCGCTTCGGCGAAGTGCCATGGTTCGGCAGATCGAGACGGTAAACCGGATGGTCCTTCGCCAACTGACGATCGAGCGGATACCACGACAGCGAGTCGCTGGCGAAACCGTGGATCATGAAAACGGGCGTGCCGTCTTTGGCACCGCTGCGATGCACCTCAAGCGGCCCATTTTCATCGGCGGGCAGGCCTGCCGACACCGGCGTGGCAAATGCCGGCACACTTTGCGATGCCCCGGAAACGTCACGCAATTTGATGCGGCCGGACGGGCTGGACGCTCTCACGGCGCGAAGATCGACGCCGGCAGCACTGGCCGCCCGACGCGCTGCGGGACTTGCAATTATGCGCGCGGAGAACGCTGCCGCACGCGGCGCCTCCGCGGCACGTTCAGCCACCATCATCGCCGGTGCCGGCGCGGATGACAGACTGGAACCCTTTACCGGCGCATCATCGCCATCATAACCAACATCTGAGCTATCCTTGCCGATCAGGCACAGCACGGCCGCAGCCGGTACCTCGCTATCCGCCTCGGCGAAGATGGCGCTGACCACGCCGGCACTGGGCGCCTCAATATCGACTGCCGCCTTGGCGGTTTCGATGGTGAGGAGCACGTCGCCCTCCGCGACCGTATCGCCAACGCCGACGCGCCACTCCACGATCACAAACGTTTCCATGTATTCGCCGGCGACTGCGCCCGCGGTTATCGGCGTTGCCATATCTGTCTCCCGGCCTATGCAAGGGCCTTTTTCGCCGCTGCAGCGATCTTCACCGCGTTCGGCAGCACGGCCATTTCCAGCGGCTCGGAATAGGGAATTGCCATATCGGGCATCGCAACGCGCGCCACTGGTGCATCGAGATCATCGAAGCAATGTTCCATGATCGTCGCTGAAAGTTCCGAGGCGTAGCCGCAGAAAGTCCAGCCTTCATTGACGACCACCGCGTGGTTCGTCTTGGCAATGGACCGGCGGATCGCATCGAGATCGAGTGGGCGCAGCGTGCGCAGATCGATCACCTCAGCCTCTATGCCATCCTTGGCGAGCAGCTTGGCCGCATTCTCAGCCTCAATGACCATCTTCGAAGAAGCGAAGATCGAGACATGCTTTCCTTCCACGACGGTTTTCGCCTTGCCGATCGGCACGAGCACATCGTCACCGTCGGGCACTTCACCGCGCGTGTTGTAGAGCAGCTTGTGCTCAAGGAAGACGACAGGCTGGCGATCACGTATGGCCGATTTCAACAGGCCTTTCGCATCCGCAGGCGTGGCCGGCGCGACGACCTTGATGCCGGGAATATGGCAGACCATGGCATCGAGGCTTTTGGCGTGTTGCGCACCGGTGCCCACACCACCACCACCTTGTGTGCGCAGCACGAAGGGAATATCCACCTGCCCTTCCCAGAGATAGGTGAAGACCGAAGCCTGATTGACGAGTGCATCAAGCGACAGCGGCAGAAAATCGGCATACATGATTTCGAGGACTGGACGCGTGCCGGACATGGCGGCCGTGACTGCCATGGCCGTGAGCGCCTGTTCGGAAATCGGCGTGTCGCGCACACGCGCATCGCCGAACTCATCACGCAATCCCTTGGATACTTTGAAGACACCACCGTATCGCCCGATATCCTCGCCGAACAGGAACACGCTCGGATCGCGCTGCATCTCCTCCCTTAGGGCGGCGTTCAACGCTTCTGCATAACGCATCACGGTCATTACTTGGTCTCCGAATAGGCGGCCGAGGGGGCATGGATTTCAAAGGTCGGGAATGGGTCGGAGAGCGCGGTCTCGAAAGCCTGTGCAACTTCCGCGCGGGCGGCAGCCTCGATGGCGGCAACCGTGTCGGCGCCCACCAATGCCGAAAGCTTCTCGGCCGAAAGCTTGATCGGGTCACGCTCTAGCCAGGGCGCCATCTCCTCTTCAGACTGGTAACCGCCCATATCCGATGTGGAGAAACCCTTCACGCGATAGGTCTTGGCTTCGATGAGGGTTGGGCCGTCGCCGCGGCGCGCCCTTTCGGCGGCAGCGGCAACGGCGCGGTAGACGGCCTCGGCATCGTTGCCGTCGACGATTTCGCCAGGCATCGCATAACCGGCGGCGCGGACGCTCAGATCCTCGACAGGCGACTGCACCTCCTGGCGCACTGTCAGGCCGTACTGGTTGTTCTCGAGCACGAAAATGACGGGCAGCTTCCAGAGACCCGCCATGTTCATCGCCTCGTGGCAGATGCCTGTCTGGGCCGCACCGTCTCCAAAGACCACCATCGAAACGCGGTCCTGCTTGAGGATCTGCATGGACAGTGCCATGCCCGTTGCGGCTGGAATACCGGCGCCGACAATGGCATTGCCGCCGAGCATGCCCGTCTTGACATCGCCAAGCAGCATGTGTCCGCCCCGTCCCTTGCAGTATCCGGTCTCGCGACCGAAAATCTCGGCAACGATACCGCGCGTCGTCAGACCCTTGCCGACATAGACATGGTGGCCGCGATGGGTGGTGCAGACATAATCGTCGGCCCGCAGCGCCGCGCAGGCTGCAACGCCCACGGCCTCTTGGCCATCGCAGCGGTGGATCGGGCCGCGTGTCTTGCCTTCCTTGGCATAGGCGCCAAGCACTTCTTCCAATTCACGCGTCACCACCATCTTGTGGTGGATGTCCTTCAGTTCGTCCGTGGATGGCGCGTTTATCATCTTAATCCTCGTGACCCTTAATTTGTTATAACACGTATCATAATGCAAAATCGGCGCAATTCGTTTTTTTACGCAAGTGCCAAAATTCAACCTGAAACCCTCCAGAAAACGGCATAAATCGCGTATAATCATTTACTTATAAGATTCTTCCACCCGCCACGGGAATCATCTGGACAAATTACAAACCGCGATCATTATATAACAAATAACTTTTGACAGCCGGGTGGTCCGGTTTGTCGGCATCAGCAAAAAAGGGGAATCCATGTCTATCAAGTCGACACTTGTCGCCGCACTCGCGGGTACGGTTCTGCTTTCGGTCACACCGGCCCATGCGGAATTCGGCGACACCCTGAAAAAGGTGAAGGAGCGAGGCGCCCTCGCCTGCACCGGTCATAACGGCTCCTACATGGGTCTTGCCGAAGTGGACGACAAAGGTAACTGGAAAGGCTTCGACATTGACCTGTGCCGCGCCGTTTCCACGGCGATCTTCGGGACCTGGGAAGGTCACGTCGATATCAAGCCGACCAGCTGGGCACAGCGCTGGCCTTCGCTCCAGTCGGGAGAACTGGATCTTGTCATCAAGTCATCCGGCTGGACGTTCAGCCGCGATACCGAAATCCGCGCACAATTCGCGCAGCCCTACATGATGGCCGCGATTCACTACATGGTGCGCAAGGACCTGAACATCACATCTGCCAAGGATCTCGACGGTGGCACGCTTTGCCTTCCGACCGGCACCACCATGGAGCGCTACGCCGTAGAGCACGAGGCCCAGAACGGCTACAAGCTGAACGTCGTTCCATTCGAGAAGACGGAAGAAGCCAACGCCGCTTTCCTCGCCGGTCGTTGCGACGCCATGATGGAGTGGGATCTGCAACTCGGCGTCCTGCGCGCTACTGAGGCCAAGAACCCGGACGAATTCGTTATCCTGCCGGACGTTCTGTCGGCCGAGCCCGTCGGTATCGTCATGCGCCAGGGCGACGACAATTGGGTTGATATCGCCAACTGGGTGCAGACCGCCCTTCTGCTTGCCGAACAGGCCGGCGTGACGAGCGAAAATGTCGATGAGATGAAAGCCAACCCGCCGACGCCCGCCATCGGCAAACTTCTGGGCGCAACGCCCGGCATGGGAGCGCCGCTAGGGCTCAATGATGACTGGGGTTACAATGTCATCAAGACTGTCGGCAACTATTCCCAGATATGGGACCGCAACATCGGCAAGGACTCGCCCTATAAGGTCGAGCGCGGTGTAAACGCCCTGATGAAGAACGGCGGCATCCTCTATCCGCTCGTTCTCGACTGATCCTTCTCCCAAGGCTGGTCGCCGGCGCGTCACGCGTCGGCGACCGCGATGACAGCGGAGGGGTGTTCCGATGCAGATGTTCAGAAACAGAAAAACGCGCAGCCTCGCCTATCAGGTGGCGTTTCTCCTCATTCTCGCTCTCGTCATCTTCGGCGCGGTGCATGAGGCCTCGACGAAGCTTGCCGCCCAGGGCATGACCAGCGGTTTCGATTTCCTTCAAAAGTCGACCGGTTTTCGGATCGGCTTCTCGCTCATCCCGTTCGATCCGTTCGAAAGCTACCTTCGGATGCTGTGGGTCGGCATCGTCAACACGATCTTCCTCGGTATCCTGAGCATCGTCCTGGCCAATATTGTCGGCCTGATCATCGCCGTCTTCCGAATTTCGTCCAATGGCGTACTCAATGATATCGGCACTCTCTATATCGAGACGTTTCGAAATGTGCCGCTCATTCTCCAGGCCTTGTTCTGGTATGCGGCGCTCACTCATCTGCCGCCGACGAGACAGGCTTACTCCGTCTTTGATTCCATCTTCCTGTCCGCCCGCGGCGTGTTCGTGCCCAGCCTTAACGTCGGCGGCCAGTGGTTTGCCGCCGTGGCGCTGGCACTGCTGTTCGGCCTGTCGCTGCTTGCCTGGTTCTCCATGTCGCGGCGCTTCAAGCGTATGAAGAACCGTGGCGTGCTGCAGCTCGGCATTGCAGGCCTAACGCTTGCTGTCATGGTCGGCATTCTCGCTTATGCCCGCGAACCCGGATCGGACATTTTCTCCGTACCAGAGCTGAAAGGCCTGAATTTCCGCGGGGGCATCACCATTCCGCCAGAACTCTCGGCCCTGGCGATCGCCACCGCAATCTATGGCGGCGCCTATATTGCAGAGGTCATTCGCGCCGGTTTCCTGTCTGTCGGCAAGGGCCAAGTGGAGGCTGCGCGCGCGCTTGGTCTCGCTCCCTGGCATGTCTTTTCCCGCGTCCATCTGCCGCTCGCCATCCGCGCCGTGCTGCCGACCCTGATCAACCAGTATGTCTGGCTTTTCAAGGCAACAACACTCGGCATTGTCGTCGGTTTCGCGGACTTTTTCTCGGTCATTTCGGTTTCCATCAACCAGAGCGGCCAGACGCTGGAACTGATCGCCATATTGATGGCCGGCTTCCTGATCATGAACAACACGCTCTCCTTCGTCCTCAACCGCGTCAACAAGGCGATTGCCCTCAAGGGCACGCAGTTGAGAACCTGAGGAGAGCGCCATGACAGCCGTTTTCGACGTGAACACACACCCGCAGCCCCTCAATGCCGGCTTCCAGCCTGACGGGCTGGGCGCGCGCCTGCGCCGTCGTTATTTCCGCACGCCCGGCAACGCCATGATTTCCCTAGCGGGCATGGCAGCCCTCCTATATCTCGTCTACTACGCGCTCGACTGGGCGGTGCTGAAAGCAGTGTGGGCTTCGCCCGACGGCACGTCAGCCGTCTGCCGCGACATCGCGGGCGCCTGCTGGGCCGTTATCCAACAGCGCTGGCGCATCATCATCTTCGGCCTGTTTCCCTATGACGAACAGTGGCGCTCCATGCTGGCGTGCATTGTCATGGTGGCGACGATCGTGCTGTCATGCCTGCCTTGGTTCTGGAAACCGCTGCGGCTCTCTACCCTCTGGTGCGCCGGTTTCATCACTTTCTATGTGCTGATGCGCGGCGGCCTGTTAGGCATGCGGGTCGTTATGCCGGCCGACTGGGGCGGGCTGACACTCACGGTGTTCTTCTATGCCGCCGGCGTCCTCATCGGCATGCCCATGGCTGTTGCCTTGGCGCTGCTTCGTCGATCCGAAATGCCGCTCGTTTCAAGAATGACCGGTGCACTTATTGATGGTGTCCGCTCCCTGCCGCTTATCACCATCCTGTTTACGGCCGCGCTCATCTTCCCCTTCGTCCTGCCGGATTGGCTTCAAGGCGACAAGATCTGGCGCGTCATCATTGGTTTTGCCCTGTTCTTTGCCGCCTATCAGGCGGAGATCATCCGCAGCGGCATACAATCCATCCCTGTTGGCCAGGAAGAGGCTGCCAAGGCGCTCGGACTGAGCTACTGGCATCGGATTGGCCGCATCATCTTGCCCCAGGCCTTCCGCAATGCTTTGCCGCCGACGATCAACCAACTCGTCATCACCTTCAAGGAAACGTCGCTGATCGTCATCATCGGCTTTTTCGATATCCTCGCGTCGGGCAATGCCGCCTATGGCACCGGCGAATGGTCCTTCGCCTATTTCGAGGTCTACATCTTCGTGGCTCTCGTCTACTTCGTGTTCGTCTTCAGCCTTTCCCGCTATGGCGCCTATCTCGAACGGCGCATGCGTTTCGGCCAGCATTGAAAGAAACCCTCATGAGCGAAGCCGCAATACGCATCACCGGCATGAACAAGTACTACGGCAAGTTTCAGGTCCTGCGCGACATCAACCTCGATGTCCGCTCGGGCGAGCGGATCGTCGTGTGCGGACCATCGGGCTCCGGCAAGTCGACACTGATCCGCTGCATAAACCGCCTGGAAGAACACCAGCAAGGCCGCATCGACGTGCTGGGAACGGAGCTGAATGACGATATCGGCAATATCGACCATATACGGCGCGACGTCGGTATGGTCTTCCAGCACTTCAACCTGTTTCCACACCTGACCGTGCTGGAAAACTGCACGCTTGCACCGACCCTTGCCCGCAAGGTTCCGGTCGAGGAAGCCGAAGCGACCGCCATGACCTATCTGAAGCGCGTGCGCATTCCCGAGCAGGCATTGAAGTTTCCGGGCCAACTCTCGGGCGGCCAGCAGCAGCGCGTGGCCATTGCCCGCGCGCTTTGCATGAAGCCCAAGATTCTACTCTTCGACGAACCCACATCGGCCCTCGACCCCGAGATGATCAAAGAAGTGCTCGATGTCATGGTTGAACTCGCGAACGACGGGATGACCATGCTTTGCGTCACCCACGAAATGGGCTTCGCGCGACAGGTTGCCGACCGGGTTATCTTCATGGACAAGGGCGAGATCGTCGAAGAAGGCAGACCAGCCGAACTCTTCGACAATCCGAAGAACGAACGCACCCGTACCTTCCTCAGTCAGGTACTCAGCCACTGAAAGGGGGAGAGGTGCCTAACGCCCCTTTCCGTCCACCAGCAATCACGTGTAAAGTGGTGCATCAAATAACAATACACGCCTCAGTTATCCGGCTTGAGGCGTCTTGGGTGCCGGCGACAATATGAACAAGACCAAGACCGCAGACGCATCCTTCACCGGTATCGATCTGGCGCCGATCGGTCGCAGCGAAACGCTGGGCCAGCAGGTCCGCACCCAGCTCGGCAGCGCCATCATGGCCGGCCGCTTCAAGCCGGGTCAGAAACTCACCATTCGCGCCGTCGCCACGGCGCTCGATGTCAGCCTGACGCCGGCCCGCGAAGCGCTCTACAATCTCGCCGCCGAGGGTATCCTGGAAATGCGCTCGAACGGCTCGGTCTATGTTCCGACTCTGACGACGGAACGGATAATCGAGCTCACGAAGATCCGTGCGGCGCTCGAAGGGCTGGCCGCCCGCGAGGCCGCCTTGCGCATCACCGACGAGGAAATCGAACATATCATCGAAATCAACGACCTGATGGTCCAGGCAAACGAGCGCAAGGACTATGCCCAGGTCATGGAGTTGAACTGGGAATTCCACTTCGCGATCTATCGGGCCAGCGGGATGAATGAGCTGGTGAGAATGATCGAGAAACGCTGGATGATGAACAGTTCGTATCTCAACGTCATCTATCCCCGGTTCGGTCAGATCGAGCAGGGCATCAACAATCATCACATGATGGTGCGCGCACTTCAATCACGGGACCCCGAGCGCCTCGCCAGCGCTGTCGTCGTCGACATCAATTTTGCGGCCGATACGCTGGTCGACATGATAAAGGCGCAGCTGAGTACGGAGCGGCGGCAGAAGGCCGCGCGTTAAGCCACTGAAAGGCCGGGTGTACTGCGCAACCGCCAGACGACTGTCCAGGCGCCGCTTGTCCCGCGATTCCAATTTTCTCAAGAAAAGCCCGGATGTCCAATCTCATCCTTGACGCGAAAAAATGCATCGCGTTAAATGTTACAACAAATAACATCTACCTCCCGGAGGAAGCGAATGACGGCAACAGCAGTTGTAACCGGCGCGACGGGCGGCATAGGCGATGCAGTCACCAGGCGGCTGGTCAGCGAGGGTTTTCGCGTCATTGCGGTCGGCACCCGCCGCGCGGCCCTCGATGAACTCTGTGAAAGATATGGCTGCGAAGGCATCGCTGCCGATATCGGTGACGCGGCAGCCATCGAGGCAGCGCTTGCAGGATTAAACGCGGATGTTCTCGTCCACGGCGCCGGTATCCTCGGCCCGAACCTGCCCATTCACAAGACACCTGCTGAGACGATTTCCCAGTTGATCGCCGTCAATCTCACCGGCCTCTTCAACGTGCTGCGCGCAGTCGTCCCCGGAATGGTTGAAAGACAGCGCGGAACCATCGTGCTCCTTGGCTCGATCTGCGGCAATGTCCCCGGCGCGGGGCCGGGCGCCTACAGCGCTACCAAGGCTGCCATGCAATCGATTGCCGCCAACCTGCGCTTCGAGCTTCAGGAAACACCCGTCCGTGTCGGCGAGATCCGCCTCGGTCGCGTTCGCACGGGCATCCACAACCAGCTCGATATGGATGCCGATTTTTATGACGGCTATGAATGCATCCTGCCCGACGATGTCGCCGCGACGATCTCGCATATGCTTGCAACCCCGCCGGTCGTCGACCTCTCCATCGTCGAGATGCTGCCCACCAGGCAGGTCGTCGGTGGCACCCGCTTCTCGAAAAGCTGATCCCTCTTCCCTCTAAGAAAGGCCTTGTCATGTGCAACGGCACCGCCCACCACAGCACCATCAACTACACGACTATTACGCTCGACGAATGCCTGCCGCTCGCCCAGCGCCTGCAAGGCGAAGGCAAGCCCTGGCATTCGCATGTTCTGTCCCCCGGCTGCCGGTTCAACCCTTTCGACGGCCGTTACGCCGCGGTAGTCGAAGATGACGCGATGCATACGGCTTACATCGCGCCGTCCGACGGCTTCCCGCAGGTCGACAAGCAGCTTGTAAGGATGCTGCATGGCGACGACATTCTCGACGCCGGCCACCCCTCGAGCGCAGAGGAAGCGCTGCTTGATGGCTCGCCGCTCCTGCGCCGCCTCGTGGAGATCGACGACGCCGGCAAGGTGTGGCACCACCACATGAACTTTCCGGACTGCGCGCTGAATCCGCATCGCGGCCGCTGGGCGATCATGATCGAGTGTAGTGATGACCAGTTTTCCGAAAGCTACGACGACGAACCGCGCGATATCCTGCGCGCCATCGAAGTTCGTTATTTCCGCAATCTCGATAAATCGGGCTGAGTTCTGCCCACAGGCGCGCTCAGGCGCGCCTGTCCTTCAGGCGGTTCCAGGCATGCATGCGATTGGCGACCTGAACGGCGACAGGATGAAAGGCAATCGGCTGCATTGACGTGACAGGAAGTGGCATGTCCGCGTCCGTCCGCCGACCCGTCGCCCAACGCCCCATCTCTTGCCCCAGCGCCATGGAGAGCGCGACGCCACGTCCTGAATAAAGCCCCCCGAAGACGAGGCCGGGCGCCAACCGATAAAGATGCGGCTTCAGATCCGGCACCACCGCAAAGGTACCACTCCAGTATTCCGTAATTCGAGGCTCGCCGCCGAGCGGCTTAAACGTGCCCGCCAGCATCCGCGCCACCTTGGCACGACCGCGCCTGTCCTCGTCATGCCAGAACGTGTGCGTCGCACCGCTGACAAGCCGGCCATCGCAATCGTAGTGAAAATAGCGCAGGTCGTTGTGCATGTCCGAGACGGCAGGATTACCGACGAGGATTTGCGCCTTGATGTCGTCAGCCAGTGGCTCGGTCGCCGCCTGAAAGACCTTCATCGGAATCAGCGTGCGTTTCAGGCCCGGCCAGAGATCATCCGTCAGCGCGTTTGTGGCGAGGACGACTTCGCGCGCAGTGACGCTGCCCGCTGCCGTATAGACCCTCCAACCGCGTTCAGCCTTCTCGAGGCGAAGACAGCGCGTATTCTCGAATATGTGCACGCCTTCGCGCTCGATGGCATCCGCCAGTCCCACTGTCATGGCGAAGGGATTGATATGCCCCGAATTGTGAACCATCCATCCGCCGAGATAGCGGCTTCCCACGCGACGTGAAACCTCGTCGCGGTCGAACCACGAAACATGTGCGCCAAAAGCCCTCCACTCATCATGGAACTGCCGCGCGCGGGCATGTGTCGCCTCGGTATGAGCGGGCTGTATCCAGCCTTGCTGGACCTGATGCGCATTGATGCCGAAACGCTGCATCAAGCCAAAGGCCACATCCGCTGCGCCCGCGACGAGCGTGTTGAAACGATCGCCATGGATCTTGCCATAAGCCTTCTCGAGTTCCGACGGCGAGGCCTTGGAATGGTGCGAAATGACGAGGCCGTTGTTGCGTCCGGAAGCGGCCGAACCAATCTCGTTACCTTCAAGAAGCACGACGCCGGCGCCGCTGTCACGAGCACCGAGCGCCGAGGCCAGGCCGGTAAACCCACCACCAACGACGAGCACTTCGGTTTCGATATCGCCGGTCAATGCCGGAGAGGTTTTACGGGCCACTGTCGTCTTCCGCCACAGGTGCGGAGTCTTCCAGTCGACCTCAAACATGAATGGTGTCCTCGGTCGCTCCGCCGAGATAGTGCTCGCCAAGCGCCGAATGCTCCGCCATTTCCTGCGCCGGGCCGTGTAATTTTACCCGGCCCGTATTCAGGAGGTAGCCGTAATCGCCGCATTCCAGCGCAAGCTGGACATTCTGTTCGACGAGCAGGATCGACATGCCGGTTTTCGAAAGGTCGAGAATAATGCGGAAAATCTGGTGTACGATCTTCGGGGCCAGACCGAGCGACGGCTCATCCAGCATCAGGAGCTTCGGTTCCGCCATCAGCGCGCGGCCAATCGCCAGCATCTGCTGCTGACCGCCGGACATCCGACTGGCCATGCCGTTGCGGCGTTCCTTCAATACGGGGAAAAGTTCGAACACTTCGGAACGCAACGTCTCAAAGCTTTTGCCGGCACGGCCGATATGTGCGGCGACCAGATTTTCCTCGACGGTCAGACGCTGGAAGATCTGCCGCCCCTCTGGGCAATGTGTCAGCCCCAGGCGCACGACCTGCTCCGGCCGTGCACCAGTGATGTCGCGCCCTTCAAATTGGATCGAGCCTGCCGTCGGGCGCGCAACGCCTGAAATGGAGTTCAGGAGCGTGGTCTTGCCGGCCCCGTTCGGGCCAAGAATGACTACGATCTCGCGGGTGTCGACCTCGAGATCGACGCCTTCAAGAACGCCGACGCGCCCGTATCCCGAGCTGAGCCCGGCGATCCTGAGCAGCGGCTCTGATGTCATCGATGTCATTGTCAGTCCCCAGATAGGCAAGTTGAACGTCGCTGCTCGCCTGAACTTCAGCGGGCGTGCCTTGGAAGAGAAGTTTACCGTGGTGCATGACCACGATGCGGTCGCAGAGCGTCATCACCAGGTCCATGTCGTGCTCGACGACCAGCATGATCCGTTCGGGCGAGCGCAGTTCGGCGAGCTTTGCGGTCAATTCGGCGGTCTCATGATGGTTGAGCCCGGCGGCCGGCTCGTCGAGCAACAGAACCCGCGGCTTCATCGCCAACGCCCGGGCGATCTCCAGCATGCGCTGGCGGCCATAGGGAAGGCTGCCAGCCTCAGCATCTGCATAGCCCTCGAGCCCGAAGAAGCGCAGGATTTCCATTGCGCTTTCGCGGCGCGCAGCGGCACGTTCTCGGCCATAGGGTGGCCAAAGCACCTCCCGCCAGGTGTTATACACTTCGGCAGGATAGGCGCAGACCTCCAGGTTCTCGAGCACCGTCATCTGATCGAACAGCCGGATATTCTGATAGGTCCGCGCGATGCCCGAATTGGCGATCTGGTGCTTCTTCATCCCGTCGAGGCGACGTCCATCCAGCGAAATGGAGCCGTCCGAAACGGAGTAGGAACCGGCTGTCATATTGATCAGCGTCGACTTGCCGGCACCGTTCGGGCCGATCACGCCGTAGATGAGGCCGGGCGCGAAGTCCGTGGAGACATCGTTGATCGCGACATTGGCGCCGTATTGCTTGCGCAGGTTTTTGAAGACGAGTGTCATTTGCCGAAAAGCCCCCGAATGAGTTTTTCCGGGCCGAAGGTTCGCGGCACGATGCCAGCCGGGCGCACAATGATCAGCACGACCATCAGGATGCCGAGGAAGAGAATACGCCATTCGGCGAATTCGCGCAGCAGTTCCGGCAAGAGGATGAGAATGGCCGCTCCTGCGACGATGCCGAGGATGTTGCCGATGCCGCCGATGACGATCATCAGAACGATCAGGACAGATTCCTGAAGCGTGAAGCTTTCCGGGCTGACGAAACGCTGCGATGCCGCGAAGATCGTTCCGGCGATCGCGCCGATGGTCGCCGATGTGGCGAAGGCAGCCAGCTTGGCATTGGTCGTGTTGATGCCAATGCCGCGCGCGGCATCCTGGTCCTCGCGGATCGCGGCCCATGCCTTGCCGAGGATCGAACGTTCAAGGCGCCAGACGAAAAGGCCGACCAAAAACACGGTGACGAGGAGCAGCCAATAGATTTCCACCGGCCGCGCAATTTCGACTCCGAGAATGGATGCCTTGTCGAGGCGCGCGATGCCCTTCGGCCCACCCGTCAGCCAGTCGACATTGTTGATGACGATACGGATGATTTCGCCAAAGCCGAGCGTGACAATGGCGAGGTAATCGCCCCTCAGCTTCAGCACGGGGATGCCGAGAAGGATGCCCGTGATCATGCCCAGCACGGCGGCAATGCCGACAATGAGAAGGAACGGCAGATGAAGATCGAGCTGCGGGCTTGCCAACAGCGCATAGGTGTAAGCACCGACCGCATAGAAGGCCACGAAGCCGAGATCGAGAAGCCCCGTATAGCCGATGACGATGTTGAGACCGATCCCCAGCAGGATGTAGATGAGCAGGCTGTTGACGACGCGGATATGATAGTTTGGCAGGAACGGCGTTGCGGCCACGAGTGCGACGATGGCCGCAAGCACGAGAATTGCGACGAGACGCGAGGCCTGCGGTTTTGCGGATGAGGAAATGCCGGCGACGGACATCAGAACTCCCTCTTATAGACCATGCTTTCCTCGGATACGGGCTCACCGAGAATGCCGGCGGGCTTTACGAGAAGCACGAGAATGAGAATGGCGAAGGACAGAACGTCGCGATATTCCGTACCGAGAACTCCATTCGTAATAAGCGGCAGCAGCGCGGTCCCGCCAACTTCCACGAAGGCCAGGATATAGGCACCCAGCATCGCACCGGGGATGGAGCCGATGCCTCCGAGAATGGCCGCGGTGAAGGCCTTGAGCCCGATGACGGCCCCCATCGTCGGCGACATGATGCCGTAGTAGCTTGCGTAGAGAATGCCACCGGCCGCACCGAGCAGGGGACCGGAGAAGAACACCGCCGAGATGGCGAGGTTGACGTTGATGCCGAGCAGCTGCGCCGTCGGACGGCTCTCGGAAACGGCGCGCACGATGATGCCCATGCGGCTACGGTTGACCAGCGTATAGAGTGCGAACATCAGGACAAAGGCGGCGACGAGAATGCCGATCTGGACCGACGTTACCGTGCCGCCCATGAAGTCGTAGCGTGTTGCCGGGAAGAAGCTCGGAAACGCAACGGGTTGCGGGCCAGCAAGGATCTGAACGCCTGTAACAAGTGTGAGCGAAACACCGAGTGACGACAGCATCGGCGCAAGCCGCGTCGAGTTGCGCAACGGCTTGTAAGCCAGCCTCTCGATGCCGACACCGAAGAAACCGACGGCAATCACGGCGCCGAAAAATGCCAGTGTGAGGCCGAAGGCGCCGACCGCTCCGATGTCGCCGACGAACACCGTCAGCACGAGGAAGGCGGCATACGCCCCGAGCATGAACATTTCGCCATGAGCAAAATTGATCATGCGCAACACGCCATAGACCATTGTGTAGCCGAGCGCGATAAGTGCGTAGATCGAGCCGATGGTCAGAGCGTTGACTGTCTGTTGAATAAAGGTTCCCAGCATGGATGTCCTGCCCGGAAGAGTTCGCAGCAATCGCGGCGAACGGGAATGGGTGCGCGGCGGCGGCGCTAGATCGCCGGCCGTACGGCGGAGGGCGGGCCGGCTCTGAAGCCGGCCCGAAACCGTTACTTGGAGCCGGCCAGTTTGAAGTCGTTGCCTTCCACCTTGTAGAGGTAAGAGGGCGCAACTTTCAGCTCGCCAACGTCGTCGAATTCAAGTTCGCCAACCGCAGTCTGAACTTTGACCGCATGCAGCGCATCGTTGATTTCCTCACGCGACAGCCCCTTGGTCGACTTCAGCACCGCTTCGAGGATCTGGCCGTGGACATAGCCGTAGATCGAGTACGGGCCAGCTTCCTCGCCATATTTCTCCTTGTAGAGCTTGGCGAATTCGGCAATGGCCGGGGAGGCATCCATCGGCGGAACCTGAATGGCGACCATCGTGCCCTGAACGTTGGCTTCGCCTGCCTGCGTGATGAAGTCAGGCGTATATCCGCCGTCGGGCACCATGAGCGACGCAGTTACACCCTGCTCGTGCATCTGCTTGGCGAAAAGCGCGATCTGCGGCATGACGGCGCCGACATAGATGACATCGGGCGATTTCGCCTTGATCTGTGCGAGCACGGAGGTGAAGTCCACGTCTGTCGGTGCAACAGCGAGCGTGTCGAGCACCTGACCACCGCCGGCCGTGAAGTTCGTTCCGAAGATTTCGGAAATGCCCTGACCGAACACCTGCTTGTCGCTGACGATGACGGCGGTCTTGGCATTAAGCTTCTGCAGAGCATATTCAGCAGGCAGCAGTGCATTTGCCAGATCGTTTGCGACCGGGCGGACCATGAACTTGTAGCCCTGCTTGGTCAGATCCGGGTTGGAGCCGAACGTCATGGTCGGCAGCTCGCAATCCTCGTAGATCGGAAGCGTTGACTGGGCGACGCCGGAATTGAAGTTCACCAGTCCGATGACGACGCTCTCGTCATCGCAGAATTTCTGCGCAACGAGTGTGCCTTCACGCGGGTCGGCCTTGTCGTCCTGCTGGTTGTACTTGACCGTCACGCCGTTGACGCCACCCTCGACGTTCAGCTTGTCCCAGTACAGCTTGAAGCCGTTGTGCCAGGTGTTGCCGAAATAGGCCTGCGGGCCCGACAAGGGAGCAGCGAGACCGACGGAGATTTCTTCGGCGAAGCTCGGCGTGGCAAGCAGCGAGACGCCGAGGCAAAGTGAGGCAGCGATTTTCATGTGAGTTCCCCTGTGATGGACGCTACGCGAAATGTCGGCCGGCCGTTCCGGTCTCTTGCCATGCACATAAGGAAGCAGACATTTAATGCGACGTCAACAAAGTGTCGACACTATTGCGTTCAATTTTTGCATTAGATGCCTTTTGTCCTCCGCCGACCTCGCGGCGGCGCGGCCGGATCCTGCGATGTGTAGACCTTTAGCAAGGCGTCCTTCAGGGCATCCTGCGTTGCCGAAACGGACATTTCGATATGGTCACGCAATAACGTCATTCCGCGTTCCGAATCCCGCCGCACGGCGGCTGCGACGATTTCAGAATGGGATGAAACCTGGCGCGGATCATGGGTGCGCTCGATCTGGATACGCCGTATGAAACGAATTCGCGCATTGATCGCAGCAAGCTGGTTCACCAGTTCGGGATTGCCTGAAAGCTCGGCGATCAGCAGATGAAAGCCCTCATCCTTCGCAAGAATCTCATCCGGCGGATTGTCTTGGTAGCCGTCAACGATGCTGGCCCAGTAGGCCGTTAAACGGCCGATTTCTGAGTCATCGGCCCGTTCGCACATCAGGCGGAACGCCGCGCATTCGATAATGGAGCGCAATTCGTAGAGATCGATAAGGCCCTCTGTAGACAGACTGCGCACGAAGAAACCGCGGTTCGGCGTCAGCGATACAAAGCCCTCAGAGGCAAGCCGGTTGAGCGCTTCGCGGACAGGCGTGCGGGAGACGCCAAGACTGCGCGAAAGCTGCACCTCGTTCAACCGCGCATCGGGCTTGAGCTTGAATTCGACGAGAAGCTGGCGGATCGTGTTATACGCACGCTCGCTGCTGTCGGCGGATCGACGGCTGTCCTGCTCGGATTCAACCATCGACGTGTCTGCCGCTTCCAAATCGATTCTTTCCGTCATGGCGCTTCCTGCGTCTTGTCGCTTGCAATAATAGTGTCTACAGTTTTGTACAATATTTTTTTCTCAACTTCGCGTCGATGGCAAGCCGCCGTCATCACTTTGGAGGCGAACAGTGATTGTCGGCATCATCGGCGTTGGTCATCTCGCAGCTTCGATCCTGTCAGGCCTCTTAAGAGCAGGCGTTGAACCGGCCTCCATTCTCCTTTCCCCACGCGGTCAGGCACACGCGCTCTCCGCGCGCTGGGGCATTCCCCTCGCCGTCGATAATGACGACCTTGTGACTCGCGCGGACATTGTGCTGCTTTCCGTGCGCCCTGTCGATGCGCCCGCCGCCATTGCCGACCTTCCCTGGCGCGCCGGCCAGACGCTCGTGTCGTTTTGTGCCGGTGTGACGATCTCTCATCTTGAAGCAGGCCCCGCTCGCGTGATGCGCGCCATGCCGCTGACAGCCGCCTCGATCAATGCGAGCCCGACCGTGTGCTTCCCGGCTGTCGAACGGGCTATCGCGGTTTTGAAAAAGCTTGGGCCTGTTATCCCGCTTGGCAGTGAAGATGAGTTCGAGATCGCGACTGTCAACGCAGCGGTCTACGGCTGGGCGCAGGATCTCATCCGCCAGTCTGCCGACTGGGCAACAGCGCAGGGGGGGGATGCGGTGGCGATGCGCAAGCTGGCCGCGCTGACCTTCGTCGCAGCCGGTCGTCTGATCGCGGAAACCGACAGGCCGATGGAAACGCTGATCGGCGAATTGGTGACGCCCGGTGGCATCACGGAACTGGGACTTGATGTCCTGGCAAGCGAAGGCCAGCCGCAGGCGTGGCAAGCCGCCTGCGACACCGTTCTACTGAGGTTGTCCGGCCGTTCAAAGGCCTGATGGTAGAGAAATGACCGCCCTCAATCGAGAGCAGCGCGGAACGCTTCGTTGAGATCGTTCCATGGGATCAGCAGATCAAGCCAGGCGCCAATCCGGCCTGCGACAAGGATTGCCTCATCGACGAGGGCCGCCAGCGGCACATCCGTCTGCGTTGCATCGCGCAGGGCGAAAAGCAGGGCCGGCGTCTCCTCCATGTGACAGAAGTCGCGCAAGCGCGTCGCTGTTTTGTCGAGTGTGATCGCCATGGTCTGCCGAAGCACGGCGTCATCATATTGAGATTGGCCGGCGCGAACCCACCAGAGCAGTTCGTGCAGGACACGGGCCTCTGCTTCCGCCGCGAAGACCGGGCCGGCAGGATGCATGATCGCGCGCGATACCGTCAGGCGCGCGATATCGTCAGGCATGGCATCCCACAACGTCTTTCGGCGCGACACAAGATCATCAGGCAAGAGAGATGAAGCCGCAACCGTCGCTTCGGTCTCCTCCCCCTCTGCTAGGGCAAGCGTTCCCTCGATGATCCGATGGCCTTGCTCGTTCTTCAGCATTGCAGCGAGTTCCGCGATACCGTCTACCGGTGCGTCTAGCTGCCCAAGCACGGTGATCTGCGCGTTCTCCGCCTGCAAGGGGGCAAACGTGATCTCCAGGAACTGACGGACGGGCCAATAGATAAAAGCACCGGCCTGCGCGTCGAGGACGTGGGTTGCGCCTTCCACATCCTCGACGAACGGCGCATGCCAGTAGATGTGGCTGCCGGCGATTTTCGGCGTGTGCAGCTGAAGGCGCAGAGGCAAACTCGCAAGCAGTGCCGTGCGTGTGCGGGTCGCATTTCCGCTCAGACGAATTGGCCAGGCCCGACCTTCTGCCGTGAATGTAAGTTGCATTTCCCGTTCCCTTGTTCCCGAAGTGCGGCACCGCCGACACTCGTACTTCAACTTAATACAAATGTGTAGACACTTTTAAGCGCAGTGCTGCAGATCCCGGATTTTGTCTAAGGCGTTTGTGAATGCGCCTTGAGTGCGACCAGCATTCCATCGAGGTCATGACATGGGATGCAGCCAATTGCGGCAATGTCGCTGGACACGTCGACTGGAAGGCCGGAGTTCGAATCCTTCGGCACCTCATTCAATCTGCCACCGATCAAGACAGGTAAGTTGACGCCCTGTGCCTTCATCGCCGCCTTCACCGCCTTGGCATAAGACAATGCAACGCCGTTATAGGTGCTGACCGCAACCATATCGGCACCGGCTTCGACGGCGCGCGCGACCAGTGCCTCAGGGTCTACGGCGACGCCCGCATCGACTGTTTCGACGCCTAGCCCCTCAAAGGCCTTTTCGACGAGATACTTGCCGTGCTCATGGACATCAGTGGTGCCTATGCACACGGAAACGGAGGTCGCACCGACGTCCTTGCCGCGCGAAGCAACCCATTCCTCGGCCTTATGGTTGAGTTCGCGCGCCCACTCCGCGTGAATGAGAGGCGTGCGGGCCCGCACGCCAGGAGCGCCCGGGCCAAAGAGGGCTTCCATGCGCTTTGGTCCCATACGGCGGATTGCCAGCAGCAACGCGGCCGGATCGTCCACCGCAACGCCAAGCGCAGCGAGCCCCTCGAGAGTGGACTTGGCAAAACGGCGCCCACCCTCGACAAGCACACCCGCCATCTTCTCCACCTGCGCCCAGTCGAAGACCGGATCGTAGAACGGCGCTTGCAAGGTCAGCCGGTGCGCGAAGGTCTGTGCGTCGATAATTTCCTCGATGTCGGGGATGCGCTGGTTTTCCGTCACGGGAACCGGATTGACCGCATGCCCCGTCGGCCAGCGCCCGAGCGCGAGAATATCGGCCAGCAGATAGCTTGCAAGGCTCGCATAATTGCCGGCGGGGGTCGATTGATAGGCAACCGTATTGCCGAAAATCATTGTTCCTGGCGTATCACTTACCTGAACCAGGGCGGCATGGAAGGCCGTGCGCGACAGCGGATCGCTGAAGTGGTGACCGTAGCAGTGCGCCAGTCGCGCGCCTATGAGATCTTCTACGATATGCTTTTCAATGAGCACCATACCCAGTGCACAAGCCATATCGATAAAAAGCCCCGCAAAACCGTCATCGAGATTGGAATGAACAAGAATTTCGGCATCCTGCGCGGCAATAAGCCCAAGCGCCGTTACGGTCGCCTCGGTCGTTGCCACGTCGTCGTCCCAATAGGGCAGACGGAACGTGAAATACTGGCCAAGATTGCCGACGGCCGTGGCGCCCGCCGCTATGGCTGCGCGTGTGTTTTCCAGCGCCCCCGGAAGACCGAGCATGAAATCGCCGAAATGTGCGGCGGCAGGCGCCGCCTCGATGATACGGGCGAAGTCCTCTGGACCAGTCAGGACGATGCCGGTGCCGCGCGACGCCTTCGCACGCCAGGATTCGGGATATCCCATAGACCAGTCGAGCGTGATACCGAAACGATCGACTGTCACGCCGGCCTCAGCGCAGGAACCATGGACTGCGCGAATACCCTCGATCGTGCGGTTGACATCGCGGAAACCGATATGGGCATGCTGCATGATCCGACGGCTTGCGGCAGCCTGCCGCTTCCATTCCGCTTCGGAGGCCACGCCCATCTCGCGCATGAAGCGGCTGGTTCCAAGGCGCCAGTCCCGCGCCATCGCTCGCCCACGAACGAGCAGATCCACTCCCGGCGTAAGGCGCGGATCCTGGAGGCCGGGTATGTCGTCTTTGGTCATGATACAGTCCGGTCAGCAAGGGCAAGTTTAGAACACGGCTGGCTTAGGCGGAGAGCCGCACCCTTTCGAGGTGTATGTTAACCACGAAAAGGTGCAGATGGACCCGACGGCATGCCGGAAGGACCGCCTCCTTCCGGAGCAAACCGTACTGAGAGCGTAGCGCGCAAAAAGTGTCTACACAATAGTAGACAGATAAAGATTCTTCTCTCTATAGTGCCGACATACGATTGGAGACGGCAATGAACGAGTTCGACGTTGTGGTGATCGGGTCTGGATCCGCGGCATGCGCGGCAGGCTTGCGCGCCGCCATTGGCGGGTTGAAGGTCCTGGTCATCGAGAAATCCGATCGGCTCGGCGGTACGTCCGCCATGTCGGGGGCGGGCATCTGGATCCCGGCGAACCATATAGCCGCCGCCGCTGGCATTGCGGACAGTAAGCAGGAGGCGCTCGCCTATCTTCATGCCGTCCAACCGCCAAAGCAGAAGGAAACTGACAGCGGCCGGTGGGCTGCCTTCGTGGAAGCGGCACCCGACATGCTCCAGTTCCTTGCGAAGAATACGCCGCTGGATTTCCAGCTCGTCGCGGAACCCGATCCCTTCACGGAAGCTCCGGGCGGCAAGATGTTTGGCCGCATGGTGACGCCGAGGGCCTTAAGCCGCCGCCTTCTCGGCCGTTTCGCCAAGACACTCCGCCGTTCGACCCTGCCGCATAGCTTTACCTATAAGGAAGCCGTCGATCTCGACATCTATCATCACCCCGTTAAGGCAGGCTTGAAGGTCTGGAACAAGCTTCTCTACCGCTGGCTGACCAATGCAGGCGGTCAAGGCACCGCGCTGATGGTTGGCCTGATCAAAGGGTGCCTTGATGTCGGCATTGAGTTCCGGCTGGAAACGCGCGCAGTGCGCCTCATCCAGGATGCGGAAAGCCGCGTCACGGGTGTCGAGGTCGAACACGATGGAAAGAAGAGCCAGATCGATGCCGCCAGAGGCGTAATCATCGCCAGCGGCGGCTTCGAATGGAACAAGGAGATGCTAGACCAGCATTTTCCAGGCCCGATCGACCGGATCGGCAGCCCAAGCAGCAATGAGGGCGACGGACAGATGCTGGCTCGCCTGGCCGATGCAGCGCTGCTCTGCATGGATCAGGCCAACATTTATCCGTGCCTTCCGACGCGGTATGAGCGGCGCCCGAGCGGCCTGCCCATGACATTTCAGGCTGAACCGCATTCCATCGTGGTCAATCGACATGCGAAGCGGTTCGTCAGCGAAAGCGATTTCAATATCGGCGAAGCGTTGGATGCGCGCGACGACAACGGAATAACGGTCAATCTGCCGGCATTCCTCGTCGGCGATCACCGTTTCCTCGACGCCGCACTACCCTTTCGATGGTATGCGGCGTACGACCGGGGTTGGGTCAAGAAGGCGAGCACCGTAAGCGAACTGGCCGGTAAGCTGGGGCTTCCGCCGCATGCCCTTGAAGAAACCATCGCACGCTGGAATGCGCAGTGCGCGACAGGGCGCGATACGGACTTCCGCCGCGGCGAGAATAGCTGGGAAGAATACAAGGCTCACGGCGCGCCGAACCGACTGAAACCCATCGACAAACCGCCATATGTCGGCATGTCGCTCAACCGCTCGATCCTCGGCACAAAGGGCGGCGCCAGTACCAACGAGCGAGGCCAGGTTCTTCGCGAGGATGGATCGGTTATCGCTGGCCTATATGCGGCAGGCCTTGCAATGGCAAACCCGTTCGGTACCCGTGCTGTTGGCGCAGGCACGACACTCGGCCCCAATATGACCTGGGGTTATATCGCGGCAAACACCATTTTAAAGCAAAATCAGTAGCCTCCATGCCTCGAGAAACAGAGCTACGCCTTCTCGCTTTGAATGGACGGCGAAAGGCGGGTGCGCGCAGGGGCTCTTCCCATGCCCTGCAGAAGTGGCCTCTCGCAGAAAAAATACGCGCAGAGCCCGGCAGCCAATCCCGTACACATTGATGTGACGAAGGCGATCGACGGTGCAAGGCTGATCATGCTGCCGGCCTTGACCGCTACGGATATCGCGAATGTGTGCCAGAGATAGATAGAATAGGATGCGGAGCCCAAAAGGGCGGGAAACTTAAACAGCGGGATACCGGTGCCCTGTTTTTCCAGGAAGGCGGTGCCATAGACGAGAGCGGCGGCAAGCGGACCGCAGATCCACTCGTCAAACGGCAGGTTCCAAATGCCGATGGTGGCAAAGCCGGCCACTGCCGCGACGACGAGAGCAGATGCCAGCCAGCGGGGCGCTCTATGCCTGGAGAGCCATAGGCGGCCGATCAGCATACCGGCGACGAACTCCAGGATGATCGGCCTCGTATAGGTGACGAAAAGGGCATTGTCGCTTCTCAGCACGAGACCGAGGGCAACGAGGAACAGGAAGATCGCCGCGATGATAGTAAGGCGCGCGCGCGCAGGCAGGAACAGGCAGACGGCGAAGGCGACGTAGAAGAACATCTCGTAATTGAGCGTCCAACCCTGAACGAGAACCGGCCAGATTTCTCCGCTGCTCGGCGAGCGCATCGGCACAAAGAACAGCGACGCGCCGACATGGCCGGCTGTCAGAACCAGATTGGGAAACAGCCCCGCGAGCGCTCCCGCCACCATGACCCCGGTCGCCAGCCAGTAGACAGGCACGATACGGCGGATCCGCTCGCGCAAAAAGCGTCCGGGCGACACGGGCCGCCGTTCGACAATCACCCACATGATGAAGCCGCTGATGACAAAGAAGACATCAACGCCAGCCGCACCGATGGCAAAGGCATAACCACTGCGCTCGGCTGCATGGAAGGCAAGGACCGCAAGAGCTGCAAATGCGCGCAGATACTGGATACCGTAGAGTGTCTCCCGGCGAGCTTCGGGGATGGCGGCGGGCGTCATGCGGACACGGCTCCCTGTCGACGGCGGACAGGCCGCCCAACCGTCACGAACCGATGAGCCTCGCTTCGCCGCCCATCCGTCAGCTTGCCGGCAGCGAAATACAGCAGGAAGGAGCCGACATGATAGGGATTTAGAATATCGATCTCCACGAAGGTGCGCACCGCCAGCAAAGCCGCGATCGTGAAGAGCACCAGTGCCTCGCGGTCGCGGGCAACCGACAGCAGACGGCGCAAGTGCCCGATGAGCGTGCCAAGGAGCACCATGGACAGCAGCAGGCAGCCGATCAGGCCAGTCTCGACCGTCGCGGCAATGAACGTGTTGTGGAAGTGGAAGCCACTGCGCCCGGCGATGAAGAACGCCGCCCAGAGCCGCTCGGCTTCCGCAAAACCCTGTACCCAGAAAGCCTGGTAGCCGATGCCGACGAGCGGCGCCTCGCTTGCCGTCGCGATGCCCTGCTGCCACAGATAGGTGCGCCCGGTGAGCGTCGCATCCTTGCCAAAGACGCCGAGGACCATCTCGAAGCCTCCACCATAGACGGCGGCGAGACCGAGCCCCAAGGTCAGCACGGCGAGCGTCGCAAACAGCATCTTGCGGTGACGTGGCGCGAGCATTTCCAACGCTCGCAGCGCCAGGCAAAGACCGGCGACGGCGACTGTCGTGAGGACTGACGTCGCCGATTGCGAGGCCTTCAGGCAGTAAAGCGCGACCAGCACACAGCCAACCGCCGCCAGTCTCCAGACACCGCGCTCCATGCCGAGAAAGAGCGCGGCGAAGGCGAACAGCACAGAGAGCGAGGCGTAGAATCCGAGCTGGTTCTTGGAAGCAAAGGCACCGACAAAGCTGTAGGTCCCGTCGAGCGGATCGAGATGATAGACGCCGAAGGCAAGCGAATAGAACAGCACCAGCCCCGTACCGATCAACCCGCCGCGCACCAGCGTGCGCGTGTCAACGACGCGCATCGCGATGAGCGCGCACACGACATGCGAGAGATACTGCAGCGAGGTGCGCATCGTTGCACCTGGCGCCTGTGACCAGAAGACGGAAAGGCAGGCGAAAAGCGCAAAGGCGAAGAGCCAGAGGTAGTTCGCATAGTTGCCGAGAACCCGCCGGTAATCGACAGCGATCAGCGGCAGCCACAGGGCGTAGTATGCGAGGATCGATACCTGGCCGAAGCGGAAGGAATAGGCGAAGACAAAAAACGACAGCGCGACGGCGAAGGCGCCATAGGCCTCGTTGCCGTCAGGTCCGATGAGCCGGCTCCGCGCGATCCGCATCGGCGGTCTCACTGGGTCGCGAGGCTGGCTTCCACCTTGACGACATCGCCCGGCAGGACCGGCGTCGTTTCGGTGGCGCGGATTTGCTCGGTCTTGCCCTTGACCGTACGGAGGATGGAATAGCCGATATTCGCGGTCGAGAGCCCGTCCTTCAGCGTGGCGGCATCGGCCGATTGCATCAGTGCCTCCGACATGAGATCACGGCTGGTGCCAAGCTTCAGCGCCAGTGTGTCGAGCTCCTGCTCGGTGTTTTGCAACTCCTGCGCCAGTTCGGCATCGCGGTCATTGGTCAGGTTCGTCTCGTCCTGAGAGGCCTTGTTGATATCCTGCTTGGCCTTCAGCGAGGCCGTGTCGATATCCAGCAGGGCTGCCTGAAGGTCGGCGGTGCGCTGTTCAAGCGCAAGACGCCGGGAGCTGATGGCGAGTCCCTTTTCCGCGAGCGTATCGACCTTGGAAAGGTCGCCCTGGACGAGTTCAAGCTGGCGCGTCTGGGTTTCGGACTTCTTGGCGAGCGAGTCGATTTCATTCTCGAGCAGTGACTTGAGATCGGCCAGTGCCGTCAATTGCAAGCGCTGCCGCTTTTCGCGCGAGGCCATCAGCGCCTTTTCACTTTCCATGATCGCCAGTGCCTCCTCGGATTTGACGAGTTCCTTCGGCATCTCGATCTCCGTAGCGCCGGTCATCTCCGCCGTGATGCGTGCGCGGCGGATCAGCAGACGATTGCGCTCGGCGACATAGACGGCGGCCTCGCCTTCCGAGCGCAGGAAATCACGAGCAAAGCGCTGGCCGGGATCAGCCCGGCGCAATCCACCACCGAAGCTGACCGCCTTGAGGACCGTCAGGCCCGGCGCATAAGGATAGGCACCGGGTGTCTGTACATCGCCGGACAGATAGACCGGCCGGTATTCGGCGATCTCCACCGATGCTGACGGCAGGTCCTTGAGGCCGAAGAGCACTTGCATCTTCTTTCCGATATCGGCCGAGAGATCCGCAGTGGTGCGGCCATCGGCCGGCAACTGGCCGATGAACGGCAGAGAGAGTGAACCATCTGCGCCGATCCGGTAATCACCGCTGACGGCGCCCCAGTCACGGATCGCGCCTTCGGCTGTCTGCCACTCCGCGACACGGATGCGCAACTTGTCCATGACACCGAGCCGGTACTCCTCCGCAGAGGCTGAGGATCCGGCTGCGAGCATCACAACAAGCGCGAGGCCACCGAGCATTCTCATGGAAAAAGCGTGCGCGGCCGTGGCCGCGGTCGGAATCGTTTTCATAGGAACCTCTTGCGGAAATCAGTAACTGCCGCGCGAAAGGCACACGGCCGGAATGGTGCGCGCAACGATGACGAGATCGCGTGTGAGCGACCAGTTGCGCACATAGTGCGTATCAAAGGCGATCCGCGCTGCGTAGGAAACGTCATTACGGCCACTGACCTGCCAGAGGCCGGTAAGACCCGGGCGGCTGCGCAGATAATAGACGGCGGACGTGTCGTAGAGTTCCAGTTCATCCTCGACCACCGGGCGAGGACCAACGATGCTCATCTCTCCCTTGAGAATGTTGATGAGCTGCGGAAGTTCATCGAGGCTGAGCTTGCGCAGCACCGTGCCAAGAACAGTGACGCGCGGGTCGTCCTGCAGCTTGCGCGTCGCCCGCCATTCCTCGAGGGCTTCAGGGTTCTCTTCGAAATACTGGTGGAGAAGGGCGTCGCCATTCTCTGCCATCGTCCGGAATTTCAGGCAACGGAACGTCGTTCCATTGTAACCGATGCGGCGGTGGCCATAGAAGATGCTGCCACCGTCGGTGGACTTCACAAGTGCCATGATCAACAAGAAGATCGGGCTGAGCAGGATAAGCGCGGCAAGCGCTACCAGGATGTCAAAGCTCCTTTTCGATATCCCCCCCACCGGCGGCGCGCCGGCTGCGACAGAACTGAATAACGGCGAACTGGCCGATCGGCTCGCGGACTTCATAGAGATGGCTCCATTCGAATTGCGATAGGGTCGGGTCCCTCGGACGCGTTCAGACATCCAATGCGCAGTGTGTGGTCACAGTTTGTTTTTCTGCGCGTGATCTGACGAATTATCGCCCTCACCGCACATTTAAGAAAATCGTGATGTCCTAACTTTTTGGATGTCGAAGTATATGAAAAGCATAAAGCACGGCACCTGGTTCAAAAAGATCGCCGATCACGCGCTGATATTCCTTGAGATGCGCCAAATTTGCCTGGAGTGGCCGAGGCTGATGAGCTATTTTTACATGGATATACGTTGCTGTCTCGACACGCGATGGTACATATGCACACCACGACATGAAACCATCTACTAATTTTGCGGCGCAATATTATTTTGCACCGCACACTTTCTCCATAAGAAATCGCTCATGTTGTAACAAAAGGTGATCACTGCCGCGGCGAAGCGCAACCCCATGGCTGCAACGGAAATTTGCAGACTCGCTTTTTCGGCGTATTTCCAGTCGTTCGAGAGGGAAAGGTGCCGAAATCTGGGCAGCAAAGTGGCGGACGCGATTCTCGGGGGGGCCACAACCGTCTTAACGGAAGCGCAAGATCGATCAGGCAAGGATCGGAACCGTCCAGGCATGACCTCATTAATCCTGATAGTTGCATGCGGTCGCGCCACCGCCTATAGTTCCAGCCAGCCTCAGAGGAGAAGGCGATCCACCGATGAAACCAGCGCTGGACACAAAATGGCGGGACAGCATGGCCTATGTGCCACGCTTTTTTCTGAGCATGGCGATCGTGCTCGTGGCGTTCGCTGTCGTCACCTACGCCAGCACCGGATCAGTCGCGACAACAGCGATCCAAACCCTCATCTGCGCAGTTCTCATCCAGGTCGGCTATTTTATTGCCGTGCTCTACCTCACCTGGCGCGTCAGTAAGGCCCGCAAGGCTAAAGCAGGACACCTCACGACAGATCTCGAAAAGGCATCTGCCAAGGTCCCCGTCTCGATGAACGAGCCCGGCCACTCCCAGCCCTGAGCCTGCACTGATCCGGAAGGGCCGTTTTTGTGCCCCCTTTTCCTTTCATGCTGCATTGCAGCGCGGACATGTCCGCGCCATCGGTTCAGTGCGCACGAGAGGTATGCCGTGATCCAGGATGAAAAAGTCTGCGTCATTATCGCCGCGAAGAATGCGGAGAAAACGATTGGTCGCGCGGTGCGCTCGGCCCTTGCGGAGCCGGAGGTCGATGAGGTCGTGGTCGTGGACGACGGATCCGACGACCGCACGCTTGCGGCTGCCGCCGCAGCCGACGATACGACGCGACGGCTGAATATCATTCGCTTCCGCACGAACTGGGGACCTTCCGCAGCGCGTAACCATGCCATTGCGGTGTCCAGAGCGCCCCTGATCAGCATTCTCGACGCGGACGATTTCTTCTTTCCCGGCCGTTTCAAACGCATGCTCGCCTGCCCGGACTGGGATTTCATCGCCGACAACATCGCCTTCATGCCCGAGGGCGAGCTCACCCGGCAGCCGGACAATTTCGCGCCACGCCCACGCCGGTTCGGTCTTGCCGATTTCGTTCTCGGAAATATTTCCCGGCGTGGCGCACCGCGCGGCGAGCTCGGCTTCCTGAAGCCGGTCATGCGCCGTTCCTTCCTGGACACCCACGATCTCCGCTACCGCGAGGACATGCGCCTCGGCGAGGACTACGAACTTTATGTGCGCGCGCTGCTTGCGGGCGCCCGCTACACCGTTATCGAAAGCTGCGGCTATGGCGCGGTCGTTCGCGCCGATTCTCTGAGCGGCCAGCACCGGACGAAGGATCTTGAAGCACTGTATCAGGCGGAGCGTGCGATCCTTGCTGCGGGTAACGTGCCGTACGAGGCGCAGAACGCGATGCGGCGCCATTGCCGCCAGATCGGCCGACGCCATGCGCTGCGTCATTTCCTCGACCGCAAGCGGGAGGGCGGCGCAGGCGCAGCCCTCACCTATGCACTTGAAAACCCCTTGGCAATGCCGGCCGTTGCCAGCGACATCCTGCGAGACAAACTGCAAGCCGCGCAACGCCGGATGCGATCGGAACCGCCAGTGAAGGAAGGCGGGTTGCGCTACCTGCTACCCGCCTCCGCCACGCGTTAGAGTCTAGAGATAGTCGCGTCGCACGCCTTCCAGCACTGCATACAGGCGCTCCTTGCGCTCCCGTAGACGCGCATCTGCGCTGAGCTGCGGCTCGGCACGACTCGCTTGCCAGAGCGCCAACGTGGAGGGCGCGGCGAGCATCTGTTTTGCGGCAATGCGAAGACCTGAACGGGGCGCAGCAGCGGCAACGGCAACCGCGCCTTCCTCTGTACCGTGCCCTGCGCCATCGTAGTCGACACCCCAGAAGCGGGCGCCCTTGATGATGGCCTCGGCACGCGTCGAGATGGGAATGCGCCGGGCGGTCGGATCAACGCCAACCGTCGCAGCCCAGTCCCGCCACTTGAAACCATTGATGTTGGCCGAAGTGCTGACCGCCACCCACGGCACACGAAATGCATCCGCAAGAATGGCGCCGTGCATGGATTCGGCGACAATCAGCTCGCATTCGGCGATCTCGCGGATCACATCCTTTGCCTCGCCGCGCGGGTCGATATAGTGCAGGCCTGCGGTCGCGCAAACGACTGGCCAGAGCCCGGCCAAGGCCGATTCCCAGTGAGGAACAAAGGCGGATTTGATGCGCTTCGGCCGGTTCGAGAATTCCGGCATGTCCGCGACCAGGACGGCCGGGTCGATGATGCCCAGCTCCGCCGGCACGCCGACCCTTGCGGCCGTCAGCGGACCGCGCACGCAGCGCACGTCCCACAGATCCCCGTCGCGCATGTCAGGCAGGGTTCCGTAACCGAAACCGCTGCCGAGCACGAGCTTGCGCCCCTCCTTGGGCAGGAGGGCATCGTTCAGCACGGTGCCGACACCGACGAGCAGCACGTCGGCATGGACCTCCCGGAGCCCGGGCAACAGGAAATCCCATAGCCAGAGATTGAGGTCGTCACCGAAATTGCCGTGTTGCGATTCCCAGTAATAGGGCTTCATCCGTCTCTCCTTGTCGGATCAGCGGGAGAACTTGCCAACGGCAAGTCCCACCGCGCTTGCGAGGATGCGCGGATCGCGCATCGCCCAGCGGGCCAGCATGTCGAATTGCGGCAGCTTGCGGTGCTTGACGCGTCGCGCCTGGCTCCAGAGCGCCTGCTGGCGGGCGGTCTGCTTGTAGGATCGCAGAGAGGCCACCTCGGCCGGGCGCTCGGCAAAACGCGTCTCCAGCCGGTCGAGCGCGACCCAGGTGTTGAACTGTTGGTGCAGGAATTGGGGCGAGTCGTTGTCGATGCCGTGGAAGATGTTGACCCCCTCCCCGCGGACCGCACCGACCGCGCCGCTCAGCACCACCCGCCGGGCCGCAAGCACGCAGTCGCAGAAGAACAGCACGTCCTCCGCCGCGAGCCTCAGTGCCGCATCGAAGCGGATACGCTCGAACACCGGCCGGCCGATCACCATCGAGGAGAGATGCAGGAAGCTCCAGTTCTTCAGCATGACCTGGGTGAGATCGGGAATTTCGATGAGAAGCGGATCGTCCGCAAGACGTATCACCGTCTCGGTCCTTGCGAGGTCCTCCACGCCGAAATGATAGTAGAACGCTTCGCCTCCCGTGATGGAGGCAAAGTAGCAATCCGCGGAAAACCCGGTCATCGCCGCGTGGGCAAGAGCGAGGTGATCGGGCGTCCAGATATCGTCCGAATCGAGGAAGGCCACGAAGTCGGTCGCGGCCGAAACGCTATCAAGCCCGGTATTGCGCGCGCCGCCCGGGCCCGCATTGTCCTGGCGTACGACGCGAACACGCGCCTGCTCATCCTCCGAAAAGGCGATCAGATCGCCATCGGGTGGGAAAGGCGATTCATCGTCTACGACAATGACATCGAAGTCATTGAATTTCTGAGCAAAAACAGACGTGAGTGCACGCCGCAGGATGCCCGGCTCCTTCTGATAGAAGGGAATGATTACTGTCAGCTTCGCCATCTTTTCGTCCCTGTGGTTTCTCTAGAAAGAGGTTCGTCTGGTCTCCTCCCACCGGGGCGTGGCCGTTTCCGGCGCAGGCTTTTGTCTTCGTCGATGCTCCTTTTGAAGCAGGTTTCCGACATGTCCCAGTCCGTGAACGCGAAGTCGGTAACGCGAAATGTCGGCTGGAGCGTCTTATCCAAGACAAGCACATTCGGGCTTAAGTTTGTCACTGTGCCCATTCTTGCCCGACTGCTGACACCCGAAGAATTCGGCGCGGTTGCCGTGGCGCTGGCCGTCGTGCAGTTTTTGGCGATGATCGGCGGGGCCGGTCTCGCCTCGGCACTCATTCTCGAGGCAAAGGAAGAATCCGAGACGATTCACTCGGTTTTCTGGGCCAATCTCGCCTTCGCCTTCCTTATGGCAGCTGGGCTCTATGTCTTCGCCGAGCCCCTGGCGGACTGGTTCGGCGCAGCGGACGCAGCATCGCTTCTGCGGCTTATGTGTTTGCTCATACCCCTGCAGCTCGCTGGCGACGTTGCCTATGCGCTTGTCGCCCGCCGCATGCAGTTCAGCCGGGATGCACTGTGGAGCATGATTTCCGAATCGATCGCGGCCATTGCGGCGGTGATCCTGGCATTCTCCGGCTTCGGCATCTTCGCGCTCGTTTCCCAGCTTTTTGTCGCCGGGGTGATCCGGCTTGTCGGCCTCTTCTTCGTTTCGCGCTATTTGCCGCGCCTGCAGTTTCGTCTTGCCAGCGTCGTTCGGCTGACACGCTTCAGCCTCGGGCTGATGGGCTCGGAGCTCGCCAATTTCGTCACCTTCCAGTCCCCCATGGTCGTGATATCGCGCTTCCTCGGCCTGGCTGATGCCGGCGCTTATTCGGCCGCCAATCGCTTTTCCAGCATTCCCAATCAGGTCGTGCTGTCGGGCGTGATGGGTGTCCTGTTTCCCGCCTTCAGCGCAATGATGCATGACCGCCAGCGCCGCTCGCAGGCGCTGATGCTGAGCACACAGGTCACGACCTTGCTGCTCGCGCCGATGATGTTCGGCCTCTGGGCAGTTGCCGAGCCGGCCATGCTGCTGCTTTTTGGCGCGCAATGGGCCTCCGCCTGGCCCGTGCTTGGGCTCCTGGCCATCTCCAAGGGACTACTGACGCCGTGCAGCACCTTCATTCCCTACCTGAAGAGTTCCGGCCATGGCAGCGCATTGTTCTGGTGGGCGGTGGGTCGTGCGGCGGCAACCACCGCCGCCGTCGCCTACGGCGCCTATAACGGCACGCTCATCGACGCCATGGTCGCGCTTTGCCTTGTCAACGCGGCGGTGCTCGTCGGCTATTCCTGGGTCGTGTTCCGGGCCGATAGAACACCTTTCCTCTCCGGCTTCTACCAGTCGATCCGCCCCATGCTCACTGCCGCACAAATGGCGCTTGCAGTGCGTTATGCCCTCGACCACTATCTGTCGCCTGAGTTCCATCCCGCGCTGCAGGTCGGGATCGGCATTTTGCTTGGCGGCGCGATCTACGCTGTTCTCACCCTCCTCACGGAGCGGCCGTTGCTGCGAAAGCTGCTGGATTTGGTGCGTCGTCCCGGCGCCACATCGCCTGTCAGCCTGCCTTGAGGCCGCCCCAATTCAGGGGCGATCCGCCGCAACAATCGCTGATCCAACCCAAATCGTCGTAGAAAATTGAAAAAAATTCCGGGCCGCCTGCACTCAAAAATTGCGGCTACATCAGTACATTCGAATAGCCTTCAAAGTATTGTTAAACGGGACTTCACATTTGTCTCACGCGTATGTGAGCGTGTGTTTCTGACCGAATGCAATTTCGCGCCCGATGCTGCGATGCAACCGTATATGCCGGCAAATTTGCTGCGCCGCCACATTTTCTGCTGTCCCGTCGCGCAAACTCCTCTTCTCAGGCTTCGGTCTGTCCTTGTTCGAAGGCCGCCCGATGGGAACGGCGCACCAGAGGGGTGACGCAACCGTGCAAATCGACGCGACAGTATCGGCACGCATCAATATGATGCGGATCGTGCTGATATCTGGGATCATCTTCGTGCATGTTCCCCACGATCCGGCAACGAGCCCCTATGCAGGCGCGTTCAGCGGCTTCGACTGGATGCGCGTCTTCCTGGGCGACAGCCTGTTCCGTATTGGCGTGCCCTGCCTTAGTGCCATATCCGGTTACCTGCTCTTTCATCGCGGCTTCGAAGCCTTCGATTATCGCAGGACACTGCGCAGCAAGGCATCGACGATCCTTCTGCCATTCCTGCTCTGGAACATCGCGTTTCTCGCACTCGTCTATCTTGCCCAGGCACGCGGCATCGGCTTCGGTTACCTGCCCGACCTCGTCAATGCGACGCCGCGTGAGGTGATGAACCTCTCCCTCGCCATTGAGAGCTGGCCCATCAATATTCCGCTCTACTTCCTGCGGGATCTGCTTGTTTGCCTCATTCTCTCGCCGGTGATCGCGCTTGCCGTCCTGCGCTATCCGCGCACGGCGCTCGGGCTGATGCTGGCCTATGCCGTGCTGCCGGTGCCCAGTGGCATTTTCCTCAAGAAATCCATTCTGTTCGGCTTCAGCTTCGGCGTCGCTATGGCGCTCCATCGCATCGATATCAAACGGATGGATCGTTTCGCTCTGCCCGTGGTCCTTTCCGTGCTTGCAATGGCGGTACTGCTTTCCGTTGCGCTCTACGCCTATGGTCCGGAGTTTCCCGTCTGGCTCAACATGCTCCGCGCCGTCACTGCTATCGCCGGCATCTTCGGCGCCTGGGCACTTTCGGCGCTCCTTGTCCGCACCGCGACCGGCCAGAGGCTGGCGCAGCTTGGCGGACTGAGCTTCTGGATCTTCTGCGGGCACTATCCGTTGCTCATCCTCTTCTGGATGGTCTGGAATCGGCTCGGCAGTCATGCCGATTACCCGCTGTTCTACGCTGCAAGTCCGCTGCTGGCCCTCGTCATCCTCTTTTCCACCCATGCGCTGGCACGGCGCTTTGCACCCGCATTGCACGCCATCCTTACCGGCCGCCGCATGGGCGATCGCAAGCGGCCGCTGGCCGAACGCCCACACCCGCCGATGAAGCCCGACGGCTCCATCGCTCAACGGAGGTGATCATGACCATTCTGCTGAAACAGGCCATCGGGGCATCCGCCCTCCTCGCCACACTTGGCGGCGCAGGTCCCCTCGCCGCACAGGACGGGGCTTCAGGTACCTCTTTCGTCGAAGAGTTCGACCGACTCGACACCGCCCGCTGGTACATCTCCGACGGCTGGAACAACGGGAAACACCAGAACTGCACATGGTCCAAGGACCAGGTTGGTGTCGAAGACGGAAGGCTCCTGCTTTCCTTCGACGCCAAGCCCTCCGGCGAGCGCCAGTATGCCTGTGGCGAGGTGCAGACTGTCAAACGCTACGGCTACGGCACCTATGAGGTGCGCATGAAAACGGCGACCGGCGCGGGTCTCAACTCGGCCTTCTTCACCTATATCGGCCCGACCGATAAAAAACCGCATGACGAGATCGATTTCGAGGTTCTCGGCAAGGATACCAGTCGTGTCCAGCTCAACCAGTACATCGCCGGTAAGGGCGGCAACGAGAAACTCGTGCCCGTTCCCGGTGGCGCCGACAAAGGCTTCAACGACTATGCCTTCGTCTGGCAAAAGCAAAGCCTGCGCTATTATGTGAACGGCGCTTTGGTGCACGAGGTGACGGACCCGAAGAAGTTGCCCAACCACGCGCAGAAAATCTTCCTGTCGCTTTGGGGCACCGACACACTTTCCGACTGGATGGGTCGTTTTGCGTTTTCCGGCCCGACGCGGGTGGAAGTGGAGCGTCTCGCGTTCACCGCCGAAGGTGAGCCTTGCCAGTTCGACGGTTCCGTCGCCTGCCTGGTGAACTGAGCGGATGACGCCGATGCTCAGGGTCCTCTACCTCGTTCACGACCTGTCCGACCCTGCCGTGCGCCGACGGGTTCTCATGCTGCAGGCGGGCGGCGCGGAGGTGATGCTCGCAGGCTTCCGCCGCGGCGAAAACCGTTTCGCCGCCATCGAGAGCATCACACCGCTGGAACTCGGCACCACCGCAGACGCCCGCTTTGCCCAGCGCCTGGTCGCGGTGGCCGGTGCGGTAGCGCGGCTGCCCCTGAAGCTGGCGGGCCTGCCGCAACCGGACGTGATCCTCGCCCGCAACCTTGAAATGCTGGTGCTGGCGCGGCGCGCCTCGGCGCACTTCGGCGCCGTCCCGATTGCCTATGAATGCCTCGATGTTCACCGCCTGATGCTGAAAACAGGCGCGGTGGGCCGGGTCCTGCGTGGGGCCGAGAGCTATTTCGGCGGCAACGCCGGCCTCGTCGTCACCAGCTCACCGGCCTTCATAGAACACTACTTCAAACCCCTTTCCGGCATCCGCGCGCCGATCCACTTGCTGGAGAACCGGGTGCTGGAGTTGGGCAGCCACGACACCCGCCCGCCGGAGCGCGCCCGCCCGGCCGGCGCACCGTGGCGCATTGGCTGGTTCGGCGCGATCCGCTGCCGCAAATCGCTCGACCTGCTTTGTGCTTTCACCCGGCGCATGGAAGGCCGTTTCGAGGTGGTGTTGCGCGGCCGGCCAGCATACCGCGAATTCGACGATTTCGACGGCATCGTCAGCCGCGAACCTTTCCTCCGCTTCGAAGGCCCCTACCGCAACCCGGAGGACCTGTCGGCCATCTATGCCGAGGTGGATTTCACCTGGGCCATCGACTTCTTCGAAGAAGGCCAGAACTCGCAGTGGCTGCTGCCCAACCGCATCTATGAAGGTGGTCGGCACGGTGCCCTGCCCATCGTTCTCGACGGCACCGAAACCGCGCGCCTCGCCGCCCGGCACGGTATCGGCATTGCCCTTGCCGATGGCCGCCTCGAAACGCTCACCGAGCGCTTTGCCACATTCGGTGAAGATGCCTATCGAGCGCTCAACGCCCGCCTCGTCGCGCTTGGCACACGCCCGTGGATCCTGGATCGCGCCGACTGCGCAGCCTTCGTCCACCGCCTGGGCGCCTTGCGCCAGCCGGCAGGACTGGCGGCTCTTCCTCCCCTCCCGTCCCTCATCGCCAACAAGGTGGATTGCCATGAACGCTGATGCCGTCACCTCGGTGCGTTGCCTGATCGTCATCCCCTGCCTCAACGAGGCGCCTTATCTCGAGCATCTGGTGCGCCAGCTCGAACCGACACTGGCCGGCCTGACTGCCACCCTCGTCGTCGTCGATGGCGGCAGCAGCGACGGCACGCGGGATATCGCTCGTCGCCTCGCGGTGGCGGTGCCCAACATGCACGTGCTCGACAATCCCAAACGCATCCAGAGCGCCGCAATCAACCTCGCCGTCGCGACCTTCGGCGCCGAACACGATTACCTCATCCGCATCGATGCCCATGGCACCTATCCGGACGACTACTGCCGCGTGCTGGTGGAGGAGGCGCTGGAAACCGGCGCGGATTCGGTCGTGGTTGCCATGCAGACGATCGGCTTCGGCACCTTTCAGAAGGCGACGGCCGTCGCGCAGAATTCCGTCCTCGGCAACGGCGGAGCCAAACACCGCGTCGGCGCCGAAAGCCACTGGACGGATCATGGCCATCACGCGCTGATGCGCATCGCCGCCTTCCGCGCCATTGGCGGGTACGACGAAGCGTTTACCGCCAACGAGGATGCCGAATACGACTACCGGCTCCATCGGGCTGGCTACCGTGTGTGGATGACCGCACGCACAAGCATGGTCTACTATCCAAGGTCCAGTGCCTTGCCGCTTTTCAGGCAGTATTTCGGCTACGGCCGCGGCCGGGCGAGAAACTTTCTGAAACACCGCTCGCGCCCGAGCGTCCGACAGATGCTGCCGCTGATGGTGGCGCCCGTCGCCGTCGGTGCGTTCCTTGCCGCCATCAACTGGATTGCCGCCGTGCCGTTCGTGCTCTGGGCTGCCGCTTGCATGGGTTATGGCGCGTGGATGGCGCTCAGCCAACGCAATCCATATGGCCCGCTCGCCGCCGTTTCCGCCATGATCATGCATTTCGCCTGGTCGGCAGGCTTCTGGCGCGAGGTGCTGGATCCGCGCCAGCGGAGGGCCCTCGCATGACGGCTCCCATCCGCATCGACATCGCCATCTGCACATTTCGGCGCACCGCACTGACGGAAACACTCACCTCACTCTCGCAGCTGATCGTTCCGGCGGGCGTACGCCTCGGCATCATCGTCGCCGACAACGACGTGGAGCCGAGTGCCCGCGATCGCGTCGAAGCTGCGATGCCAATGCTGCCGGCCAGCATCCTCTATGTGCATTGCCCCGCTGGAAATATCTCCATCGCCCGCAACGCCTGCCTCGAACACAGTGATGCCGACTTCATCGCCTTCGTCGATGACGACGAGACGGTGGAGCCCCTCTGGCTGGACGCGCTGCTCGCCGCCGCAGGAAAACGTCGCGCCGACGTGGTGCTTGGCCCCGTGCGCGCGGTCTACGGCCAAGGCGCGCCGGACTGGATGCGCGAGGGCGATTTCCACGCCACGCGTCCCGTCTGGGTGAACGGCGAAATTCGCACGGGATACACCTGCAACGTCCTGATGCGTCGTGCCGCACCGTCCATCGCTGGCCGGCGCTTCGATCTTGCGCTGGGCCGTAGCGGCGGTGAGGACACCGCCTTCTTCAGCGCGGTTCATGCCGAAGGCGGGCACATCGCCTTTGCCGCGGAGGCATGGGTGAAGGAAGTCGTTCCGGCGGAGCGTGCCTGCCTTTCCTGGCTGGCGCGCCGGAGGCTGCGCATGGGGCAGACCCATGGCCGGCTTCTCGCTGCGCGCCATGAAGGTGCATCGCGCCTGAGCGCGGCCGCGCTGGCAGCTGCGAAAAGCGCTGTCTGCTTTGCGGGTGCGACGGCCTTCGCCTTCTCCCCTGTACGCCGTAACCGCTTCTTCTTGCGCGGTCTTCTTCATGCTGGCGCGATCGGCGGTCTGTTCGGTGCACGCGCCATCGAGCCCTATGGAAATCTGGAGGCGGTGCAATGACCACTCCCGATGTCAGCGTCGTGATCGCCGCATATAACGCGGCCGACACGATCAAGAGAGCCTTAGGCAGTGCCCTGGCGCAGGATGGCGTATCGGTAGAGGTAATCGTTGCCGACGACTGCTCGACCGACGCGACACGGCAAATCGTCACCACGCTGGGCGAGCCGGCCGTGAAGCTTGTATCGCTCGACTGCAACGGCGGACCCGGCGCAGCGCGCAATGCCGGCTTTGCCAACGCGCGCGGGCGTTGGATCGCAGTTCTCGATGCCGATGACACGATGCGGCCGGGCCGTCTTGCCCGCATGATCGGTGCAGCGGAAAGCGCGGGTGCGGTAGCGGCAGTCGATAATCTTGACGTGCTGCATGCGGATGGCCGCACGGAGCGGATGTTTCCGCAAAGCCTCCTTGCTGCCATGCCCGGCCTGACATTGCCGGCATTCATCGATTCCAACCGGATTTTTCGCAGCACGCACAATTTCGGCTACATGAAACCGATCTTCCTCCGCGCCTTCCTGCGGGAAAACCGACTCGCCTACGACGAGACCCTGCGCATCGGCGAAGATTATCTTCTGCTCGCCGCCGTGCTTGCTTCGGATGGCCGCTGCACGGTCGTTCCGGAGGCGGGCTATCTCTATCATATCCGCGAAAGCTCGATTTCCCGCGTGCTGCACCTCCACCATGTCGACGGCATGCTGGCGGGCGATTGTCGGCTTCTCGCACGCTTCCCGCTTTCGGGCGAAGCCGCCGCCGCGCAGCGCCGGCGTACGCGCAACCTTATGGAAACGCGTGCCTTTCTGGCACTCGTCCAACATCTCAAGAACCGTTCGTTCGGCGCTGCCGCCAAGGTAGCGCTTGGCGATCCGCGTGCTCTGCGGCATCTCGCGATGCCGATCGCTGCCCGTTGGCGCCGCCTGACCGCGCCGCCGATCCACCGCAAGACGGCCGCGCCCCGCGCGGCCTCATCTCCCCCGACAGCGCAGGACCTCGCGCTCAAGAACAAAGGATAATGCCATGGTGCGAACCAAGACCGTCCGCAAGGCTGTCATTCCCGTCGCCGGCAACGGAACCCGATTCCTGCCGGCCACAAAGGCCATGCCCAAGGAAATGTTGACCATCGTCGACCGCCCCGTCGTGCAGTATGCGCTCGACGAGGCCCGCGAGGCCGGCATCGAACATGTCGTTTTCGTCACCAGCCGCAACAAGCAGGTCATCGAAGATCATTTCGACGACACGCCGGAGCTCATCTCTTCGCTCGAACGATCCGGCAAGAACGACAAGGTCAGCGAGCTCTCCCGCCTGCTGCCAACCGCAGGCTCGGTGAGCTTCACCCGCCAGCAGGCGCCGCTCGGCCTCGGCCATGCCGTCTGGTGTGCACGTGACCTTATCGGCGACGAGCCCTTCGCGCTGCTTCTTCCCGACATGATTTCTTTCGGCGCGCGCGGCTGCCTGGCGGGCTTGATGGAGCTTTACGGCGAAGTCGGCGGGAATGTCGTCGGTGTCGAACAGTGCGCACCTGAGGATGCCTCGCAATATGGCATCGTCGGCAGAGGTGCGGCCGTGCGTCACGGCTTTGCCGTAACTCATATGGTGGAAAAGCCGAAAGCCGGCGAAGCACCGTCAAATCTCTTCCTCAACGGCCGCTACATTCTCCAGCCGGAGATCTTTCGCCATCTCGCTCGACAGCAGCGCGGCGCAGGCAACGAGATCCAGTTGACCGACAGCATGCTGGAACTTTCCAGGGGCCAGCCGTTCCACGCCCATCCCTATGAGGGGCGGACCTATGATTGCGGCTCCAAGCACGGCTTCATCGAGGCCAATGTCGCCTTCGCGCTCGCTCGTCCGGATATCGGAGGCGCCGTCTATGAATCCCTGCGCGACATGATGTCGTCGCACGAGGGCCGGATTCGCGCGGCATAATCTCGTGTCTCCGGGCCAAGAGCAGTCCGGAGACATATCGGGGAGGAAAGCATCCATCGCGCCGAAAGGCAGAACGGAGCCCCATGCATCAACGTACGGTAACGCAAAGCCGCATCCTTCACAGGGAACCGGACCCGTCCGATTCTTTCATCGACCTCAATCGCCTGATGACGATCCTCGTTCGCAGGGCGCGCCTGATTGCCCTTTCGGTCGCGGTCGCCGTCGCGCTTGCCGTCGCCTATCTGGTGTTCGCGACACCCGTCTATACGTCGATGACTCAGATCCTGCTCGACGAGGATCTGTCGCGTTATGCCGAGGAGAGCGAGCCTTCGCCCCAAAGCAGCCAACAGGTCGACATGCGTATCGCAAGCGCCGTCGAAATTCTGAAGTCGGGGCGGCTGGCGCTGCGCGTGGTCGATGACCTCAAGCTGGCCGACAATGAAACCGTTCTCAACCCGCCGCAGTCGCCCGTCGCGACCGTCAAGGGCTGGGCGAAGTCGCTCGCCTCGCTTGGTTCCTCCGGCCCGGAAGCCTCGCAGGAGGCGCTTGCAAAGGGACGTCGCGACAAGGCGGCCAGCATTCTGCAGCAGTCATTGGCCGTGGAGCGCGTTTCCCGCAGCGCCGTGCTTGCCGTTTCTTTCCGCTCGACCGACCCCCAGCTAGCGGCCGCTGTTACCCGGCGCTATTCCGAGGCCTTTTTCGAAGACCAGCTCAGCGCCAATTTCACGGCGACGGAACAGGCCTCGACCTGGCTGCAGGAGCGCCTTACCGACATTCAGACCCGCGCGCAGGACGCCGCGCTGGAAGTCGAACGCTACCGCAGCGAGAACGGTCTCACCACCGCCCGCGGCGAACTGATGTCCGAACAACAGCTTGCCGACCTCAACAGCCAGCTCATCCTCGCCCAGGCCGATGCGGCAAGCGCCTCCGCCCGTTACGCCCAGTTCAGGGCCATCGTCGATCAGGGACCGGACAAGGCCATCGACAATGCCTCCATCCCGACGCAGCAGGCGGGTGGCTCCGTGCTGCAGGATCTGCGAGAGCGCTACAATTCCGTCGTGAAACGCGCGCAGGACATCACGCAGAATTTCGGAGCAGACCATCCACAGGCCATCGCGCTGCGCGCCGAGAAGGAAAACCTCGCCGGGCAGATCTACCGCGAGCTCCAGCAACTGACAGCGAGCTTCCGCAACGAATACGAAGTTTCCCGTTCACGCGAAGTTTCGCTGCGGGAGAGCATCCGGAAGGTCACCGGCAGCAATGCCGATGCGAACCTTTCCTCCGTGCACCTGCGTGAGCTGGAGCAGAAGGCAACGGCGCTGAAGGCGCTTTCGGAATCCTATCTCGCCCGTTACGAGCAGGCCTCTCAGAAACAGTCCTTCCCGATCCCCAAGGCGCGGGTGATCTCCGACGCCGGTGTGCCCACATCCCCCTCCAGCCCCAACAGAACCATGGTGCTTGGCCTTGCTGCCGTGCTGGGCCTGATGGCCGGCGGTGCACTGACCTTCGTGCAGGAAATGCGCGAACGCGCTTTCCGTCTCGAAAGCGACATACGCTCCATCCTTGAACTGAAGCCGCTCGGCTACCTGCCGCTCATCGGCGGTACAAGGAAAGGCAGACCCGCGACGATTGGCGCCCAGGCAGTGAAGTCGGAGTCCGGACCAGGCAGCCCTACCGGGGAAACCGGCGAGGACAACGTGCCGCTCGAGCGGATGACACGCGTCGTTCTCGATGCGCCCCGCTCGGTCTTCGCCGAAACCCTTCGCAATGCCAAGCTGATCAGCGACATGACAATCCCGAGCAAGAATCGCGTGATCGGCGTGACCTCGGCCCTGCCGGGGGAAGGCAAATCGACCGTTGCGATCAATTTCGCAGCCCTTCTTGCTGCGAGCGGCAGAAGGACGCTGCTGATCGACGCCGATATGCGCAGGCCGAGCCTGGGTGCGATCATGAAACCAGCACCGCAGGCGGGTCTCGTAGAAGCCCTTATGGGAACCATTTCGTGGGGCCAGGCCGTGAAGACCGACCGGCAATCCCAGCTCTCCATGCTGCCGATTGCAGTCCAGCCCGGCGGTGCCTGCGCACCCCACGTCAACGACCTCATCTCCTCGCCAGCCATGCAACAACTCATCGAGGAAGCACGCCAGGCCTTCGACTATGTCATCGTAGACCTGCCCCCGCTGGCCCCCGTCATCGATGCCAAGGCTTTCGAGCCACTGGCCGACGGCTTCCTGTTTGTCGTCGAATGGGGTCGCACCCCCGCGAACCTGGTGCGCGACCTCCTCGCCGCCGAAAGCCGCATCGATGCAAAAACCATCGGCGTCATCCTCAACAAGACGGACATGGACACATTGCCCCGCTACAGCGATGCCGGTACGGCCGAAAAGTACCGCGACCTCTATCAACAGTACTACGTCGACCAGATGCGGGGTGGCACGCGCCAGTGATGGCGCGCCGCCGCGCATTCCCCATCTCGGCCACCTTCCATCAGCGTTCAAAGCTGTTAGCGGGAAGCCGATTGCGTCCGCAAGCACTGTTGCTAATGTGGTTTTGATTTCGAATTCCTCATCATCGGCTTTTTCCATCCCACTTCATGACATACTTCATGGGCGGCTTGAGGCACCTTTTCTGACAAGGCCCCGGTCGCCCATCTCCAACATGCGGCCTTTTGCTATCTGATCGACTACGCGGATGAAGAAACCGGCCTTGTCGCGGATACTCTCCCCCCGGCTATGCTCACGATGGTACACATCTATCCTTCGCAATCCGGGGCACTCATACTGGCCGCGCGGGCCTACAGGCGCGATGTCGATGAAGCCGTAAAGCTATCGACATTGGCCTGATCGAACGCAGGATGCAGACGCAGGGCCTGCGTCAGCAGACACGCCCTTTTGTCGACAGTGCCAATTGTCAGGATGGCTGCGTCAGCCTACTCTTTCTGCATAAGAGATACGACCCTCGCACCGCCACGGCCCATGGTGACGTCATGTACGTTGTCTATAACGATGTTGAACGATGCTCGTGATTTACTTATTAGCATAGAGAACAACGCCGCCCCTTGCTTGGAGCTACACAATCAGCCAGACGCATTTCAGCATTTTCGCTACTGATGCGCAATCCGGCAACTGTTGCATCGCAAACGTGCGTCGGCGGCTTTGAGATCCGACTTCGCGAATCCATAGACGCGTATGGTAACGACATAGCGCCCGTGACTAATGGTTTCGATCACGTCATGGGCGCGGATGATCGCGTCATTATGGCCTTCCTGCTCCCGTCCTTGTCTTCTCCCTTCATGTTGGCGCCCTACTCACCGAATGATGCCCCGCCCGCGGTC
>NZ_JAKVIN010000009.1:0-274843 GCF_022601905.1 Shinella sedimenti
ACGGCAAAGCTCAACGACATCGATCCGCAGGCGTGGCTCGCCGACGTTCTTGCCCGCATCGCTGACACGCCGATTATCAGGCTGGAGCAGTTGCTTCCGTGGAATTGGACGCCGCCGACCGTCAACGCTCAAGCTGCCTGAACTGTGGCCTTCACCGGAGGCTTACCGTGACGCCTGGCCGTCGAGGAAACCGTTTCGCCAGGCTCAAAACTCTCTTCGATAATCCGCAGCTTCTGCTCGGTTGTCCACCGTCTCCAGAGCACATCGCCGGTGATCACTTCAATGCGTCGATACTCGTTAGACATAAGCCTGTCCTCAAGCCTGTGCTTGAGCCTTCCTGCTTATGCCGACTGTCCGGTCGAAATGGGGGGCAGTTCATTAGAACGCAACCAGATGCGGGCCTAGTCAATACCATGCTGGACGCCGCCATCGAGACTGTGACCGACGCTGCGGAACGGCCAATCGTCCATTCCGATCGCGGAGCCCATTATCGCTGGCCCGGTTGGCTCACACGGATTAGCGATGCAAAATTGGTTCGCTCGATGTCCCGAAAGGGCTGCTCACAAGACAACGCCGCGTGCGAAGGGTTCTTCGTCCGGCTGAAAACGGAACTCTTCTATCCACGAGATTGGAAGGCCATCACAATCGAACAGTTCGTCGCCGAGGTAGATGATTATATTCGCTGGTACAACGAGAAGCGTATCAAGATATCGTTGGGATCGCTCAGCCCGGTCGAATATCGTAAGAGCCTCGGCCTGAACTTATAAAGCAGTCCAACTTTTTATCCGCACCCCCGCTGGGGCAGTTCTCAATGACAATCAACACCCTTGTCATAAAAACTGCCTAATAAGGGCTTTGTACCAAATTGAATATGGCTGCGCCAGCCACCAGCGAATTGGGACATGGCCATTGTGGCGTTTAACGACACTCATAGCCTCCTTATAGTGTAAGCGACGGAAGTTCCGCGTTTTGGTATCGGCGTGAACCCTATTTGTCGCGACATAGTTGTCAACAAAGGCAAACTCTCCAAATCGGGCAAACAAGCGCCACCAAAGGTCGTAGTCCAACGCCATGTGAAGACTTTCATCAAGACCGCCAACACTCTCCCAGGCGTTGCGGCGAATAAGCGTTGCCGGTTGAGCAACGATACAACGGGCAGCAAGCCTTTTGCGGCTGAACGGTTCAACGTTAACAGGCCATTGACGTTTTGTTTCTCCTTGCAGATTCCAGCAAAGGCCGTATGCGAGAGGTGCAGCCGGTTTTTTTTTCAGCGCCTCCAGAAGCGACGCTAATCCCTCAGGCTGGAACAGGTCATCACTATTCAACCAACAGACATAAGGCGCACTGCCTAGGCGCATACCGTTGTTTATCGCGCATGCCTGACCACCATCCGGCCCGCTTCTCCATCCAGTCAGACGCGAATCCCATCTTTTCAGTATTTCCAAGCTGTTGTCGCTGGATCCACCATCCATAACGTAGATTTCGAAAGAGACATTCTGCGCGAAAACTGATTCCAGCGCGGATTCAAGATAGCGTCCCTGATTAAAAGACGGCATTACAACGGTTATGAGCGGTTCTGAAATAGCTGTGCTCCTTTCAAGAAGTCCTGGTAAGCCAACACCAGGCCATCCCTAAGGCTTGTTGTCGCTTTCCAGCCCAGAGCATTCATCTTCGAAACATCAACGAGTTTACGCGGCGTACCGTCGGGTTTTGAAGAATCAAACTTGATCTCGCCCTTGAATCCGATAACCTCCATAACAATTTCAGCAAGTTCACGAATTGTAACATCCGCTCCAAGGCCGACATTGTACATCCCTTCCGAGACGCCCCTTTCCATCAGAAATATACAGGCATCCGCGAGATCATCTACATAGAGGAACTCGCGTTTCGGATTGCCTGAACCCCAGACCGCAAATGTTGAATCCCCACGCAGTTTTGCCTCATGAGCCTTGCGAACAAGAGCCGGCAAAACATGACTGGATTCTAGGCTATAGTTGTCATTGGGACCATAAAGATTTGATGGCATTACCGAAGTATAGCGCGTTCCATATTGCGCATTATAGCTTTCGCACATCTTGATACCGGCAATCTTGGCAACCGCGTAGGGTTCATTAGTAGATTCCAGTGGCCCCGTGAGCAGATATTCCTCTTTCATCGGCTGTGGGCAATCACGTGGATAAATACACGTCGAGCCTAGAAAAAGCAAATCCTGAACGCCCGCTTTCCAAGCGCCATGGATGATATTCGCCTCAATCACAAGATTGTCATAAAGAAACTCTGCCCTCTTTTCATTGTTGGCCTGAATTCCACCAACCTTGGCAGCGGCAAGAAAAACGTAATCAGGCTTTTCTTGTTCGAAGAATTCCTTAACACCCGTCTGATCTAGGAGGTCTAGCTCACTGCGTGTTTTTGTAACAATGTTGACATACCCACGGGAGATTAGCCCACGCACAATTGCCGAACCGGCCATGCCTGTATGGCCCGCCACATAAACCTTACTCGATTTGTCCATTGTCTTACTCATGATAATCGAATGCGCTATAGCCATGCTGCTTGACCAGAGCATCTCGCTCAGCTGAGCGTAAGTCTTCGCGAATCATTTCCGATACCAGCATCTTGAAGCTGATCTTCGGTTTCCAACCGAGCTTCTCCATCGCCTTTGTTGGATCGCCAAGAAGCGTTTCCACTTCAGTTGGGCGGAAATAGCGAGGATCGACACGCACAACCGTTTTGCCGTTCACATCGGTTGCAGTTTCATCAACGCCGCTGCCAGACCATATCAACTTCATTCCCAGCTCCTCAGCGCCCAAGTTTACGAACTCGCGAACGCTGTATTGCTGACCCGTTGCAATAACAAAGTCTTCAGCACATTCCTGCTGCAACATAAGCCACTGCATTTCCACATAGTCTTTCGCATGACCCCAGTCACGCAGCGCATCCACATTGCCCAGATATAGGCAGTCCTGCAGGCCGAGCTTGATACGGGCGAGCGCACGGGTGATCTTCCGCGTAACGAATGTCTCACCGCGAAGCGGAGATTCGTGATTGAACAAGATGCCGTTGCAGGCATACATCCCGTAAGCTTCGCGGTAGTTCACAGTGATCCAGTAGCCGTAAAGTTTGGCTACCGCATAGGGGCTTCTGGGATAGAACGGCGTTGTTTCCTTCTGCGGAACTTCCTGCACCAGCCCATAAAGTTCAGAGGTTGACGCTTGATAGAATTTGGTCTTTTTCTCGAGACCCAAAAGCCTGATCGCCTCAAGAATACGAAGTGTTCCAATGCCATCGGCATTGGCTGTGTATTCCGGCGTTTCGAAACTGACAGCAACGTGGCTCATTGCAGCCAGGTTATAGATTTCGTCAGGTTGCACCTGCTGAATAATCCTAATGAGGTTGGTCGAGTCCGTCAGGTCGCCGTGGTGAAGGATCAGCTTTTGATTAGGTACATGTGGATCCTGGTATAGGTGGTCGATGCGATTTGTGTTAAAAAGAGAAGTGCGGCGCTTGATGCCATGCACCACATAACCCTTGGAAAGCAACAGCTCGGCCAAGTATGCACCATCTTGCCCTGTAATGCCTGTGATCAACGCCGTCTTTTGCATACGCCTTACTCCGTAATTCGATTTATATAACGTCACGCATCAAGTCGGCCACATCTATAACTTGACCGGTATTAACGTCGACTACCTGCATCCCAGCCAACAGTTTCAGTGTTTCCTGCGCGCTCAGGAAAGTGAGCTGCCCTACTTCATTACGGGTCTCACGGAATGCGGGTGGACGAAATAGAATATCATCCGGCCCAATGCCAGAGGCCGCGAGAAGATCGTCTCTGACAAAAAAGGCATTGTTACCGCCACTATTGCAGGTGACCAGCGTGTAACCTTTCTCCGCGGCAAGGCTTTTGAGCGCGCCAAGAGAGGCCCCCGCATATGTCCAGGTATAATGCCTTTCCCGCCGATCAAAGCTTGGATCGTACGGCACGGTCACGGCGGCATCAGGCCCGAAAAGCGCATTATATTCACAGACAACAATGCGGGGCGAAATGATACTGATTTCTTTCCATACCCAATAATCCATACCGTCAATATCAAGCGAAAATATATCAATGTCACCGCCATACCCAGCATCACCGATGATGTCGTTTATGTTTTCTGACGTTACCATAGCCGCCTTAACGTCAACATTGGTCTTCCACCGCATTCCCATGTTTGTGAAACGGTCGAGCGCCTCCATATCGGAATCGACGATCAGGCCGCGCCAATTGTCCTTCTGGACCAAAAACCTTGTATTCGCCTCTGAATAATCACCGACACCAATTTCGATGAACGTATTGTTGTGCGAGCCAATCCGACGCAGAAGATACTGAAGAATTCCATCTTCGTTCCATTGCGAGAAGACTCGGTATCCATGGTCAAAAATAGTGCTGGATTCCGAAATCTTGTCTTCAATACCCCCAATCACGACCTGGGCGTCTTCTATCTTTCCACGCAGCAGACTTTGTCCGCGCTCAAGCCCCACAACCGATCTCGCGAGCAAACCCACCGCTTCGTTCGTCTGTGACTGAATCGAGTCGAGTTGTTGTTGAAGTGCGTTTACCCGCTGTCCAAGCCCAACAAATGGCTCTGTCTGGCTCAGTTGGCTTGACAAACGCGCTGCCAAGCTCAGGATCAGCCGGTCATAAACTCTGAAAGCGCAGCTTCGCTTCAGGCGCATCTTTAACCGACGCTTGTCCAGAAACGATTTGCGCGGTCTATTATCAATGGGGTTATTCGGCAAAACTAAGTCCCCCAAATCCGGTGGTGCAGTTATATTTTTGCAATTCGGTGCCACAACCGCGCATGTTCATGCAGTCGAGACCGAGACGTGAGAGAAATCCGCAGGAAAGCAGAGTTTTTGCTTTGTTGACAAAAAGTCACCCTTTCTCAAAAGGCTGTAATTGTTGGCTGCATCCAGTTCAGCACGGGTGCTGCAACGAATATGCTGAATCCTACGCCTGGGAAACGTGGCACGATGCGTAATGAAGTCTTCATACTGATGAAAACGACAACGCCTGAAGCCTTTTTACGCTCATGAATAGTTTCCCCGCTTGATAGCGTATCCGATCGCCCTGTACAATTCACCGCACAAGCTTTCAGTTGACCGCTTTGACTGTTGATGCAAGCTCTCGGGGCTCGGCTTGTTGTAGGGAGTGTTTAACATCACCCTTAGCTTTTTTACTAAATCCGCTGGATCCTTTCTTTTGAAAGTCTCCACTACGCTGCTCTCAAGAGGAAGCTCATAATTTATGGGGATGTCCGATACGACTGCTCTTACGCCAAGGCTGATCGCATCGTGAACCGCGCCGCCCCCTGGACCGCCTTCGAACAGCGTTGGCTGAACGACCGCCACACAGCCCTTCATAAGTTCAAGCTGGTCGTCCTTCGGTATATAATCCAGAAAATGGACTATATCGCTAACCCCTCTGTCAACGACAAGCTGGCGAAGACTCTTGATGTAGCCAGGTCTTCTGGGCTCTTCCATCCGCCCGGTGAACACGAAGTCGACCTTAAGGCCTTGCCCTTTGGCCAAGGCCGCAGCTTCAATAACTGTCTCGATCGATTTATGGACCCAAAACTGATTACAAATCAAAAAATATTTGGGCGGAAGCTCGTATTTGGCCAAAAGTTCCTGACGCGGTATGATCTTCTCCGGCTCGATGATCGGAGCAAATGGTAATGCGAAAACTTGGTCTGGATCAGCCTTGTAGAACTTCACTATATCGGATTTGGCATCTCTGGAATTAACGATCATCGGCCTCCCTGTCGCCAGAAGAGCAAAAATCCGTTCATCTCGCACTTTCTGGGACGCGTCATCAAAAAACTCGGGAAAGTACTTCGGTTGACAGTCTGGCCAGTAGGTCACATAGGGTATCTCTGAAGGCAGAACCTGAACGGAGGGTAGCAATACATCTATACCCTGCTCCTCCTTTAGGCGTATCAGCGATTGAGCGTCTGTTTCACTGGTTACGAACTCCATACGCTCGCACACTTCTGCGTAAAAAGCGTATTCGTCTGGATCCTGGGGAAAGATGCGGTCAGTAATTGGTCCGGCATACCGCATGACACTGCGTGTGACTGTTTTCAGAAAGGGTATGCGTTTCAAACGCTCCTTGAGATGGGCGGAAGCGATCATCTCGACCTTTTCATTCGAACGTGGACACAAGAAGGTAATTTTAGTGCCGGGCCGCTGTCCAAGTCCACGTATTACATTACGAAGGAAGTCGTTCGCCCCAATATTGCCTAGGAACTCACGAGCCAAAATTCCGACATGCAATAGCTCGCCTTCGCTCACTTGTTTGCCTCGACAAGCATAAACTTCCTAATCAAGGCACAAATATTTGCTACGTCTTGACGTCCGAGATCGGGATAGCTTGGCAAGTTCATGCCCCGAGTGGACAGGTCTTCAGCAACCGGATAACTGATATCCTCTTTGTACATCTCCATCTCGTGTGACAGATGGAAGAGAGGTCGGGTTTCCACGCCATTTTCTCTCAGAAATCGCCGCATCGGATCGCGCAGATTCTTATCTCTCAGAAGAATAGAAACCATCCAGTAGCTGTGTACCGACCCTTCTCGTTCAGCATGAACATTCAGAGCAAGGTTGACCAATTCTTCTTTATACCAGACAGCAATCTCTTTTTTTTTGGCCAGAATTTGACCGATACCCTCAAGCTGTGCATAGCCGATTGCCGCACAGATATTCGTCATTCGGTAATTGAAGCCAACCAGATCGTGCCAGTACTCTCGGTTCGCTGCCAGCCCTTGACCCTTCAAGCGATTCACCATTTCGGCATATTCGTCGTTGTTGGTAACGACCATGCCTCCTTCACCTGTCGTGATCGTTTTATTTCCAAAAAAACTGAATGTGGAAATGTCGCCGAATGTGCCGACGTGCGCGCCCTCGACCATCGAGCCAATCGCTTCTGCACAATCTTCAACGACGAGCAGATTATGCTCACGCGCCAACTCCATAATAGCCACCATATCACATGCCTGACCATAAAGATGCACCGGCATGATGGCTTTGGTTTTCGCAGAGATTTTTCGGCGCGCATCTGCAACATCGATCTGCCAAAATTCAGGTTCGCTATCGACGAAAACAGGCGTTGCCCCTGTGTAAGCGATTGAATTTACAGAAGCGATGTAGGTGAATGTTGGAACCAGTACCTCGTCCCCAGGGCCGATACCAAGAGCGATAAGCGCAACGTGCAACGCAACAGTGCCGTTGCTAACGGACGCAGCGTGTTTTACGCCAACGAATTGGCTAAAAGCATCCTCGAATAGCGCAATGTAACGGCCCTTGGACGATATCCATGTGCTGTCCAAGCAGTCATTCACATATTCCTTCTCTTTTCCAACGAAGTGCGGGCTGTAGACTGGGTACTTGATGGCCATTAGGTTATCTTCCAGATGCGCGATATATTCTAAACCCTGTCTCGCTCAAACGGAGTCGTTTGAGCGAAGGATACAGGCCCTAACTTATTGATCCGGCGCGCATATTTTTGCGTCAAACGTTTCCGTTGCAGCGATCGCACGCATTATGTCAACTCAGCCAGGAGGTATTTTTCTACCAAAGCAAGCTCATTTATGAACATGCGACCACACCAATATAGATTTCGCCGGCATTTTCAAATGCGTACTCATAAGAGCGATTAACCCTTACAACTACAGCTGCCTACCCTTGGCTTTCGCTGTCACTTTCAAGCTATTTGAATGCCAACGTCCCCGGCTCCAAATTTCTTATGACCTACCCTTCTCCGCATGATAGCGCTCAAGCACTTCGTCCACCGAACCAGCAAACGTTATTCTTCCTTGATCGAGAAGAATTGCCTGATTGCAAAAAGTGCGCAGGATCCCGTCATTGTGGGAAGCCAAGACGAGAATGCTAGCGTTTTCAACGTATTCGTTGACCCTTGCTTTGGCTTTTTCCGCAAATGCTGCATCACCCGCACCAATCATTTCATCCATGATTAGTATTTGCGGACGGGAAGCCGTTGACGCGGCGAATGCCAAACGGACCAGCATACCTGTTGAGTACGTCCGGATGGGCAAATCAAGAAAAGAGCCCAATTCGCTGAATTCTGCGATTTCGTCAGAGTGGCGCGCAGCCTCGCTGTAGCTCATGCCAAGGAAAACACACCTTAGACGGACGTTTTCGCGCCCTGTCGCATCCATGTCCATTCCCATCGTGATGTCCGTCAGCGACGAAACGGTGCCATCAATTAGAACACGCCCTTTGGGCGGTTCGTAAGCACCACCCAATACCCTGAGCAGGGTGGTTTTGCCGGCACCGTTATGACCAACAATACCCAGCCGATCCCCATCCTTCAGATTCAAAGAAATGTCACGTAGCGCCTCGACTTCCACACGTCCGGAATTGGTCGCCATCTTGGCACCAACTGTTTGGATGATTGCCGACTTTAGTGAACGCCCACCGGCATCGTAAATAGGATAATTGAGAGACACGTCTTCAACCAGAATGGAAGCCATTTAAGTCCTCACATATAGTACGCAACGCGTGCCCGGAAGCGCGCGAAAAAGGGAATGGCTATCGCTAAGCCGATGAAGGTCACCGCCCCGGCTGAGGCCCACATTTCAAAGGTCGGCGCACGCCCTAGAAGAGGCTCCCTCATCAGTTCAAGAAAGATCGCGAACGGATTGAGATCAAGGATAAAGGGATAATTATCACCGAGCTGTGACTTGCTCCAGATGACAGGCGAGACAAAGAATGCAATCTGCACGATGCTCGCGATGATTTGCGGAAGATCCCGAAAACGCGCGCAAAGCGGACCAAGCAACATTGCGATCCAAGCGCCATTCAGCAAAGTAAGGACGAAGGCTGGGAAGAACCACAAAATCTGTAATGTTGGCGGAACAAGAAATGCTACCATCACGACAGGGACAAGAATAAGATTGTGCGCAAAAACCAGCGTATTGCGACAGAGCATCCGAAATATAAACAGGAACCGTGGAAGCGAAGAGCTTCGAATATAAGAATCTGCCTCAATGAAGACGTTACCAGCTTCAGTCACAAGCGTAGCGAGTAGGCCCCAGACGATGAAGCTTATCGCCATCAATGGAACATATTTGGCCAGTGGAAGACCAAAAATCCGCGAATAGACGAAAGACAAGCTGATAATCGTGATGCCCATCGAAAGCGTAATCCAGAACTGACCGATACGCGATCTTCTGTATCGGGTCTTGATGTCCAACAATGCCAGGAGTAACCAAATTCGCCATTTTGCAAATGCTGAGCGTAAGTCAGTCAGTAGCTTTTGTTTTTGCATTTTGTCCACGAATTCAGGTATCAGATTTAGCTTCTTGTCCCGGAGCGGTGTAGCTTCTGGCTGACTATACGCAGGAAATCAAGGGCCCCGACTTCCCGCAGCGCAATTTTCGTCAGGGTTTTAATTCCGGGGCAGGAGGCGAGGTATTCAATAGCGCTCACGCGGTCTGTTTTTCGACCATTTGGAAAATATTTGGTGCGAATGATCCGCCTCGCGGCTTCAAACCTTTCCCACTCAATTGAGAAATCACACGTGCTTTTTCCGCCGAGCGCAAATCGGCAGACTGTCCTGGGCATATGCTTCAACATGAAACCGTGTTGAACGAAGGCTTGTACGTTGAGATTGTATTCTCCCGTTGCCGCTGCGTTCTCGGCTAGGTAGCTGCAACTGTCGAATATTTCTTTGCGGTAGAAGATCGTCTGGTGATGAACCGACCCCTCATAGAACAAACGACGATTGGAGAAGTACGACATATCCATCCGTCTGTCGGGCGTGAACGCGGGGTGATTGTACTTGTCATCCTTATTGACGCAGTATGGAAGTAAGTTTCCAAATACAGCATCAGCTTTCAATCTATTAAAAAACGACACGACATCTGCGACGACGTTCTCATCGTGAAACAAATCTCCACTGTTGAGAAAGAACACGATGTCGCCAGTACATAACTTTGCACCCTTTTCCATCGCCTGATAAATGCCACCATCCTGCTCACTCACAAATATTGCAGGGCCAAGGCTCTCAACAATTTCTTTGGTGCGATCCACCGATTTTCCATCAACGATTACATGCTCAATGTCTTCATACGCTTGGTCGCGTACACTTTTCATCGTTTGCTCAATGGTGTCCTCAGCGTTGAGGCAGACCGTCACCACAGATACACGTTTGACCGCGCTAGATGAGCCCTGAGCCAAATTGACCTCCGATCGAGATGTGTAATTGCGCACGTGAGCTCGTATAGTTCTTCTGCTCCATTTGGCAATTGACCTTCTTTCGGTAAGTAGTAGTCAATACAAAACTCGCGTCGGAAATTCCTGCGGAAGTTGCACGGGAAGAGCTAATTTCATGCGAAACCCTATAACTCATTCTCGAGCGGTTAAAGAGATTTTAGACATCTATTACTTAGTATAATTCTTATCTTCGAGATCGCGAAGACGCCTCTGCAAATCCCTCACCTCTTCAACCAAGTCTCTTTCAACCTGAGAAATATTCCTACCAGTTTCGGTGATGCGGCTATCTAGACGTAAGACCTCGGAATAAACAGTCCAATAGAACATTCGGCGCCAGAAGCCGCCTAACAATTTCAAAATGAATGCCTTAATAAAAGGCTTCAATCTGTCGATTCTGCGTTTTAGCCACGGATGCACAACACCTCTGGCTTTAACCTCGGCTTGTAAATATTGCGCCTTCACATCCCGCCAGTTTTCGACGACATGGAACTCGTCTTCCCTTTCGATCGATATGTCTTCTCGAACCGGACAAAACATAGTTCTGAGCTTCGCACGTCCCTGATTATATTCAACTGCCTGTTTCCCGAAATTCCGCGTGCTGATCCCACCAAGCGCAAATCGCGTTATTATGTGCGGCATATATCCAAGCTTGGCCCCCTTGGCAAAAACTGCACTCATGAGCAAGAAGTACTCGCCGCTAATCGCACGATCGCTGGATATATAACTGCACTCCTCCAAAATCCATTTTTTATAAATAGTCAGCTGATGGTGAATGGAATTGTCGAATATATGCCGTTTGTTGCTGACCACAGAGCCGTCAATTGCAACACCAGCCACAAAAGAAGGGTGGTCATGCACATCGGTCGGGCGAAAATAGACCGGCAGCAAATCACCATACGCGATATCGACATCATACTTCGAGAAAAATTCTACAATTTTTTCACACACATATTTATCGTAAAATACATCACCCGCATTGAGGAAAATAACGTAATTCCCCTTGGCCAATTTCCGGCCCTTTTCCATGGCGTCATATACGCCGTTGTCAGGCTCAGAAATGATACCTTCCAGATCATACTCTCGAGCTATCTCTACAGTACGGTCCTCCGAAGCTCCATCGATGATGAGATGAGTGACGTTTTGGTAGGTTTGCCCTTTTACAGATTCTATCGTTGCTCTCACAACGTCTTCTACGTTCAGCGTAACAGTTACAACTGTTATTCTCGCTTCGCCATTGATGGGTTCCGCCATCTTACTTCTTTCCGCCAAGTTCCAAGTCCATAACACGGCCAATGACTTCGCTTAGCCGGGCGAGCGAGTGTCTGCTTCGACCAAACTGCTGTTCGAAGCTTGGAAGCTCATGATCAACGGACAACACTTCCTCGATCTTGTCGGCCAAACTCACTTCGTTTTTTGCCTCAAAAAAGAAGACATCATCAGAAGACGGGATTTCCTTGTTCACGGCGATATCCGAAACAATTGCCCTGATGCCCAAAGCCATAGCGTCATGAACGGCGCCCCCTCCCGGCGCGCCTTCGAAAAGCGTTGGCTGAATGACCGCGATGGCGCCCTTCATTATCTCAATCTGATCGCGCTTCGGAAGCAAACCCAGTATCTGGATTTGTGATGCAATTTTTGTCTTACGGACTAGTTCCTCCAGGCGGGTGATGTATTCAGGCCGTCGCGGCTCTTCAACTCGTCCTGTGAAGACAAACTTCACGTCCATTCCACGATCCTTACATATCCGGATCGCCTTGTAGACCGTTTCAATGGATTTATGTATCCAGAACTGGCTACTGATCAGAAAATATTTCTTAGGCAGCTTATATTTTAGCAGCTTCTCTGTGTGCGGGAATAAGTAGTCTGTATCAATTGTTGGCGCAAACGGAAGGCTATGAACTTGATCAGGGCCGGCGTTGTAAAACGCTTTCATGTCGTTGACAACGCTCTGCGAATTCGTGATCATGTACTTGTTCGTTTGCAGCAGTCGAAGTATCATCCCGTCACGTATCGCTTGGGCTTCGTCATCAAAGAATTCTGGCAAATGTTTTGGTTGGCAATCCGGCCAATAGGTGACAAATGGAATATCTCTGTCCAAGGCACGACCACTGGGATAAAAGATATCAATCCCGCGGTCGCGCATCAAAGCGCGAAAACTTTCACTGTCGAATTCGCACTCAATAAGTTCTAGATTTGGTGCGGCTTCGCGATAAAAGCTATAGCTCGAATCTCCGTCCGCAGCTCTCCTGATCAACTCCATAGCTTGATTTTCGGGTGGAACCAGAAGAAATATCTTGTTGTCCGGATCAAAATCAAGTGCACGAATTTGTATTTTCAGATAATCGTTTGCGCCTGTATTCAACAGAAAATCATGTGCGCAAATGCCTATATTTCTCACCATGTCAGCGATAACTTTCCAAAGTCACATTGAATTTTTCTTTTTGTCTTCATCTAAGTGAAGCTTTAGATTTTTCTCCGCCTCCAACAAATCCATTTTTCTCTTTCTAAGAAATGATGCAGGCCGACCCGCATACACCCCCCACGCATCAAGATTCTTGGTTACAAGAGACTGCGCACCGACACTGACCCCCTCTTTTAACTCTACTCCGGGCAGTATAACCGTTCCAGCACCAACTATAACATGCCGCCGCAGCAGAACCTGAGACGTTTTGACATTTGTATATTCTGCGGGCACCGTAGGATTAGTGAGGGCCCCACCTGTATAATCGTCAGACGCCGAATAGACTTTCGCGCCTTGAGACAATCCAGAAAAATCTTCTAAAACAACACCCCCGCGACAGCCAAGAAACGAAAAGCTACCAATATGGATATAATTTCCCAAGAACAAGCTTCCACCATATGCAGTGATAACTGCATAATCATCAATTCTTACATCATTTCCGATCCAAATATTTTTCAATCCGATAATAGTGGCCCGCTTTGATATTAAGACATTCTCGCCGACTGATGCAAAGCCGAATTTACGCAATTCATCGCTCACAAAGAAGCCCTGATCAAAAGGGTTTTCTACAAGTTTTTCTCGACCAATCATTCTATTCTCGACTTTGAACTATCTTTATCGTGTTTGCCCACATATGCGTTGGAAACCGCAACCTTTGAATCGAACTTACAGGGTTGAGTCTCATCAATATCCGACTCCGTCGAACTTGTTGCACATTGACGGGAAACACGGTTGCCCAGCGTGAACTGATCGGATGCTATATGCCCGTAAATCAACCGGATTTGCAAGTGATATGGGTAATCCTACCGTTTTAACGGTGCTCAACGGTAGAATTCACACGGCCATTTTCAGTTTTCGAGCGAATATGCCAGCAATACTGTTGATTGCCACTGAGAACTGGCTCTGACGCACATTTGCTGGTGAGCCGCTCTACCATGTGCCGATCGATCGCGCTTGCAGCAGATCGAGCTTTGCTCTCCTGTACATCTGGCGTTTAAAGAGTTTCAAGCGTGTGATCTGGTCCTCCGTTTGTCCATTTGATCACGGTGAGATAATCGCGTTTCTTACAGCGTCGAAGTCCTTTTCCACACCGTCGGCGAACGGCCCGGCCAGACTGTTCTTGGCGGCCTCCAATCATTCATCGAGCCTTCGCGCTGTCTTCGAGCGGGTTATAGACCGGAAGTTACGATGACCGAGCCGCTTTCAGCCTTTTCTGCCCGCCTTCGTCTCGTTGCCCATTCGGCGACAACACGGCGGCCTCCGCCAAAACCAGCCAGCCGAAGCTGCCGCCGCAGTTCGGTACCATTACACAATCCAGCATCTCATTGAGTTTCAAACCGAGGTAGGTTCGGTTCGAGAGGGGGGGTTGCCAGACCGGATAATGTCGATCAGTTGACCATGACGCCACTGTTAACTAGCTTCCGGCTATACTCGGTTCGGTGCGCGATTTCCGAACGGCGTCAAGAAAGACGTGACTGGCGTTTTCCATTAGATGCCAACGGTCGGCGACCTGATCGGCGTGTGGGAGGGCTTGTGCGACGGCCTGCGCATTGCCACCACCACTGTCCCTTGCGACGATATCGATCTGGGCTGCTGGACCAGCCAGACCTCGGCGGTCGCCTGTTCCATGTCGGGCAGCAATGCGATTGCCCTTCGGCGTTCAAGATCGCAGATGATGGGTAAGCGTCCGGTGAAGCTGCCTTTGAGATTTCCGACGAACACCTGAAGTTACGTCACTAATTCCGTCATTAGAGACGTCATCAGGGATGAGCTATGGGCCGCATGGAGATTTTGACAGGCGTCGAGCGTCGGCGTGATTGGTCCGACGACGAGAAGCTTTCGATACTGCAAGAGGCGGCGAACCCGGATGCCAGGATCGCCGACGTCGCTCGACGACACGATATCAAACCCAGCAGATTTAGACCTAGCGACGGAAGTTTGCTGCGGATCAGGCTGGGCCAGTGGTTTCTTTCCTGCCGGTCGCATTCATCGCGACGCCATCGAGCGACGAGGCTGAGCGTCCGGCACCCGTGGACAAAGCCTACCACAAAGCGCTCGGCACGGCCCACACGGATCGAGATCGGCTGCAAGGGCGGTCGCGTCTTGAAGGTGGAAGCCAACATTGAGCCTGATGTCCTGAAGGCACTGATCTGCTCGGTTGAAGACGCATGATCGCGCCAGGCGCAAATGTGCGCGTCTATCTCGCCTGCGGTGAGACGGACATGCGCAAAGGGATCGACGGCCTGATGTCATTGGTGCAATCGTCGCTCCGCCAGAAGCCTGCGTCGGGTTCGGTTTTCGCGTTTCGAGGCCGCCGTAGTGATCGCATCAAGCTGCTGTTTTGGGATGGCCAGGGATTTTTCCGCTACTACAAGGTGCTGGAGAAAGGCCGCTTTCCCTGGCCATCTGCGACCGACGGCACGGCCCGGCCGACAACAGCGCGGTTGTCGATGTTGTGGGAAGGTATCGACTGGCGGCGACCCGCCTGGACCTCTGCGTCGACACGAGTTGCGTAGAGTAGAGGCCAATCTTTACAGACAGATAGGTGGTATTCTGACGCCAAATCGGGTATAGATTTTGGCATGGAAGAAGGCCATTCGAACCTGCCGAATGACGTCGATGCATTGCGAGCCATTATCGCTGCGCAGGCAGATCCACTGGCTGAACAGGCTCGAAAGCTTCAATCCCGCGACACCCTGATCGACAAGTTGAAGGCGCAGCTTGCTGTTCTCAAGCGGGCACGGTTCGGCTCGTCGTCCGAGAAGATGGACCGCGCCGTCGAGCAGCTCGAACTGGCGCTGGAAGACATCGAGACTGCGGAAGCCATGGCCATGGCCCCGGCATCATCGTCGATTACCGGTCCGGCAAAAGCCAAGCCGAGCCGCCAGCCATTGCCCGATCATCTGCCACGCCATGACGTGACGCACCAGGCAACTTGCGCATGCCCGGTCTGTGGCGGCTCCGACTTCATCCGTTCAGGCGAGACCGTCAGCGAGGTTCTCGACTACGTGCCGGCCTCGTTCCGTGTCGTGCGCCATATCCAGCCGCGCTTCACCTGCAAGGGCTGCGATAGGCAAGTCCGGGCCGAGATGCCGTCGCTGCCCATCGAACGAGGCAAGCCGGGACCGGGTCTGGTCGCCCACGTGCTAATCGCCAAATATTGCGATCACCTGCCTCTCTATCGCCAATCCGAGATTTACGCGTGGGAAGGCGTCGATCTTTCCCGCTCGACCATGGCCGACTGGATCGGCAAGGCCAGCACATTGCTGGAACCGCTGCTGGCGAAGCTTCGAGACCATGTGTTCGCTGGCCATCGACTTCACGGTGATGACACGCCCGTTCCAGTTCTGGAGCCAGGCAAGGGCAAGACTAGGACCGGGCGGTTGTGTGCTCTGATCCCCAAAAACTGGACCGTTCATAACTGGAGTTTTCCGCGGTAATTTCCCGGCTGGGAAAAGGAGCGGAAGCATGAAGGCATCGAAGTTTTCGGACGCCCAGAAGGCGTTCATTTTGAAGCAGGGTGACGATGGTGTGCCGGTGGCAGAGATCTGCCGGAAGGCAGGGATCAGCTAGGCGACGTATTTCAATTGGCGCAAGAAGTATGCGGGCCTGCTACCCGACGAGATGCGCCGATTGAAGGTACTGGAAGATGAGAATTCCAGGCTCAAGAAGATCGTCGCCGATCTGGCCCTCGACCGTGAGATGCTCCAGGACGTCATCCGCCGAAAGCTCTGAGGCCTGTCCGGAAGCGCAAGCTGATCGACGGAATGCTGGTGGATTGGGGCATATCGATCCGACGGGCCTGCAAGGTCCTAAAGTTCGATGTCAATCGGCTCGGAATTTTGGCTCTGACGCAGATTTGGTGCAATTCCCTCACGTCGCCCCGATCAGGCGGGCTTGAAGCAGATCAAGCTTTCCGCGACCGTACATCTGGCGCCTCACCAGCTTGAGCTTGGTGATCTGCCCCTCAGTTTGTCCGTTCGACCACGGTGAGACGATCGCTGCTCTGACTGCCTGTATGTCTTTCGCGACGCCATTGGCAAAGGAGGCAACCAGACTTTCGCGAGCGCGATCGATCCACGGCGCGAGTTCGTTTTCCGCCTTGCGCCGGATCATGCGATGGAAGTCGGCGATGATGTCGCGAGCTTTAATCAGCAAGGGAACACCGCCTTCTATTGCAGCGATGGTGACGGTCTCGGATTTCGTCGGATTGTCTCTGTTGGTTGTCAAAAGGCGGGCAATCGTTCGGGCGGAGGGAATGCGGTTCAACGTTTCCGCATCTGCCTTGTCGGCCCGCTTCCGTCGTGTTGCCCATTCACTCACGACCCGGCGCGAACCACGAAAGCCCTGTATTCTCAATCGCCGCCACAGCTCAGTAGCGTTCCGCTTGCCAGCAGCCCATTGCGCGTCGAGCCATCCGAGATAGTTCTCCAACGAACTTTCTCTTGACCGAAAGACGTCGTTGCGTTGTCCCCTGAGCACTTGGCGGACCAAGCCACGGCTATGCCCGGTACGGCGCACGATTTCCTTTATCGTAGCACCGTCCTTTGCGAACGCCATGATGACCGCGTTGGTCTGTTCGCGCCGGAGATAGCCTTGATATTGAAGGCGTTCGGCCGCGGTCAGTAGCTTGGGATTGACTCGCGTTGCACCGAGTGTCTTGCGGATTTGCCGCATCGATTTGCGGACAGCGTCCAGGAACGCACGACTGGCATTTTCCATCAGATGCCATCGATCAGCGACCTGTACTGCATCGGGCAACGCCTTTGCCGCCGCCAGCCCGTAAGCGCCGCCGCGGTCACGAGCAATAATCTGGATTTGGGGATTTCCCCGCAACCAGGCCTCTGCCGTCGCTGGCTCACGGTCCGGTAGTAGACGGATCGGTCGCCGACGCTCCAGGTCACATACGATCGTGCCATAGCGATGATTGCGCTGCCAGGCCCAGTCATCGATGCCGATCACTGACGGTGGGATCGATGGCGGTGACCCTTGCCTGCGGATGACGCGGAGCAAGGTGTCGTTGCTGACGGGAAGCATGAGCCGCTGTGCAAAACGCGCCGCCGGGCGTCCTCCAAGCGCGAGGGCCAGATGGTGGACGAGATGCTCGAGACGCCCGGTTCGTCTGGCGTAAGGAGGCAGCACATCGCCGAACCGCTCGGCGAATATCTGCCTGCCGCAGAGCACCGCGTCACAGGTGAACCTCCGCGTGCGGACGAGAAGCCTGACGCGCCTTCCTGACAGAGGGAGGTCGGCCACCTGGCGGCAATAGCGACTTCGAACCGTTCGTGACATTCGTCCGCATGCCGGACATGACGCGGTAGCGCCGGCACGGGAAAGCAAGATGCAGGTCTCATCGTCAATGTGGGTGATGCGTTCGGCGACGAAACCAGCCGGTACCAAATCAGAGGGGCGAAAGTTGGTGCTCATCAGGCTGATTCCTTTGGAAACCAGCAACGCAGCATCGTCACAACTGCATCAAAACTGAGTCAGAGCCAAAATTGGACGCCGATCACCCCGCCGGAGGGGTCAATATTCTACGCCGAAACACAGGCAATTGTTCGAGGATGGCGACTATGAACAGGTTCCACAGTGGGGCATCTGTATTGTTCTGACCGGCCAGATACTGCGACAGCAATCGCGCCGGCCGCACTGCTTTAACGTTGAATGCAGCGGGGATCAGATCAGAAAGTCGAAATCGGCTCTGCATGGCCCTGATTCTCCAGAGAAAACCACGCCAATTGAATCCTAGTATCATCGAGCTTGAGCCAGAGCTAACATTCCGCGCAAGATAGACAATCATCGATTGTCTATCTTGCGCGCCTCTACTCCAATGTCCACGCTGTCGCTGCTATATAACCGCGAGGAAAATCACAAATCTGCCAAAGTAGTGCTAGACGCCCCGTGCTCGACTAAAGTCCGATAGCGGGCTGCATACAGACCGGACATTTTGCTCGCACGCAGTCTCTGAGAGTACCAGCGCTTTGAATTTAGGCTATAGAAACTCTGTAATGCGGTGTCGGTTGAGATATTTTTCATGGCGGTCGCCAAAGCTGCCGGGTTGTTCGGTGCCACAATTATCCCAGTCTCTCCGTCCTTGTTAACAAAACTCGTCCCTGTCCCAATCTCGCAACTAATCATCGGCTTTCCAAACATTGCAGCCTCTACCAGCGACAGCCCATAGGCTTCCGACCTGAGTTGTGACGGGAACACGAACGCCGTGCAAAGCTCCAGCAAGGCCGCTTTGTCGAGGTCATTGACGGCGCCGAGGAACTTCACATTGGTCAGGCCAGCACTTACGGCTTGCGCCCTCAACTCCCCTTCCATTGGCCCCTTCCCCGCGATTAGGATGCCTGCATCCACGTTCTTTGCCGCTTCGATCAACGTATGTAGACCCTTGTAGTACCGCAGCACGCCGACAAATAGGAAGAAACGCTTGGGTAAGCGGGCCGCCCAACTATTCTTTAGTATCCGAGACGCGCGCGGATAGTCTGCTTCATCTAAGCCGATCGGGATAATTTCCGTCTTGTCACGGTATCGCTGCAGCACTTTGCTGCTTTCGAGATAATTCGGCGAGGTCGCAACAATTCGCGTAACGCTTGATAGAAAGCGGTGCATCAATGGCTTGTAGAGCTGCAGCAGCAGCTTTTGCTTCACTATGTCGGAATGATACGTGACGACCGTTGGCTTTCCTGGCGGATGCATAAGATGCAACAGATCCATGAACGGCCAAGGAAAATGGTAGTGAACTACATCGGCTTTGGCGCTGAGGTCCTTAAATTTCGAGAAGGCGTCGCACGAAAAGCCAGTGGAGGCGAATTCAAGATTGAGCTTTGCCTTATATGCCATGTGACCGTCGAATTCGACAGTATTGGTAACCGGATCGCGGCTGAGCGACAGCACGTCGGACTCGATGCCGTACGCCAATGCCCCCTTCGCGATGGCATGGATAGTTCGTTCAACACCGCCGAACGAATCCGGATAATAGGTCTTGAAGACATGAAGAACGCGCATTTCAAGCCTCTCGAATTCAAACGGGTATAGCGCCATCGCCCTAGATGATGGCGCTATACCCCAGAGTTGGCGATTAGCCGCGTCCGAACTCATCGGAAACACGGACGATATCGTCCTCACCGAGATAAGAGCCGGTCTGCACCTCGATCATCTCCAGCATGATCTTGCCGGGGTTATAGAGCCTGTGCAGATCGCCTTGGGGAATGTAGACGGATTCGTTTTCGCGCACGAACATGACCTTGTCGCCAACAGTGACTTCCGCCGTGCCCTTGACGCAGATCCAGTGCTCCGAGCGGTGGAAATGCTTCTGCAGCGAGAGCTTCTTCCCCGGCAGAACGAACAGGCGCTTCACCTGGAAGCGATCGCCGTTCAACAGCGAGGTGTAACCACCCCAAGGACGATAGGAGGTCGGGTGGGTCTCTGTCAGGCTCGAAGTTTCCTTCGACTTAGCGAGGTACTTGACCAGTTTACCGACTTCCTGTGCCTCATCGAGACGGCCAACATAGACGGCGTCCTCGCTAGCGACGACAGCGACATCCTTCAGGCCCTGGACGGCAAGATGGGAGGCACGCGATAGGACGAGCGAGTTCTCCGTGTTCATGACAGTGGCATGACCGATAACGACATTGCCGTTGTCATCTTTCTCACCAAGCTTCCATACCGCATCCCAGCTGCCAAGATCCGACCATGCGAAAGCCGAGGTAACGACCGCGGCATTCGATGTCTTTTCCATCACCGCATAATCGATGGAGATATCGGGACTCGCCTGGAAACTCTCCTCGTCGAGGCGAACGAAATCGAGATCCACTGCCGCCTTCGCGACGGCAACCCCCGCCGCGTCGTGTACGGCGGGCGCGAAGGCTTCCAGTTCGCTCAGAAGCAAATCGGTCCGGCACATGAAAATACCAGAGTTCCAGAAGAACCCGCCGGCTGCCAGCATTTCTTCGGCAACAGCCAGTTGCGGCTTTTCGACGAAACGCTTGACCTGGTGTGCACCAGTGGAAAGCGGTTCGCCCTGCTCAATATAGCCGTAGCCGGTGGCCGGCTCGGTCGGCTTGATACCGAAGGTAACGATCTTGCCGGATGCGGCTGTCTGGCGGGCCAGCGCGATCGCCTCATTCCAGTCCTTGCGGGGATCGATCTCGTGGTCGGAAGCAAGAAGATGGAGGATGGCATCATCCCCGAACTTCGCCTTCAAATGGAATGCGGCAGCCGCAATGGCAGCTGCCGTATTGCGTGCCACAGGTTCCAGGATGATTGCGGAAAGATCGACACCGACTTCGCGGGCCTGCTCAGCCACCGTGAAGCGAAAATCCTGATTGGTGATGACGACCGGCGCCTCGTAGACAGATGCGTCTGCCACACGTTCCAGCGTTTCCTGAAACAGAGTCTTTTCATCTACCACCTGGATGAACTGTTTCGGCGCATTCGACCGAGACAGCGGCCAAAGGCGCGTACCCTTGCCACCGGCCATAATGACGGGGATGATTTTCTGGCTCATAAAAGTCTCCGAGGGTCAGATGGCTCGCGGTTGTAGGGTTTCGGTCTCTAATAGGCAATCAAGCTACTGCGTGATAGCCCAATTGCGAACAAGAGAAAGACCTTTGTCGAGAAGCGCGGAGGCAGATGAGTCATCCTTGGCTTCGACGTAGCAGCGCATTTCCGGCGCGTTGCCGGAGGGGCGCAGATGGACAATCGATTGATCGGCGAAAGTGACACGCAGGCCATCTATGTCACTGACGGATTCGACATCACCGAGCGTCGCAAGGAACGTGGACAGATTTTCGGGAGACGACCGCAGATACGCCATCAGCGCCGAACTGGTCTCGACAGCGAAGTTCTCAAGCCGATCCGCAGTTGCCACCGGTAGCCGAAAACTGGCGGCGACTTCCGAAAGCGGTTTGCCTTGCTGCCTGGTCAAAAACAGCGTCGCCAGAATGGGCAGGAAACTATCACGGGTGGGAAGGCCGGTGAGCGTTTTATTTGCGACAACAAAATCCGATTGTGTCAGCACGCCACCGTTTGCTTCAAAGCCCATAACCGCTGCCTCTCCGGCGGCCCTTGCCCGGTCCATGCCTTCGATGACGAAGGGCGAGCCAACTCTGGTGCGAGTAACACGGTAGCTCCCAGCCCTCTCGATGCCGGAATTAGACGTCACCGGTGTGACGACGACCTCGGCATCGAGGAAACGTGCAACGATGAGGCCCAGCAGATCGCCCCTCAGCGGCGTGCCCGCTTCATCGGCCACCAGCGGCCGATCTCCATCTCCGTCGGCGGAAACGATGGCGTCCAAGTCATGCTCCATCGCCCATGCACGTAGAAATTCGATCGTTTGCGACGACACGGCTTCTGTATCGACGGGAATGAAGAGGTCAGACCGTCCAAGTGGCACCACCTCGGCACCATATCCTGCAACGACATCAACAAGACCGTCGCGGGCTACGGTGCTGTGCTGGTAGACGCCGATCTTCAGGCCAGAAAGAGCTGCGGATGGCAAAACCGCGCCATTGCGCGACAGGAAAAGCTCGAGAGCCTCGCGTTCCTCGTTCGGCGCGATGCCGGGTGTTAGATCGACGATCTTGTCGTTCATCTCAGCGGCGATACGGGTGATTTCAATTTCATCCGCCTTATCGATCTCGCCATCCGGCCGATAGAACTTAATACCATTGCGATCGGCCGGAATATGCGAGCCGGTAACCATCAGCGAGGCGCAGCCATTCGACATGGCATGGAGCGCCAGCGCCGGCGTCGGGATCGCGCCACAATTGATAGGTTTGAGGCCGGCGCGAGCGAGCGCTCCGATGCATGTAGCAGCAATGTCGGGGCTGGAGGGTCGATAGTCTCCGGCAACGAAGATGCGATCCCCGGATCTCGCCAATCCAGTGCCCAGCAGATGGCTTGCAAAGGCGGTGGCATAAAGAGCCGATGCGTGGCCCTGAAGGTCCGCCACAAGGCCGCGAAGTCCACTGGTACCGAATTTCATCAGAATTCCTAAAATTGAGCCGCTTTGTGCTTCTTCCGGTAATGCCTGGCACGCGCGTGTCAATACATTCACGAGTGATAGTGGCACTTTTCCGAACTGCGAAGGCGGATAAAGGCGTGCCTCATAGCCAGCTACTCGCCACTTGCCAGCACTATACTAGCTGATCAGCGCAACAGAGCCACGATTGCCGAACCTGCGCCCTGCCATTGCAAGCGGCGACGAGAGATGCTCGTGGGCCGCCCGAGCTTCTGGATGTGATCGTCTATCGGCACATCTCTCTGCTGATCATGGCATATTTTTCCCGAATTTCCCCGCGACGTTGGCCGCTTTCTTTACCGAGAAATTATCATACTGCGGCGTCAGGCGCCCACCCTATCGTCAGCACCTAATAACTTGCTATCCATCAGCACCACTACACACACCCCTCACACCCCCATCTCCTTCCTCACCCTCCTCTGAAGCCCAGCCAGCGCCCGCTCGACCATCCTCGTCAGCTCTTCGTACGCGACCATCGTTCCATACGCGCCCGCGCCTGCTCTCATCTTAGCCGGCACCTTGCTTCCGTTTCTCCCGTGCCACCTTCTGATGTTTGGCATTTCCAGCGCTCGCAGCTCTTCTCTCGCGTCTTCGCGAATCTGGAGCCCGAGCACACCTGCGTTCAAGAACCTTTCCTTCCGGTATTCCTCGACCTTCCGTCGAACCGCCGAGGAGCCGGGTCGATCAACCCTTGGCCGCACGATCGCGAAAGTCGGCTTCATGAACTGGAAGAAGCCTTTCTGCAGCCGCGTGAATCTCAATGTCTCAAGATCGCTGAATCGTTCCAGCCCTATTTCCCGGCAGCCCTCTTCGCCCAAAGCCACCTCGATCCGGACTCGCTTCTTGTCATCCGGCAGCTCATCCCGAGTGCCTGCAGCCTTGTTTTGCTTGTCGAGCACCTTGTTCTGAATGCGCCAGAAGGCTCGCGGGTCGTCGCGTTCGCCGACATAGTACGTCGAACCGTAGAGAGCCTGACGATCCATTCCAGGCGTCATGCGACCTCCGATGTCAAGGCCGCTATCGTTATCGTTACGGCTTATCGCGTAGTCCGTTCTCTTCATAAGCCCGGGCATGAACCGCGGCCATGTCCTGTTGTTCTTCAAGACACGGGTTGTTGGAAAGAAGTGCCGCACCAACACACCGTGCATACGTGCTCGCGCTTCCTCGCTTGGCCTGACCGGGTAGAAATCGATGCTGATCTCGATAGCAGTCACGATCGGAGAGGTGGCAAAGCCATGCTTGTCTTCGATCTCTTTCAGAACCTTGCGGACCAACGTGAAGTTCGGCTCCTGAAAGCGGACGAAAAAGACCGATGCGGCGCCACCTGGTCCCTCATCGAACGGAACGACGTGCTCTCTACGGCCGGTAAGTTTCTCGATGTGCTTGTTTACCCACCAGAATTGACTCGGGCGGTTGAGCTCGATGCGGACATCGATCCAGTCTGGCACAGCGCGGCACTGGTAAGCTCCAAGATCGATCAGAGGGGTAAGCGCCGTCCGATTGACCAGGCGCGCCTGTGAGCTCCTAAGCGCCTTCTCGACATATGTGAGAAGCACCGGATCCTTGTTGCCTTTTTCCCGATAAAGGGTGACCTCGTGTGTCAACGTCGTTCCTCGCAATCCATCAGTGCTGTCGTTGACGTCGTTAGGCTGATTCCAGTTTCGAAGACAAAGCGGAGGAGCCTCCCGGCTCTACTGCGGGCAGGCATCAAGCGTCCTTGCCTCTTGATGGCAAAAAATTTGGACTTTCGATGCAGTTGCTCAGGCGGACCGCTATAAGTGGAGGCACAAGAAAATGGAGGTCGAGATGAAGAAGCGGAAAGCGACCGCGATGCAGCACGTCAACGGGGCAATGTCAGCCAGGAACATGCAAGCCTGGCCGTGTGAACGAGGCTCCCGGCACGGTGCCGGGCCTTAGTATTCGACAAGGATTTTCAACATGTCCGAACTTCTCGTTCCCACCATGAATTGCGCCTGCTTCATTCTTCCCTACCCGGAAGAGGTCGCAAAGAAGACGGGCTCTGCGGGGATGGTCTACTCTATTAGGGAACTCTATCTGCTTCTCGCTCGTCAGGTCGATGACAGCGATCCTCCGGAAGCTGCGGCGCTCCGGGAGATCGCTGACCACTATCCGGATGTTAACAGGGGAGAAATCGTTGAGCGCGACAGCCGCGGTAACCGCGTCCACGAGGAGGACGACTGGGACGAGCTGACCGACGAACAGAAGATCCATCGTGGCAACGTCAACGCCGCTATCGCAGTCGTCGACCGTATCCGCTACCAGCTCGAGAACGCAGCCTTCGACTATGAGATGGCAGATGACGTGACTCGCGTGCGGCGTGAACTCTCGGCAATTGCCGTCTGATAAAGATCCAGACCTGGCCGGCCCCCCTGCCGGCCAGGTTTATGAGGAGGCTCGGCGTAAAATTTTCAGTTCTCAGGAAAAGGCCTCGAGGTTTCAAGGCTCCTCTGAAACGAGCCGCTCGTAGCGGCCCGAAATCATCCTTCCGCAGAAATCACCTGGCATCCGGCATTGGCAAAATGGTGTGGCAAGCAATAGCTACATACAGACAGCCTCGTCAGGCGCGTATCTGCAAATATGTTTCCGACCCGGCCTGGCCGAGCTTTGGAGCCGCGAGGGCATGCGGGCGATCGAGATCGCGTTCTATTGATGACGGACTATCCGCTGTACGCAGATAATAATCATGCTCTTGTGAGCCTGCGGCGGGTTCTTGTCCATGAGTAAAATTTCCCAACCTTTACATTTCAAGGAAAAATTGAAATTCCGGCATTTTTGTCAATTTAATGTAAAGCTATGTCAAGGTTAACGCGAGAAACGCAGGTCTGCACGACGGCAGACCTTTACATCCACCCTGCACAAAAAAGCTGTTTTTCGTCGTTTCCATCCTCAACCTTGACAAAGGTAAAGGTTCATTGACGGGAATATAAACGTTATGACTCAACGCAAGTTGCGAGAGATTGCCGAAGCGCGGCATGGGAGGATAGGTCGCCCGCATTTCGCCAGCACTAAAGGCATCCCTATCACAAAGCCTCCCCCTTCTACGACTTCGCGAGTCCGAGCTTCATCACTACTCGTTTCTAACCAAGCCCTTCCACTTAAACTAAAATCAAAATTTTCTGACCACAACCACAGAATACTGTTGATAACCAACAAGAAGTAAGCGGCTGCTTATTTTACTCTGAAAAACTACTCCTCTTAAAAAGAGAGCTCCCAATTGATGGAGCCTCACATGACCAAGTTCTCATGCACTAGTGTCGAGCGGCACATTCGACAACATCATCCGGGCTGCCCCGATTTCGCTGTCTCATATTTCGCCCAAAAGATCGCTGACCGAGATTGGCGGAACGCGTCACTTGGCATGGTGGTCGGCATCACGATGCAGACCTTTCTCAGACACGAGATGACAGATTACGACGCATTGCTTCTGTCCGGCATGGACCGCCGGGAGGCTCGCCGTCGGGTTCAGCCACGGGTCAATGCGATGATTCGGAGCTGGAGCAAGAAGCCGAAGGCGTCCAAACAGCAGGGACTCAGAAGGATGGCTAATGTCTAGGGTCGAAGCGAGGATAGCATTAGCCCGGCTGATCGAGGATCGGATTGAGGAACTGGGCGTTGATAGATCCGAATTCATGAGGGCGACCGGTTTTACGAAGACTTCGGCATTCACCAGCTATCTACGGGGTTATTCCAATCTGCCTCTTTGGCAGGTTTTCGACGTTGCGGAGGTCCTCGAGCTCGACGAGCGAGAAGTCCTCTTGATGTGCCTTGCCCAGTTTCACGGCGATCTCGTCATGGAGCTGATCAAGCGGCACATCACTCTCTGATCGCGATGTCTCAATCAGAAGGGTTCTTGCCCCAGGCCAGCGGGAGCTCAGCGACCCCATGCTTCTCACGCTATAAATCAGTTATCGCATGAAACTGCTGGAGCAATATCAATGACTGACAGTACCACCACGCTGATTGGTTTCCTCAAGATGCACCTTGTGGAGTTGCAGGCACCTGCGCACGAAGAAGGCGTTCTGGGGGACCGCATCTTCCAGATGGTCATGGGCGGTTACGCGAAGCTCCCGCTTGATCGTGTCGAGGAGGTTGCCACGGCTCTGGGTTGCGACGCGAGGCAACTCTTCCGCCTGGCCGCGCGCCAGTTTTACGACGAGAAGGCAATTTGCCTCTTCGAGCGCATGCTTGGCACGCCCATGACGAATGCGGAGCAAGATTGGCTCCATGAGATTCGCTCGGCAGCCGATGGCGCCGTGGCGGAGCCGAGCCGAGTGGCTAAGCGTCTCCTACGGGCATTGATCAGGCCCCGGCACTCGGCATAGCCTCTTCCAACTTAGTTGGGCCAGACGGCCGATCTCCGGGATCGCTACGTTCCCCCTCCTCGCTCCAGGCGTCCTTCCTTCACCGCGAACACCCAACAAGCGTCAGCGGAAACCTGAACGATTCATATTTTATGGCGCTGGCGGTCGGGATGAATTTGGCCTATCCACGCAGAAATTGTCCGCGATTTCAGGCGAGGCTGTTACCAATGTTCTTGAAGCGTGCTTTCGATGTCGTCCTCGCACTCCTCGCGCTGGCTGTCCTCATCCTGCCTCTGGCGGTGATCGCCTTTGCCGTGCGTGCCACATCCAAGGGACCGGCGCTCTACTGGTCGCAGCGTGTCGGCCGCGACAACAGCCTGTTCTGGATGCCGAAGTTCCGTACGATGCGGATCGATACGCCCGTCGTTGCCACCCACCTTCTCGGTGATCCCGCCCGGCATCTTACGCCGATCGGCAGCTTCCTGCGCAAGACCAGCCTGGACGAGCTTCCGCAGCTCTGGTGCATCCTCAAGGGAGAGATGAGCGTCGTCGGCCCCCGCCCTGCACTTTTCAACCAGGACGATCTTATCGCCGCGCGCACTGCGAAGAATGTGCATCTGCTGCCGCCTGGGCTCACAGGCTGGGCTCAGGTTAATGGGCGGGACGATCTGACGATCCCGGATAAGGTCAAGCTGGACGCAGAATATCTGGAACGGCGCAGCTTTCTTTTCGATTTGCGCATTCTGGCCATGACGGCCATAAAAGTGGTCGGCGCGGCCGGTATCCAACATTAGCGAGTACATTGGCAGGATCATGTTAACTTCCGATCGGATCGACCAGTCCCTGGTCAGGCGCCTGAGGGAAAGTATCATCAGCACGCCCCGTTTCTGGAAACGGGTCCTGATGATATCACTCGACACCGGCGCGCTGCTGTTCGCTATCTGGGCAAGCTACGCGATCCGGCTTTCGGTATGGACGCCGGCAATCACGAGCGAGCGCCTGTTTCTTGCCGCCATTGCTCCTCTCGTCGCCATCCCCGTGTTCATCCGGATGGGCCTCTACCGGTCCGTGATCCGCTATCTGCCGGAAGCCGCGATATGGACCATTCTCAAGGCGATGCTGATCGCCACGATGAGCTGGGTCATCATCATCTTCCTGATGGAGATGGCCGGTCAGGGCATCGTACCCCGCTCCGTTCCCTTCTTCTATTTCGTTCTTGGAACACTTCTGATCGGCGGCATGCGCTTTGCCGCAAAGTGGGTCCTGATGTCCGGCACGGGCCTTCGACGCGACGAGGAACCGGTCTTCATCTACGGGGCGGGGCCGACGGCGGCACAGCTCGCCCGCGCCCTGAAGGGCCACGGCAACCGCTACGTCATGGGCCTGATCGACGACGACCCCTCCAACCAAGGCCGCGATATCGGCGGTTATCGCGTCTTTCCGTCCGGTGACCTGCCGTCGCTGATCGACCGCTACGGGATCAAGGAGATCATCCTCAGCATGTCGGCCATCCCGATGGCCCAGCGGCAAGCAGTGCTCGAGCGCGTGACGGAGCTGGGCGTGAAAGTGCGCAGCCTGCCTGACATTTCCGATCTGGTCGACGGCCGCTACATCGTCAGCCAGATTCGCGAAATCGAGATCGACGAGTTGCTCGGCCGCTCCTTCGTGCCCGCAGACAATGAACTGCTCGACCGGGCGCTCACCGGCAAGGTCGTCATGGTCACGGGCGCCGGCGGCTCCATCGGCTCGGAGCTCTGTCGCCTTATCATCCGCCGGAAGCCGGAAAAGCTCATCCTGTTCGAAGCGAGCGAATATGCGCTCTACCGGATCGAGCAGGAGCTGCTGACCGTCGGGGAACTGCCGATCGTTCCGGTTCTCGGCTCCGTGACGGACGCCATGACGGTGGACCGGGCCATCCGCAGCCACGGCGCCCAGGTTCTCTATCATGCCGCAGCCCACAAGCATGTTCCGCTCGTCGAGGCGAATGTGCTCGAAGGGATTCGCAACAACGTCTTCGGCACGCTGACTGTCGCCACCGTCGCCGCGGAGCGGAAGGTCGAAAGCTTCGTGCTAATCTCGTCCGACAAGGCCGTGCGACCGACCAACGTGATGGGGGCGACGAAGCGTTGGGCCGAGCTCATCGTCCGGCAGATGGCGACCGAAGCGCATGCGAAGTCGGAAGGGCAGGTCTTCTGCGCCGTCCGGTTCGGCAATGTGATCGGGTCGAACGGCTCGGTGGTGCCGCTCTTTAAGGAACAGATCGCCAAGGGCGGCCCGGTAACGATCACTGATCCGGACATGACCCGCTATTTCATGGCAATCCCCGAAGCCGCTGAATTGATCGTACAGGCCGGCGCGCTGTCAGCCGGTGGCGACGTCTTCCTGTTGGACATGGGCGAACCCGTGCGCATTGGCGATCTCGCGAAGAACATGATCCGGCTCGCCGGCTTCCAAGTCAGAGACAGCAAGAATCCCGACAGCGGCATCGCCATCGAGGTAATCGGCAAGCGCCCGGGAGAAAAGCTCTTCGAGGAGCTGTTCTATGATCGCAGCAACGCCAAGCAGACCCACCATCCGAAGATCATGCGCGCAGATTCGGCAGCGATCGCCCGCTACGATATGTCTGCCTGGCTTCGCGATCTCGAACAGGCGATCCTCGCTGAAGACGAAGAGCAGGCCAGGAAACTCCTGTTTGCCCTGATTACGGCAGACGACCTTCCGGAACAGACAGTCGCCCATGGCTAACTGCAAATACAGAACAGACCTCCGATGGGAATGACGCTGGTCACTGGTGCATCGGGATTTGTAGGGTCCCATCTCATGGCCGAGATGGCGCGGCGAGGATTGCCCGCCCGGGGTATCACGCGGGGCGCGACGCCGGGCCTGATTACGGTGCCTTCCTACGGCCCCGACATGGACTGGCACGAATGCCTTCAAGGCATCGATACCATCGTTCACCTCGCGGCACGCGTTCATGTCATGCGCGAGACGGCCGCGAACCCGCTTGCCGTGTTTCGCGAGGCCAATGTCGAGGCGACACTCAACCTCGCACGCCAGGCCGCCGAGGCCGGTGTCCGGCGCTTCGTCTTCGTCAGTTCGATCAAGGTGAACGGTGAGCGGACCGAGCCCGGAAAGCCGTTCACTGCCGACAACCCACCCAATCCGCAAGATCCCTACGGCATCTCGAAAGCCGAGGCCGAAGCGGCGCTGATGGCGCTGGGCCGGCAGACCGGATTGGAGATCACGATCGTCCGCCCTCCGCTTGTCTACGGCCCTGGCGTCCGCGGCAATTTCCGCAGTCTGATGAAATGGGCCGCCAGTGGCGGCCCTTCGATCTTCCCGCTTGTCAAAAACAAGCGCTCCTTCATCTACGTCGCCAATCTCTGCGACCTCCTGATCACCGTGCTGGATCACCCCGACGCGACAAATCGGCTGTTCCTGGCAAGCGACGGCCAAGACCTCTCCACGCATGAACTGCTCACGCAATTGACCCATGCCGCAGGCCGCCGCCCAAGAAACATCCCAATCCCCCTCCCCCTCTTGCGTGGCCTCGGCCTGCTCACCGGCCGCCAAGACCTCATAGCCCGCCTAACGGATAGCCTTCAGGTGGATGTGACACCGACCTGCCACTCGCTCGGATGGTATCCACCCGTGTCAGTCGACGATGCTGTAAAGCATTGTTTCGACCCGTGACTTTCAGCTAGGGAATACCGAATGCGACGTTCCAGCCGGCTTGATCGGCACGGCGAGAGGTATAGCAGCAGGTTGATCGATCGAAGTTCGGCGCCCCAGAGGGGATGCAACGCTGAGCAACCGGACCTACCCATAGTGATCCGGAAAAATGATGCGGAAAACTGTTCCGGTTTCCTTAAGGACGAACCGCGTAAGTAATTGAAAAATATATAGAAAGGCAGCGTGGCTGGGGCGCCAGGATTCGAACCTGGGAATGCCGGTACCAAAAACCGGTGCCTTACCGCTTGGCGACGCCCCAACTTGCGGGAGCCTGATAGCAAAGCGGGGGGGCGTGGACAATGCTTATGTTCTGCTTTTCTGCGATTATCTTGTGCCGAGTAGCGGGATTTGCACGGCGGTGCGAGCTTGGTGCTTGGCAAGGACTGGTGACGGGCGATAGGATTTGTGTCGGCCCGACCTGCACGGCTTCGCGTGTGAGCGCGTCTGTGCGTTTTTCCGTCCCGACATCCAATTCCGCAAGGAGCCCTCATGTCCCAGTTCCGCGCCCGTCCGCCGGCCGTCCCCACCGTTCTTCTTGACGATGCGCTGGTGCGTGTCACGCGGTGGGATTTCGAGCCGGGTGCCGATACCGGCCATCATGTCCATGGCCTCGGCTATGTCGTCGTGCCGATGACGGATTGCGATTTCCTGATCGAGGATGAGACGGGCGAGCGGCGCGTGCCCACGAAAGCCGGTGCCGTCTATCGGCGCGAGGCGGGCGTGGCGCACAATGTCGTCAATGGCGGTGACAAGCCGATGAGCTTCATCGAGATCGAATACAAGTGACGGCTGCCATGCGCGACGAAAAGGACGAAAGCCCGCGTTTTGAGCGCGATTTCAGGCCGGCCTATGGCGAAGCCGTTGCCGTGGCGCCGGGCGTGCAGCGCCTCACCGTCAACAATCCGAGCCCCTTCACGTTCCACGGCACAAACAGCTATATCGTCGGCGACCGATCCGTGGCGGTGATCGATCCCGGACCGGAGGACGAGGCGCATTTCCAGGCGCTGATGGCGGCACTTTCCGGGCGCGAGGTAACACATATCGCGGTCAGCCATACGCATCGCGATCACTCGCCGCTTGCCCGCAGGCTGAAGGCCGAGACCGGCGCCATCATCGTCGCGGAGGGGCCGCATCGCGCCGCACGGCCGCTGCATGCCGGCGAGAGCAATCCCTTCGCCGAAAGCTCGGACACCGCTTTCGTGCCCGATGTCGCGCTGGCGCATGGCGAGCGGGTGGAAGGCGACGGCTGGGCGCTGACGGCGCTTTTGACACCGGGCCACACCGCAAACCATGCGGCCTTTGCACTGGAGGGGCCCGAAGGCATCGTCTTCTCGGCCGATCATGTCATGGCCTGGGCGACCTCCATCGTCGCGCCGCCGGATGGGTCCATGGCGGACTACATGGCGTCGCTCGAGCGGCTGCTGCAGCGGGACGACCGGCTGTATTTTCCCGGCCATGGCGGACCGGTGACGGAACCGGCGGCTTTCCTGCGCGGCTTGCGTACCCACCGGCGCATGCGTGAGCGGGCGGTGCGTGAGCGCATTCGCGCCGGCGACCGGCTGATTGCCGATATGGTGAAGGTCATCTACCGCGAGACCGATCCGCGCCTGCATGGTGCTGCAGCCCTCTCGGTGCTGGCGCATCTGGAAGACCTCATCGCCCGCGGCGAGGTGGTGACGGAGGGGGCGCCCTCGCTTTCGGGCCTCTATTTCCCCGCGCCGGGCCTCTGATCAGTCGCCTGCGATGCCGAGCAGTTCAGCGTCGAGCGCCTTCAGATACCCTTCCACCAGATCCGCGCCGATACCGAGGTCATGTGCGCCTGTGCGGGAGGCGGCGCGCATGTCGACCAGCGTGGTTTCGGCTTCTTCGCGCAGGCGAATGACGACGTCGAAGCGCAGGCCGAAGACCAGGCTGCGCCACTCGCCCTGCACCAGCACATCGCCCGCGCTGCCGAGATGCGGCATCAAAGGCGTTTCGAGCGGGCGTGCTTCGGGTATCGGCACCTCGCCCAGCGCCTCGACCCCCTGCCCCGCCTTTGCGGGCTCGACGGCAAGGTCCTCAAGATCGGTCAGGATGTTGTCCAGCCCGTCTTCCGCGACGATCCTGATGCCATAGGCGTCGGACACCTTGCGCACACCCTGATAGACGCGATCGAGCGCGCCGTCGTAGCGCCGGCCGGAAAGAGCCGGATAGGCATCGAGTTGCAGTTGCCGGTCCTGCGGCGTGACCGTCTGGGCACGGGCCGGCCAGCTCTTTTCCGCCACCGGCTCGACGATCCATGGCGGCGGGGCGCTCGTATCGGTCGTCACGTCGTAGAGGGCGGGCTTGTAGATGTAGGAATAGACGGCAGCAGCAGCCACGCCGAGCGGCAACAGCGCAAAGAGCAGCGCGATGAGCGAGGCCTTTCCGCCGCGTGCGCCGACATGCCAGAGGCGCGCAAGCCCGACAGCCGCCATCAGCACGGCGAGGCCCGCAACGCCACAGGCGAAGGCGCCAAGCACAAGAAAATGCGGCGTCGTCAGAGGGCCGAATCGGTGGGCCGCGACGACGACGACAAAGAGCGCGCAGGAGAACAGCGACAGGCGACGCGCCCACTGCGCGGCGTAGGAAACGGGCCGTTCGTACTGGATCGTTATCGCCATGGCCTCACCAAGTGTCGATGCGCTTTGGTGAAACCCGTTCACCGCAAGCGCCTTTCCTGCGTCACGCCGTTCCTGGTGCGAAGGGTACGCGCCAGAAACCGGATGCGCCGGCGGCGAAGCCCCGGCTCCCTTCCCTAGCGCAGGGTCGCGCATTTTTCCATCCGCCAGAACCACCGGACGGGATGTTGTCAGGCAGCAACAGACGCGAAGAAACCGCGCCTGCCGCAAAATTGCCACGCTCCTTAACGAACTTTCCCGGGACGGGGGTAGTTCATCTTTAACGCGATTCCGGCCGAAGGCCGCTTTTTCATTGTTGCAGGGATCGCATTAGGAGGAAGACAATGTTGCCGACGCCGACAGCCGCCGACACCACAACCGCTGCCAATAGCGGGGAATCCGCCCTCCCGCTTGAACTTCTGGAACTGGAGCTTTCGCTCGACGGCTTTTCCGGCGACGCAGACGCGTTCGCCGATGCCGTGCGGAATGCCGCCAGCCAGCTGGACGGCGATTTCCTCTTCGAGTTGCCGGCTTCCGGCCTTGCGGAAGACTGCCAGCGCATCGCGGCGCTGCGTGTGCCCAAGGGCGAGAACGGCGTGCTGGAGGTGGTTTTTGCGTTGCTCGATGCGGAGGCATCATCCATTCGCGTGGAAAACCCCGACGAAAAGACGGCAGACCTGAAGCGTTTCGCCGACGCATTTGTGGATGTGCTGCAACGGATCTAGCACTTGCCGAAACGGCGGCGCTCGCCTACTTCAAGCCAGCAACTGATCGCCGGAGCCAGCATGTCACCGATCTCATCCCGCCTGATCGCCCTTGCGGCGGTAATGCTTGTGCTGGCTGGGTGCCAGACCGCCGAGGAAATCCGCGCCTCCGATGAAAATCGTTGTGCCTCCTACGGCTTCCGTCCGCGCACGGACGCTTTCGCGGCATGCCTGCAACGCATCGATCTCGACCGACGGGCGGAACTGCGCGCGGCAAGCCGCGATGCGCTGTTCATGCCGCAGCCGGTCTATGTCGTGCGGACCTACCGTCGCTGACTGTCTAAGCCTACGCGTTCAAACCTTGCCGTTGTTAAATGCCGCCTGGGCGGCGGCAAGTCGTGCGATCGGCACGCGGAACGGCGAGCAAGAAACATAATCCAGCCCCGCATCCTCGCAGAAATGGATCGACGCCGGGTCACCGCCATGTTCGCCGCAAATGCCGAGCTTGAGGTCGTTGCGCGTGCGTCGTCCGCGCTCGGCGGCAATGCGGATCAGTTCGCCCACGCCGTCGAAATCGAGTTGCACGAACGGGTCCTGCTCGACGATGCCCTTCTGGATATAGGTCGAGAGGAACGCCGAGGCGTCGTCACGCGAAATGCCGAAGGTGGTCTGCGTCAGGTCGTTGGTGCCGAAGGAGAAGAACTCCGCCGATTCGGCGATGACATGGGCCCGCAACGCCGCGCGCGGCAGCTCGATCATCGTGCCGACGAGATAATCGATCTTTACGCCGCTTTCGGCGATGACCGCCTTTGCGACGGCCTCGATGCGGGCTTTCACGTAGTCGAGCTCGGCCTTCAGACCGACAAGCGGCACCATGATTTCGGGCACCACGGCGGCCCCCGTCTTCTTCGCCGCTTCCACGGCAGCCTCGAAAATGGCGCGCGCCTGCATCTCGGCGATCTCAGGATAGGAGATCGCGAGGCGACAGCCGCGATGGCCGAGCATGGGGTTGAACTCGTGCAGCGTATCGACGCGGCGGCGCAGCACGGCCTCCTCGATGGACAGGGCCGCGGCAACCTCGGCAATCTCCTCGTCGCTCTTCGGCAGGAACTCGTGCAACGGCGGATCGAGCATGCGGATGGTCACCGGCAGGCCGTGCATGATCTCGAACAGCTCGGCAAAGTCCGAACGCTGCATGGGCAGGAGCTTTGCCAGCGAGGCACGACGGCCAGCCTCGTCCTCGGCGAGGATCATCTCGCGCATCACATTGATGCGGCTACCCTCGAAAAACATGTGCTCGGTGCGGCAGAGGCCGATACCCTCGGCACCGAAGGAGCGCGCAGCGCGCGCATCCGCCGGCGTTTCGGCATTGGTGCGCACCTTCATGCGGCGCGTGCGGTCGGCCCATTCCATGAGGCGGCCGAAATCGCCTGACAGTTCCGGCTGGAGCATGGGGATCGCGCCCTTCAGCACCTGGCCGGACGAGCCATCGATGGTGATGACGTCGCCCTTGCGCAGCGTCACGCCATGGGCGACGAGCAGTTCGTTGCGCAGGTCGACGCGCAGCGTACCGGCGCCGGAAACACAGGGCGTGCCCATGCCGCGCGCGACGACCGCCGCATGGCTCGTCATGCCGCCGCGTGTCGTGAGGATGCCCTGCGCGGCATGCATGCCGTGAATGTCTTCCGGGCTCGTCTCGATGCGCACGAGAATGACCTTGCGCCCCTCATCCTGCGCCTTCACGGCATCTTCCGAGGTGAAGACGATCTCGCCGGTTGCCGCCCCCGGCGAGGCGGGCAGGCCCGAGCCGATGACGTCGCGGCGGGCGCGCGGATCGATGGTGGGGTGTAGAAGCTGGTCGAGAGAGGCGGGATCGATGCGGCTGACGGCCTCGCCCTGGCTGATCAGCCCTTCCGTCGCCATATCGACCGAGATCTTGAGTGCGGCCTTCGCGGTGCGCTTGCCCGCGCGGGTTTGCAGCATCCACAGCTTGCCGCGCTCGATGGTGAATTCGAGGTCCTGCATGTCGCGGTAGTGCCGCTCCAGCTGGTCGCAGATGGCGCGGAATTCACCGAATGCTTCCGGCATCAGCTTTTCCAGCGACGGCCGGTCGGAGCCGGAGGCGATGCGGGCTTCCTCGGTTATGTTCTGCGGCGTGCGGATGCCGGCGACGACATCCTCGCCCTGCGCATTGACGAGGAATTCGCCATAGAGCGCATTTTCGCCCGTCGAGGGATTGCGCGTGAAGGCGACACCCGTGGCGGAGGAATTGCCGAGATTGCCGAAGACCATCGCCTGCACATTGACAGCCGTGCCCCAGACGGCGGGAATGTTGTGCAGCGTGCGGTAGGTGACGGCACGGGCGTTCATCCAGCTGGCGAAGACGGCGCCGATCGCGCGCCACAGCTGGACCTCAGGGTCCTGCGGAAACTCTTCATCCAGTTCCTCGCGGATGGCCTCCTTGTAGCGATCGACGACCTCCTGCCATTCCGCGGCCGAGAGCTCGGTGTCGTTCTCGTGCCCGAGCCGGCCCTTCTCGTCTTCCAGGATTTCCACGAAGACCTCGTGGTCGAGGCCCATGACGACATCGCCGTACATCTGGATGAAGCGACGGTAGCTGTCCCAGGCAAAGCGCGCATCGCCGGCATCCTCGCCCAACCCCGCGACCGTCGCGTCGTTGAGGCCAAGATTGAGAACGGTGTCCATCATGCCCGGCATGGAAGCGCGCGAGCCGGAGCGGACGGAAAGCAACAGCGGCTTTTGCGTATCGCCGAAGATGCGGCCGGTGATGGTCTCCATCCGGCGCAGGCCGGCACGGACCTGATCCTTCAGGCCTTCCGGCAACGTGCGGTCATTTTCGTAATAGTGATTGCAGGCATCGGTGACGATGGTGAGACCGGGCGGGACCGGCAGGCCAAGATTGCACATTTCGGCCAGGTTCGCGCCCTTGCCGCCGAGCAGGTTGCGGTCTTCCGCACTGCCCTCGGCACGGCCGTCCCCAAAGGTGTAGACCCACTTCTCCATCAACGCCTCCCACATGCGCGCTCGCAATCTACAGGAAGTGCATCCCTTTGAAAACGCGGCATGATGGGAATTATGCTGCACTGCGTCAAAAATGCGACGGCAATGCAATATAGCGTTGATTGAGATGGAGAAGCCGCGTTCGAAGGCAGAACACGGCTTCAGAGGTTACGCGCCAGCGTCAGTTGCCCTCGATCGAAAGCCCCTGATCGTTGAGCTTGATCTCGACCCCATCGGGCTTCTTTTCCTGCTGATAGGCATAGTAGGCGAACCCGGCCACCACGACGACAAGGGCGCCGATGATCATGTAGAGTGCGTTTCTGTTCACGTGTGATCCCCAATTGCGTATGCAGCGCTGCAAACCCTGCAGGCCAAGATAAACGCATCAGAGAGGCTATTGTTCCGGCGTCAGGATGCTTCGCGCAGCTGTTCTGCGGTCTGGAGGTCGACGGAGACGAGCTGGGAAACACCCTGTTCGGCCATGGTGACGCCGAAGAGGCGGTTCATGCGGGCCATGGTGATGGGATTGTGGGTGATGATGATGAAGCGCGTCTCGGTGGAGGCCGCCATCTCGTCCATCAGGTTGCAGTAGCGCTCGACATTGTGGTCGTCGAGCGGCGCGTCCACCTCGTCCAACACGCAGATCGGCGCGGGATTGGTGAGGAAGACGGCAAAGATGAGGGCCATCGCCGTCAGCGCCTGCTCGCCGCCCGAAAGCAGCGTCATGGTCTGCGGCTTCTTGCCGGGCGGGCGGGCGAGGATCTCCAGCCCGGCATCCAGCGGATCCTCGCTCTCGATGAGCTGAAGCTCTGCCGTGCCGCCGCCGAACAGGTGGGTAAACAGGCGCTGGAACTGCGCGTTGACCACATCGAAGGCGGCGAGCAAGCGCTCGCGCCCCTCGCGGTTCAGGCTCTGGATGGCAGACCGCAGCTTGCGGATCGCCTCGATGATATCCTCGCGCTCGGTGACGATGGCATCGAGCTTTTCGGACAGTTCGCGCTGCTCTTCCTCGGCGCGCAGGTTGACGGCGCCTAGACGCTCGCGCTCGATCCTGAGGCGGTCGAGGTCCCGTTCGGTCTCGCGCGGATCGGGAAGCGGCGCGTCGACGGCATGGCCGGTCAGCCGCAGGGCCTCGTGCGGCGCGCAGTTCAGCGCCTCGCGAATGCGTGTCTCGCCTTCGATGCGGCGTTCGCGCGCCGAGACGAGGCGCTCTTCGGCACGGCCGCGGGTTTCGCGCGACTCAGCCAGCTGCGAGAGCGCGGTCGTGGCTGTGCGATCGGCCTCGCGCTGGCGGTTCTCGGCCTCCTGAAGCGCGTCGGCGGCTTCGCGGCGCGCGGCCTCGGCATTGGTGAGGCCGGTCAGCAGTTCGCGGCGCTTTTCCTCGATCTCGTCGGGTGCCTCGGCCAACTCCTCCATTTCCTCGCGCGCTTCCGCCTCACGGTCACGCAGCGTGGCGATGTGGCTTTCCGCGCTCATGGCGCGCGTCGTCCAGGTCTCACGCTCGGCCGAGATCGCCATCAGGCGACGGCGGCGGTCGGCCATTTCGCGGGCGAGGCCGTCATGGGCGGCGCGGGCTTCCGCCAACGTCGCGCGGTCGGTCGCGACATCCATGGTGTGGGTGCGCAGGCGAAGGTCGAGATCGGCAAGGTCGGGCGCGTCTTCAAGGGCTGCGCGGGCATCCTCAAGCGCTTCTGCCGCCTCTTCCACCTGCCCCTCGATCTGCGCGCGCGTCTCGCCGAGAACGGCGCGGCGGCGGATGAGATCGCCCGAGGCGCGCTCGGCCGTTTCCAGCGCCTCGCGGGCCTCGGCAAGCGCGCGGGTGGCGACACGCTGCGCCTCGCGGGCCGCCTGCTGGCGCTGCATTTCGGCGCGGATCGTCTCGGCGGCACGGGCAAGGTCAGCCTCGGCATCCGCAAGTGCGGCGCGGGCGTCGTCCAGTTCGGCTTCCAGTTCGGCGAGGCGGTTCTTCTGCTCCAGGCGCAGCGCCGCGGCGCTCGGCGCATCAGCGCCGGTGACATGGCCATCCCACCGGAACACCGCGCCCTCGCGGGTCACGAGCCGCTGACCGGGCCTGAGCTGCGGCAGGAGGGCAAGCGCATGTTCGACATTGCCGGCAATACCGACCTGGGCAAGGCGACGATGCAGAACCGCAGGTGCACGGACATGGGCGATGAGAGCCGGCACGCCGCCCGGCAGGGCCGCATCGGCGGAGGCATCGCCCGACGCGCGCCAGTGAACGGGCGCGTCCACATCGGCCGGCGATTCGAGATCGTCGCCAAGTGCGGCGCCCAGCGCCGTTTCATAGCCGCGGTCGACCGCGACATCCTCGACGACGGGCGCAGAAGAGCCCGCGCTCGTTCCGGCCTCCAGCATGCGGCGGATGGTGCGGGCTTCCGTCTCGATACCCGCCAGCCGGGCGCGTGCCGTGTCGACGGGACCGCGCAGGGCGGCTTCGCTGAAGCGGGCCTCCTCCAGCGCCTCCTCGACGGCGACCAGCATCTCGCCGGCGGCTTCCAGCGCTTCCTCGGCCTCCTGCACGGCGGCGCGGCGCTCTTCCGGGTCGGGAAGTGCCGCAATGCGCGCATCCATTTCGGCAAGCTCGCGCGCCTGCGCATCAAGCTGCTGGCCAAGCCGCAGATGGCGCTCGGAAAGATCGCGGATCGCCTTTTCCAGCTGGTTGCGCACGGCCTGCGCTTCGGCGCGCTCGGCGGTGACTGTGGCAAGAGCGGCTTCGCTTGTTGCCAGCCTGGCCGCCGCTTCGTCCATCGTCTCGCGGGCGGCTTTGGCACGCTCGTCGGCCTCGGCTAGGATTTCGCCGATTTCGGCCTTCTCGGCCTCAAGGCGCTCCAGCACGGCGGCATTATCAGCCACCATGCGTTCCTCGCGCACGATATCCTCGGCAAGCTGCGCCATGCGGCGGCCGAGTTCGTCGCGGCGGCGCAGCAGGCGGGCGGAATCCTCTTCGAGCTGGGCCCTTGCGATCTGCAGGCGCTGGAGCACGGCGGCAAGTTTCGCCTCGTTTTCGCGCAGTTCTGGCAGCTTGAGGCTGGCGACGGCCTGGTCCTTGGCGGCCTGCATCTGGGCGTTCGCCCGCTCGGCGACGAGCGAGGTGGCCTGATTGAGCTGGCTTTCCGCTTCGCCTTCCGCCTCCTTCGCCTGCACCCAGCGGATATGCAGAAGCATCGCCTCGTGGCGGCGGATATCGGCCGACAGCGCCTTGAAGCGATTGGCCTGGCGCGACTGGCGCTTCAGGCTTTCGATCTGGCTTTCGAGTTGGGAAGTGACATCGTCGAGCCGTTCGAGATTGGTTTCGGCCGCACGCAGGCGCAGTTCCGCCTCATGGCGACGCGAATGCAGGCCGGAAATGCCGGCCGCTTCTTCGAGCAACTGGCGGCGGGCCTGGGGCTTGGCCTGGATGAGTTCGCCGATCCGCCCTTGCCCCACCATGGAGGGCGAGCGGGCGCCGGTGGAGGCGTCGGCAAACAGCAGCTGCACATCCTTGGCGCGCGCTTCCTTGCCGTTAATGCGGTAGATGGAGCCGTTCTCGCGCTCGATGCGACGCGAGACCTGGATCTCGTCCTCGTCGTTGAAGGCAGCCGGAGCCGTACGGTCGGAATTATCGAGATAGAGGCCGACTTCGGCGGTGTTGCGCGCCGGGCGGTTGCCGGAACCGGAGAAGATGACGTCGTCCATGCCGGACGCACGCATATTCTTGTAGGAGTTTTCCCCCATCACCCAACGCAACGCCTCGACAAGGTTCGACTTGCCGCAGCCATTGGGCCCGACCACGCCGGTCAGGCCGCGCTCGATGACGAATTCGGTTGGTTCGACGAAGGACTTGAAGCCGAGAAGACGGAGCTTGTTGAACTTCATGCGGCCGCCTCGAGGGTGGGATACCCTCCTCTGGCCTGCCGGCCATCTCCCCCACAAGGGTGGAGATTGAATCGTGGCGACGCCTTGCCTCCAGCCGATCTCCCCACCGGTGGGGGAGATGGCCGGCAGGCCAGAGGGGGGTGAGCCCCGGACGCCGACGAAAAATAAAAAGCGGGCACACGGCTTCCGCCGTCGCCCGCCGTCAATCCGGTCGAAGGATCAGAGCATGCTGTCGATGAGGGCCGACATGGTGCCAACCGACATGTCTCCCGAATAGCGCTTGCCATTGATCAGGAAGGTCGGGGTCGCTGCGACGCCGAATTCCTTGGCACCGCGTTCCCGTACCGCGTTCACATCATCCAGAAGCTTCTGGTTCGTCAAGCAGGCCTGGAAGCTCTCCTGTGTAAAACCGGCGAGTTTCGACATCTGCAGAAGCGCTTCGCGGCCATCCTGCGCGGCGGCCCAGACTTCCTGCTGCTTCATGAGCATGGAGATCATCGGGAAGTACTGCGCGGCGTCCGTCAGTTCTGCCGGGTTCTGAGGCTTGCAGCGCGCCAGCATGAAGGCTGCGGCGGCACGCGGATCAAAAGGGAATTCGCGGATCACGAAACGGACCTTGCCGCTGTCGACATACTTCGTCTTGATCGCGTCGAAGGTGTTGTTGTGGAAGGCGGCGCAATGCGGGCAGGTCGTCGACATGTATTCGACGATCGTCACCGGCGCGTTGGCTTCACCCAGCGCCATGTCCGGCAGAGCGCCGGGCTTCAGCACTTCAGCCATGTCGACGTCGCCCTCGGCGGTCGGCAGTTCGGCAGGGGCGGCCGTCGCCGTGTCGGCCTGGGCGACCTCGGTCGTTCCGGTCGTGGCGGTCGAGGTCGTCGAGCCCGTGGTTTCAGTCGATGTCGACTGGTTGGTCGCCGGATCCTGCGCAGCCTGCTCCTTCTTGTCGTCGGAGCAGGCGGCAAGCGTTACGGCAAGCCCTGCTACGGCAACGCCGGTGAGAAGGCGTTTCATCAGGCTCATTTCGGAAAGGGACATGGTCTCTCCTGTGGGATGGAAAATTCTTGGGATCGGCGCAATTCTTGAGGAAAGACGGTTCAAGTCTTTTCGCAAGAATTGCTCTTCGCATTCCCGATATACCTGCTTTGGGGCGCGAACAAGCTGCGTGGAGGCCAGTAACTTCAAAGAATTGTGACCGTTCGATGGTTCTAGCGACGCCGGCCGAGCACTGCCGTACCAAGCCGCTTCAGCGCTGCCTTCAGGGCATCGCCCTCGATACCCTCAACGAGGCCGTCGAGATGGCGGGCGGCCTCGCCGGTCAGCGGGCGCGGCTTTGCGCGGTGGCGCGACTGCTGGCTTACCGGCTTCTGCACGATCCGGACCTGATTGATCGCGGGAAAGCCGAAGAAGCCGTTGATGCGCTGGATGATCTCGCCCTGCTGGTGGCTGAGAAAGAGTGCGCGCGCGCCCTCGCAGGCAATGGTCAGCACGCCCGGCTGATGGCCGCCGCCCTCCCCCGTCATTTCGGAGGCCCGGCGCGGCCAGGAAATGCGTTCCGGCCGCGTGCAGTCGGAAAACTGCGTTCCGGCGATCTCGTCCCACGAGCCCAGAAGCATCGTATTGATGCCCGCACGCTTGGCCAGCACCGGATCGATGAGACCGTTGGCGACTTCGCTGATCTGCACGATGCCGCGTCTTGACGCCTTGTTGTTCACGGTTTACCCCTTGCGGGAAAATATTCCTGCCATGCCCGCGAAGCACCTTGAAGAGCGCGGACCACTCCGCCAGTTATAGAGCAATTCCAGCAAAAGTGTGCAGGGTTTTGCGCCGATTCAGCGATACAAAGAGGGGTGATCCGACCCCGTTCAGGCCGATCATGACCAAGCCTCACCGAACAACGGCGCTCGCCGACCTGCTTCTCGCCTGGTACGACCGGCACCATCGCGACCTGCCCTGGCGGGTGAGCCCGCCGATGGCGGCGCGCGGCGAGACGGCCGATCCCTACCGCGTCTGGCTGTCGGAGGTCATGCTGCAGCAGACGACCGTTCAGGCGGTGAAATCCTATTTCGCCCTCTTCACGTCGCGCTGGCCGACGGTCACGAATCTCGCAAAGGCCGACCACGAGGACGTGATGAAATCCTGGGCCGGGCTCGGCTACTACGCACGCGCGCGCAATCTCAAAAAATGCGCCGAGGTCGTCGCCTTCGAGCATGGCGGAGTGTTTCCCGATACAGAGGAAGGGTTGAAAGCCCTGCCCGGCATCGGTGACTATACCGCAGCCGCGATCGCCGCCATCGCCTTCAACCGCCACAGCGCGGTGCTCGACGGCAATGTGGAGCGCGTCATTTCCCGCCTCCATGCCATCGAGACGCCGTTGCCCTCGGCCAAGCCGGAAATGCGGGCGCTGGTGGCCGCGATGACGCCGCAGGACCGGCCGGGCGATTTCGCCCAGGGCATGATGGATCTCGGCGCCACGATCTGCACGCCGCGCCGGCCGGCCTGCGCGCTCTGTCCCTTCAACGCGCAATGTCGGGTGCTTGGCCAGGACGATCCGGAACTTTATCCGCGCAAGGCCGCTAAGAAGGAAAAGCCGGTCCGATTGGGCGCGGCCTTCGTGGCGGAAGACGAAACGGGCGCCATCTTCCTGCGCAAACGCGTGGAGAGCGGCCTGCTCGGCGGCATGACGGAGGTGCCCGGCAGCCACTGGACGGCACGCATCGATGGTGACACTGGCACTGGCGCAGCACCGTTTCCGGCGGCGTGGCAGGCCTGCGGAACCGTCGTGCACGTGTTCACGCATTTTGAGCTGCGGCTTACCGTCTATCGCTCACGGGCATCGCGCGATGTCGTAGCCGGCGAAGGATGGTGGCAGCCCAAGGAGACGCTCGACGGCGAGGCACTGCCGACCGTCATGAAGAAAGCCATAAAACAAGCGATACCGGACGCATTCGAAAAGGCGAGGAAAGCATGAGCAGCATCGAAATCCGACACATCGTCTTCGACATCGGCAGGGTGCTGATTCACTACGATCCGCATATCCCCTTTGCCCGCCTCATTCCCGACGACGCCGAGCGGAACTGGTTCTTCACGAATGTCTGCACGCACGACTGGAACCTTGAGCAGGATCGCGGCCGGGCGTGGGAAGACGCCGAAGCCCTGCTCATCGAGGCACATCCCGATCGCATCGAGCACATTCGCGCCTTCCGCAAACACTGGCACGAGATGGTGTCGCACGCCTATGTTGAGAGCGTGGCGATCATGGAGGCCCTCATCCAGGAGGGCCGCGACGTGACGATGCTCACCAATTTCGCGGCCGACACCTTCAAAGAAGCGCGCAAGCTCTTCCCCTTCCTCGACATGCCGCGCGGCGTCACGGTTTCCGGCGAGATCGGCCTCATCAAACCCGACATCGCCATCTACGAAAAGCACAGCCGCGATTTCGGCCTGTCGCCGGCCCACACGCTGTTCATCGACGACGCGCCGGCCAATGTGGAAGGCGCGCGCCTTGCCGGCTGGAATGCCGTTCTGTTCACCGATCCGGAAAAGCTGAAGACGGACCTCGCCGCCCACGGCATCGCGCTTTAAGGAGCGGCTCTTAAACCGAAACGCCCGGAGCTTTTGAAGCTCCGGGCGTTTTCGCATTTCCGGGACTGAAGGTACAAAAACCGGAAAAGCGATATCCGGCCTGCCTGGCCGGTTGTTCGGCCGTGGCTTTCCGCAACGATTTCCGCCGCTTGGCCTGATGTCCTTGTCGACTTCAAAGTAAGCGCCTGTTGGTTAACATCATCTGAATCGCGCAAGGCCAAACCACAAAAGATTTGCATCCCTAGAAAGCCACAGCCCCCGGTGCAGGGAACACCGGAGGCCGCAGCTGGAGAAACAGTTTTAAAGTCTTCGACAGGCCTCTATTCGAGGCCGGCCATCCGCGAGCGCACGATGGCGCGCAGCTCGTCGATGGGCTTCAGTTCGGCCCCTTCCGCATAGTGCCAGAAGGTCCAGCCATTGCAGGCATCGAAGCCCTGCACCTTCGCACCGACGCGGTGGATGGAGCCGGCATCGTTGCCCGCGACAAGCGTGCCGTCGGCGCGCACGATGGCGCTGTGACGGCGGCGGGCATCGGTCAGCACGGTGCCAGGCGCGATCAGACCGCTTTCGATCAGCGTGTTGAAGGCGACGCGCGGTTCGGCCTTCTTGCCCGTCATGACGGACAGGGTGCCGCTGCCCAGCGGTTCGACGGCCTCGATGCGTTCGCGAGCGGCATCGATATAGGTCTGCTCGCGCTCGATGCCGACGAAGTGACGGCCGAGGCGCTTGGCGACGGCACCCGTCGTGCCGGAGCCGAAGAACGGATCGAGCACCACGTCGCCGGGTTTGGAGGATGCCATCAGGATGCGGGCAAGCAGCGCTTCCGGCTTCTGCGTCGGATGCACCTTCTTGCCGTCCTCGCCCTTCAGGCGCTCGCCGCCGTTGCAGATCGGGAACAGCCAGTCGGAGCGCATCTGCACGTCGTCATTGGCGGCCTTCATGGCGTCGTAGTTGAACGTGTAGCCCTTGGCCTTGGGGTCGCGGGTGGCCCAGATCATCGTCTCGTGCGCGTTCTGGAAGCGACGGCCCTTGAAGTTCGGCATCGGATTGGTCTTGCGCCAGACGATGTCGTTGAGGATCCAGAAGTTGAGGTCCTGCAAGGTCGCGCCGACGCGGAAGATATTGTGATAGGAGCCGATGACCCAGATCGTGCCCGAGGGCTTCAGCACGCGGCGGCAGGCCAGCAGCCAGGCACGGGTAAAGGCGTCGTAGGCACCGAAGGATGCGAACTGGTCCCATTCGTCATCGACCGCATCGACCTGCGACTGGTCGGGTCGGGTCAGCATGCCGCCAAGCTGGAGGTTATACGGCGGATCGGCGAAGATGACATCGACGGACTGGTCGGGCAGCGCCTCGAGCGCGGCGACGCAGTCTCCCTTGATGATGGTGTCGAGCCACACGCTCTTGCGGGGCGAACGGGAGACGTCGGCAAGCGAAAGAACAGATGGCATTTGATACTCGCTGATACGCTTACTGGGAACTGAACTTGATGGGCTTATGGTTACCGAAGATGGTTACCAAAGGCTGAAGGCCCTGAAGAAAAAGCCGAAACCGTCGCAAGACGGAATTTTTCCGCATCATTCAAGCACATGCGAATAGACCGCCGCGCCCGAACGTCTTTTTCCCGATATTGCCGCAATCGGCGCGGGAGCCCCCGACATCACAAGGAGAGAAATGTGCGACTGAAAGCTGCATTCCTGCTTCTGGCGGGGCTTCTTGCCGCCACCAATACGATTGCCGCGGACAAGACGATGATCGTCCTGGATGCCTCCGGCTCCATGTGGGGCCAGATCAACGGACGCTCGAAGATCGATATTGCCCGCGAAACGCTGGGTACGGTCCTGAAATCCGTGCCCGTGGGCGCCGAGCTCGGCCTGATGGTCTACGGTCATCGCGAAAAGGGTTCGTGCAGCGACATCGAACTTGCCGTGCCGCCGGGTGCCGGCACCGAGAATGCCATCAACGCCTTCGTTTCCGGCCTCAATCCGAAGGGCAAGACGCCGCTGACCCGCTCCGTGGAACAGGCGGCCGAGGCGTTGAAATATACCGAGGACAAGGCGACCGTCGTGCTCGTCACGGACGGGCTGGAGACCTGCGAGGCCGATCCGTGCGCCCTCGCGTCGGCGCTGGAAAGCAAAGGGGTCGATTTTACCACCCATGTCGTCGGCTTCGGGCTGACGGCGGAGGAAGGCAAGAAGGTCGCGTGCCTCGCCGAAAACACCGGGGGCAAATATTTCCAGGCCTCGGACGCCACCCAGCTCGTCGCCGCACTGACCGCGACGGTTGCGGAAGCGCCGATGTCCAAGCCGAAAGAGCAGGTGGTCGAAGCCAAACCCGCAGTCGAGTTCAACACCATCTTCGACAGCGTGCTTTCTGAAGGCGGACCTTCGATCGGCGAGGACAACCATGTGCAATGGCTGGTCTACAAGGCCGATGAAAACGGCCAGCGCACCGGCGACGACCTGACGAGCGAGTACAAGGGCGCCTATTCCGCCAACTTCCCGGCCGGCAGATATGTGGCCGTAGCCAAGCTCGATAGCGTCATCGAAAAGCAGGTGGCTTTCGAGGTGAAGGATGGCGAGGTGGCCAAGCCCTTCGTCAATTTCGACGCCGGAACGGTGATCGTGCATCCCAAGCGTACCCCTGATGCCGCCGAGGACGACCGCGAAATCCGCGTCGACGTCGCCTTCGGCGACTACACCACCACCTATTACGGCACGTCCAAATTCTATGCCGCGGCAGGGCAAGTGAAACTCAAGGGATCCGTCGGCCCGACCGCCGTCGAGGAAACCGTCACCCTGAAGGCGGGAGAGCAAATGGAACACGACCTCATCGTCGGTTCCGGCACCGTGCTGAACAGCGCCATCTATGCCGAGGGCGGACCGGCGGTCGATTCCGGCGATGTCTTTTTCGAGGTCGTGGCCGCCAACAAGGCTATCGACGGCACGCGAAAGCAGATCGGCTACAACTACGGCACCGGCAGCAAGATCGACGTGCCACCCGGCGATCATGTCCTGACGGCCAAGCTCGGCGCGGCAACGGCGGAAATCCCCTTCACGATCAAGGCCGGGGAAATGGCCGACGTGTCGGTCAACCTCAATGCAGGGGTTCTGGCGATCACCGCTCCGGGCGCAAATTTCATCGAGATTTTCAGCGCCCAAAAGGACATTCAGGGCAATCGCAAATCCGTTTCCAACAACTACGGCGCCCAATACCAGGAGACCCTGCCGGCCGGCGATTATGTGATCGCCGTGAACTATGAGGGCGACATTGCACCGAAGGAGAAGCCGGCCACGGTGAAGGCGGGCGAGCGCTCGGAAGTGACGGTGGAATAAGCCGGCTGCGCCTGGGCTGGATGAAAGGGCTGGCATCTTTCGGCGCCCCGTTGCGGTCGTTGAGACCGTCGTCACGCACACGCTCGCGACACGAAGACGGTAGGCATAGGCAGCAAAAGCATCCTTGCGGAAAAGATCGATCTCTTAGCGGATGAAGGCGGTGATCATCATTTTATCCTCCTTGGCGGTGCCTGGCTTTCCCAGGTTGCCTGACGCGAATGCTTCGGCTATCATCGAAGTATGAAAGAAGGACCGGACATTTCCCAGATCGGCGCGCTGATCGGCGACCCCGCCCGCGCCAACATGCTGACCGCGCTGATGGGCGGCCAGGCATTGACCGCAAGCGAACTTGCCGGTGCGGCGGGCGTGACGCTTCAGACGACGAGCGCCCATCTGGCCAAGCTGGAAGCCGGCGGACTGATCGCCCAGCGCAAGCAGGGCCGGCACCGCTATTTCGCGCTGGCCGACGACGAGGCCGGCCGGCTGCTCGAAAGCATCATGGGATATGCAGCCAACCGCGGCCATCTGCGCACGCGTCCTGGCCCGAAGGACCCGGCGCTGCGCAAGGCACGCGTCTGCTATAATCACCTCGCCGGCGACTATGGCGTGCGCCTGCTCGACCGGTTGGTGGCAGACGGCGATGTAACGCTCGATGGCGACGACGCCGCGCTGACGCCGGCGGGCGAGATGCGCATGGCCGCGCTCGGCATCGACATGCCGGCCCTGAAGGCGCAACGTCGCCCGGTCTGCCGCACCTGTCTCGACTGGAGCGAACGGCGCTCGCATCTTGCGGGATCGCTGGGCGAGGCGCTGCTTGCCCGCTTCATTGCCAACGGCTGGGCAAAACGCGAAAAGAACAGCCGCGCCGTCCGCTTCACCGGGGAAGGCGAACGCGAGTTCGTGGCGCTTTTTCCATAATCTGTAGGCCTACAGCAGGTCAGCCTATCGGCGGGCAGCCGCGCATAGCTCCTTCCACCACTGCGCAATTGTCCCGGGCGGCCCTTTCGTGTAGGGATGCCGCAGCTGCGCGGGCCCTGCCCGCCTCCTCCAATCTTTTCCCGGTTTCGGCAAGCAAGGCGTGATGCGCCTGCCGGCGCCGCCAGTTTGAAAGACAGCCCATCATGGAAGGTTTCGACCTAATCATCTTCGACTGCGACGGCGTCCTGGTCGATTCGGAAATCATAGCTGCGGAAGTGGAATCCCGCCTGCTGACGGAGGCGGGTTATCCGATCAGCGTAGAAGAGATGGGCGAGCGCTTTGCCGGCATGACCTGGCAGAACATCCTGCTGGCCATCGAGCGCGAGGCCGCTATTCCACTTTCCGCATCGCTGCTCGACAAGTCGGAAAAGCTGCTCGATGCGCGCCTGGCAAGCGAGGTGAAGGTCATCGACGGCGTGAAGCAGATGCTGTCGCGCATCCGCAAGCCCTATTGCATCTGTTCGAACTCGTCCTCGCACCGGCTCGACATGATGCTGACCAAGGTCGGTCTCAAGCCGGTCTTCGGCCCCTATATCTATTCGGCAAAGGACCTCGGGCCGGACCGGGTGAAGCCTAAGCCGGACATCTTCCTGCATGGCGCAAAGCAGTTCGGCGCCGATCCGGCGCGCACGCTGGTCGTCGAGGATTCGGTGCATGGCATTTCGGGCGCGCGCGCCGCCGGCATGCGCGTCGTCGGCTTCACCGGCGCCTCGCACACCTATCCCTCCCATGCCGACCGCCTGACGGAAGCCGGCGCGGAAACCGTGATTGCCCGCATGACGGAGCTGCCCGACGTCATCGCCGCACTTGCCGAATGGAGCGAGGCGATCTGACGCCACGGATAACCGGAAACAAAAAGGCCGCGGGCATGATCGACCGCGGCCTTTTTCATATCTGGGAAGGGGCTTACTTGCGCTTCTTCGCCGGGCCGTCCTCGAAGCCGACATAGACCTTCGTGAAGCCGCCCGAACCGCCGGGAACGGCGATATTGTCCTGCTTGAAGATAAACTGACCCGCCGTGCCATCGGCCGGCACGGTGACCGGGTACTGCACAAGCTGGGTGTAAAGCGTGTTGGTGCCATCGAGCACGGAAACGCGGATCGGCACGTTCACGGTGCCCGAGGCGCCGGCCGGGCCGACGACGATACGGCCCTGCACCATGACCGTGATGGAGAGCTGGCTGGAATTGATCACGCACTGGCGCGTGGTGTCGGCAAGCGTCACCTGATAGGCGAGGTTCTGCGGATCGTCCTTGGCGCCCCTTGCGTAACGCTGCAGGACGGCCGTGCCGTCCTGCAGATAGACCTGCGGGCACGATCCCTGGATGACGGCGACCTGGGTTTGCTGCTGCGTCGCGGTCTCGATGCCGGACGGATCGCTGGTCACGCCGAGATTGACAGGCTTGTCTGACTGGCTGCAACCGGCGACGGTGGCAAGAAGGGTGATGCCGAGAAAGCGGCGGATTGTCATTCCAAACACGTTACGTCTACCCCTGCGATCAGGCCCCGCCTCCGGCGTCCAAGCCTTTCGGAACTCGTTTTACGGGCCTTTTCACGACCCCAGGCGATGGTCTATAGCAGCGGCGCGGGGAAAAATCGATTGTCGAATGAAATCGCCCGCAGAATTTCGAAAGGTCCGCCATCGGTGGGCCGCACAGAACGGCATCGTCACGAACGGCCGCAGGCAACGCCTTGCAGCCCAACCATTCCAAGGACGTGTGAACGTGGATTATGTTTCGACGCGGGGCGAGGCCCCTTCCCTCGGTTTCTCGGATGCGCTCCTGGCGGGCCTTGCCCGTGACGGCGGGCTCTATGTGCCGCGCGAATGGCCCACTTTCTCGAAGAAGGACATCCGGGCGCTGCGCGGCAAGTCCTATCAGGACATCGCCTTCACCGTCCTCTCGCCCTTCGTGGAGGGCGACATCCCCGCCGACAAGTTCCGGGCGATGATCGACGAGGCCTATGCCACGTTCCGCCATCCCGCCATCGCACCTGTGATCCAGACTGGCCCCAACGCCTTCGTGCTGGAACTCTTCCACGGCACGACGCTCGCGTTCAAGGACGTGGCCATGCAGCTGCTCGCGCGGCTGATGGACCATGCGCTGGCCACCCGCGGCGAGCGCGCGACCATCGTCGGCGCGACATCGGGCGACACCGGCGGCGCGGCCATCGATGCCTTTGCCGGACGCGAGCGCACCGACATCTTCATTCTGTTCCCGGAAGGCAAGGTCTCGCCGGTGCAGCAGCGCCAGATGACGACCTCGACGGAAAAGAACGTCCACGCGCTGGCGATCAAGGGCAATTTCGACGACTGCCAGAACCTCGTGAAGGCGATGTTCAACGACGGCAAGTTCCGCGACAGCGTGAAACTGTCCGGCGTCAACTCGATCAACTGGGCGCGCATCATGGCCCAGATCGTCTATTACTTCACGACCGCTGTCGCGCTGGGCGGCCCGGACCGGAAGATCTCGTTTACGGTGCCGACCGGCAATTTCGGCGACATATTCGCCGGCTATGCCGCAAAGCGCATGGGCCTGCCGATCGACAAGCTGGTCATTGCCACCAACGAGAACGACATTCTCGCCCGCACGCTGAAGACCGGCCGCTACGAGATCAAGGGTGTGAAGGCCACCACCTCGCCTTCCATGGACATCCAGATTTCCTCCAACTTCGAGCGACTGCTGTTCGAAGCCCTCGATCGCGATGCGGGTGCGGTGCGCCGCGCCATGGAAAGCCTCAAGCAATCCAACGCTTTCGAGATCGAAGACAAGGCGCTGAAGACGATCCGCAAGAAGTTCCGCGCCGGACGCGCCACCGAAAAAGACGTGGCGAAAACCATCAAGACCACGCTGGCCGAGACCGGCTATCTGCTCGATCCTCATTCGGCGATCGGCGTGTTCGTTGCCGCAAAGCATGAAAAGCCCGGTTCGCCGATGGTGACGCTTGCCACCGCGCATCCGGCAAAATTCCCTGCCGCAGTAAAATCGGCGAGTGGTATTGACCCGGCGCTTCCGTCGTGGCTTGCTGACCTGATGCAAAGGGAAGAGCGGTTCGACGTGCTCGGTGCTGAGCTCGATGCGGTGGAAGACTACATCGGCAAACATACGCGGGCGCGGGACTGAACGCAGAAAGTGCGCATGATGAGAGTTGAGTGCACCCGGCTTACATCCGGGTTGACCGTGGTGACCGAGTCAATGCCACATCTCGAGAGCGTCGCTCTCGGCGTGTGGATCAAGTCCGGATCACGCAACGAAACAACGGACGAGCACGGCATCGCCCACCTCCTGGAACACATGGCTTTCAAAGGCACGGAGCGCCGCTCCGCCCGCCAGATCGCCGAGGAGATCGAGAATGTCGGCGGCGAGGTCAACGCCGCCACCTCGACCGAAACGACCTCCTACTATGCCCGTGTGCTGAAGGACCATGTTCCGCTCGCGGTCGATATCCTCGCCGACATCCTAACGGAATCCGTCTTCGACGAGGAGGAGCTTCGCCGCGAAAAGCACGTCATCCTGCAGGAAATCGGCGCGGCGAACGACACTCCCGACGACGTTGTCTTCGACAAGTTCTCCGAGGTCGCCTATCGCGACCAGATCATCGGCCGCGCCATTCTCGGCACGCCGGATACCGTACTCTCCTTCACGCCCGGCGAGATCCGCAGCTATCTCGACCGCAACTACACGACGGACCGCATGTTCGTCGTTGCCGCCGGCGCGGTGAAGCACGACGAGTTCGTGCGCCAGGTCGAGGAGCGCTTTTCCAGCCTACCGACGGCGCCGAAAATCTCGCCGGTCTTCGAACCCGCCCGCTACACCGGCGGCGACATTCGCGAAACGCGCGACCTGATGGATGCCCAGGTGCTGCTCGGCTTCGAGGGCAAGGCCTATCATGCGCGCGACTTCTACTGCTCGCAGATCCTCGCCAATATCCTCGGCGGCGGCATGTCCTCGCGCCTCTTCCAGGAAGTACGCGAGCATCGCGGCCTCTGTTATTCGATCTATGCCTTCCACTGGGGCTTTTCCGACACCGGCATCTTCGGCATTCATGCCGCGACGGGCGGCGAGAACCTGCCCGAGCTGATGCCCGTCATCTTCGACGAATTGAAGAAGTCCTCCGATATCATCGAACAGCAGGAGATCGAGCGTGCCCGCGCGCAGATTCGCGCCCAGCTGCTCATGGGTCAGGAAAGCCCTGCGGCCCGCGCCGGCCAGATCGCCCGCCAGATGATGCTGTACGGTCGACCGATCCCGAACGAGGAGTTGATGGAGCGCCTAGAAGGCATCACCATCGAGCGCCTGACGGACCTTGCCGGACGCCTGTTCTTCGACACCGTGCCGACCATTTCGGCCATCGGTCCGCTCGACCACCTCGTGCCGGCCGCCGATATCACGCGCTCGCTGGCGCGTGACAGCGTGCCGGACCGGGTCGCAAGTTGAGCGGCCCTTCGAAGACCGCGCATACGCCATAAAGCCGACGCGTCCTCCGTCTTTCGGTGGATGTTTTTTCCAGTCGATCGCAGCGATGGTATACCGACCGGGTTTTCTGCGCCCGGCGGGGAGACGTCGATGAGAGCAGTCGCGAAAAACCTGCTTCGATACGCTGGCTATACGTTGCTCGAGCACATGCCGGTGCAGCAATCAGAGCGTAGCCGTGCGCACGAGTCCCAGAAATACTGGAGTGATGTGAACCAGCGAGCGTTCCACTCCAACTCCCACTGGAAAGGCGGCGAAGGCTTGCCGGAACGCGTCTGGCTGGAGCTCGGAAAACCGCATCTCAAGCTCATGCTCGACCACCTAACCATCCGGGGTCGAAGTCTGCCGGTTGGGCGCGTCGTCGAATGGGGGTGCGGCGGCGGCGCGAATGCGGTGCATTTCGCGCCCATGACTGAAAGCTTCGTCGGGGTGGACATCTCACAGGCCACGCTGGAGGAATGCGGCGTCGTGCTGCGCAGCATGGGGCAGGAGAACTTTCAACCTTTGCTCACCGATGTCTCCGATCCCGAGGCTGCGGCCGGCGCTTTGGCGGGCACAGCGGACGTTTTTCTCTGCACCTATGTTTTCGAGCTGCTCCCCTCGCAGGAGCACGGCCAGCGCATCCTCGACATTGCCAACCGGGTGCTGCGGCCCGGCGGGACCGCGATCATCCAGATAAAATACGAGACGGCCGACCGGAAGACGAAATCCCGCAAATGGGGATACCGCCGGAACCTCGCCAACATGACGACCTATTGCATCGACGACTTCTGGCACAGGACCGAACGCGCCGGCTTCATACCGGTGTCGATCTCGCTTCGTCCCAAGGATAATCTCATCGACGATGAGCGCTACGCCTATTTCGTTCTCGATAAACCGGCCAGCTGAGCGGCCTAGAGCGAACCGAAGCGCCTGAGCAGGCCATCTGCGCCACCTCCGGCGGAGGTTTATTCCATAACAAAACCCGCCTTGCGGGCGGGTTATGGGCCGGAACCTGGAGGTGCGTTCCGGCGGTCAGACGGGACGCGGCGTGTGCCGCAATCCATATCAGATGAGGTCGCTTGCGCCCTTGACGGCAGCGCGGATGTTCGAGCGCGTCAGGCCGAGGTCCTGCAGGGTGCGGTCATCGAGGGCACCGAGTTCGCGGATGGCGCGGCGGTCGGCAACATTCTTCTTGAGCTTTGCGAAAAGGTTCATGTTCATCTCTCCTTTGTGTTGATGAAAATATAGCCTTTCCCATGCCTACTTTAAATGCACATGCTTTCAGCACAGGCATGCAAATCCTGCATAGCACGCAAAATCAGACCGTCCCGCGGCCGGCCGACTGTCAACAGCATTTGACGCCGGTAACGCTATCGTCATAGTCTCGTGCGAATGCGCGCCACCAGTCGGCGCGCGCGGAGGGCTGCATGACGAGGTCGGTTTTTCGGTTTCTGTCCCGGCAGTCCGACACGGTCGAGCTTGCCGGCGACGGCTACCTCCTTCGCCTCCCCCGCTTTCAGGACTACCGGCAATGGTATGCGTTGCGCTCCGAAAGCCGCGCGTTCCTCGAACCGTGGGAGCCGACATGGCGCGGCGACGAGCTGACCGAGAGCGCCTTTCGCGCCCGCGTCATCCGCAATGAACAGGAATTTTCCTCTGGCCAGGCCGTTCCGCTGCTCGTCTTTTCGCGCGTGGACAATGCCCTGCTGGGCGGACTGACCGTCGGCTATATCAGGCGCGGGGCGGCGCAATGCTGCATGATCGGCTACTGGATGGGCGCGCGCCATGCCGGAAAGGGCCACATGTTCGGCGCGCTCAAGCTCGCCATTCCCTATATCTTTTCGAGCCTTCAGTTGCACCGTATCGAGGCAGCCTGTATTCCAGACAATACGAGAAGCATTCGCCTCCTTGAAAAGGCCGGCTTTCAGCGGGAAGGCTACCTTCGGGAGTATCTGAAGATAAACGGGCAGTGGCGCGACCATGTGATGTTCTCGCTCCTGGCCGCCGACGGGCGGCCCTGAGCGACACCGGGCGCGACAGGACTGGGCAAGTACCTAAGGACAATGCGCTTTCAATGACGTCTTCAATCGTGCCGCTCGCGCTGCGTGCCAGCCGGTCCTCATATCTCATCCTGCTGGCGGCGATGGTGCTGTTCGCCTCGCTCGCCGGGCAGGCGTTTGCTGTCGAGCCTGTGCGGATTTCGCGTGACGACACCGCCCTCGACCTGACCGCCACGACGGAGATCTATACGGGCCGGGGCGAAGCCTTCCAGGTTTCCACGGCACCCGGCACCGACGGCATCGTGCGGCGCATCGAGGTGCGGGCGACTTCCGATACGCATCAGGGCGACTGGGCCGTCTTCGCGCTCGCCAATGTTTCCGACGAACAGATCGACCGCCTGATCGTCGCCCCGCACTTCCGCCTCGTGCAATCCAAGCTGTTCTGGCCCGACCTCGGCGCCAAGCGCATCATCTCCATCACGCCGAGCCAGGGCTTTGCGCTGGACCGCCAGCCAAGCGACGAGGCTGATGTCTTCCGCATCACGCTCGATCCCGGCTCCGTGGTGACCTTCGTCGCCGAACTCGCCACGCCCGACCTGCCGCAGATCTATCTCTGGGCACCGGATGCCTACAAGGACACGGTCAACGCCTTCACGCTCTATCGCGGCATCGTGCTCGGCATTGCGGGCCTCCTCGCCGTCTTCCTGACCATCCTCTTCGTGGTGAAGGGCACCTCCATGTTGCCGGCGACGGCCGCGCTCGCCTGGGCGGTGCTCGGCTACATCTGTGTGGATTTCGGCTTTCTGTCGAAGCTCATCAGCATCACTGCCGGTGACGAGCGCATATGGCGCGCGGGAACGGAGGTGTTTCTTGCCGCCGGCCTCGTGGTCTTCCTTTTCACCTATCTGAACCTCAATCGCTGGCATGCCCATCTGTCCTACGCGACGCTCGCCTGGATCCTGGGACTTGGCCTGCTCTTCGGCGTGGCGATCTACGATCCGCCGATTGCCGCCGGCATTGCGCGCCTGTCCTTCGCGCTGACGGGAACGGTGGGTATCGTGCTCATCGCCTATCTCGGCTTCAACCGATACGACCGCGCCATCCTGCTCGTGCCGGCGTGGGCGCTGATCCTCGTCTGGCTGTTCGGCGCGTGGCTCACGGTCACCGGCCAGCTCAACAACGACATCATCCAGCCGGCGCTCGGCGGGGGTCTCGTTCTCATCGTGCTGCTCATCGGCTTCACGGTCATGCAGCACGCCTTTGCCGGCGGCGCCTACAGCCAGGGCCTGTTCTCCGATCTCGAGCGCCAGTCGCTGGCGCTGACCGGCTCGGGTGATACGGTCTGGGACTGGGACGTGGCGCGCGACCGCGTCGTGACCATTCCCGACATCTCCATCCAGCTCGGCCTAGCACCCGGTGTCATGCACGGTCCCGCCCGCAACTGGCTGCCGCGCCTGCATCCCGATGACCGCGACCGCTTCCGCGCTACGCTCGACGTACTGCTGGAGCACCGCCGGGGCCGGCTCAATCATCAGTTCCGCGTGCGCGCCGAAGACGGTCACTACCACTGGCTTTCGATCCGCGCCCGGCCGGTGCTCGGCGCCAACGGCGAGATCATCCGCTGTGTGGGCACGATCATCGACATCACGGAGCAGCGCAATTCCGTCGACCGGCTGCTGCAGGACGCGCTGCACGACAACCTTACGGGCCTGCCGAACCGCCAGGTCTTCCTCGACCGCCTACAAGCCATGCTGTCACTGACGGCAAGCTCGGAAACGGTGCGCCCCACCGTCATGACCATCGACATCGACCGCTACAAGCAGGTCAACGATGCGCTAGGCATCGCCGCCGGCGACAATATCTTGATTGCGCTGACGCGGCGCCTGCGCCGCCTGCTGCGACCGCAGGACACGCTGGCGCGCCTCTCGGGCGACCAGTTCGGCCTCATCCTTTTGTCGGAGCGCGACCCGGCCAAGGTGGCGGATTTCGCCGATGCCGTGAGCAAGGCGATCATGGTGCCGATCAATTTCGGCGGCCGGGAAATCATCCTGACGGCCTCCATTGGTCTGGTTTCCTGGGTCGACCAGCAGGAGGACGCGGCGGGGCTTCTCAACGACGCCGAGCTTGCCATGTATCGGGCCAAGAAAGCCGGCGGCAACCGCGTCGAGCCCTTCCGCCCCGCCTTCCGCACCTTCGGCGCGGACCGGCTTCAGATCGAGACGGACCTGCGCCGTGCCATCGAGCGCAAGGAACTCTCCCTCGTCTACCAGCCGATCGTACGCCTCCATGATGCGGAAATCGCCGGCTTCGAGGCACTGATGCGCTGGGATCATCCCAAGCGGGGCAATATCTCGCCGGCGGAGTTCATTCCCATCGCCGAGGCGTCGGACCTCATCGGCCAGCTCGGCCTCTTCGCCTTCGACAAGGCGGCGAGCGACCTCATGGACTGGCAGCTGCACACCGGCGAACTGCCGATCTTCGTTTCGGTCAACCTCTCCAGCTCGCAACTTCTCAACAACGAGCTCTACAACGATGTGCGCGCCGCGCTGGCCCGCACGCGCTGCGAGCCCGAGAAGATCAAGCTGGAGCTTACCGAATCCGTCGTGATGGAAAATCCAGAACAGGCGCGCCTGATCCTCAACAAGCTGCGCGACCTCGGACTCGGCCTGGCGCTCGACGATTTCGGAACCGGCCATTCGTCCCTGTCCTACCTGACCCGCTTCCCCTTCGACATGATCAAGATCGACAAGGCGCTGGTGCGCGACGGCTCCGACAAGCGCACCGTGCTTCTGCGCTCCGTCATCTCGATGGCGCGCGAGCTGGAAATGCAGGTGGTGGCGGAAGGTATCGAGTCGGAAGAGGATGCTATCGAACTCGGCAATATGGGGTGCGAGTTCGGCCAGAGCTATCTCTTCGGCCCGCCGATCGGCTACGATTCCGTCCAGCGGCTGCTCAAGGAGCGGTTTCCGCTGATGAAGCGGGCGTGACAGGTATTAGGCGGTAGGGAAATCTGTCCCCACTGGACAATTCTTACTGCCTGACGCCTCTTACCAGCCTGTTGATGAAATCCAGCTTGTCGACGACGGGCGGCGGCAGCACGAACGGGTAGCTGTCAGGCTGTCCCATGGAACGCTGGATGGCATTCAGAGCAACACTGAGCGGGATCCAGGATTCGACGAGACGCCCGGCATTAGCGGCGCGATAGGGATCGAAGGTCACTTCGGCCTCGAGTTCCTCATGGCCCTTCGGATCGGTGTTGAGGCCGAAGCTGCGGGCCGTCTCCAGCGTATCGACGATATGGAAGAAATGCGCCCAGCATTCTGCGAAATCTTCGGCGGGATGCGCGGCAGCATAGGTACTGATGAAGTGCTGCGGCCAGTCCGGCGGCGGGCCTTCCGTATAGTTGCGCTGGAGGGCGGCGGCATAATCCTCGCGCTCGTCGCCAAACAGGCGGCGCGCCTCCTCCACCATAGCCTCGTCGCGAACCAGCTGCGTCCAGTAGAAATGGCCGATCTCGTGGCGGAAATGGCCGAGCAGGGAGCGATAGGGTTCGCCCATCGAAACGCGCACGCTCTCACGCACCGCATCGTCGGCCTCCGCCGCCCGCAGGCTGATCAAGCCATCCTCATGGCCCGTCATGGCCGCGCTGACGACATTGCCGTTCATATCCACTTCGTCGGCCAGGAAATCGAAGACGAGACCGCCAGCGGGATCCTCCTCGCGGGTCGGGCGCGGCAGGCTCCAGCGCAGGATGGAATAGAATAGGTGGCGCTGTGCTGCGCCGATACGCCGCCAACGCTCTAACCCCTGCGGATCCGTGGTGGGCACGATGCGGTTGTGGCGGCAGGCTTCGCAGAAGGCATGCGGACCATCGGCGGGCACGAGCCAGTTGCAGACGTCATGGGCGGCGTTGTCGCAAAAGCGGAAGACACCGTCACGCCCTGCAACGGTCCACATAGCCTCTCCGGCCGGGACCAGCGCATGGAGCATCACATCCTGCGCCAGGAAACCGAGCGCGGAACCGCAGCGCACGCAAAACCGGTTGTCGAAATAGATGGTCTGGCCGCAGGTGGCGCAGGTAAAGAGCTTCATGGCAATCCCGGGGGATGGTTTTTACAGAAGGCCCGCGCCGGGAAACCGGCACGGGCTTAAAATCATTCGATGATGGAATGGCCGCGCCATTCCGTCGGATCACATGCGGTCGACGGCGCCCTTGACGGCATCCTTGGCCTTGCCCACGGTTTTCTGGGCCTTGCCCTTGCCTTCCTGAGCCGCACCTTCGGCGCGCAGCTTCGGATTGTCCGTGGCCTTGCCGGCTGCCTGCTTGGCCTTGCCGGTCAGCTCGTTTGCCGTACCCTTGATCTTGTCGCTCGTGCTGCCCATTGCGATTATCCCTTTGTTCGAGACGCCGTCAGCGGCGCGTTCTACAAACGGGGATAGTCTCAACTAGTTCCCGCAGGCCCGCTAAAATTCCAAGACGATTCAGGCGTGGCCGGCCTCGGTGGACAGCATGGCGGGGGTGATGCCCATGAGGCCGAGCGCCCGCTCGTATTTGCTGTCGAGATTGGTGTCGAAGATGAGTTCTTCCTGTGCCGGGCAGGTCAGCCAGCCATTCGCACCGATCTCGTTTTCGATCTGTCCTGCCCCCCAGCCGGCGTAACCGAGCATCATCAGGCCGCGCTGGGGCCCTCGCCCATGCGAGATGGCGCGCACGATATCGAGCGTGGCCGTCAGGCAGATGTCATCGCTGACGGGAATGCTCGATTCGGACAGGTAATCGTCGGAATGCAGCACGAAGCCGCGGCCGCTCTCCACCGGCCCGCCGCAGCGGATGGGGAAATCACGCGTGGCGCCGGGCATGCGGATCAGCTCGTCCTCATCGGCGATTTCCAGATGCAGCAGCACATCCGAGAAGCTGAGCTGCTGGGGCCGGTTGATGACGAAGCCCATCGCGCCGTCATCGGAATGGGCGCAGATATAGACCACGGTGCGGGCGAAATTTGCGTCGGCCATACCCGGCATGGCGATCAGGAACTGACCGTCAAGGAAACCGCGCTCGCGTCTGTTTTTCAGAACCGACATAGCCATAGTGCACCCAGCCTATCAATTCGCCATCAAATGAAAAGTGTTCTTTTAGGGCGGCGATATGGGTCGGCCCGCCGCAGGGCGCATAGCAGTGCCACGCCGATCAAGCTATTATGATCGCCACACCTACGTTTGCCGCTGGAAAGCCACTTTGGCCGGCGTTAAATGTGCCTCATGAAACACCCGAAAATCGCAGCCCTGCTTCTCCTTTCCGCGACCTCACCAGCGCTTGCCGCCAGCTCGCCCTGGTTCGAGACGCCGGGCGGCGACGTGCGCCTCGTGACGCTGCCGCGCGCGGCCGACGGCACGGTGCGCGCCATGCTCGACATTCGCCTGCATGATGGCTGGAAGACCTATTGGCGCGATCCCGGCGGCAGCGGCATTCCTCCCTCGGTTTCGATCAGCGGCGCGGAGCTCAAGTCGATCGGCTTCCCCGCGCCGCGCCGTCTGGGCGACAAGGAGACCCATTACGTGGGCTATGACGCGCCTGTCAGACTGCCGCTGATACTTGATGCAAAATCGGGCGGCGGCTCGATTACCGCGACGGTCTTTCTCGGCGTTTGCAAGGAAATCTGTGTGCCCGTGCAGGCCGAACTGACGGCGGATGCCAGCGGCGAGGCCTTCGCCAGTCCGCTGGAGGAAGTGGCGATCGCGGATGCCGAGGCCAGCCTTCCCCATGGCGCGGGCGACGGCTTCAAGCCGCTCTCCGGCCGTTTCGCGGCCGACGACAAGAGCATCTCCGTGCGTTTCGAAGCGCCTGCCGACGGGCCGCTGCCGGATGTCTTCCTTTCCGGCTCGTCCTCCTTCGAGTTCGGCGCCGCAGGTCCCGTGCGCCGGGAGGGCGGCGTCTTCGTCGCAGAGGTGCCCGTGCTCAACAAGCCGAAGGTTTACGATCTGGACAAGGACCCGATCCGGCTGACGGTACGCGTGGGCGACAGGACGATGGAAAGCCCGCTTGCCATCGAATGAGCCTCTTCTATAGTGCCGCGGCAGGCCCTTGCGGGCCGCTTCCATCATATAGACAGGAGAGACGCCGTGACCATTGCCGTTGGAGACAAGCTGCCCGACCTCAAGCTCAAGGAGCGCACGCCGGACGGTCCCGCCGAAGTCTCGACCGCCGAACTTTTCGGCGGCAAGCGCATCGTGCTCTTCGCTGTTCCGGGCGCCTTCACGCCCACCTGCTCGCTGAACCATCTGCCGGGCTACCTGGAAAATCGCGACGCGATCCTCGCCAAGGGCGTCGATGACATCGTCGTCGTCGCCGTCAACGACCTGCACGTCATGGGCGCGTGGGCGACCTCGACGGGTGGTGCGGGCAAGCTGCGCTTCATCGCCGATTGGGATGCCGCCTTCACAAAGGCGCTGGGCATGGATATCGATCTTTCCGCAGGCACGCTCGGCGTTCGCTCCAAGCGCTATTCCATGCTCGTCGACGACGGCGTGGTGAAGACGCTGAATGTCGAGGAAAGCCCCGGCCAGGCAACCGTTTCAGCTGCCGCCGCAATGATCGAACAGCTTTGATCCATGCCAAGGCGCCCGCATGCGGGCGCCTTTATGCCTGCCGTCAGCATATCGCTTGCAGCGCGTGATCCGGTCGCGCCGGCGAGCGTAACCCGGTACATGGTCACCTCTTCATGGTCACGCTGACATTCATCACCACGTCGCTGTTTCTGCTTCTCACCCCCGGCCCCACCAACACGCTGCTTGCCGCCTATGGCGCTGCCTTCGGCATGCGGCGCGGTGCGGCACTGGTGCTGGCGGAGGCTGCGGGCTACGCCGCCGCAGTCACCTTCTTCGCCCTCATCGCACAATGGGTAACGCACATGCCGGCCGGGCTTGTCGTGATGAAGACGATCGCGGCCGCGTGGCTGCTGTTTTCCGCCATCCAGCTCTGGCGGGCGCGCAACACAGATGCGGCGGAGGCGCCCCGGCGCGCGTTCGCGCGGGTGCTCTTGACGACCATTCTCAATCCCAAGGCGATGGTCGTTGGCGTGGTGCTCATTCCACCGGGCACAGGTGCGAACCTGCCAGTCTGGATCACCACCTATATCGCTCTGTCGATGACGGCGGGACTTCTATGGATTCTGGGTGGCTCGCTTCTGCCGCGCCGGCTGAAGCAACATGCCTATCAGGGTGCTGCCCTCGTGCTCGGCGGGTTCTCGCTCGTCGCGATCGCTTCGGCGGCTGCGTGACGGATCAGGATCGCTTGAACGGCGCCATGCCCTTGCGGGCGAGTTCGTCGGCGCGTTCGTTTTCCGGGTGGCCGGCATGGCCTTTGACCCAGTGCCACTCGACCTTGTGGCGCGATCGCGCCGCATCCAGCGCCTGCCAAAGATCACCGTTCTTCACCGGCTTCTTGTCTGCGGTCTTCCAGCCGTTCTTCTTCCAGCCGAAAATCCACTTGGAAATGCCGTCCATGACATATTTCGAGTCCGTGTAGAGATCGACCTCGCAAGGCGCCTTCAGCGCCGTCAGCGCATTGGTGGCGGCCATCAGTTCCATGCGGTTGTTGGTCGTGTCCGGCTCGCCGCCGTTCAATTCCTTTTCGACCTCGCCATAGCGCAGCACCGCACCCCAGCCGCCGGGGCCCGGATTGCCCGAACAGGCGCCGTCCGTAAAAATATCGACATGCTTCATCGGGAGAGACCGTATTCGACAGGGTTTTCGACCGCGCGGTGGAAGCGCAGCTTGCGCAGATATTCCAGCGGGTCCTTTTTCACAACAAGGGCGCCGGCCGGGGTCATCAGCCAGTCGTAGAGCCGCGTCAGGAAGAAGCGCATCGCCGATCCGCGCGCCAGGAGCGGCAGCGCCGCCGCCTCTTCGTCGGAGAGCAGGCGAACGCTCTCGTAGCCATCGAGCAGCGCCATGCCCTTTGTGAGATTGTAGGAGCCGTCCTTCTCGAAGCACCAGGCATTCAAGCAGATGGCGACATCGTAGGCGAGGTAGTCGTTGCAGGCGAAATAGAAGTCGATCAGGCCGGAAAGATCGTCGCCGATGAAGAAGACATTGTCGGGGAACAGATCGGCGTGAATGACGCCATCAGGCAGATTATCCGGCCAGTGCGCTTCCAGATAATGCAGTTCCTGGCCGATTTCCTTCTGAAGCCCGGTTTCGACCTCATCGGCCCGCGCCGCGGACTTGTCCCAGAGCGGCCGCCAGCCTTCGACGGAAAGCGCATTTTCACGCCTGATCTGGAAGCCTTCAGCGGCGAGATGCATCTTCGCCAGCGCCCGGCCGACTTCCCGGCAATGTTTTGCGGCGGGCTTGCGCAGCCACATGCCTTCCAGGAAGGAAATCATTGCGGCCGGACGGCCGGACAATTCGCCGAGCAGCGCCCCGTCGTTGCGCGGCAACGGCAGCGGGCAGGAGAGCCCGCGCTCCGCCAGGTGATGCATCAGGCCGAGGAAAAACGGCAGGTCGTCCCGATCCACGCGCTTTTCGTAAAGCGTCAGGATGAAGGGGCCCTTCGTGGTGTGCAGCAGGAAGTTGGAATTCTCCACGCCTTCGGCGATGCCCTTGTAGGACAGGAGCGTGCCGGCATCATAGGCAGTCAGGAAGCTGGAGAGATCGTCTTCGGTGATATCGGTATAGACGGCCACGGCGGGTCTCAGGCTTGAAGAAAGGACGGGAGAGAACGGAGGGACGCGCGCTGCAATGAACGCCGACGAGCCCTATTCCCCATTGACGAAGGCCATGTCGGCGGTGGTGAGCTCGATTGTCCGCAGTTCGCGGTTGACGAGGAAGTGTTCGTTTTCCTCCACCGTATCGGCAAGCTCCACCACCGCATTGTAGCGGGCGCGGAATGCCTCGATGATCTCGTTGACGATGACCTCGGGCGCGGACGCGCCGGCCGATAGGCCGACCGTGCGGATATCGCCGATCGTCTCCCAGTCGATCTCGGATGCGCGCTGGACGAGCACGGACTTCGTCGCCCCTGCCCTCAGCGCCACTTCGACGAGGCGCTTGGAGTTCGACGAGTTGGGCGCACCGACGATGAGGAAGAGATCGCAGCCGGGTGCCGCCTGCTTCACGGCTTCCTGCCGATTGGTGGTGGCGTAGCAGATCGAATCTGCAGCCGGCGCCGTAAGGTTCGGGAAGCGCTCGTGCAGGCGCTTGATGACCCCGGCGGTGTCATCGACGGACAGCGTGGTCTGTGTAACAAAGCCGAGATTGTCGGGATCGGGCGGCGTGTAGCGGTCGGCATCCTCGACGGTCTCGATAAGATCGACGGTGCCGTTCGGCAGCTGGCCCATCGTGCCGATGACTTCCGGGTGGCCGGCATGGCCGATCAGCACGACATGACGGCCGAGCCGCTGGTGACGCATGGCCTGCTTGTGGACCTTGGACACGAGCGGGCATGTGGCATCGAGATAGAAGAGGTTGCGCGCCTCGGCATCCGCCGGCACGGATTTTGGCACGCCGTGAGCGGAGAACACCACGGGCTGCTGGCGGTGTTCCGCCGGAATCTCATCGAGTTCCTCCACGAAGATCGCGCCCTTGGCTTCCAGGCCTTCCACGACATAGCGGTTGTGAACGATCTCGTGGCGCACATAAACGGGCGCGCCATAGGCCTTCAGCGCCAGCACGACGATCTGGATGGCACGGTCCACGCCCGCGCAAAAGCCGCGCGGGCCGCAAAGCCTGATAGTCAAGTCCGGTCGGTTCTCGGTCATGCGTATCGGTTATCCGGCAATGAGGACGGCAACAAGGGCGATGGCCGCAGGAAGCGCCTGGATGACGAAAATTTTCCGTGAGGCCGTTGCGCCCCCATATAGGCCGGCCACCAGCACACAGCCAAGGAAAAACAGCTTGAGCTGGAAAGCGACGTCCGGATTGGGGTGAAGTAACGACCAGACGAGGCCGGCGGCAAGGAAGCCATTATAGAGGCCCTGGTTGGCGGCGAGCGTCTTCGTCGCCTCAGCCTGCGCCGGCGTCATGCCGAAGGCCTTCAGGCCCCGCGGCGTTGTCCAGAGAAACATTTCGAGCACAAGGATATAGATGTGCTCGAGGGCGACGAGCGCCACGAAAAGGGTTGCGAGGATCTGCATGCGCTTTCCTTTCGTTCCCACGCCCGGCTGCGTTCAGCCCTCCGGGCGATCGCCCTTTCGCCGGAAACGCGCATAGAGCATCACGCCTACCAGCGCTGCGGCAAGTCCATACCATGTGAGGGCATATTGCAGGTGATTGTTCGGCAGGTCGAACTGCGTGACGGCGCCGATCGGCAGGCCCTTTGGATTGGGCGCGTCGCCGGCATCGATGAAGAAGGGCACCAGCCTGTCGGCCGCGATGCCGGTGCTGGCCGCCATCGCATCGAGATCCTTCCAGTAGAAGATGTTCTTGGCGAGGTCGTTTTCCGGCACGATGGCCGACGGCTTTTCGGCAAGGCGCCCTCGGGCGAGGCCCGTTACCGTCTGCTCGCCGGTCAGTTGCCCCTGCTTGCGCATTTCCGGTTCCTTCGCCTCATAGGGCACGAAACCGCGGTTGACGAAGAGAAACCGGCCATCGGCCAACTGGAGCGGGGTGTAGACATAGTAGCCGGTCTGGCCCCGCCAGGTCGCGAAGAAATGCCGTTCCCGGTTGTTGGCGAAAACACCCGTAACCGTGACGGGGCGATATTCGATATCCTCGCCCCGCGCCGCCATCGCCTCGATCTCATCAAACACCACCGGAGGCGCGACACGGCGTTCGGCGATATCGGCAAGAAGCTTCTCTTTCCACTGCAGGCGCTCGACCTGCCAGGTGCCGAGCGAAAGAAGAATGGCAAGCGCCGCCAGAAAGGCGACACCCGTCAGGATCGCTCTACCCTTGCCGGCCCTTGGCGCGGAATGCGTGGGCACCTCAGCCACGGTCGATCTCACCGGGACGGGCGCGATTGCGATACTGCAGCGCGATCAGCAGTCCCTTGAGGATGCGCGTTACCGCAAGGCCCAGCACGATCACCAGCGGGATCCACAGCATGAAATGCACCCAGAGCGGCGGGTTGATATTCACCTCCGTCCACAGGGCGGCGCCGACCACGATGAAACCGACGATCAGGATGACGAAGACGACCGGCCCATCGCCCGAATCGGCGAAGGAATAGTCGAGGCCGCAATTGGAGCAGGCCGGCTTCACCTTGAGAAGCCCGTCGAAGAGCTTGCCCTGGCCGCAGCGCGGGCAGCAGCCCAGCGCGCCCGCCTTGAAGGGCTCCACAGGTGGGTAAAGGGCCTTGTCCTCGTCCATGATCGCTTCCGTGTCTTGCCACCGGCATAAATCGCCGGCCGGTCAAGACGGTTCTATATCGCCGCCGCCACCTGCGTCCAATCGAAAGTCCGCGACAAAGGGCGCAACGCAAAACGGCCGCATCGCTGCGGCCGTTTCGAAGGTCTGTTCGTCGTCGCGCTTACATATGCGCGATCGGTGCGCCCCAGCCACCCCAGATGTAGATGGAGAAGAAGAGGAACAGCCAGACAACGTCGACGAAGTGCCAGTACCAGGCGGCAGCCTCGAAGCCGAAATGCTGCTTCGGGGTGAAGTCGCCGCGCATGGCGCGAATGAGGCAGACGATCAGGAAGATCGTGCCGACCAGAACGTGGAAACCGTGGAAGCCGGTCGCCATGAAGAAGGTCGCCCCGTAGATGGAATCCTTGAAGGCGAACGGTGCGTGAGCGTATTCGTAAGCCTGCACGAAGGAGAACAGCACGCCGAGCGCAACGGTGAGCGCCAGGCCGTTGATCAGGCCCTTGCGGTCGTTGTGCAGCAGAGCGTGGTGCGCCCAGGTCACGCAGGTGCCCGAGAGCAGCAGGATGACGGTGTTGTAGAGCGGCAGGTGCCAGGGATCGAGAACCTCGATGCCCTTCGGCGGCCAGACGCCACCGGTATATTCCGCTCGGGCGGCCTGAATGGCTTCGCCGGGGAACAGGCTGGCATCGAAGAAGGCCCAGAACCAGGCGACGAAGAACATCACTTCCGAAGCGATGAACATGATCATGCCGTAGCGCAGGTGCAGCGACACGACGCGGGTATGGTGCCCCTCATGCGCTTCCTTCACCGTGTCGGCCCACCACGCATACATGGTGTAGAGCGTGATCAGCAGGCCGATGTAGAAGACCCACGGCGTGGCGAAGTTCAGGCCGAACAGGTGGAATGCACCGCCCGACAGGTAGCGCATGTAACCGATGCCGCCGAACGCCAGGACGAAGGCGCCGATGGATGCGAGCAGCGGCCACGGGCTGGGGTCGATGATGTGGTAGTCGTGTTTCTTCTGATGCGCATCGGCCATTTGACTTATCCCCGAATGTATCGCGTTCCGTTCCCGGCATAGCCGGAAACGCATGTCTTTCAAAGGTTATTCGCGTCGCCCGTCTTCACGTCCGCAGCCGCAGCCACCGGCTTCGACGCCTCTCGCGGAAAGAAGGTATAGGACAGCGTGATCGTGTGGACGCCCTTTGTCTCCACCGGCTTGACGATCTCCGGATCGACGAAGAAGACGACGGGCATTTCCATTTCCTCACCGGGCTTCAGCGTCGTCTCGGTGAAGCAGAAGCACTGGACCTTGTTGAAATAGGCCCCGGTCGCTTCCGGCGTGACGTTGAATGTCGCCTGGCCGGTCGCCGGCTTGGAAGAATTGTTGCGGGCTTTGTAGAACACCTGCACGGTCTCGCCGATCTTCAGCTCGATCTCGCGCTGGACCGGCGTGAACGTCCACGGCAGGCCCGGCGCGACGTTTGCATCGAAACGGACCTTGATCTTCTGGTCGAGAACGACATCGGAAGCCTGCTCGACGCGCTGCGTCGTGCCGCCGTAACCGGTGACCTTGCAGAACATCTCGTAAAGCGGCACGGCGGCATAGGCCATCGCGCCCATGCCGATGACGAAGGAACAGCACATGGCGACGACGGCGCCGTTGCCCATTCCGCTCTTTTCGGTCTTCTTCGGTTCGCTCATGGTCAGCCTGCCATCCCGCCGCCGAACTTGATCAGCGTGACGATGTAGAACAGGACGACGAGGCCGAGAAGAACGGCGCCGAGCGCGAGGTTGCGGCCGCGGCGGGCCTTCTTCTGGCTATCGGTGAGCTTTACGGTTTCCATTACAGCACCCATCCAAATGACGCGATCAGGTGGTCGAGCATGAGGCCGGAGAACACCGCGAACAGATAGACAAGCGAGAAGGCAAAGAGCTTCTTGGCCGGCACCATCGCGCGATCCCCCTCCGGCATGCGCAACACGCCGATGGAGTACCACACGAAGCCAATGCCAAGCGCTGCGGCAAAGAGACCGTAGCCGAGGCTGGCAAAGCCGAGGAAGGTCGGGACGACCGAGATAACGGCGGTCAGCACGGCGTAGATCAGGATCTGCACCTTGGTCGTCGCCTCGCCGGACACGTTAGGCAGCATCGGCACGCCGACGGCCTCGTAGTCGCGCATCTTGAACAGCGCGAGCGCCCAGAAATGCGCCGGCGTCCAGAGGAAGGTGATGAGGAAGAGCACGACGCTCTCGACGGACACTCCGCCGGTGACGCAGGCCCAGCCGATCATGGGGGGGAAGGCGCCGGCCGCGCCACCGATGACGATGTTCTGCGGCGTCGAGCGCTTGAGCCACATCGTATAGACGACGGCATAGAAAAAGATGGTGAAGGCAAGCAAGCCGGCTGCAAGCCAGTTGACCACCAGGCCGAGAATACCGACCGAAAAGGCCGAGAGCGTCAGGCCGAAGGCGAGCGCCTCTTCGGGCCGGATGCGGCCGGACGGAATGGGACGCTGGGCGGTGCGGGTCATGACCGCATCGATATCGGCATCGTACCACATGTTCAGGGCACCGGATGCACCGGCACCCACGGCGATACAGAGGATCGCGATGACGCCGATGACCGGATTGATCGAGCCGGGCGCGACGACGAGGCCCGCAAAGGCCGTAAAGACGACAAGCGACATGACGCGCGGCTTCAGGAGCTCGAAGAAATCACGCGGCGACGCTTCGGAGAGGTAGACCTCGCCGCCGCCCGGAACCGTTTCGTGATGCTCGATGACCGCCATGATGTTTCCGTTCTTTTGTCCGAGAGCGTCAGCCTCACGGCTTCCCCTCTCCACCATCATCCTCGGACGTTACCCGAGGATCCACACCCACGGCACGCCGGATGATGCGGGATGAATCCTCCGGCCAAGCCCGAGGATGACGAAGGTTGGGTTGCAGGCTGAGGCTCATCGCCAGCGCCCTTGCCCCGGCCTCCGCCGGTATTTCCCAGTATTGAGGCCGCCGTTGCCGGCGGCCCCGATCGCAAGATCTTACTTGATGCGCGGGAGCTGTTCCCACTGGTGGAACGGCGGCGGCGAAGACAGCTGCCATTCCAGGGTGTTTGCACCCTCGCCCCACGGATTGTCGCCGGCGACGCGCTTCTTTGCGAAGGCTTCGAAGACACCGAAGAGGAAGATCAGCACGCCGACGCCCGCAATATACGAACCGTAGGACGACACCGCGTTCCAACCCGCAAAGGCATCCGGGTAGTCGATGTAACGGCGCGGCATGCCGGCGAGGCCGAGGAAGTGCTGCGGGAAGAAGACCAGGTTCACGCCAATGAACATGACCCAGAAGTGCAGCTTGCCGATGAACTCGGAATACATGTAGCCGCTCATCTTCGGGAACCAGTAGTACCAGGCAGCGAAGATGGCGAAGACGGCGCCGAGCGACAGAACGTAGTGGAAGTGCGCAACCACGTAGTAGGTGTCGTGCAGGGCACGGTCGAGGCCGGCATTGGCGAGCTGAACGCCCGTGACGCCGCCGACGGTGAACAGGAAGATGAAGCCGATCGCCCAGACCATCGGGGTCGTGAAGCGGATCGAGCCGCCCCACATCGTCGCGATCCACGAGAAGATCTTGATGCCCGTCGGAATGGCGATGACCATCGTGGCGAACACGAAGTAGCGCTGCGTGTCGAGCGACATGCCGACCGTGTACATGTGGTGGGCCCACACGACGAAGCCGACGGCGCCGATGGCGACCATGGCATAGGCCATGCCGAGGTAGCCGAAGATCGGCTTGCGCGAGAAGGTGGACACGATGTGACTGATGATGCCGAAACCGGGCAGGATCAGGATGTACACTTCCGGGTGACCGAAGAACCAGAACAGGTGCTGGAAGAGGATCGGGTCACCGCCGTTTTCCGGCGCGAAGAAGGCCGTGCCGAAGTTGCGGTCCGTCAGCAGCATGGTGATGCCACCTGCCAGAACCGGCAGCGAAAGCAGGAGAAGGAAGGCGGTGATCAGAACCGACCAGGCGAAGAGCGGCATCTTGTGCAGCGTCATGCCCGGAGCGCGCATGTTCAGGATCGTGGTGATGAAGTTGATCGCACCGAGGATCGAGGACGCGCCGGCAATGTGCAGGCCGAGGATCACGAGGTCCATCGCGGGACCGGGCTGACCGGCCGTCGAGAATGGCGGATAGATCGTCCAGCCGCCCCCCGCGCCATAGGCACCCGCCGGGCCTTCGACGAACATCGAAAGCAAGACCAGCAGGAAGGCCGGGATGATGAGCCAGAACGAGATGTTGTTCATGCGCGGGAACGCCATGTCAGGCGCGCCGATCATGATCGGAACCATCCAGTTGGCGAAGCCGCCGATCAGCGCGGGCATAACCATGAAGAAGATCATGATGAGCGCGTGCGCCGTCGTGAAGACGTTGAACATGTGCTTGCCGCCGTCGATGGCGGCATCGCCCTCGAAGCCGTAGACCATCTGCGCCAGACCGTGGAAGATCTGGATGCCAGGCTCCTGAAGCTCCATGCGCATGAAGATCGACAGCGTGCCGCCGATGATGCCCGCACAGATCGCGAAGATGAGGTAGAGGGTGCCGATATCCTTATGGTTGGTCGACAGGAACCAACGCTGAAAAAAAGTAAGCGGCTTGTGTTCGTGGTGATCGTGATGATCGCCGTGGGCAGCGGATGTTCCGGCCATGGATCTGACTCCCTAGGTATTACTGCGCGGCGTTCTGGGCGACGTCTACGGACTTGTCCGCACCGTCGACAGACGCCATCAGGGCCTTGTTTGCCTCGCCGACATTCGTCGCGGCGGCAGCAAGCCAGGTATCGAACTTTTCCTGCGAAACGACGCGGATGGCGATCGGCATGAACGCATGGTCCTTGCCGCAGAGCTCGGAACACTGGCCGTAGAACAGGCCTTCGCGCTCGGCCTTGAACCAGGTCTCGTTCATGCGGCCCGGCACGGCATCGATCTTCACACCGAAGGACGGCATGGCGAAAGCGTGGATCACGTCACCGGCGGTGACGAGGAGACGGACATGCTTGCCAACGGGAACCACGACTTCGTTGTCGACGGCCAGAAGGCGCGGATAGACGGACTTGTCTTCCTTGCCGGCGGCGGCGCGATCGTTGTCATGCAGAAGGAGACTGTCGAAGGAGAGCGGGTTGTCGCCGACCTGATACTCATAACCCCAGTACCACTGGAAACCGGTGGCCTTGATGGTCAGTTCCGGCTCTTCCGTGGGAGCGAGCTGCTTGGTCAGCAGCTGGAAGGAGGGAACGGCAAGGAACAGGAGGATGACGACCGGGCCGAGCGTCCAGACGACCTCGATAGCCGTGTTGTGGCTGGTCTTGGACGGCACCGGGTTCTTGCTTTCGCGGAACTTGACGACGACGACGATGAGCAGAAGGAGAACGAACAGGGTGATCGGAACGATGAACCACAGTGTGTACTGCTCGAACCAGCGAATTTCTTCCATGATCGAGGTCGCGGCGGGCTGGAGGCCCTTCTGCCAGTCGAACGGCTGATCAGCGAAGGCGGTCGAAGCAAAGAGCAGACAGCCAAGAGCGGCCAGACCTGCAAAAGCTTTGTTTTTCACAACGTATCTCCCCAAGGCGTTTGATCGGGATCAAACAGACGCGCAGAATCCCTGCTATACTGAGTGCTTAAAATCATAGTTTCATGTCCGCCGCAACCGCCATGGGGATGCCCCCGTGCGGCATTTTTGCGCAAACGCAAACGGATGTGGCCACTCCCCACAGTTTCTTCACATTTGTCTATAGCATGAAAGGTTTGGCAGCGGCGAGCCTGCTTCGAACGGCTACCCGTTTGCGTGGCAAAGGCGGCCACAGCACACTGCCTATTAAATAAAGTGCGGGCCGATGGCATGAAAGTGCGCGATCGCGTCCAATTTCCGCCTTCAATCAATCGGAAAGCAGCGGCCGGGGCTTTTCATTTCGCCGCCGGCTATTCAAAGATAGCCCGACTGATTCGAGATTCCGAGGTTTTCATGGGTTTCACTCCCCTCTCCCGGCTGTCACGGGCGGCGTTCGGCCTTGCCGTCTTCGCGCTCGGCGCCACGGCACTTCCTTCCCTCTCCGCAGCGCAGCAGCCCGGAACGGTGAAATCCAACCATGGCGCCTGGTCCATCGTCTGTGACCAGCCGGCCGGCGCATCCGGCGAGCAGTGCGCGCTGATGCAGAATGTTCTGGCGGAGGACCGGCCGGAACTGGGCCTTTCCGTCGTCGTGCTGAAGACGGCCGACCGCAAGGCGAAGATCCTGCGCGTTCTCGCCCCGCTCGGCGTGCTCCTGCCCAACGGCCTCGGCCTCAATGTCGACGGCAAGGATATCGGCCGGGCCTATTTCGTCCGCTGCTTCGCCGATGGCTGCTATGCCGAGGTGGTGCTGGAGGATGAACTGCTGAAGACATTCCGCTCCGGTGCGACGGCGACGTTCATCGTCTTCCAGTCTCCCGAAGAGGGCATCGGCATCCCTGTCGATCTCAAGGGATTTGGCGAAGGCTACGACGCGCTGCCGTGAGCCTGTCGCCGGCGGGCTTGCCGCCCGCCGCCGGGGAACTTACATGAGCCCCGTCCACCATTGCTTGCGGAGCCTGCCATGAACACCGACCTACTCTCCCTCTTCGATGCCGACGAGGCGACCGTGCAGGCCGTGCTCCGGGAAACGCTCAAGGGTGCCGATGACGGCGAGCTGTTCATCGAACACGCGCAGGCCGAATCACTGTCCTTCGACAACGGTCGCCTGAAGGGCGGCAGCTTCAACACCGACCAGGGTTTCGGGCTGCGCGCCGTTGCCGGCGACGCCGTCGGCTACGCCCATTCCGGCGAGATGAGCCTTTCGGCGCTGAAGCGCGCGGCCGATGCCGCCGGCGCCGTCACGCGCGGCTATTCCGGTGACTATGCCGCCGCGCCGCAGGGCACCAACCGGCAGCTTTACAGCCCCGACAATCCGATCGGCGCGCCGACCTTCGAGGAGAAGGTGGCGCTTCTGACCGAAATCGACGCCTATCTGCGCGCCAAGGACCCGAAGGTGCGGCAGGTCACGGCCTCGGTTGCGGCAAGCTGGCAGGTCGTCAACATCCTGCGCGCCGACGGCCATCGCGTCAGCGATGTGCGCCCGATGACGCGCATCAACATTTCCGTCGTGGTGGGTGACGGCGACCGCCAGGAGACCGGCAGCTTCGGCACCGGCGGACGCACCACTTTCGACGCCTTCCTGACCCAGGAAAGCTGGCATGCCGGCGCCGACGAGGCGCTGCGTCAGGCGCTCGTCAATCTCGAGGCCGTCGAAGCCCCGGCCGGCACCATGGATGTGGTGCTTGCCAACGGCTGGCCGGGCGTGATGCTGCATGAAGCCGTCGGCCACGGGCTGGAGGGCGACTTCAACCGCAAGAAGACCTCCGCCTTCGCCGGGCTGATGGGCGAACAGGTCGCAGCCAAGGGTGTCACCGTCGTCGACGACGGCACCATCGACAACCGCCGCGGCTCGATCACCATCGACGACGAAGGCACGCCCTCGGCCTACAATGTGCTGATCGAGGACGGCAAGCTTGTGGGCTACATGCAGGACCGTCAGAATGCCCGGCTGATGGGCATGAAGGCGACCGGCAACGGCCGCCGGCAGGGCTATGCCTACCGCCCCATGCCGCGCATGACGAACACCTACATGCTCTCCGGCGACAAGACGCCGGACGAGATCATCGCCTCGGTGAAGAATGGCATCTATGCCGTTTCCTTCGGCGGCGGGCAGGTCGACATCACATCGGGCAAATTCGTCTTCGGCTGCACCGAAGCCTATCTCATCGAGAACGGCAAGGTGACGGCACCGGTCAAGGGCGCCATGCTGATCGGCAACGGACCGGACGCCATGCGTCGCGTTTCGATGATCGGCAACGACACCAAGCTCGATACCGGCATCGGCAATTGCGGCAAGGCTGGCCAGTGGGTGCCGGTCGGCGTCGGCCAGCCGCATCTTCGGATGGACCAGATCACGGTGGGCGGGACGAAGACCTGATTTTTCAGGACCTGCTCGAGCCACCCCTCATCACATTCCGCCCGGCACCGCAATCCGCTGGAGCAACCACTGCCGGAAGGCGCGCGCTTCCGGTGAGAGGCGCTTGAAGCTGCGCGCCACCAGCCAGTAGGCGCCGTGGCGGATCGACAGGTCGAACGGCTGCACGATGCGGCCGGCGGCAATGTCCTCGGCGGCCAGGAAGCGATCGACCAGCGCGACGCCGTGGCCGCGCAGCACGGCCTGCAGCACCAGGTTCCCCTCGGCAAATATCTGCGCGCGGCCAAGCGGCACGCCCTCCACGCCAGCGGCGGCAAACCAGCGCTCCCAGACGCTGCGGTTCTCCTCGTGCAACAGGGTGTGCGCGAGAAGATCGGCAGGTTCGCCCAATGGCGGGCCGGATGCCAGGAGCCCTGGCGCGATCACCGGCACCAGATCGACCTCGGCGACAAGATCGACTTCCGTGCGCGGCCAGACTTTTGCATCCATGCCATGGCGGATGGCGATTTCCGCTTCGTGGGTGCGGAATTCGATGAGCCGCATGTCGGAATCGACGGCCACGTCGATCTCGGGATGGCCGGCGCGAAAATCCTCCAGATGCGAGACCAGCCAGCAGGCGGCAAACGAAGGTTCCGCGCTGATTTCCAGAAGCCCGCCGCCGCGTCGACCACGGATTTCCGAAAGGCTCGCGTCCATGGCATCGAAGGAGCGGGAGAGGACATCGAGCAGGCTGCGGCCGGCTGCCGTCAGCCGTACGCTGCGATGGCGGCGTTCGAACAGCGGCTTGCCGAGCTCTGCCTCCAGCTCCTTGACCTGCCGGCTCACGGCGGCCTGCGACACCGAAAGCTCATCGGCCGCAAGCGTGAAGCTGCTGAGCCGCCCCGCCGCCTCAAAACTCCGCAATGCCGTCAGGGGCAGTCGTCCGCGTTTCATTGCATAACCTCAAGTCATTTGAAGTCGACGATAAACTCGTTTGAGCCCGACAGGCAAGCGGGCTGACAATCCATGCAGGTTCAACGCATGGAGCATGAAGACATGTTCGACAACATCCTCGCCATTGCCATGGAGGTGGTTCGCCTCCTCACCTTCCAGCCCGGACGTGCACCGCCGGTGCGCGACAGGAAAGCCCCTGTTAACCACTCGGATACCGGCCGGGTGCGATAACGACCGCTCGAAATGACGCGGAAAGACCGAAACGACATGCCGATCCGAAATGCCATGCGACAGAAACTGAAGCGCGCCGTCATCACGGGTGGGCTGGAGTTCGCGCATCTGGCCGAACGGGTCGGGTTGATGTCCTCGGCCCGCGGCATGGGGGCGATCTTCACGCTGCATCATGTCCGGCCGAAGACGCCGCAGACCTTCGATCCCAATGCGCATCTGGAGATCACGCCGGAATTCCTCGATACCGCCATCCGGCATCTGACGGAGGAAGGCTATCAGTTCGTGGCACTTGCCGACATGCCGGCGCGCCTAGCCATCGCGCGCGCCGGCGAGCGTTTCGCCGCCTTCACGCTCGACGACGGCTATCGCAACAATGCGGTGCATGCCCAGCCGGTCTTCACGCAGCACAGGGTGCCGTTCACCGTTTTCGTCGCCCCGGGCTTTGCGGGCAAGACGCACGGCATCTGGTGGGAGACGCTGACGGAGCTGCTGCGCGCCGTATCCCATCTCGAATTCGATTTCGGCCCCGGCCCGGTTACCCTGCCGCTCGCAACGCCCTTCCAGAAACAGGCCGCCTTCGACCGCTTCGCGCGATTCATCCATTCCGAGACGGACGAGGCGTCGGCGATCGCGCAGCTCGACGCGACGGCGAAGGCAAACGGCATCGAACCGCTCATGATCACCGAGCGGCTCGTGATGCGCGAGCCCGAGCTGAAGAGCCTCGTACTCAACCCGCTGGCCTCCATCGGCGCGCATACAATCAGTCACCGGTCGCTGGCCCGCCTGAGCGACGACGAGGCGCGACAGGAGATCGACCTTTCGGCGGAACGTATCGCCGCCATTATTGGCCGTCGGCCGGACACCCTCGCCTATCCCTATGGCGACAGGCAGTCCGTCTCGCCGCGCGAGCACCGGCTGGCCAAGGAACTTGGCTTCCGCGTTGCCGTGACGACGGAACCCGGCACGCTTTCGGCACGCTCCTTCGACACCCCGACATCGCTGCCGCGCATCTCGCTCAACGGCCTGTACCAGAAGCCGAAATATGTGGGCGCGCTGGCCTCGGGCATTCCCTTCCGGCTGATACGGCGCTGACCGTCAGGGATACATCCGAACCTTCGTCCATCCCGCGCCGTCTTCCGTACGGCGGAACTCCACCCGGTCGTGCAGGCGGAAGGGGCGGTCGTGCCAGAACTCGATCGAGACGGGTTTCAGGCGGAAGCCGGACCAGTGCGCCGGGCGCGGGATCTCGCCGATCGCGTAGCGCGCAGTGTATTCCGCTACCGCCTTCTCAAGCGCGAAGCGGCTTTGCAGCGGCCGGGACTGCTTGGATGCCCACGCCCCGATACGGCTGCCGCGCGGACGCGAGGCGTAATACTCATCGGCCTCCGCATCGCTCACCACCTCGATATCGCCGCGAATGCGGATCTGGCGGCGTAGCGATTTCCAGTGGAAGCACATGGCGGCCTTGCGGGCAGAGAGAAGCTCCTCGCCCTTCCGGCTCTCGAAATTGGTGTAGAACACAAAGCCGCGCTCGTCGAAGCCCTTGAGCAGGACCATGCGCACATTCGGCATGCCCGTCGCGTCGACGGTGGAAAGCGCGAGCGCATTGGGATCGTTGGGCTCGGTCTTTCCCGCGTCCTCCAGCCAATGGCCGAAAAGGATGTAGGGTTCGTTTTCCTCGGTGAAGTCACCGCTTGTTAACGCATTGTCACTCATATTTAACTCAATGCCGATCTATCTAGCTGTATGAGGCAGGCTGGAGTGAAAGACATAACAAAAACGCGACCGTACACAAAGCGATACTGGGTGCGTGGCCTTGGGGTTCTTGCCGTCATGATGTCCGGCACTGTCCTTTCCGGCTGCATGAGCGGCCTTGACCTGTTTTCCGACAGCAAGGTCGACACGTCGCTGCGCACCAGCACCGTATCCAACGGCAACACGGAACGTCTGACCGACGAAATCACCGTGCGCAATGCCGTGTCTTCCGCAGACCTCGCCCGCACCGGCGGGAACGCCATCCCGTGGGCCAATTCCGCCTCCGGCAGCGCTGGCGTCATCAGTTCCATCGCCGAGAATCAGGACCGGGCCGGCCGCACCTGCCGGGATTTCGTGACCACGAAACATTCCTACCAGGGCATCGCCAACTTCTCCGGCCGCACCTGCATGAGCAATTCCGGCGAATGGATGCTCCTGGCCTTCGACCGCCAGGGATAACACTTTCTAAACCCTGATCCGTAAGAGCCGATTAGGACGTTCGCCGCTACCATGGCCGCCACAACGGAAACGGGTATGAGTTATGCGTGATCCCTATTCGGTCCTCGGCGTGAAACGAAGCGCCGGGCAAGAGGAAATCAAGGCGGCCTGGCGTTCGCTGGCGAAAGCCGTGCATCCCGACCAGAATCACGACGATCCGCTCGCAACCGTGCGCTTCACCGAGGCCGGCCGCGCCTATGACCTGTTGCGCGATCCCGACAAGCGCAGCCGCTACGACCGCCAGCAGCGCGAGGCGGAAATGCGCCGCATGGAGCAGATGCGCCGCCAGCAGGCGGAGCGCAAGGCACGCAGCGAGCCACCGCGCGTTAGCAACGAGGACGCGGAGGACATGATCGCCCGCATCTTCGGCGTCGATTCGCGAAACGCACAGGCCGATGCCGGCGCACAGCCGCGTTCGCAACCTCAACAGCAGCAGGCCCAGCCGAATGCCGCGCCGGCGCAGGACGCCCGCAAGGCCGCCGACGAGACCGACGAGGCCGCCGCCACACAAGTCGCAGCCCCGGGTGCGACCCTCATCTCCGCAATTCTTCGCCGCATCCGCGGCAGCCGCGCCAAGATGGAAAAGGCGCCCGATCTCGTCACGGATGTCAGCGTCTCCGTCGAGGACATCCTGAACAAGGTGCGCCCTACCATCGAAACGCCGGAAGGACAGACGATCCGCATCCCCATCGGCGCCGGCACGACGGATGGCCAGGTGATCCGCCTCAAGGAGGCCGGCTACCGCATGGAAGGCCTGCGCCGCGGCGATGTCGTCGCTACCGTTCGCATCACGCCGGGCCGCTTCCGTGTCGACGGCTTCGACCTTAAGATCGACCTGCCCATCACGATCGAGAATGCCGTCCTTGGCTGCGAAACGACCATCGAGGGACCGCTTGGCCCCCTTCCCGTGACGGTGCCGGAATGGTCCGGCTCGGACCAGGCCATCCGCATTCCCGGCGAAGGCCTGATCATGGAAAACGGCGAACGCGGCGATCTCGTTGCCGAAATCCGCCTTCTTCTCTGGGACAAACCGGATGCGAGGATGATCGACCTGATGCGCTCTCAGCGCGAAGGTCTCTATCTTTAGAACGGTTTGTGACGCCGGGGTGAAACATGCACCCATTGTTACGAATGCTAACAGTTCCTGAACCCGTGCGCGCTTGAACCGCATTGCCGCCTATGCCATAGGCAGTCTCGACTTTAGTTTCAGGGGGCATTCCATGGTTCAGGCATCTGGTCTGATGAAGGGCAAGCGCGGCGTCATTATGGGCGTTGCCAACAACCGTTCCATCGCCTGGGGCATCGCCAAGGCCATCCACGCACAGGGCGGCGAGATCGCCTTCACCTATCAGGGCGATGCGCTCAAGAAGCGCGTCGAACCGCTGGCCGCCGAAATCGGCGCCGTTCTGGCCGGTGACTGCGACGTGTCCGACGAAGCATCCATCGATGCGGTCTTCGCCAATGTCGAGAAGATGTGGGGCAAGATCGACTTCCTCGTGCACGCCATCGGCTTCTCCGACAAGGACGAGTTGACCGGCCGTTACGTCGATACGACGCCGGGCAACTTCGCCAAGACCATGCAGATCTCGGTCTATTCCTTCACTTCGGTCGCCCGACGTGCGGAAAAGCTGATGACCGATGGCGGCTCAATGCTGACGCTGACCTATTACGGCGCCGAGAAGGTCATGCCGAACTATAATGTGATGGGTGTCGCCAAGGCTGCACTGGAAGCCAGCGTGAAGTATCTGGCGGTCGATCTCGGCCCGCAGAACATCCGCGTCAACGCCATCTCGGCCGGCCCGATCAAGACGCTCGCGGCGTCGGGCATCGGCGACTTCCGCTATATTCTGAAGTGGAACGAGTACAACGCGCCGCTGCGCCGTACCGTCACCATCGAGGAAGTAGGCGATGTCGGCCTCTACCTGCTGTCGGACCTGTCGCGCTCGGTCACCGGCGAGACGCATCATGCCGACAGCGGCTATCATGTCATCGGCATGAAGGCCGTGGACGCGCCCGACATTTCCGTCGTCAAGGACTGACGCAGGGTTTTCAGCTTGCTCATATACATGATCCGACACGGCCAGACCGCGTGGAACGCAGAGGGCAGGCTGCAAGGCCAGAAGGACATCCCGCTCAACGATACCGGCCGCAAGCAAGCGGCCGGAAACGGCCTCGCCCTCAGGGGCATACTCGGCGACACCGTCTCGGATTTCGATTTCGTCGCAAGCCCGCTCGGGCGCACGCGCGAAACGATGGAAATACTGCGCGGCGCCATGGGCCTCGACCCCCTCGCCTATCGCACCGACCCGCGCCTCGTCGAAGTGTCCTTCGGCGACTGGGAAGGCTTCACGCTTCCCGAACTTGAGAAAAGCACGCCAGAGCGTGTCGAGGAGCGCGCCCGTGCAAAGTGGAACTTCATCCCGCCCGGCGAAACCGCCGAGAGCTACGAGATTCTCTGCTGGCGCATCGGCTCATGGCTCACAGACGTGACGAAGCCCACGGTCTGCGTCAGCCATGGCGGCGTTTTCCGCGCGGCCTTCCGGCTCAATGGCATGGGTGAGGAAGAGGCGGCGAATACGCCGATCCATCAGGATCGTATCCTGCGTATCGACGCCACCGGCATGCACTGGCTGTAAGCTGGCGCCTTACTGAACGACCTCAAGGTCGTTGATGACGCGCTTGCCGTCGACTTCAGTGTAGAACACCACGACCTTCACGCCCGGCGCAAGGCCCTCGAAGTTGAACTCCTCGGGCGCCTGATACTTCTTGCCGTCATCCAGCGACAGGCTGAGACTGTTCGTGTCGACACCGGTGATTGTCGCCTCGACGTCAGCGCTTTCGGCAGACGCTGCAAGTGGCGAAAGGAAGGTGGCCATGGCCATGAGCGTGGCGATCATCAAACGCATTCTGCGAACCCCTGGAAATGAATCAGTCTTCTTACCGGCCACGTCAGATGCTCCCCAAATATGGCGAAATTCGCCCGTTTTTTGACTGTGGGTGACATGGATGGCCGGAAAGGGAGTGCGAATCAAGGCTCCCGCCAGCGTCATCCCCGCTATTATCCTGAGTGCTAAAGGCATCCGCAGCCAGCCGGTGCTGGCGAGACCGGGCAAGCCCCGGATTTCCGGCCGCTCATAAAGGCTATCTTAAGGGAAGCCACCCTATTTTCCCTCGACAAACGAGGGCTTGCGCGTTGCCATCGACTGCCTCTATTCGCCACCGCATTGCATCCATCGCGGAATGGGCGCGCCCTTCGCTCGTCCCCGCGGCGATCGCTGGCTGCGTCATCCTCGCTGCGACGGTCTTCTATGAACGACAGAACGAGCAGGTCTATCGCAACGACCTTCAGATGCGGGTGTCCGGCGATCTGGCGCTGACGGTTGCGCGGCTGCGCAGCGAGATGAACAGCGACGCGGCAGCCCTGCGCAGCGTCGCGAACATGATCTCCGTCACGACCGACCATGCAGCGGCGCAGTTCAACCCCATGGCCGGCCGGCTAATGCTGCAGAACGGCCATATCCGCCGCATCGGCCTTGCGCCTGACGGCAAGGTCAGCCACGCCTTCCCGACAAGCGGCAACCAGCGCTATCTCGGCACCGATTTCAAACGCTTCCCTTCGTTTCGCCATGCGGTTCGCAGCGAGCGCGGTCTTGGCGAACCTCGCATCTTCGGCCCCGTGGAGTTTGCCAAGGGTGGCCGAGGCTTCAACCTCTTCGTACCGGTTTTCACCCAGGTTGGCGGGCGGCAGCACCTGTGGGGCTATGTCGACGGCGTGATCGACGAGCGAAAACTCCTCATCGATGCCGGTCTGATCACCGAAGGTCAGCGCGTGCGGCACGGCATCTCACAGCATGCCACGGACATGGAACTGGCGATCCGCGATATCAGCGTGCCTGATAACATCAACGATCCGTTCTTCGGCAATGCCGAGGTTTTCGAGAGCAATCCGGTGGTGCAGGTTCTGAGCTTTCCCGGCGGCACATGGGAAGTGGGAGCGATCCCAACGCAGGGCTGGCACCATCCGCCGGAAAACCTTGCGCAGATCCGCCTCACCGCTATCGCAAGCGCCCTTGTCATCATTGTACCGATCTTCCTGACCGGCGGCCTCATCTCCGAACGCCAGCGAAACCTCGCCCGGCTTAGAGCCCGCGACCGGCAGGTGCAGACGCTGTCCCAGCGTCTCGACATCGCCCTCGACGCGTCCAAGATCGGCATCTGGGAATACGACTTCATGAACGGCGTCCGCCAATGGGACGCCCAGATGCATCGCCTGCATGGCTTCTCCCAGACCGTGGCGCTCACGGACGATCTCTGGTACGCCGCGTTGCATCCCGATGATATTGGGCCTGCAAACGCCCAGATGGACCTGATCCGGGCAGGCGCGAATGATTTCCGCGCGCAGTACCGCATCCGCATGCAGGACGGCTCATGGCGGCACATCCGCAGCGTCGGCTCGCGCCTCGCCGGCCCCAACGGCGGCGAAACGCTGACCGGCATCTGCTGGGACGTCAGCGAAGATGTCCTGCTGAATGAGGCCCTGAAGACGGCAAAGGAACAGACCGAGGTGCAGAACGTCGAGCTGGCCAAGCTCACGCAACGCCTCGACCTTGCGCTCGATGCCTATCAATGCGGCCTTTGGGAAAGCGATCTCCAAGACGGGCTGACGCTTTGGGACGAGCGCATGCATCAGCTCTACGGTGTCCCGAATACCGGAGAGCGCATCCCGCACGCGGTCTGGCTGGCAGCGCTTCACCCGGACGATCGGGCAGAGGCTCTGCGCAAGGTGGCAGACAGCACGCAAAGAAACCTGCCCTACATGCGCACCGCCCGTATCCTGCTGCCCGACGGAAACATCCGTTACGTCCAGTCTGTCGGCAAGCTGCATGTCGAGGACGGCCGGCGCAAACTGGTCGGCCTTGCCTTCGACGTGACCGAAGACGTGTACATGACCGAAAGCCTGAAGGAAGCAAAAGAGCGCTCCGAGCGGCAGAATGCCGAGCTGGAGCAGACCACGCGGCGCCTAGACCTGGCGCTCGATTCCTATCAGTGCGGCATGTGGGAGGCCGATCTGGACGGCGGGCGTACCTTCTGGGACGTGCGCATGCACCAACTCTACGGCCTCACCTTTACCGACGGCATCGTCACGCGCGAGGCATGGCTCGCCACGATCCACCAGGATGACCGCGATGCGATCGTGGAAAACGTCGACCGGTGCACGGCTCTGGAACAGCCCTATGTGCACGAGGCACGCGTGGTCTTGTCCAGCGGCGAAATCCGCCACATCCGCTCGGTCGGCAAGGTGCACCATGGGCATGGCGGTAGCCGCAAGCTGATCGGGCTTGCCTTCGACGTGACCGAGGACGTGGTTTTGCGCGACCACCTCAAGGCCGCCAAGGCCCAGGCGGACGCCAAGAACATCGAGCTCGAACAGGCGCGGGTGCGTATCGAGCACAATGCGCTGCACGATCCCCTGACCGGGCTTGGCAACCGCCGCAAGCTCGATGACGTGCTGACCGCGATCTCCAGAGACAGCACGGCGGACGGAGCGCAGATCGCCATCCTGCATATCGATCTCGACCGCTTCAAGCAGATCAACGACACGCTCGGCCATGCCGCCGGCGATGCGCTGCTCGTGCATGCCTCGCAGGTGCTGACCATATCCACGCGCGAGAGCGACCTCGTCGCGCGCATCGGCGGCGACGAATTCGTCGTGGTGGTCTCCGACGCTACCGACGAGAACTATCTGAGCGGCCTTGCGCGCCGCATCATCGCCCTGATGCAGCAGCCCGTCGATTACGAAGGCCATCTCTGCCGCTTCGGCGTCAGCATCGGCATCGCCTTTGCCTCCGGGCATTCCATCGACACGGCGAAGCTGCTGGTCAACGCCGATATCGCGCTTTACCGGGCCAAGGCGCTCGGCCGCAACCGCCACGAATTCTTCACCGAGACGCTGCAGGCCGAGATCATCTCGACCAAGCGCACCGCCGACGACATTCTCTCCGGCATCGAGAACAACGAGTTCGTGCCCTACTACCAACCGCAGATCGATGCCGGCACGCTGAAGCTTGCCGGCGCGGAGGCGCTGATCCGCTGGAACCATCCGCGCGATGGCCTGCTGACGCCCGACCGTTTCCTCAAGATCGCCGAAGACCTCAACGTGATGGCGACGCTCGACCGGATCGTGCTGGAAAAGGCGCTGCTGGATTGTGCGCGCTGGGCGGCCAAGGGTCTGGTCATGCCGAAGATATCGGTCAATGTTTCAGCCCGGCGCCTGCGCGACGAGAGCCTGATCGAAAGCCTCACGGGTCTGTCGATCCAACCCGGCCAGCTGTCCTTCGAACTGGTGGAATCCATCTTCCTCGACGAGAGCGACGATGTGGTTCTCTCCAACCTGGCGCGCATCAAGGCACTCGGCATCGATATCGAGATCGACGACTTCGGCACCGGGCACACCTCCATCGTGAGCCTGCTCAAGCTGAAACCCAACCGGCTGAAGATCGACCGGCAGCTCGTGTCTCCCATCCTCAAGTCGCGAAACGAGCAGGCGCTGGTGCGATCGATCATCGAGATCGGCCGCTCGCTCGGCATCGAGATCGTCGCGGAAGGCGTGGAAACGATGCAGCATGCCGAGATGCTCAGCATGCTCGGCTGCGACCTCTTGCAAGGCTACGCCTTTGCAAAGCCGCTGTCGCGCGACGCGTTTCTCGCCTTCGGCACCGAGATGCGCTGGAAGATGGCATCGTAAGGACGTGAAACCCTTGTCCCGGGCGTGCCTTTTCCACTAAGAGAAGGCACACTTTCCTATCGGTCCGGTTCCGCTCATGTCGCACAACACTTTCGGTCATCTCTTCCGCGTCACCACATGGGGCGAAAGCCATGGGGTAGCACTCGGCTGCGTGGTGGACGGCTGCCCTCCCGGCATCCGCTTCACCCTTGCGGAACTCCAGGCCTGGCTCGACAAGCGCAAGCCCGGCCAGTCGCGTTTCGTGACGCAGCGCCGCGAAGACGACCTCGTCAAGGTACTCTCCGGCGTGATGCTGGACGATGACGGCGAGACGATGATCACGACCGGCACGCCCGTTTCCATGCTGATCGAGAACACCGACCAGCGCTCCAAGGATTACGGCGAGATCGCCCATCGCTACCGCCCCGGTCATGCCGACTACACCTATGACGTCAAGTACGGCATTCGCGACTATCGCGGCGGCGGACGCTCCTCCGCCCGCGAGACCGCCGCGCGCGTTGCAGCCGGCGGCCTTGCCCGCAAGGTCGTGCCCGGCCTCGTCGTGCGCGCCGCACTGGTGCAGATCGGCAAGCACAAGATCGACCGGAACAACTGGGACTGGAACGAGGTGAGCAACAACCCGTTCTTCGCGCCCGATCCGGCCATCGTTCCCGTCTGGGAAGAATATCTGGACGGCATCCGCAAGGCCGGCTCCTCCGTCGGCGCCGTCGTGGAGGTCGTGGCCGAGGGCGTGCCCGCCGGCATCGGCGCGCCGATCTACGGCAAGCTCGACCAGGACATCGCCTCGCTCCTCATGTCGATCAACGCCGTGAAGGGCGTGGAGATCGGCGAGGGCTTCGCCTCTGCCGAACTGACAGGCGAGGAAAATGCCGACGAGATGCGCATGGGCAATGACGGCAATCCGATCTTCCTTTCGAACCATGCCGGCGGCATCCTCGGCGGCATCTCGACGGGCCAGCCGGTGGTGGCGCGCTTCGCGATCAAGCCGACGTCCTCCATCCTCACCGAGCGCCGCTCCATAGATGCCGACGGCAACAATGTCGACGTGCGCACCAAGGGCCGGCACGATCCCTGCGTGGGCATCCGCGCCGTGCCGATCGGTGAAGCCATGGTCGCCTGCGCCATCGCCGATCACTACCTGCGCGACCGCGGCCAGACCGGACGTCTGACGTCACAGGGCGGCTCGGCAACGTAAGCGCCGCAGGCCCCCCTCATCCGCCTGCCAGCACCTTCTCCCCGTAAGTGCGGAGAAGAGCGCGGCGGCGGGCGGTGCTACGTCTCCTCGCCCTGCCAGCCATCCAGATAGCGCACGTTCTCAACGCCCGCAAACCGGGCCACGCGTGCCAGTTCGGCTTCCAAACGCTCCAGCCGCCCGGCGGAGCCACGGACCTTCGGCTCCCACCAAATGCGCCGGACGGAGAGCACGCCCGCCTTGCGGTCGGCCTTCATGTCGATGCGGCCGACGAGGCGGTCGCCCTCAAGCAGCGGGAAGACATAGTAGCCATATTGCCGCTTCGGCTCCGGCACGAAGATTTCGATTCGGTAGAAGTAGCCGAAAAGACGCTCCGTGCGGTTGCGGTCCCGGATCAGCGGATCGAAGGGCGAGAGCACGCGCAGGCGTGCGGGCGGCTCTGGCACATCGCGCAGGCTGTCGGCCGAATGCGCGAAGGCATAGGCGGCGCGGGGCTTGCCGCCATCGGCGGTCTCGATGGAGACCTGACGCAGCTCCGCCCTGTTGTCATCGACCCAGGCCTTCGCCTCCTCCGGCGTGACCAGCGCCCAGAAGGCGGCGATTTCGCCGTGGGTGGCAAAGCCCAGCCGTTCCAGCGCGCTGCGGCAGGCCCAGTCGACGAAAACGTCATGCTCGACGGCGGGTTCGTGGTGATGCTGCGGCAGGACACGCTCGGCGAGATCATAGACCTTCTGGAAATTCTCCCGACGCGCGATGGCCAGCTTGCCGGTGTGCCAGAGATATTCGAGCGCCGTCTTGTTCGGATGCCAGTTCCACCAGCCGCCGGATTTGTGATCGTCCACCTTCAGGTCGCGCGACATCACCGCCCCGCCTTCGGCGATGCGCTGGTAGGTTTCCTCGAAGGTCGCGTCGAAACCCTCGCCCTGCCATTTGCGCCAGTTTGCCAGGATGGACGCTTCCTTACGGCGGAAACGATGCTTCCAGTAGCGGAAGAAGGCGCTGGGGATGATGGAGGCGTCATGCGTCCAGTGCTCGAAGAGCTCGCCGTCCTTCTCCAGGAGTTCGGCGAGATGCTCGCGCCGGTACGTCTGGTTGCGCGAGAAGAGGATCTGGTGATGCGCCCGCTCGACGGTCGCGATGCTGTCCACCTGCACGAAACCGATATCGTGGATGAGCTGCAGCAGCCCCGCCTTGCCAAGCGCACGGCCGGGCGGGCTGCTCAGCCCCTGCCGCGAAAGGAAGATGCGCCGGGCTTCGGCATTGGAAAGCAGAATCGTCATGCGCGATGATAGACACACATTCCCGGTTTGTTCCACCCGGTTTTCTTTGCGCCCCGCCATGTTATAGGTCACGCCGACTTTCGCGAACCGGGAACCTGCTCTTGGACATCGTCTTTTCCGCCGCAACGGTGGCCTATGGCGCGCGCACTGCGCTCCAGCCGCTGACGCTCACGCTGGCTGAGCGACGCATCGGCGTCGTCGGCCTTAATGGATCGGGCAAGACCACCATGGCGCGGCTGATCAACGGCCTCGTCAAGCCGACCGCCGGCACAGTGACGGTGGATGGGCTCGATACCGTCGCGGACGAAGCGGCAGCGCGCGGGAAGACGGGCTTCATTTTCCAGAACCCGCAGCACCAGATGATCTTGCCGATCCTGGCCGAGGACATTGCCTTCGGGCTGAAGAACCGCAAGCTGAGCAAGGCGGAAATCGCCGAGAAGACCGATGCCATCCTCGCCCGCTTCGGCATTTCGCATCTTGCCCGCCGGCGTGTGCATGAGCTTTCCGGCGGCGAGACGCAGCTTGGCGCTATCGCCAGCGTGCTCGTCACCGGGCCAGACCTGCTGATCCTCGATGAGCCGACCAACCAGCTCGACCTGAAGAACCGCGCGCTGATCGAGCGCACCATCGCCGCCCTGCCCGAGCAGGTGCTCGTCATCAGCCACGACCTCGCACTCATCGAAGAATTCGACCGCGTGCTGGTGTTCCACGAGGGCCGGCTTGCCGCCGATGACACGCCTTCGAACGCCATTGCCGCTTACCGGAAACTGGCTACATGCTGAACGGGCTCGACATCGAGGGCAATTCGCCGCTTCACCGCATGCCGGTGCGCGGCAAGCTCATCCTTTTGTTCACAGCCGCGATCCTGCTCCTGCTGATCTCGGACCTGCGCATTCTCGTGCCTGCGCTCGCGCTTGCCGCATTCCTTTACCTCTCCACCGGCATCGGGCTTAAAGAGGCCTTCCGCCGCACGCGTTTCGTGCTGTTCACGGTGCTGCTTGTCGCACTCGCGAACTACCTGTTCCATACGGTACACGAGGCGCTCGTCGTATTTTGCCGGCTGTCGGCACTGGTGCTGCTGGCCGCTGCCGTGACCGCGACGACGGGCATTTCCGCCTTCATGGACGAGATTACGCGGCTGATCACCCCGCTCGAACGGTTCGGCTTCGTGCGGGCGGCGGATGTCAGCCTGGCGGTCGGTCTCGTCATTCGCTTCGTACCCGAGATCTTTGCGCGTTACGGCGAGATTGCCGACGCGCACAGGGCGCGCGGCCTGCGTGTGCGGCCACTCACGATGCTCGTTCCGCTCATCATCCTGACATTGAAGGATGCCGACACGATCGCCATGGCGATTGACGCCCGCGGTTTTCGGCGGCACTAAACCCTCTCTTTACTGTTTTTGGGGATTCAGACGTGACCACAAGAGACATCGTGCTTGTTGCCCTCTTCGCCGCCATCATGGTGGTTCTGGGCCTGTTGCCGCCGATCACGCTCGGCTTCATTCCCGTGCCGATCACGGCGCAATCGCTCGGCGTCATGCTTGCCGGCTGCATTCTCGGCGCACGGCGCGGTGCCGCCGCCATGTTGCTTGTACTCCTGCTCGTCGCGATAGGTCTTCCGGTCCTTTCCGGCGGTCGCGGCGGGCTGGCGATCTTTGCCGGACCGACCGCCGGCTATATCGTCGGCTGGGTGGTCGGTGCGTTTGTCTGCGGCCTGATCGCCGAACGCCTCGTGAGGGAAGACCAGTCGGAACTCTCGCAGTTCATTTCCTTCCTTGTGGCTTCGGTGATCGGCGGCATCGGCATCGTCTATCTCTTTGGCATGCCCTGGCTCGCCTATATGAGCGGCAAGGTCTTTTTCGAAACGGCTGCCGCATCGCTGGTTTTCCTGCCGGGCGACCTGATCAAGGCGTTCGTCGCCATGCTTGCCGCCCGCGCGGTGCTTGCCGGCTATCCGCTTCTGCCGCAGCGCGCCTGAGCCGATGCCGCTTTCCGGCGCCATCGAACGACACGCCGTACGCAATCCGCAGAACCCGGCTTTCCATCTGGAGGACCGGGTTCTTTCCTACGGGGCGCTGGCCGCCACGGCGCGGACGTGCCATACCGCCTTCACGAGGCTTGCCCCGGAAGGCCGGAGTGTCATCGGCCGCAAGACACGCCTGATCGCGCTCGTTTGCGGCAACCACCTGCTCTTCCCAGCCGCCTTCGTTGCCGCAACGGCCGGCAACAATTGCGTGGCGCTGATCGATCCACATCTGCCGGACGCGATGCGCGGCCGGATGCTGGAGAAGCTCGCGCCCGATACCTTGGTGACGGCGGAAGGCGACGGTCTTCTCGCCAGTGCTCCCCGCACGGGCGGGTCGCAGCGCCTCGCCGAATGCGCGACCACCGACGCGCCGCCGCTGCCCGAGGGCCACGACGACGATCCATTCCTCATCGTCTTCACGTCCGGCACCACGGCCGATCCGAAACCGATCATCCGCGACCGCCGCTCATGGCGCATCAGCCTTTCGGCAGGCGCACCGTTCTTCGGCATCGATATCGAAACCCACAGTTATGCCCCCGGCCCCCTCGCCCATGGGCTTGCGCTCTATGCGATGACCGAAACGCTGCTTGGCGGCGCGACCTTCCATTCGGCCACGCATTTCGATGCGGTCAGCGCCCGCGAGACGATGCGCACGGCGACCGTTCGCCGCCTCGTTCTGGTGCCGACCATGCTGCGCCGGCTCTGCGAGGGGCCGCCGGTTGCGAGCGTCGAGGCCATCACCGTGGCGGGCGCCAAGCTGACCGCGGGCGACCATGTGCTCAGCCGAAAACACTTCCCGAAGGCAGACCTGCGCGAATATTACGGGGCTTCCGAACTGGGCTTCATTACCGTCACGCAACCGGATGCCGCGGCATCATCGACGGCCGTCGGTCATGCCTTTCCAGGTGTCATTGTCTCGGTTCTCGATGAGGACGGCGCTCCCGTGACGGCAGGCGAAACGGGCACAATCTTCGTGCAAAGCCCGCTGGTTGCCACGGGTTATCTCGGTGCGGGCGATGGCACGGGGCTCAAGCGTTTCGGTGCGCTCGCGACCGTCGGCGACCTCGGCTTTCTCGACGCTGATGGCACGCTGCACCTGCTCGGCCGGTCCGGCGGCATGGTGCTTTCAGGCGGCAACAACATCTACCCGTCCGAGGTGGAAGCGGCCCTGCTTGGCCTTGCCTGCGTGCGCGCTGCCCATGTCTTCGGCTGCGACCACGCCGATCTCGGCAGCGAACTCGTTGCCGTGATCGAGCCGTCGGAAGCCGGTCTTGCGGCAGAAGACCTGCAGGCCGCCATGGCCGCGGTGCTGCCGCGCTACAAACAGCCGCGCCGGATCTGGCAGTGCCAGACGATGCCGGTCACGCCCTCCGGCAAGGTGGCGGCCAAGACCGTGCGGCAGTGGGTTGCGGAGGACAACGATGCGCTCGAACGCCTCTTCTGATCCCGACCGCATCCCCGTCGTCGCAGCGGCGTTGCGCACACCGATCGGCCGCATCAATGGCATGCTGGCCGCCATCGAGCCGGCAAGCCTGGCCGCACCGCTCATCCGCCGGATCCTGACCGAAACGGGCCTTGCACCCGATGCGGTGGATGACGTGATCCTCGGCAATGCCGCCAATAGTGCCGGTAACCTCGCGCGCCTCGCCGGGCTGGAGGCCGGGCTGCCGGTCGCCGTGCCCGGCCTGACGGTGGACCGCCAGTGCGGCTCGGGGCTGGAGGCGATCGCGCTGGCTGCACGGCTCGTCCAGGCAGGCGCCGGGCGCTTCTACCTGGCCGGCGGCACGGAAAGCACCAGCCGCGCGCATCTGCGGCTGCGCCCGCCGATGGTGCCCGGCGGGGCGCCTGAACCCGTGCCGCGCGCCCGTATGGCGCCGGATTCCATTGGCGACCCCGACATGGGGATCGCCGCCGAAAACGTCGCCGCCCATGCCGGCATCAGCCGCGCGCGGCAGGATGCCTTCGCGCTCGAAAGCCATCGCCGGGCGGTGGCGGCCCGGAAGGCCGGGCGGTTCGATGGCGAGATCGTGCCGATCGAGACGCCCGCCGGCCTCGTCACGCGGGACGAATGCCCGCGCGAAAACACCTCGCTTGAAAAACTTGCCGGCTTGAAACCCGCCTTCCGGCCGGATGGCACCGTGACCGCGGGCAATGCCTGCCCGGTCAATGACGGGGCGTCGGTCGTGCTCGTCACGTCGCTTGCGGGTGCGCGAGCGCTCGGCCTGACCGTTCTCATGGAGATCGTGGACAGCGTCACCGTCGGCGTCGATCCGAACCTGCTGGGGCTTGGTCCCGTGCCGGCCGTGCACAAGCTTGCGGCACGCAATCCCGGCCTCGATGCCGTAAGCGTGCCCTTTCTCGAGTTTAATGAAGCCTTCGCCGCGCAGGTGCTGGCCTGCCTGGATTCCCTCGGCATCGATCCTGCCGCCGTCAATCGCGATGGCGGGGCGCTGGCGCTCGGCCATCCCTATGGCGCGTCAGGGGCCATTCTCATCACACGGCTTTTCGCGCAGATGCGCGATGCCGCCGAAGGCACCGCGGGTTTGGCGATGATGGGCATCGGCGGCGGCATGGGCATCGCCACGCTTTTCCGGAAGGCATGAGGACCGACATGCGCAAGACGATCTATTCCGGCGGCTGCCTGTGCGGCGCGATCCGCTTCGAGGCAACGGCGCCCGCGGAAAAGCCGCACACCTGCTCCTGCCGGTTCTGCCAGCAGCATACCGGCGCACCGACCGCCGCCTGGGTAGAGTTTCCGGCCGAGCGCGTGGCATGGACGGGCAAGGGCGGAAAGCCGTCGACCTGGCGTTCCTCGGATTATTCCAGCCGCGCCTTCTGCCCGACCTGCGGCAGCTCGCTCGGCGCCCTCGACGACGATCCGGTCGTGGCGCTCCTCATCGGCGGCTTCGACGATCCGCGCGATCCTGCGCTTGCGCCGCAGTACCATTCCTTCGAGGATTGCCGGCCGGACTGGCTTTACGTGGAGACGGCCTCAGGCGAGGAATAACTTCAGCCAGTCGCGCACCGGCTGCGGAACATTGACCGGCTGACGGCCAGCGGGATCGACGGCGACCCAGACGATCTCGAGATCCGCGACAGGGCGCCCTTCGGATGAAACAGCCACGGCAAAGGTGAGCGAGGTTGCGCCGATGCGCGTGACCGAGACCTTGAAGCGCGCGAGATCGTCCAGTTTCAAGCCCCGATGGAAGGTGCAGCCGGACTTGCGCACGAGATAGACAGGATCGCCCGCGTCTTCGGGCCGGTGACGCCACAGGCCCGCGACCGCCACTTCGGCATGGGCATAATAGGCGGCATTGTGCATGTGGCCGTGCATGTCTATATCGCGGAACGGTATCCTGATATCGCTGGCCGTGATGTCTGCCGCCTGTTCCACGTCGTATCCCGGGGTTAGACCATGCTTCGTGCCGTTGTTAGAGCCTTCGGCGACCCCCGGCAAGTGATCGACCTCGAAGAGGCCGATCCCGTCGCTCCCGGCCCGGGCGATGTGGAAATCCGAATCCATCGCGCGGCGATCAATCCCTCCGATCTCATCCCCGTCACCGGCGCCTATCGCAGCCGTACCGTCCTGCCCTTCGTGCCGGGCTTCGAGGGCGTGGGTGAAATCATGAGCCTCGGCACCGACGTCACCGGATTGTCCATCGGCCAGCGCGTGCTGCCGATCGGCGCGAGCGGGCTCTGGCAGCAGCGGCTCGTGCGCCCGGCGAACTGGTGCTTTGCCGTGCCGGATGACCTTTCCGACGATCAGGCCGCCATGGCCTATGTGAACCCGCTCACGGCCTTCCGGCTTATCGACGCCGTGCAGGCGCATTTCGGCAAGGCTGGCGTCCGGCGCGTCGGCGTGACCGCCGCAGCATCCGCCATCGGTCGCATGCTGCTCGTCCTGCTGGCCGAGGCCGGGTTCCATCCCGTCGCTCTCGTGCGCAGTGCTGCGACCGCCGAACGTCTTGCCGAAACCTTCGCCGGAGAGATCGCCGTAAGGGTGGCGCCCGATCTCGATGCCGTGCTCGATGCGGTCGGCGGCGAGGCTGGCAATGAGCTGTTCCGGCAGGTCAGGGCCGGCGGCGCGTTCATCCAGTACGGCGCGCTTTCCGGTGCGCAGCTCGACCCGGCGCTGGTGACGGAAAGGCGCGAGGCGGTGGCGTTCTCCTTCCTCTGGCTGCGCAACTGGGTGCATGCCGCCCCGCGCGCCGATATCGAAGGCGCCTTCGCACGCAGCTTTACGGGCATTCGCGCCGGCATACTCGGTTCCGCTGTCGATGGGGTCTACGCGCTCTCGGAGCTCGCCGCTGCACTTGCTCATGAGGACGACCCGGCGCGCACCGGCAAGGTGCTTCTTGCGCCATGACCGTTGAAAAGGCGTGGACACCGGCCCATTTCCCGTGGACCGCGCCAACCGCAATGGATAGCTTCCGGCCATGACGACGTTCCTTTTCGAGAACCCGATCTTCCTTGAGCATCACACGCCCGAGGGCCACCCGGAGCGGTCCGACCGCATCCGGGCGCTCAACCTTGCGCTGGAGCATGAGCGTTTCGCGCCGCTGGTGCGCGAAAAGGCACCGCAGGCGAACGAGGATTTCGTGCTGCTTGCTCATCCCGAAAGCCATCTGCGCGCGGTGATGGACGTGATCCCCGAGGAGGGCATCAACCACTTCGAGGCCGACACCCATGCCAGTCCCGCAAGCCTACAGGCGGCGCTCACCGGCGTCGGCGGCGCGGTGGCGGCTGTCGACGCGGTCTTTTCAGGCAAGGCGGACAATGCCTTCGTCGCATCCCGTCCCCCCGGCCACCATGCCGAGCGTGAAAAGGCGATGGGCTTCTGCTTCTTCAACAATGCCGCAATCGCCGCCCGCCATGCGCAGAAGGTCCATGGCGCCGAGCGTGTCGCTATCGTGGATTGGGACGTGCACCACGGCAACGGCACGCAGGATATCTTCTTCAACGATCCCTCGGTGCTGTTCTGTTCGACACACCAGATGCCGCTCTATCCCGGTACCGGCGCGAAGGATGAGACGGGTGCTGGCAACATCGTCAATGCACCGCTCTCGCCGAACGACGGCAGCGACCATTTCCGCGAGGCCTTCAAGTCGCGCGTGCTGCCGCGTGTCGCCGATTTCAGGCCGGACCTGATCATCATCTCCGCCGGCTTCGATGCGCACCACCGCGACCCGCTGGCGCAGATCAATCTCGTCGCCGACGATTTCGACTGGGCGACGGCAAGACTGATGGAACTCTCGGAAAAGTCGGCCAATCATCGCGTCGTCAGCCTGCTGGAAGGCGGCTACGACCTCGAGGGCCTTGCCGAATCCGCTGCCACCCATATCTTTCGCCTGATGAGAGGCTAACCATGAACAACCCTGCCCCCGCCACCGATGTCTCGGCGCTGTCCTTCGAGCAGGCCGTCGAGGAACTGGAAAAGATCGTCGCGGCGCTCGAGCGCGGCGACGTGCCGCTCGATCGATCCATCGAGATCTATGAGCGCGGTGAAGCGCTGAAGAAACATTGCGAAACGCTGCTTTCAGCCGCTGAAAACCGCATCGAGAAGATTCGTCTCGACCGCGCCGGCAAGCCGCAGGGCACCGAACCGCTCGACGGCGCGTAAGGGCCAATCTCGACGGTCGTTTCGCCTTGTGGTAGAATTCAGCCATGACCAGAGACGAGATCATCGCCAAGCTTGTGGAGCACCGTGCCGAACTTGAGGCGGCGGGGGCGGAGCACGTTTCGCTGTTCGGTTCGGTGGCGCGGGGCGGTGATACGAAGGAGTCTGATGTCGACGTGCTGATCAAGCTCTCGGAACCGGTCCGGCAATCGGGTTTCGGTTATTTCGGCGTGCTTGCCGATCTCAAAAGCATGATCGAAAAGTTCACCGGGCGCGCGGTCGATGTTCTTCCCGAGCCGATCCGGAAAGACAAACTCCGTAAAAATGTCGAGCGGGAGCGGGTCATTGCCTTCTAAACGGCCTAAGGCAAGGCTTTTGGATATCGTCGAGAATGCTACAAGCATCCTCGACTACACCGCCGGCCTGGATCGGCAGGCTTTCAGTGGCAATAGGCTGATCCGCGATGCGGTGGAGAGATGCCTGGAACGGATATCCGAAGCCGCGAGTAAGCTTGGTTCCACCGCCGAGACGCTTCTGCCACACCACCCCTGGCGGCACATTCGTGACTTGGGCAACATCCTTCGTCATGCCTACGACAGCGTCGATGAGGAAGTCGTCTGGTCGATCGTAACCAAACAGTTGCCCGCTTTGATCATTGATGCGCGAAACGCCGCAGCAAATCTTCCGGACGACACCTGACATCTCCAGCCGACGACACACCGTCCACATCCGCAGCCCTATCCACGCTCCGCCCTGCCCGCTAGCATACGGGCCACAACCGATGACAGGAGGGTGCCATGAGCTTTTTTCCCGGACAGGACCCTGAGGCCGGTGATGCGCCGGCCTGCGACGCGCTGGACCTGCTGATCATTCCGCGCACCAGCGATATCGGCGGGCTGGAGGTGCGGCGCGCCCTGCCGACGGCCAAGCGCCGGCTCGTTGGCCCGTTCATCTTCTTCGACCGTATGGGACCGGCGCTGTTGCGCGCCGGTGAGGCGATTGACGTGAAGCCGCACCCGCATATCGGCCTTTCCACCGTTACCTATCTGTTCGACGGCGAAATCAAGCATCGCGACAGCCTCGGCACCGAAATGGTCATCGCGCCCGGCGATGTGAACCTGATGACGGCCGGACGCGGCATCGTGCATTCGGAGCGTTCGCCGGAAAACCTGCGCGGCAGGCCGCAGTCGATCTCGGGTCTGCAGACCTGGCTTGCCTTGCCGGACCATCTGGAAGAGGCCGCTCCGGTCTTCGCTCACACCACCAAGGCCGAGCTTCCGGCCTTCTCCGCCGACGGCATTACCGGCCGCACGATCATCGGCCGCTACGAGGGCCATGCCTCGCCCGTCAGTGTGCCGACCGACACGCTCTATACGGACCTGACGCTTGCTCCGGGCGCTTCGGCGCCGCTTGCCGCGGACTGGGAGGAGCGTGCGGTCTACGTGCTTTCGGGCACGCTCGACGTGGCAGGCGATGTCTTTGCGGCCGACCAGCTTCTGGTTTTCCGCGCCGGCGATGCGATCACGCTGCAAGCCGGCCCGCAGGGCTGTCACATCATGCTGTTCGGCGGCGCGGCGCTGGGCTCCAAGCGCTATATCTGGTGGAACTTCGTATCCTCCTCGAAGGAGCGCATCGAGCAGGCCAAGGAGGAATGGCGCACCGGCCGTTTCGACATCGTGCCCGGCGACGAGGAGGAATTCGTGCCGCTGCCCGCAGGCTGACAGATTCGATTGCAAGAGTGCCAGGCGCAACGGGAGGAGATGCATGGCTGACAAGACAACAAATGCGGAAGGGGTCGTCCTTCTCTCAGGCGGAAACCCGCAGATCGCCAAGGGAGAAGGTGACGCGCCGGTAAAGGCCTACATCGCGGCCATGCCAGGCTGGAAGAGCGACATCGGCCGCAAGCTCGACGCTCTCATCGAAAAGACCGTACCGGGTGTCCGCAAGGCGGTGAAGTGGAACTCACCCTTCTATGGCGTGGAGGGCAAAGGCTGGTTCCTCAGCTATCACTGCTTTGCGAAATACATAAAGCTGACCTTCTTTCGCGGCACGTCGCTCGATCCTGTTCCGCCGGTGTCTTCCAAGACGAACGAGACGCGCTATTTCCATATCCATGAGGGCGAGGCGCTGGACGAGCGACAGCTTGCGGCCTGGATTAGCCAGGCAAGCGCGCTTCCCGGCGAGCGCCTGTAACGCCATATCGAGGACAATGCGATGACCGAGGAACAGAAAGGAGCCGAATCGCCTTCCGTACTGATCGACCGCCGGATTTCCGAACTGGCGGACTGGCGCGGTGAAACGCTGGCGAAGGTGCGAGAGCTGATCCGCGAGACCGACCCTGACGTCGTCGAGGAATGGAAATGGCGCGGCGTGCCGGTCTGGGAACATGGCGGCATCATCTGCACGGGCGAGACCTACAAGGCCGTGGTCAAGCTCACCTTTGCGAAGGGCGCGGCTCTGGAAGACCCGCAAGGCCTGTTCAACGCCAGCCTGGAGGGCAATAAGCGCCGCGCCATCGATCTGCGCGAGGGCGACGCGATCCGCGAGGAAGCTCTGAAGGGCCTGGTCCGCGCGGCCATCGCGCTCAATCGGGCGGCGCGCAGCGCAAAAAAGCGGTGAGTGCGGCAGGGCAGTGTCTGCAAAATGCCCCAATGGGTGCAGAGAGTCCGCGCCTGTGACGGATTGAGCGGTATCAATCCGCCGAAAACCAATCTAGACTTGCCGAAAAGGTTGAAATCGCGCTCGGCATTCTGCATGTGACAAGCAAGCGCGGTTGCAAAGCCGCACGCCCGGGCCGTGCCTCCGTGAGGGAGGTCTGGCCGGCGGGCGCGACAACGAGGCACGAGAGTGACACAGACGCCAGCCACCCCCCTGCTCGACCAGGTAAGCATCCCCGCAGACCTGAAGGCCGTGGACGATCGCGACCTGCCGCAGCTCGCCAGCGAACTGCGTTCGGACATGATCGACGCCGTCTCGCGCACCGGCGGGCATCTGGGCGCTGGCCTCGGCGTGGTGGAACTCACCATCGCCATCCACAAGGTTTTCGATACGCCCAAGGACCGGCTGATCTTCGATGTCGGCCACCAGTGTTACCCGCACAAGATCCTGACCGGCCGGCGCGACCGCATCCGCACGCTGCGTCAGGAAGACGGCCTGTCGGGCTTCACGCGCCGCGCGGAAAGCGAATACGACCCCTTCGGCGCCGCCCACTCCTCGACATCGATTTCCGCCGGCCTCGGCATGGCGGTCGCGGCTGATCTTGCGGGTGAGCATCGCAATGTCATTGCCGTCATCGGCGACGGCGCGATGTCGGCCGGCATGGCCTATGAGGCGCTGAACAATGCCGGCGCACTCGACGCGCGCCTCATCGTGATCCTCAACGACAACGATATGTCGATAGCCCCGCCGACGGGCGCGATGAGCGCCTATCTCGCGCGCCTCGCCTCGGGCCGCACCTATATGGGCTTCCGCGAACTCGGCAAGAAGCTGACGGCCTATCTCGGCAAGACGGTCGACCGTGCGATCACCCGCGCCGTCGAGCATGCGCGCGGCTATGTCACCGGCGGCACGCTCTTCGAGGAGATGGGCTTCTACCATATCGGCCCGATCGACGGTCATTCCTTCGATCACCTGCTGCCGGTGCTGCGCAATGTGCGCGACAATGCCAAGGGTCCCGTGCTGATCCATGTCGTGACGCAGAAGGGCAAGGGCTATCCGCCGGCGGAGGCCGCAGCCGATAAGTACCACGGCGTCAACACCTTCGACGTGATCACCGGCGCGCAGGCCAAGGCGAAACCGAATGCGCCGGCCTATACCTCGGTATTCGCGGAAGCGCTCGTGCAGGAAGCAGGCTTCGATGAGAAGATCGTCGGTGTCACCGCGGCCATGCCTGCCGGCACCGGCCTCGACAAGCTGGCCGCCGCCTATCCGATGCGCACATTCGACGTGGGCATCGCCGAACAACACGCGGTGACCTTCGCCGCCGGCCTTGCCGCCGAGGGCTACAAGCCGTTCTGCGCGCTTTATTCCACCTTCCTCCAGCGCGGTTATGACCAGGTGGTGCACGACGTGGCCATCCAGGGCCTGCCGGTGCGCTTTCCCATCGACCGCGCCGGTTTCGTCGGCGCCGACGGGCCGACCCATGCCGGCTCGTTCGACACGACCTATCTCGCGACGCTTCCGGGCTTCGTGGTAATGGCGGCCGCCGACGAGGCGGAGCTGAAGCACATGGTGCGCACCGCCGCCGCCTATGACGCCGGCCCGATCTCCTTCCGCTATCCGCGTGGCGAGGGCGTGGGCGTCGAGATGCCGGCGCGGGGCGAGATCCTCGAAATCGGCAAGGGGCGCCTCGTCAAGCAGGGCTCCAAGGTAGCGCTTCTTTCCTTCGGCACCCGCCTGGCCGACTGTTTGCTGGCCGCCGAGGACCTCGACGCCGCCGGGCTTTCCACGACGGTTGCCGATGCGCGCTTCGCCAAGCCGCTCGATCATGACCTGATCCGCCAGCTTGCCCGCCACCACGAGGTGCTGATCACCATCGAGGAAGGTGCCGTGGGCGGTTTCGGCAGCCATGTGCTGCAGTTCCTCGCCATGGAAGGGCTCCTCGACCACGGGCTGAAGGTGCGCCCGCTGGTGCTGCCCGATATCTGGATGGAGCAGGCCAAACCTGACGCGATGTATGCCAAGGCCGGCCTCGACCGTGCGGGGATCGTTTCGACGGTCTTCAAGGCGCTCGGCCAGAAGGCCATCGGGGTCGGTGCGGCCGGCTGACCGGCCCCTGCCTGCCCTTGGCGAGACCGTGACGCACGCTTTCCCGTGCGTCACCTTTTCTCAACCATGCGGTTTTGCAACCGCGTAACCACATCCCTTGGCCGTTCCGAAACCTCCGGCTGCTAGCGTCCCGTCAAAGACAAAAAAGACCGGACAGGGATTTTCTCCATGCGCTACGCGCTTCTTGCGGCTCTCGCCGCCACCCTTTGCCATGAGCCGCTGGCCGCGGCCGACGAGCGGCCTGCACATGACCCGGCAATCGAGGCCGCGGCGATCGCCATCCTCCAGAAGAAGCTGCCGGATATCCGCAAGTCGCACGATATCGGTGAGGAACCTGTAATCGTTCGCCGCGAGCCACCGCAGGCAGCGGTGCAGGGTATTTCGGCATTGATCGATCTCGATTCGGCGCGCGCCTTTCCCGGCCGTATCATCTGGCTGTAATTCCGGGGCTTGCCTCTTGCCGCGCAAGGCGTCATGAGAGGCGATGTCCGAACCCACCGAAACCATCCGCCTCGACCAGCTCCTGCTGAATGCCGGCCTCGTGCCCAGCCGCTCGCGGGCGCGCGATTCCATCGCGCGCGGCACCGTGACCGTCAACGGCCGCGTCGTCACCAAGCCGAGTTCCTGCTTTCCCGCCTCCGCCGTCATCGCTATCGATGATCCCGCGCAGGACTACGTTTCGCGCGCCGCGCTCAAGCTGACGGCAGCGCTCGACCATTTCCGCCTCGACCCAGCCGGCCTCGACTGTCTCGATATCGGCGCTTCGACCGGCGGGTTCACGCAGGTGCTGCTGGAGCGGGGTGCCGCCCATGTCGTCGCCATCGATGTCGGCCACGACCAGATGCACCCGAAGCTGCGCGCCGATCGCCGTGTCACCAACCTCGAAGGCCTCAATGCGCGTGCGCTGACCCGCGACGATATCGAAGACAGGCCGTTCGGCTGCATCGTCTCGGACGTGTCCTTCATCTCGCTGAAGCTCGCATTGCCGCCGGCACTCTCCTTCGCGGAAGCCGGCGCTTTCTGCGTGCTTCTCGTCAAGCCGCAATTCGAAGCGGGCCGCGACGCGATCAGCAAGGCGGGGCTTCTGAAAGACCCCGACAGCGCGCCCGCAGTCGCTTCCGAGCTGGAACGCTGGCTGGTGGAGGATATGGGCTGGAAGAGCCTTGGTCTCATCCCCTCGCCGATTGCCGGCGGCGACGGCAATGTCGAGTTCCTGCTGGGAGGCGTGAAGCCATGACGACCGAGACGCTCACCATTGCGCGGCTCGGCAGCGGCGGCGACGGCATTACCGACACGTCCGCCGGCCCGGTCTATGTGCCCTTCACCCTGCCCGGCGAGACCGTCGCGGTCGCGCGCGTCAAGAACCACGGGACCGTCATGTCGATGTCGGTCGCATCTCCGGAGCGGATCGCGCCCGCCTGCGTGCATTTCGGCCCTGATGGCAAGAACGGCACCTGCGGGGGCTGCACGCTGCAGCATGCAGGCGACGCGCTCTATCATGGTTTCAAGCGCTCGCTCGTTGTCAACGCCCTGAAATCCAAGGGACTGACGCCCGATGTGGCGCCGCTCGTCACGGCCGCGCCCGGCGAACGCCGCCGCGTCACCTTTACCGCGCGCAAGACGGAAAAGGGCATGCTGCTCGGCTTCAACCAGGCTGGCAGCCACCACATCGTTTCCGTCGAGCACTGTCCCATCGCCAGCGACGGCATCGTCTCTCGGCTGGATGCGATCCGCCAGGTCGCGGCAGCCATCGCCACCTCGGCCGAGCCTTTCCGCGTGACCGTGCTGGAGACCCTGACCGGCCTCGACCTCGCCTTCGAAGGGGTAAAGAAGGTCGGCACCCGGGAACGCCATGCCGTGACCGAAAGTGTGCTGGCGCTGCGAGGCATCGCGCGCGTGACCAGCGACGGCGAAATCCTGATCGAGCCGATGAAGCCGGAAATCGAGTTCGGCGGCGTGCGTGTCTCCCCGCCATCCGGCGGCTTCACGCAGGCGACGAAACCCGCCGAGGAGGCCATGGCCGAACTCGTGCTGACCGCGCTCGGCAAGGCCAAGCGTGTCGCCGACCTCTTTGCCGGCTCTGGCACCTTTGCGCTGCGCATCGCGCGCCAGGCCAAGGTGCATGCGGTGGAAGGCGAGGAAAAGGCGATCAAGGCGCTGGACCATGCCGCGCGCAACACGCAGGGCCTCAAGCCCGTGACGGTGGAACGACGCGACCTCTTCCGCCGCCCGCTTATGGCTTCCGAACTGAAGGTCTACGATGCCGTGGTCTTCGATCCGCCGCGCGCGGGTGCCGAAGACCAGTGCAAGGAACTTGCCCGTTCCGGTGTGAAGACCATTATCGCCGTGTCGTGCAATCCCGTCAGCCTTGCCCGCGATCTTTCAATCCTCACCGCCGCCGGCTACCGGATCCGCCTCGTGACACCCATCGACCAGTTCCTCTGGTCGGCCCATGTGGAAGCGATTGCGGTCTTGGAGAAATAGACTCCGCTCAACGCCGCGTCATGAACGCCTCGAAGGCGGCGCGCGCCTCCGGGCTTTTCAGCTGTGCGGAGAAATGGCCGAGTTCCTCGTCGATGCGCGCGAGCACATCCGACCGGTCGCCGCGAACGAGGTTGCGGGCAATGGCCAGCGCCTTTGGCGGCTTGGCGGCAAGGCGGCTCGCCGCGGCGAGCGTTTCGCGTTCGACGGCACCGGGTTCGACGACCGCATAGATGAGGCCTGCCTCCTTAGCCGAGCTTGCGGAGAAAACATCGCCGGCCGCGAGCAGCGCGAAGGCGCGCTGATGGCCCATCACGCGCGGCGCAAGCAGGCTGGAGGCTGCTTCCGGCACCAGCGCCAGGTCCACGAAAGGCGTGCGGAACTGCGTGCGGTCCGAAGCATAGGTCAGGTCGCAATGAAGTTGGATGGTCGTGCCGATGCCGATGGCAAGGCCGTCCACACCAGACACGAGCGGCTTGCTGTGGGTGGCGAGCGCATAGAGAAAATCGACGGCCTCGCGCGCCATGACGCCGCCCATCGCGACGGCCATGAAATCGGTGAGGTCGTTGCCGGCGGAAAAGCAGCCCTCGGAACCGAGGAAGACGGTGGCGCGCACGCCCTCGTCCGCATCGCCCGCCTTCAGCGCCGCTGTCATGGCCTCATACATGGCGCGGGTAATGGCGTTCTTCTTGTCCGCGCGATTGAAGCGGATCACCTGCACCCCCGGTGCGGCCTCAGGACGCTCGATCAGGATATGGTCGGTCATGCTCTTCCCCCTCAGCCCAGAACGGCGCGCGCGGCCGCAAGGCTCGGCGCCCCGCCGATCACCCGCTCGCGCAGCGCGGCAGTCTCGCCGATGACATTCTCCGCCGCAAAGCGGCAGAGCGCCGCGCGCTCCTCGTTGCGGCCATCGCCGCCATCGGCAAGCGCGCCCTTGGCGAGGAAGGCGCCAGTCAGCACCAGGCCGAAGAGGCGCTGATAGGGCGTGGCGCCGGCGAGCGCCTCGACCTGCCGGCCCTCGGAGACCGCGGCGAGCAGCCATTCGGTGGCGATTTCCAGGTCGGCAATGCTGGCGGTAAGCCGTTCGCCGGTCTCGCCCAGCGCCGGCATGTTGCTGGCAGCCGCCTTCGCGGCGATATCCCGCAATTCGGCGATGAAGCCGCGGATGTGGTTTCCCTCCGACAGCGGCAGCTTGCGCGTCACGAGATCGATGGCCTGGATGCCGTTGGTTCCCTCGTAGATCGGCGCGATGCGCGCATCGCGGTAAAGGCGGGCGGCACCCGTTTCCTCGATGAAGCCCATGCCGCCATGCACCTGAATGCCGAGCGAGGCCACGTCCACGCCGGCATCGGTGGCGAAGCTCTTGGCGACGGGTGTCAGGAGGCTCGCGCGTTCCGCCCAATGCCTGGCATCCTCGCCATGGGCCATGTCGACGGCGTGGGCGCAGGCATAGGTGATGGCCCGCGCGCCCTGTGTGAGCACCTTCATGGTCAGCAGCATGCGAGCGACATCGGGGTGCTCGATGATCGGGCTCATGCCCGAGCCTTGCCAGCCAGGCGCTTTTCCCTGTGTGCGCTCCTTCGCATAGGCGATGGCCTTCTGGGTGGCGGCTTCGGCGATGGCCACGCCCTGCATGCCGACGGCCAGGCGCGCATTGTTCATCATGGTGAACATGCAGGCGAGGCCGCGATTCTCCTCGCCGACTAGCCAGCCGATCGCGCCCGGCTCTTCGCCGAAGCGGCCGTCGCCATAGATCATGGTGCAGGTGGGAGAGCCGTGGATGCCGAGCTTGTGTTCGATGGAATGGCAATAGGCGTCGTTGCGCGGGCCCAGCGAACCATCCTCATTGACCAGAAACTTTGGCACTAGGAACAGCGAGATGCCGCGTGTGCCGGCCGGCGCATCCGGCAGGCGCGCCAGGACGAGATGCACGATATTGTCGGTGAAATCGTGCTCGCCATAGGTGATGAAAATCTTCTGGCCGAACAGGCGATAGGTGCCGTCGTCGCGGCGCTCGGCACGGGTCTTCATGACGCCGAGGTCGGAACCGGCATGCGGCTCGGTGAGGTTCATCGACCCCATCCATTCTCCCGAGACCATTTTCGGCAGATAGGTGTTCTTCAGGTGGTCGGAACCATGCGCCGTCAGGGCCTCGATGGCGCCGATGGTCAACGTAGGGCCGATGGCGAACGCCATGGAGCCGCTGTTCCACATTTCCAGCGCCGCGACATGCAGCATGTGCGGCAGCCCCTGCCCGCCAAAGTCCGGCGAGGCCGTGAGCGAGTTCCAGCCGCCTTCCGCCCACGCCTTGTAGAGTGCCGGCCAGCCATCGGGCATCTTCACCGCGCCATCGGCGAAGCGGGCGCCCTCGATGTCGCCGATGGCGCCGAGCGGGGCGATCTCCTCGCTCGCGAAGCGGCCGGCTTCGGCAAGGATGGCATCGACGAGATCGTCAGTGAGGTCGCCGAGATAGCCGCCGTCGAGCGCAGGCGCGAGGCCCGCCACATGCTTGAGGGTGAACGCAATCTCCTCGACCGGCGCCTTGTACATCTCTATCCTCCTCTGCGCGCGCTCAGCCGAAGCGCGGCTTTTCTGGCGCGAAGATTATTGATTTTTACGTAAACGTCAATCTTTGACGCAAGCGACAAGGGAACACATCGGCAAAAGAAAAGGCTGACCGATGGATGCCGGTCAGCCTTTGTCTGCATGCCTTCAAGCTGAACTGTCTCAGCGATAGGGCGAATAGCACTGGCGGCGCGGGCCGTTGTAGGGCTGGAACGTGTTGTCGTAGGCGCGATACGAACGGTAGCGGTTGGCGCACCAGCTCACATGGCTGCGGCCGCCGGAATAGACGCGCCGGTCGCGCGCGACGGAATTGCCGATGACGGCTCCCATTCCGAGGATCGCAAGGGGAACCCAGGCATTGTCACGGTGGCGATAGTAGCCGCCGTAACGACGGCGATCATGCCAGCGGTCACGATAGTGACGACCGTGATGGCGACCCCAGCCGCGATTGCCGCGCCATTGACGGTCGCCGCGCCAGTGGCGATTGCCTCGCCAGTGGCGGCGCGGATAGGCGCGGTGATCGACCAACTGGGCGCCGGTGCTGGTTTCTGCCGGCTGGACCTTCACGACCGGCAAGGGCATCGCACTCGCCGGCACGACGGGCGTCGCGGCAAAGAGTGCCGAAAGCGCAACGACAAGGCACTTGCTGATCAATCTCATGGCATTTCTCCCTGATATCGCCAGGCATACCATGCCGGCGCGATTGCCAGCGAAACGGGAAAGGCCGGCGATTGTTCCCGCCCCGCGGTTTCAACGTTCCTTAACCATGTCTGCCGCAGCATCGGGCTTCGCGAAAAATCAGCGATTCGCGAAGGAGCGTCCATGCATTCCGTGCAGTTTTCAGGCCTTGCCGCCCTTCTCCTTTCGACGGCTCTCCCGCTTGCCGCGGTGGCCGCCGACGTCGAGCCGTGGAAGAAGCCGGAGAATGCCATCGTCATCGACGCCTATGAATTGAACGAGATCGACTGGTCCGACATGCTCACGGACAAGCGTATCGCCGGATTCATCTCGAAGGCCTCTGATGGTCTGCCGGAAAGCTACAGCTGCAAGGGCGACCACAGCGGCGACACCTTCGCGCACTGCAAGACCATGTGGCGCAAATATGCCGTGAGCCGCGAACTCTACGAGACGCGGCGGTTGCTGGCCCGCTCCAAGGGCCTGCTCTGGGGCGCCTATCACCTTGCCCGCCCGGGCAACCCGATCGAGCAAGCAAACCATTTTCTCGACTATGCCAATCCGCAGGACGACGAGATGATGGTGCTCGATATTGAGGGGCTCGATCCGGACCGCTACATGTCGCTCGATGACGCCCAGGTCTTCGCCGGCCATGTCCGCACGCGCACGGGCCGTTACCCCGTGCTCTACACCAATCACATCACGGCGCTCCATATCGCCGCCAACCGCGACCGCTACCGCATCCTTTCACGCCTGCCGCTCTGGTATGCCCGCTACAAGCCCGGCATTACCGGCAGCTTCCCGATGGGCAACTGGGACAACTATGCGCTCTGGCAGTTCTCGGCCGCCGCCAACTGCACGAAACGGCGCTGCCCCTACCGGGTGAAGGGCGCGCTGAACGACATCGACGTCAATGTCGCGCCGAGGACGAAGGCGGAGCTGAAAGCCGTCTGGGCCTTCGGCAGCCTGCTGCCGGAAAAGCCTTTCGAACCCGTCGACGACATCCTGACCGCTTCGATCCCCGCCGCAAGCATGCTCAAGGCCACGGCCGAGGTCGCCGTGTCGGCGGGCACGCTAGCGCAGACCAGCGGTGTCATGACACTTGCCAGCGGCACGGCGGCCACCTTCTCCATTACGGTGGCGGGCGAGGCGAAAGCAGGTCTTGCCGCCGCAGCCGCCGTCACGGCCAAGCCCGGGCATCGTCTGGTCGAAGTCACGCCGCTGAACTATCAGGACCTCTGAGCTACCAGCCGCCGCCACCACCGCCGCCGCCACCGCCGCCGGAAAAACCACCGCCCGACGAGAAACCGGAGGACGAGCTTTTCGGCGGATCCGGCAGCGAGGACTGCATGGTGCCGGCCATCGAACCGGCGAAATCACCCATCCGGTCGGAGAAGCTGCCGGATGAGAAACCATCGCCATGATACCAGCCGGGCTGGTAGGCGGCAGCCGCCGCGCCCGCTGCCGCGGCCGAAAGCAGCCAGCGGTCGAAGGTCTGCGACCAGGGTTTTTCCACGCCGAGCGCCACCGCATAGGGCAGCAGCGTCTCGAAATGACGGGGCGACATTTCCGGCGCGCCGGCCATGTTCATGCGGTCCTTCTCGGCCAGCGTGAGATACTGGCGCAGCCCATCGATGCCATCCATCATCCTGCGTCCAAGCGGTGTGGGCGCGCCCATCAGGAAGAAGAAAACGATATTGGCGACGACGATGCCGCCGACGGCGACGAAGAGCGGCATCTCGCCGGCCGCCTCCGCCTCGGCGAAGACGGCAAGCGCTATGCCGCCGAACACGGTCAGGAAGACGAAGCTGACAAAGGCGATCATGGCCACGGCGAAGATGCGCGCGCCGAGCGTTCTCGCCCGCCGAAGGCTGCGCCCGAGCGCCATGGCGAAGATCGACACGAAGACGGCGGCGAAGACCGGCAGGATGATGAGGGCGCCGCCCTCCTCAGGCAGGGAACCGAAGATCAGCAGCGCGGCAAGGCAGGCGAGCGAGAGAAGGATGCCGCCGATGACCTGCGGCCAGTTCGCCAGATAATATTTGTGGCGGTGCTCCTTTTCCATCGCATCGCGGAAACTGCCGCCGAGCGTCTGCACCCGCTTGCCATTCGCCTTCTCGATGACGAAATCGCCGCCATCCGCCGGCAGCGCGGCAAACAGTACGGCCTCGCCGGTGGGCAGCGCGCCGGAAGGCGATTTGCCCGTGCGGCTGACGACGATGGATTTCTTGAGATCCTTCAGCTCGACGAGACCCTTGACGGCAAGGCTGAGGAAGGCGGCGGCGACGGCCGTCCAGCCCTGCCCGCCGAACCCCTTGCCATCGATATAGTTGACGAGTGCGGGCGAAATGCCCTCCGGCGCATCCCAGCGTGGCACCATGACGCCTTCCGGCGGGTCGCGGCCTACGGACAGCCACGCCCAGAGATAATAACCGATGACAAGCACGAACCCGCCGAAGGAGAGGAACAGATCGCGGTTGTCACGGAAGAACAGCGCGCGTTCCTCCTCTGGCGTCGGCTTGTCGATACTGCCGACCGGCATCTTCACCGCAATCGTCAGCCCCGCGTGGGGCGCGAGCGCACGCGTCGTTTCGAACAACGCGCGGTTGCCGCGGTTTTCCGCGCGCGCATTCTTCTCGCCAGAGCCGAACTCGCCGGTAAAGACGGTCAACTCCTCGGCGCTCACCCCGGTCGGCAGCGTGACGATGGCGCTTGCCGCGCGGATCGGGAAGGCCCATTCCGTGCCGGTCACGTTCCAGTAGAGCTCGTCGTGGGTATCGAAGAAGCGGATCTGCCGCGTCGTCTCGTAGGTCAGCCGGTATTCGTGAAAGCCCGGCGACAGAAGCCTGTCGCTCGAGCCGAAATAGATGCGTACGCCCCGGCGGATGTTTTCCGTGCGATAGGGCTCGGGCTGGCCGTCACGCTCGACGCTCAGCACCTTGAAGCCGACCTCGCGCTCGCGGCCAGCCTCATCGGTGAAGGTGAGCGGGAAATCGCGATAGATTCCCCGGCGAATTTTATCGCCCTCGGCATGGACCCGCATCGTCTCCGTCACGGTCAGGACGCCATTCTTCGCCACAGTGATGTCGGAATGGTAGCGGTCGAAATACTCTTCCGCCTGCGCGGCGCTCCCGACCAGGAGGCACAGCCACAACGTCAGGAAAGCCGCGATCCGCGTCATGGGGGTCTCCGGTATCAGAACTTCACGCTGGGCACGGCCCTGTCGGCAGGATTGTCGATCTCGAAATAGGGCGCCTTGGCGAATTTGAAGACGCTGGCCACGAGATTGGAGGGGAAGCTCTCGACCTTGACGTTGAGATCGCGCGCCGCGCCATTGTAGTAGCGCCGCGACATCTGGATCTCGCCTTCGATGGTCTCCAGCGTCTGCTGCAATTCGGCGAAGTTCTGGTTGGCCTTGAGGTCGGGATAGGCTTCGGCCAGCGCGAAGACGCGGCCAAGCGCCTGGCTCAGCATCCCCTCGGCCTGGGCGCGGCCGGCGACATCACCGGCGGGCACGGCCTGCGCGCGGTTGCGCAGTTCCACAACCTTCTCCAGCGTTTCCTTCTCGTGCGCGGCATAGCCTTTCACGGTTTCAAGAAGGTTGGGGATGAGATCGGCGCGGCGCTTCAGCTGCACGTCGATGCCCGACCAGGCCTCTTCCTTCACCTGCCGCGCGCGCACGAGGCCGTTGTAGATGACGATGGCGTAGATGACGACCACCGCCGCAATTGCCAGACCGATCATGGGCTTCTCCGCTCCTTCTTGGCGTTTGCGGCGACCTTAGCATTGAAAGCGCGGCTGGAAAGCCCCTTGCGGGCAATGCCGGCGGCCTTGTCACCGGGGGAACCGCGCGCGGCCGCGCTTTGACCGATAGTCGCTTCATCGCCAACCGAGCCTTGAAGCCGCCGCCATGAAAGCCCTCGCCCTCACGCTCAACGTCCTCGGCTTCACCGCTCTCTTCCTCGCCTACACGATGGGTGCCGCGATCGACCGGCCGACGGGTGTGCGCCGCGCGCTCCAGACCTATGCCGGCCAGCTGCCGACCGGCGCCTTCCCGACGCTCAAGCCGGTCTGGGAACTGGGCGTGAAGGTCACGACCGTCGCCTGAGCCCAAAGAAAAAAGCCATCCGGCCTGGCGGATGGCTTTTTGCTAGGTAGTGCATTTTGGGTGTCGCCCGGACGGCGTATCCCCTCTGTCGTCATCCTCGGGTCAAGCCCGAGGATGACGGAGGAGACGTACGGTGGCGCCGGCAACAGAAAGACCGACCCTCAGGCCGCGTCCTTGTTCCAGTTTGCCCCGCCGGCATCCGTCAGCAGGAAGGCTTCGCCGCAGGCCTTCGCGAGCGTGCGCACGCGCAGGATATAGCTCTGGCGCTCGGTGACGGAGATCACACCGCGGGCATCGAGCAGGTTGAAGACGTGGCTAGCCTTGATGCACTGGTCATAGGCCGGCAGCACGCATTTGTGCAGGGCGTCGCTATCGCCCGGCGCACCGGCGGCGAGCAGGGCCTGGCACTCCTTCTCCGCATCGATGAAGTGGCGGTGCAGCATGGCCGTGTCGGCATATTCGAAGTTGTGGCGGGAATATTCCTGCTCGGCCTGCAGGAAGACATCGCCATAGGTGATCTTCTCGTCGCCCTCGCGGCCATTGAAGTTCAGGTCGTAGACGTTGTCGACGCCCTGCACATACATGGCGAGGCGTTCGAGGCCGTAGGTCAGTTCGCCGGCGACCGGCGCGCATTCGATGCCGCAGACCTGCTGAAAATAGGTGAACTGCGAGACTTCCATGCCGTCGCACCAGCATTCCCAGCCGAGGCCCCAGGCCCCCAGCGTCGGGCTCTCCCAGTCGTCCTCGACGAAGCGCACATCATGCAGCAGCGGATCGAGGCCGATGGCGGCGAGCGAGCCGAGATAGAGTTCCTGAAGGTTCGACGGGTTCGGCTTCAGGATGACCTGATACTGGTAATAGTGCTGGAGGCGATTCGGGTTCTCGCCATAGCGGCCATCCGACGGGCGGCGCGAGGGCTGCACATAGGCGGCCCGCCACGGGCGCGGCCCGAGCGCGCGCAGCGTGGTTGCCGGATGGAACGTTCCCGCACCCACTTCCATGTCATAGGGCTGGAGCACCGCGCAACCCTTGTCCGCCCAGTAGTTATGCAGGGTCAGGATCAGCGCCTGAAAGGAGCGGGTCGGGTTCATGTGATCAGGCAGGGCGGCAGAGGTCATCGGTCATGTCCGGACATTCATAGAAGCTGGCGGACTGGTGCCACGATGCGCCGGAAGGGTCAAGGGAAAGAGGAATTAGGCGGTAGGCAGTAGGCAGTAGGCAATAGGATTTAGGCAGTAGGTGTAAATCGTCGGGCAAAGACTTGTACAACTCCCCTTAAACCCTACTGCCTAAATCCTATTGCCTACCGCCTCCCTTTCAATGCCGCTCCAGCGAGCGGAAGAGACCCGACCCGGCCGTCTGCGTGACGACCTGCACGCGTTGCGGTGCCAGGTCGGGCACCTGTGCGAGGCGGCGGCGGGCGCCGCCGGGAATGCGCGCGCCATACCAGGCGGCGAGCGCCGGCAGTTCTCCGCGAAGCGACCCCCTCGCCCGCCAGCCGAGCGCCTTCAGCGCGGTCGTATCGAGCGGCGGCCGGCTGACATTCTTCGGGCGGCCGGCAACGAAGCTCACGCCGGCGACCGGGTCCTGAACCGTCTCCAGCACCATGCGCGCGACGTTGAGAATATCGACGGGATCTTCACCGGCGACATTGTAGGTGGCGTTTTCCGCCCCGTTCGTGACGACGGTGCGCAGCGCCGTGCAGAAATCCGCGATCGGCAGGAAGCTGCGGCGTTGCAGGCCGTCGCCATGCACCGGCAGCGGGCGACCCACGGCCGCCAGTTCCAGGAAGCGCGGCAACAGCTTCTCCACGTTCTGGCGCGTACCGATCAGATTGACAGGCCGCAGCACACGGATATCGACGCCGAACGAGCGGGTGAGGCCGGCGATCAGCATCTCGGCCGCGGCCTTGGAGGCGCCATAGGGATTGTCGGGCATCAGCGGCGAACGCTCACCGGCCGGGGCGTTCTCGCCCGATCCATAGACTTCGGCCGAACTGATATGGATCATCAGCGGTACGCTGCGTCGTCCCATGGCCTCCACCAGCACCTGCGTGCCCAGCGCGTTGGCGAGCGTGAAGCGCTCGGGAACGGAAAAGGCGCGTTCGACATGGCTTTCGGCGGCGGCATGCACCACCAGATCGGCCCCTTTCAGGACCTCCGTCACCAGGTCGAGATTGCAGACGTCGCCTTGCTGGATCGTCACCCGTCCGGAGCGCAGGGCAGCATCGAGATGCGACATATCTGCGGCATAGGTGAAAGCATCGAGCACGCGGATGCGCGCCATCGGACAATGGGCCAGAAGGTCATCGACGACATGGGAGCCGACAAAGCCGGCGCCACCCGTCACGACGATGGTGCGGATATGGTCGAGGTCGAGCGAGGCCATGGTGGTACTCCGATCAGCGCAGGCGCATTGCAATCCGCCCTCATGGCGGCCATGCCCTCAAGATCGGTGGTCCCACGCGCGGGCACAACACGCGCCAGCGCAGCACAGCGATAAATGCGGAATTAACCTTACGAGACCTGGTTAACGTGCGAAAACAATACGTAAGCCCTTTTCACGTCGCCCCGAAACAGGATGAAACCGTGCCGGAACGTTACTCGTCGTCGCGGCGCACGCGGTACTCGCCCGTTTCCGGATCCTTGACCAGCGTGCCGGTCGCGCCGGTGCGACGCTCCTCTTCGGTGCGGCGGCGCACCCGGCTCAGGCGCTCGGCATCCGACACGAACTTGCGATAGCCGAACCAGGCAAGGCCAACGACCAGAAGCAGAAAGATAATCTGGGCCATGCCCTCCCCCGTTGTTCTACGACGCCTTATCCCGGCAGGCCGAAGCGGCCCCACAGCGCCTTTTCTTCCGCAAGCTCGGCCACGGCCGAAACACCGGCCGACCCTATACGGTCTGCCATGTCGAGGGAAAGCCCCCCGACGCCGGGCGTCTTTCGTCCGAACAATCCCTTCGGGGTGGAAACGAGTTCCAGTCGCGTCTTCGGGCCGTAGCGGCGCTTGAGTTCGGAGCGCATGTCGGACAGCCCGTCGACGAGCCCGAGCGCGCGGCCGCGACCGCCCGTCCAGAACAGGCCGGAGAAGAGATCGGGGTCATCCGCAAGCCGTGTGCCGCGCCGCGCCTTCACCATGTCGATGAAGACCTGATGGATCTCGACCTGCAGCGACTTCAGATATTCGACATCGCTTTCGCGCTCCGGCTGGAACGGGTCGAGGATCGCCTTGTTGGAGCCAGCGGTGTAGACGCGCCGCTCCACGCCGATCTTCTTGAGCATCTCCGGAAAGCCGAAACCACCCGAAACGACGCCGATTGAACCGACGATGGAGGTGGGGTCGGCGAAAATCTCATCGCCGGCGAGCGCGATCATATAGCCGCCCGAGGCCGCCACATCCTCCACGAAGACCAGGACGGGCTTGTTCTTTTCAACCGCGAGGTCGCGAATGCGCTGGAAGATCAGGCGCGACTGCACCGGCGAGCCGCCGGGCGAATTGATGGAAATCGCGACGGCCGGCGCATCCTTGTAGGCAAAGGCCCTTTCGAGGGCCGGTGCGGCACCCGCGAGATTCAGCGCCGGCCGGAACTGGCTGCCGCCGGCCATGATCGCGCCATGCAGCCGCACGACGGGAACGACGACGCCCTCCTTGCGGAACTTCTTCGGCACCAGCCTCTTCAAAAATCCGGCCATGCGGGTCGTGTCTCCTGTTCTTTCGTCCGGCTGATGTATGCACGGGACGGCAAAACGCAATGGCGCGCCGGAAAATTCAGGGTCGCGACAGACGCGGATAACTGGCCCGGCCGTTGTTCAGATCGTTGACGAACGCACTGAAGGCATGGCCCGGCCCATCGTGCATGACGAGCGGCATGCGCAGGTTCAGGCGGGCGCGAGAGCCCTTGATCGCGGTCACCAGAATGCGTAGCGCGTTTTCCCCGATGCGGGGATGGATGGGCGTGATCTCGACCCCGCCGAAACGCCGGCCGCAGGCGGCGATGATCTCAGCGATGGATTGCGGCCGGGCGATCAGCGAAAGCTGTCCGCCGGGCCTGAGGATGGCGCCGGCCGTGCGGATCCACCGCTCGAACAGATCGTCCTCCATGGCGTGCGCCGCCGCCTTCAGCGCGTCGGGCGCTTTCCGGTCTGAGGAGTCGTTGAAGGGCGGGTTCATGATAACGTGATCGTGATCGTCATCGGCCAGGCCGGCAGCCACACGAGCCCGGCCGGTGAGCGTCACATCCGCCTCGAGCACGCGGACGCGGTCGGCAAATGGTGCGTTGTCTTCAAGCGCCAGCGACTTGCGCGCGAAGGCGGCCATGAGCGGGGAGCGCTCGACGAGCAGGACCTCAGCCTTCTCGATGCGGGCCACTACGGCAAGGCCGGCGGCTCCTGCACCGGCGCCGAGATCGGCAACGCGCATTGGCCCATCGCCGCTGACCAGCGACGCCAGCAGCATCGCATCCATGCCCGAACGATGGCCGACGCCCTTCGGCTGGACGACGTGGAAGCGGCCGTAATGGAAGGCGTCGACGGTTTCCGTGACCGGCTTTTCCGGCTCGGGAGACGCCTTGGTCACGGGCGCAGCTCCGCGGCAAGCCCTGCATCCCTGAGGATGCCGCGCGCCTCGTCCTCCCGGTCGCTTTCGACGAGGAAACGGCGCGGCAGCATGCCAAGCGAGCCTTCGAGAATGCTCATTCCCTGATCGGCGATCAGGCAGTGGATACCCGCCTCCTTCATGAGGCTTTCCGCGAAGGAGAGCAGAACGGCGTCGTTGGTGCGGATCAGTTCGATCATTCGGGTCTTTTCCAGCCTTAATTCCGGAGGCGGGACAATTCGCCTCTTGCCGCATGAGGCCCCGCTTTCTATTGTCTTTCAACAAAAATGAACAGGAGTCCGGGCATTTGGGCGTCGTGATACCGCTTGAAGAAGGCAAAAACAAACAGGCATCGGTGAAGCCGCTCGTCGACCTTACAAAAGCCGACATGGAACGGGTGAACCAGCTCATCCTGTCGAAAGCCGGTTCCGACGTGCAGATGATTCCCGAGGTTGCAAACCACCTCATCTCGTCCGGCGGCAAGCGCCTGCGTCCCATGCTGACGCTCGCGGCAGCCTCCATGTTCGGCTATGGCGGCGACCATCACATCAAGCTCGCGACCAGCGTCGAGTTCATGCACACCGCCACGCTGCTGCATGACGACGTGGTCGATGAGAGCGACCTGCGCCGCGGAAAATCCACCGCCCGCATGATCTGGGGGAACCAGGCGAGCGTGCTCGTCGGCGACTTCCTTCTCGGCCAGGCTTTCAAGATGATGGTCGAGGTCGGCTCGCTGGAAGCGCTCGACGTGCTGTCGACCGCCGCCACAGTGATCGCCGAGGGCGAGGTTCTGCAGCTGTCCGTCGCCAAGAACATGGAGACGACGGAGGACGACTATCTCGAAGTCATTCGCGCCAAGACGGCCGCCCTCTTTGCCGCCGCTTCCGAAGTGGGCCCGATCATCGCCAATACCGGCAAGGCCGAGCGCAATGCGCTGAAGTCCTACGGCATGAATCTCGGCCTCGCCTTCCAGCTGGTCGATGACGCGCTCGACTACGGCGGCAAGGCGGCCGACCTGGGCAAGAACACCGGCGACGATTTCCGCGAGGGCAAGATCACGCTGCCGGTCATTCTGGCCTGGCGCCGCGGCACGGCCGAGGACCGTGCGTTCTGGCGCGAGACGATCGAGGGCGGCAAGAGCGACGATGCCAATCTGGAGCGGGCGCTCGGCCTCATCACCCGCTATGGCGGTCTGACGGACACGATTGCCCGCGCGCAGCATTACGGCATGATCGCCCGCGATGCGCTTGCCCCCCTTCCGGCAAGCCCCTGGAAGGATGCGCTGCTCGAAGTCATCGACTTCTCCATCGCCCGCGTCAGCTGACGGCATTCCGCCAAATCCGGCGTGGCAGGATTATCTTGCCGCGCCGCGCCAAAAAAGCCATTCTCTGCCGTCATGAGTCCATGACTGATTTGGGCGCCATCGTGGCAGGACGTGCCGCGCTGGGTGCCGGGGCGACCTTCATACCTTCCGGTGAAAGGCATTTTGATGCGGCATTTCCTCCTCCTTCGGCTTCTTTCCGGCGTGGCGATTGCTGCCAGCATCACGCTCGCCGGTCCCCTGGCCGGTCCGTCCGCCGCCTATGCGCAGGACAAGCCCGCTGCCGAGGCGGCCGATGAGACGCCGTTCGATCCGCTGAGCGTCAACACCTTCTCCGGCGCCTTCCTGGCGGCCCGCACCGCGGATTTCGACAAGGACTACGCCACCGCCGTCAAGCTCTACAAGATCGCGCTCCAGTTCGACCCGACGAACACCGACGTCAAGCAGCGCCTGATGATCACACAGCTGATGAGCGGCGACTTCGCCGAGGGCGTGAAGCTTGCCGACACGCTGAAAAACGACCCGTCCGTCGAGCGCATCACCTCGACCGTGCGCGGCATGGAGGCGATCCGCAAACGTGAATACAAGTCGGCGGAAAAGATCCTCGCCTATAAGGGGCCGAACGATCTCGACCGCATGATGAACGACCTCCTGCTCGCCTGGGCCAAGTTCGGCGACGGCAAGCCGAAGGAGGCGCTCAAGCTCGTCACGGGCATGCAGGGGCCGGAATGGCTCGCCATCTTCAAGAACTACCATGCCGGCGCGCTGGCCGCAGCCGCAGGCGACAAGGCGACGGCGCGCGCACGCCTCAACGAGGCGATCCTCGACCGCAACGGCGCTGGCGCTGCACCCGACACCTTCATTCGCGCCGTCATGGCGCTGGCCCGCCTTGAGGCCCGCGACGGCAACAAGCAGAAGGCGCTCGACGCGATCTCGGTGGGTGACAATTTTGTTACGAGCTACGCGCCGCTGAAGGCTCTGCGCCAGAGCATCGAGGCCGGCGAGAAGCAGGAGCAGCAGGTCCGCACCGCCGCCCAGGGCGCTGCCGCCGTGCTCTTTTCCATCGGCGGCGCACTGAACCGCGACGGGGCGGAAGACATCGTCGCGCTCTATCTCCAGGCCGCCCGCGCGCTCGACCCCGACAGCGACGACGTTCTGGTTCTTCTCGGCGGTATTGCCGAAAACCAGAAGAAGCCAGATATCGCCATCGATTATTACCGGGCCGTGCCCGAGAAATCGCCGATGCGCCGCATTTCCGAATTGCAGCTCGGCCTCAACCTTGCCGACACCGGCAAGGTGGACGAAGCCAAGAAGCACCTTCAGGAGCTGATCGATGCCGATCCGGCCGACCTGCGCAGCTATCTCGCGCTCGGCAGTGTGCTGTCCGACGCCAAGGACTATCGCGCCATGGCCACTCTCTACGACAAGGCCGTCGGTGTCATCGGTCCTGTTCCGACCCGCAACCACTGGAGCGTCTTCTTCCAGCGCGGCATCGCCTATGAGCGTCTGAAGGAATGGGACAAGGCCGAGCCGAATTTCCGCAAGTCGCTGGAACTGAACCCTGACCAGCCGCAGGTGCTGAACTATCTCGGCTATTCCTGGGTGGACATGAACCGGAACCTCGATGAGGGCCTGGACATGATCCGCAAGGCAGTGAGCCTCAAGCCTGATGACGGCTATATCGTCGATTCGCTTGGCTGGGCCTATTACCGTCTCGGCCGCTTCGACGACGCCGTTGCGGAACTGGAGCGCGCGGCGGAGCTCAAGGCCGGCGATCCCACCGTCAACGATCACCTCGGCGATGCCTACTGGCGCGTCGGCCGCAAACTGGAAGCGACCTTCCAGTGGAACCGCGCGCTCGGGCTGAAGCCGGAAGACGCGGAGATCGTCAAGATCAAGGACAAGATCGAAAACGGTCTCGCCGATATCAAGCCTTCCGACCCGGCCTCGGCCCAAGCGAAGGAAGACAAGCCCGCGCAGAAAATCGCGCCGGAAGAAAAAGCCGCGGACCGCAAGTCCTGACCGCATGCCCGGCGACACCCTTTCGGGCTTTGCCGTTGTCGAACCGGCGCCCGCCAAGATAAACCTCGCGCTGCACGTCGTCGGCGAGCGCGAGGATGGCTACCATCTCCTCGACAGCCTCGTAACCTTCACAGCCTTCGGCGACTGCATCGCGCTGTCGCCGGCCGGTGAGGACCGCTTCACGCTGTCCGGCCGCTTTTCCGGCACGCTGGCAGCAGAGGGTGACAATCTCGTCACCCGCGCGCGTGACCGGCTGCGTGCGGCGCTGGAACAGACGGGGCAATCCGCCCCGCCCGTGCATATTCATCTGGAAAAGAACCTTCCCATTGCCTCCGGCATCGGCGGCGGCTCGGCGGATGCGGCCGCTACACTGCGCGGCCTGCTTGCCCTGTGGCACGCGCATCTGCCCGGCGACCGGCTCGACGCCATCGCCATCGGGCTCGGCGCGGATGTGCCCATGTGCCTCGCCGGCCGTCCGTTGCTGGCACGCGGCATCGGCGAGGATATCACGCCCGTAGCGCTTCCCGCGCTCTTCATGGTGCTCGCCAACCCTCTCGTGGGTGTCTCGACGCCAGCCGTGTTTCGCGCGCTCGCCTCCAAGCGGAACGGGCCGCTGGCGCTTCAAGATATGCCGGAAGACTGGCTGGATGCCATTGCCGGCCTGCGCAACGATCTGGAGCCGCCTGCCCGCCGGCTCTGCCCGCAGATCGGGGAACTGGCCAACGATCTTGCCGCGACGGATGCACGCGTCGTGCGGATGTCCGGTTCCGGCGCCTCCTGCTTCGCGCTATACGCTTCGGACGCAATGGCCGAGGCGGCGGCGGCTTCGCTGAGGCAGCAACACCCCGACTGGTTCATCACCGCCACCCGCACGCTGGAGGGACACGATGGCACGCCTTGACGAGACGAGACCGTTCATCCCGGTCGGCATCGCGGTGCTGACCGTCTCGGATACCCGCACACCAGAGACAGACCGTTCCGGGGATACGCTGGTCGCGCGCATCGCCGACGCCGGCCACAGGCTCGTTGCCCGCGCGATCGTGCCGGACGATATCGCCACCATTCGCGCGCAGGTCGAGGCCTGGACGCGCGACGATGCGGTCGACGTTGTCATCACCACCGGTGGCACGGGCTTCACGGGCCGCGATGTGACGCCGGAGGCACTGGAGCCGATCTTCGAGAAACGCATGGACGGCTTTTCGGAGGTCTTCCACCGCATCTCCTATGACAAGATCGGCACCTCCACGATCCAGTCGCGCGCGACGGGCGGTGTCACCAACGCCACCTTCATCTTCGTGCTGCCCGGCTCGCCCGGCGCCTGCAAGGATGCCTGGGACGGCATTCTCAAGGCACAACTCGACTACAGGCACATGCCCTGCAATTTCGTGGAAATCATGCCGCGTCTCGACGAGCACCTGAAGCGCTCGGCCGGCTGAGCCGCCTCAACCGGCCACGAGCTGCGCGCGCATCGCCCTGATCGCCCAGGCGGGCACGATCTCGGCGACGAGGGAAAAGGTCTTCGTACCCTTAGCGATGTCGGAGAGGGACATGCCGGTGCGCACTGCGGCCGCAGCCTGCCGTTTGCTGACAAGATAGCCCTGCTCGAGTGGCGAAAGGCGGCGCCCGAAGCGTTTCAGGAATGGGCGACGGTGATTGCGCGAGCCGGTGAACCGCGCCGGGCCGGCACTGACCGAGACATGATCGGCGATGGCATCGACCCACCCGGTCATCGGGCGTGCGCCAGGCTCCAGAAGGAGCAGCCAGTCGCCGCGCGCCGCGCGCACGACATCCTTCATGTCCCAGCTGGTGAGAAACCGGCAACCGGCTGCATCCGCCACACGGGCGGAACCATCGCGCGAGCCGTGATCGAGCACGATGACCTCCCGCACGATTCCCTCGACAGCACCCGGAACAAGCGCCGAAAGCGTCTGAGCAAGCTCGGCCTCGTTGTCCCGGCATTCGATGATGATCGTCAGCATACATCCTACTACCGCATCGCAGCATGAATTGCCACCGCCGCAAGACCGTCGCATTGCCGCATGGTTAGGCGACATGGTTAGCCGGAACAAATTTGTTCTTGCATTGTTCTCATTTCGATTATAGGAATATAGTCATTGAACCGGGGCGAGACGGTCCCGCCGGAGATAGCCATGAACGATGTTGCAAACCTGAGGCAGGGTGCCCTAGCGCCCGGCCATGCGAAGGATGTTGCCGAAGCACTGCTGGCTGATACGGGCATGCGCATCGATGGAGACCGCCGACGCGGCCGGGGCGCCGGGCTCAACTTCACCGGCCGTTTCGAGCCCGTGACGCGCGAAAGCTTCGACGACGGCTGGCAGACGCTGGAGGAGCTTCCGCCGTTCCGCACCGAGGTCCAGGTCGAGAAGCCGCGTACCATCATCACCCGCAACGAATCGCCGGATATTCCCTTCGACCGCTCGATCAATCCCTATCGCGGCTGCGAGCATGGCTGCATCTACTGCTTCGCCAGGCCGACTCATGCCTTCATGGGCCTGTCCGCCGGCCTCGATTTCGAAGCGAAGCTCTTCGCCAAGCCGGATGCGCCCAAGCTGCTCGAACGCGAATTGTCCAAGCCCGGCTACAAGCCGCGTGTCATCGCAATCGGCACCAATACCGATCCCTACCAGCCTATCGAGAAGGAATGGCGTATCATGCGCCAGATTCTCGAAGTGCTCGACAAGGCCAACCATCCTGTCTCGATCGTCACCAAATCGGCGCTCGTCATGCGCGATATGGATATTCTCTCCCGCATGGCCGCCCGCGGCCTGGCCTGGGTCGGCATGTCGGTGACGACACTCGACCGGAAGCTTGCCCGCACCATGGAGCCGCGGGCAGCCACCCCGTCACGCCGGCTGGAGGCGATCCGCGCACTCTCCGATGCCGGTATCCCCACCGCCGTCATGATGGCGCCGATCATTCCCGGCCTCAATGATCACGAGATCGAAAAGGTGCTCGATTCGGGCAAGGCGGCCGGGGCGATGGAAGCGAGCTATGTGCTGCTGCGCCTGCCGCTGGAAGTGAGCCCCCTCTTCCGTGAGTGGCTGCTGCGCAACTATCCGGACCGCTATCGCCATGTCATGTCCCTCGTGCGCTCCATGCGTGACGGCAAGGATTACGACGCGGAATTCGGCAAGCGCATGAAGGGTGCCGGCCCCTATGCCTGGCAGATCGCCCGACGCTTCGAGATGGCCAGCAAGCGGCTGGAACTGACGCGAACGCGTCGGAACCTGTCCGGCGACCAGTTCATTCCGCCCTCGGGCAGCGGCGTGCAGTTGTCCTTGCTCTGAAAGTCGGTGGGTGAGGTTTGACCACGTTCCCCAGTGTGGCGTGCCGGCAAAGCGGCATGCGTTACGGAAACGGAGCCGTGGCCGGCATCACCGGCAAGGCCGCGACAGTGATTTGAAAGTTCTGCGCAGTTCCTTGGGCCGGCCGGCTCGTGAAAGGCGCTATCCTCTTCCGGTCCGCCAATCCCCGGGCGCACCGGTTGCCCCTCCGGCATCCGCCTCCTGCCGGGGGACTTGCAGGGAATCGGACGGATGTGCGAGGTTCGCCGCATGTCCCGTCCCGCATCCTCCGATTCCCGCCTTCTTTTCGATATGCCCGAAGGGCCCGACTTCTCGATGGAGATGGCGGCCAGAAAACGCGGCCTCTGGCCGGTCGCAGGGACTGACGAGGCCGGGCGCGGCCCTTTGGCCGGGCCCGTGGTCGCGGCGGCGGTCGTGCTCGACCCTGATAACATTCCCGATGGTCTTCACGATTCCAAGCAATTGAGCGCGGCGAAGCGGGAAATGCTGTTTGCCCGCATCATGGAAACGGCCTTCGTATCCGTCGCGTCAAGTTCCTCGCGGCGCATCGATACGATCGACATTCGCAAGGCGAGCCTCGATGCCATGCGCCGCGCCGTCGCGGGTCTCGAAGTGGCGCCGAGGCTCGTCCTGACGGACGGCCGTGACGTGCCGCCGGGCCTAGCCTGCGAGGGCCGGGCCGTCATCAAGGGCGACGCGCTCTCCGTTTCGATTTCGGCGGCCTCGATCGTCGCCAAGGTGATGAGGGACCGGATGATGGCGCGCGCGGAGGAAACCTATCCAGGATACGGCTTTGCCGTGCATGCCGGTTATGCTACCCAGGTGCACCGCACCGCTATCGAGTCCATCGGTCCCTGCCGCCTCCACCGCATGAGCTTTCGCCCGCTGCGCAAGGACTGATCCGCCCCTTGGCACCATGCAGATCACCAGTTCCACGCTGGATATCAAAGCGCGTACGCTGGCTGCCAACCGGCAGAGGCACCAAAGTATCGTGTCTGATCGCCAGCGTCGAACACTCAGCACAGACCAATGTTCGGTATACGCCGGACGCAAAAAAGGCCGGATCGCTCCGGCCTTTTTCAATTCATCGAGAATGGCGACCTCAGTTGAGGCGGCTCTTCACTTCGCTGATCGCGTTGTCGAAGAGCGACTTGCCGGTTGCGGCATCTGCCTTGGCGGCGATGACCTTCTCGGCGGCCGCAACAGCGAGATCGACGGCTGCGGCGCGCACGGCGTTGATCGCGTCGACTTCCGCCTGCTTGATCTTCTGCTCGGAGAGCGCCGTGCGGCGGGTGACGTATTCCTCGGTCTTCTGCTTGGCCTCGGCGGTCAGGGCGCTCGCTTCGCGTTCAGCGGCGGCGACGATGCTTGCAGCTTCCGCCTCGGCATCCTTGCGCTTGCGCTGGTATTCGGCGAGCAGGTGCTGGGCCTCCTCACGAAGGCGCTTGGCTTCCGCCAGCTCGTTCTGGATCTTCTCGGCACGGGCGTCGAGACCCTTGGCCATCATGCCCGGAACCTTGAGATAGGCAATCAGGGCCAGGAACAGCAGGAGGCCGACAAAGGCATAGAATGTTGCGTCGAATGCCATGGTATCCTCCTTATTCGCCCGCTGCCGACTTCACGGCCGAAGCGATTTCGGCCTTGGTGGCCTTGGCGCCGATCAGCTGTTCGACGACGGCTGCGGTCGTTTCCTCGGCAATCGTGCCGACATCGGCAAGCGCCTTGGCCTTGATTTCGGCGATGCGCGTTTCCGCACCGGCGATCTTGTCCTGCAGCGAGGCTTCGATCTTGGCGCGCTCGGCGTCGGCCTTGGCCTTGGCTTCGTCGCGGGCGGTCGAGGCGATTGCGTTGCCCTTGGCGCGGGCAGCGGCGAGTTCCTGTTCGTAGGAAGCGATCGCAGCGTCGGCTTCCGCCTTCAGGCGGGACGCTTCGTCGAGATCCTGTGCGATGCGGTCGTGCCGCGTCTCCAGAATGCCGCCGATGCGCGGAATGACGACCTTCGACATGAGAAGGTAGAAAAGACCGAACGTGATCGCGAGCCACAGAAGCTGCGATGCAAACGTTGTCTGGTCGAACGGGGGGAAGACGCCGGAAGCGTGCTCGCCGCCATGGGCAACACCCGTTTCGGTGTGCACTTCGCCTGCCGGCTGAGCCGCATGCGCATCCGCAGGGGTCTCATGCGTATCCGCAGGAGTTTCCGCCTGGGCGATTTCGAAGGGGGTGGACTCGGCCGATGCCAAGGTCACAGACATGCTGACCTCCAGGGGGCACTCTCAGATCATGTACGGAACGTACGATGGACCACGGCCCTTGCGGGGCCATGGTCCAGTCCTCAGCCGATATCAAACGGCGAAGAGGAGAAGGAGAGCGATGAGCAGCGAGAAGATGCCCAGAGCTTCCGTAACGGCGAAGCCGAATACGAGACGGCCGAACTGGCTGTCAGCAGCAGACGGGTTGCGCAGAGCGCCGGACAGGTAGCTGCCGAAGATGTTGCCGAGGCCGAGAGCCGTGCCGGCGAGACCGAACGTGGCAAGACCTGCGCCGATGTACTTTGCTGCTTCCGCTTCCATGTTGAACTCCTTGAATGGGTTGTTGCGGCTTGTGAGCGGCGCCCGGAGGCACCGACGACTTTATTCCCTAGTGACCACCCGGATGCACGGCATCGTTGAGGTACATGCATGTCAGAACTGCGAAGACATAGGCCTGCAGGAACGACACGAGGAATTCGAGACCGGTCAGGGCGACGGTCATAAGAAGGGGCAGGATCGCACCGGCGACGCCGACGGCGCCGAGCGCGCTAAGCGAGGTGACGAAGCCTGCAAAGACCTTCAGCGTGATGTGACCCGCCAGCATGTTTGCGAAAAGACGGATCGAGAGGCTGATCGGACGCGAGAGGAACGAGATGACCTCGATCGAGACGACCAGCGGAAGAAGCGCACCGGGAACACCCGACGGCACGAACAGCTTGAGGAAGCCGAAGCCGTGCTTGTAGAAGCCGTAGACCACGACCGTGCCGATGACGAGCATTGCCAGCGCGAAGGTGACAATGATCTGGCTCGTGACGGTGAAGAAGTACGGCACCATGCCGAGCATGTTTGCCGTCAGCACGAACATGAAGAGCGAGAACACGAACGGGAAGAACTTCATCCCGTGGCTGCCCGCGCCTTCCCTCAGCATCGAGGCGATGAACTCGTAGGACATTTCCGAAACCGACTGCATGCGGCTCGGAACCAGGCCGCGCTGGCCGGTGGTGAAATAGAGGAAGCCGATGCCGGCCGCGACGGTGGCGACCATAAACAGCGAGGCATTGGTGAACGAGAAATCGATACCGCCGATTTCGATCGGAACAATCTTGTTGACCAGGAACTGATGGGTCGGATCGTTGGACACCGCTTATCTCTCTCGCTTGCCCGCCTTGCGACGGAAGTCACCCACTATGCGAACCGCGTCGTCAGACGCCGTCCTTCTTATCGGTCTCGTCCCGTCCGCCGCCGACCTTGCCGGGCTCACGCCCGGCCAGCCTGTCGACCGGATGGGGCGAAGCCACCATGCCGGCGGCGCGCATGACGTTCAGAACGCCGGCACCGAAGCCGAGAAGGAGGAATACGATCATTCCCCACGGCCCTGTACCCGCAAAATGGTCCAAAAGATAGCCCAGAAGCGCCCCGACAATCACGGCAGCGACGAACTCGCTCGAGAGCTTCATGGCGACCGCATAGCCTGAACGGCTTGCTGCTGCCCTCGCCTCGGCGGCTTCTTCCGCCCCGTCTGACTTGCGCTTCTCCGCGAGTTCCGCGTCGAGCCGCTTCAGCCGGTCTTCCAGACTTCCCTTTTGATCGTCGGCCATGGCATCCTCCTGCTTGCTTCCGATGAGGCGTTCGCCCCAATGCGGACATATTGAAGGCTAGGATTCAAGCCATATCCGACCCCTTTCGAAGTCGGCCGCAACATAGTTTTAGGTGCCGGCATAGTCAAGGCGTGGCGGAGCTTTGCGCCACTGCAAATATATATAATAAAATCAATACATTGATCGGAACTGAACGGGAAGCGCGACTCTCTGCCCCGGGAATCGCCGGCGCTGTGGCGCGGACTCACCACAGCCGCCGACTGGCTCAGCTCCAGCCACCGCCATAGGTGCGGTAGAAGATGTGCTTGCCGATCTTTGCCACGCGCTGCATGGTGCGGCCCCACGGCGGCTTGACGTAGGTCGCGTGGTAGTGGGTCGAGGAACCGACCTCATCGATCCAGATCTTGCCGGCCGTTACCGCCATGGCGATTTCCTTGGCCGTCTTCCAGTGCCAGGGCGACAGGATGAGATCGGGGATACCGTCGCAGGCGAAGGAGAACTGGCAGCGGTTTCGCCAGTTCTGGTTCTGGTAGACCACGCCGCAGATCGTGTCGGGATAGGCTGGGTTTCGCACGCGGTTGAGAATGACCTGGGCGACGGCGGCCTGGCCTTTCAGCTCCTCGCCGCGCGCTTCGAAATAAATGCCCTCGGCCAGGCACTTCTGTTCCTTCTCGGTGAACACGCCCGGCGGCAGCGCAGTCGCGGCCCAGGCATGATCCTCCGGTGCGATTTCCGGAATGAATCGGCCAGCCTCGGCCTTCGGCTTCAGGATCGAATCGAAGGGCGATTCCCGCGCATAATCCGGCTCGACGCGGGCATAGGCGGTCGCGAGGATGTCGGCCTTGTCGCTGGTGACGAGATCGGCGATGACCGGGGAGACGCCCGGAGTCTTGCGCGCCGGCGTCTTCTTGTAGAAGGCCGTAGCGATCTGGATTTCCTTGCCGCGAATGTCGGCTCGCGCGAAGATCATGCGCTGACCATCATTGAAGACCGGCGACAGGAGCGAGGACGTACGCTCCAGAATGGAACCGGCGGTGAAATCCTTCGGCGGGCTCACGGGCACCACTGCGACGATACGGCCCTTCTTGTCGCGGCGGTTGATGCGGTCCTCGTCGGGAATTCCGCCCTGGCCCTTGTGCTCGCTGCGCAGCGCAGCCTTGGCGCCGCCGGGCAGTTCAACCCCTGCCCCGCTCTCGATGCCGCCGGTGATCATCGCATCCGCAAAGGAAATTTCGATTTCATGCACCGAACCGGCGGGCGAACGGGTGAGCACCATGTTCTGATTGCCGCCCTTGCGGTTGAGCCCCGCCAGATAGGTGGCAAGGTCGGTATGCGCGGCCTGGGTCGGCACGCTGGCGACGAGGCCTGCGGCCAGGACCAGGGGCATTTTCCATTCCCGCTTCAGATAGTCGAAGAAGCGGCCTGCCCCGGCATGACGAATGTTACGCTTACGCAACTGACTACTCCGCACGCATGTACGGGCGACCGCGCCGATGAACGACCGGCGTGCCTTTCTGCCCGGATATTTTTGTATGGGAGCCAAGCCGCGCCGAGGCACGGGCCCGAAACGGCTCGCTGTCAGGGTAAAATGAAGCATTAACCTTGATGGCTGTGCGTTTTGTACGCTTAGCGCAAGCTTAATTCCTCATCGCTACCCTGTGTCCATTAACCATAGGCGCGTCATGGTTAATGGTGATTTAATGGAAGAATACGAAATGAAGTTTACCGAGGATACGGTCGCCTACTCTTACATCCGTATTAGCTCCAGCAAGCAGGCATTGGGCGATGGCCCCGGTCGTCAGATCGCATTGTCTGAGGCGTATGCGGCCCGGCATGGGCTGAAGCTCGATGAAGCGCTTGAGGATATCGGCCGGTCAGGCTGGAGCGGTGCAAACGTATATAAAGGCGCGCTTGGCCGCTTTCTCGACATGATATCGTCAGGGCAAGTCGTTCGCGGTTCGGTTCTGTTGGTTGAATCTCTCGACCGCCTGTCTCGTCAGCACCCAATGGACGCGCAGGTCATATTGACCTCGATTCTCACAAGCGGCGTGAACGTGGTCACGCTCGATGACAATAATGTGTATTCCGCTGAAAGCCTTCGCGAAGACTGGACCGAGCTAATCCGTATCATCTCAATTCAGGCACGCGCCCATGGAGAAAGCCAGCGCAAGTCGAACCTCTCGAAATCGGCCATTCAAAAGCGCCGCGCTCTCGCCCTTGAAGGAAAAGCCAAATTCACGACGAACGTTCCCGCATGGATCAGCCAGTACAAGGACAGGGATGGCGTTACCCAATATGAATTGAACGAACATGCCGACACGATCCGCAAGATCTTCGCCTTGGCGAAAGACGGCTGCGGCCAGATGACGATCACCAAGGAACTCAACCGGCTCAAGCTCCCCACCTATCGCAAAAAAAGCACTGGCTGGCATCAAACAGGCGTTGGCCGCATTCTCGACAACCACGCCGCTTACGGCACATTCATACCGATCCTGAAAGTTGGTGAGGGGAAGGAACAGATCGCTGCCCCTATCCCAAACTATTTCCCTGCCGTCATCTCGGAAGAAGACTTCCATATTGCGCAACGTCACCGCACCCGCCGGATCGTGAAAGGTCGAAAGGGCAACCGCTTCACCAATCTGTTCAACGGCATGTGTACCTGTGAACATTGCTTCGGCAACATGAGCATCAATTATTCAGGCCCACCGGGCAAACAGAAGCCGATCCTGCGTTGCTATAACAGTTGGCGCGGAGTCGGCTGCTCCGTGCCGGCGAAGTACTTTGACTATGAAAGTCTTGAACGCGTGGTCCTCGACACGGTACGCGAATTCGGCATTTCCGACTTCGTGGGTCATAAGACCAAAAACACAGAATTGGCGGCCATTGAGGAGGCGATACGGAGATCACATGGCGCGCTGGCAGAAATCGAATGCAAGGAAGAAAACCTTGTAGGACAGATGCAGATGGTATCGGCTGCCTCTGCAAGCGTGCTCCATAAAGCGCTGGACAAATTGCAGGTTGAAAAGACCGATACCGAAAAGGTGCTCAAACAGGCAAAACAGGAACGCGACATCATGCTGGGGGCGATGTCGGATTTCAGCGATATCGACCGGATCATCCAAGAGAACCGCAGGCAATGGCCGATGATGGACGACATTGAGGTCTTTCGCAGCCGTAGCCAAGTCAATGCAGCCCTACGCTATTTGTTCTCGCACTTCTTATTCGATGCTCAAAAGCACGTTGCATCGCTCGTCTTCGAGAACGGCCTATTTGCCTATCATTTCAAAGACGGAAAGCTGGAGAGCACCACAGACCTAATATCGAGCGGCCTTGTAGGCCCCAAGGCCGGCGCGATGACCCTCGATCACTTCACCAGCCATATTTCCAATCCGACCGACGAAGCAGGCCGACGGGTGCTGGAGACAGCACAAGATAGGATTAAGAAGTATATGATCGCTCGCAATCAACGCTCCCCATCAAATCGGGAAGCTGCTGCGAACCCGCGTCTCGATGATCCAACGGTGCAGCGCCTGAAAGCCGAGCGGCAAGCTCGTGCAAAGGCATGGCTTGCGGAGATGGAAGAGCGAAAGCGGTCGAAGCAATAGACAGACGCTCCATTCTCCGTGGTTATTCTCCGTGGTTATTGCAAGTTGCATTCCCGCAAGTTCCGGGAAACCCTCCCTCAGTATGCGGAGCACGAACGCCGCATGGAAGGGGCAGACTTGGGAGCCGCGAGAAAGAAAACGAACCAATCAAAGGCACCCCTGAGTGAGTTGGCCTCCCGTGTCGCCATTCCACTGCTTGGCGCTGGCGCAATGGTCGCTTTTTGGGCCGCATATGTATGGCTTTCGGAGGTGCCGCCATACATCCTTCCCGGACCCGATAAAGTCATCACCACCTTGATATCCGACTGGCCCAAATTGGGGCCGGCGCTGGGAATCACGACGAAGACCACCTTGCTTGCTCTGCTATGTGCGGTCGTTGGCGGCGGCAGCATCGCCCTGTCTCTAGCGCAAGCCCGCTGGATCGAGGCGCTTTTCTATCCCATCACGGTGACGCTGCAAGTAACGCCCATAGTTGCGATTGCTCCGCTGATCCTGATCTACGTACCAACACCTGAAACTGCACAGTTGATTTGCGCGTTCGTCGTCGCCTTCTTCCCGATTATGCTGAACACGCTGCAGGGTCTGAAAAGCGCCGAGCGCCATCATGCCGATTTGCTCCGCACCTACGGCGCGTCCCGATGGCAGACGATCCGCTATTTGAGCGCTCCAACTGCATTGCCCCATTTCTTCGCGGGGCTCAAAATCGGTGGGGGACTTGCGCTTGTCGGAGCCGTCGTGGGGAGTTTTCTGTCGGGCAAGCCGGCGCCAATGCCGGGCTGGCCTTTCGGTTACTGGAAGCGCAAAGCCAGTTGAACACGCCGCGCGTCTTCGCCGCATTGGTTTTGCTCGCCGTCTTGGGGGCCGTCATCTTTGCTGTAATAAAGCGTCTATCGGAGCTTGCTCTTCGCCATTGGCACGAAAGCGAAATCACCTCAAAAGGGTGATCCAAGCAGGGTTGACCACTTTGTGGTTTCAGTAATTTCGGCTTACAGATAGGCCAACTTCCCACGCCGCGCGGCTCTCCTAGCTCAGTCAGCGGCCGGTACTAGGTCGTTGAATTCCGCCGTTTCGCTTTTGGGCCGCAAAAGATCATCGAGCGGCTTCACTGCTAACTTGAGCGGCATTTGTCCAGCCATACCGCTAAATATGCATGTACCGGTCGGTAACGTTGGAATGGATTCTTCCGTGAGCTTATCGATGTAGGACACCGCGCTCGCGATCGATTGCAGGTCCTTCTGATTGATGAGTCGGTGGATAAAATAGTTGTGAGCCTGCGAGGTGATGGTATGGGAAATATCATTCGGTCTTTGACTTGAAATTGTGACGAACACCCCGAACTTGCGGCCCTCCTTGATGATCTCTTCGAACGTCTCCAAGCGGTAGTCCTTCCAACTCTCGGATTCCCGAAAAGATTCCCGCGACAGAATATTATGGGCTTCATCAATCACAATATTCAGTGAGCGACTACCGCCGACCCGCTTGTGATCCTCGTAGATTTTCTTGGCGACTAGCAGGGGAACTGTCTTCTTCATCTCCAGATTGACGTCGCTTAGTGCGAACACGAGGACGTTCGACGTGAAAAGGTTGGCGGTCGGTGCGGGATCGAATATTTTCCGAATGTCGGCTTGTTTGCTTCTGAGTTTATTGATGGCCGGCGCGATGTGCTCGTTCTGAGCGCGATTTGCCAGGACGTCCGAGATCAATTGGACGTAGCAGAGAACTATCAAGTTCTTGATGTCATCTTCCGCGAGTTCAAGCAGATCTACGGCCTGATAGGCTATCGTTTCTGTGATCCGATCTGGCGTCGATCTGAGATAGACCTGCTGCCCACGAAGGCGGAACTCTGACTGATTGTTGTGCCATTCCAGGTCCTCGGCGATTTCAATGGCCTCGCCATCCGCGTTTCTGTCAGGTAGCACCTGCCTGAGATAATCGAGTAGAAGATCGGCCCGGATCTTATCCGACATCTGTAAAATCTGGGTCACTTGCCGCTGCACGACGGCGCGCAGGTATTGGGCTGGAACATTTGCTTCATTTACGTGCTGCTGGAGCTTGAGAACTCGCTTCAAAAACGGCTTCTGTGTCTTCTCTGTCGCGTCCGCGAGGATGCTGACGATCTCAATGTCGTTGAAGCCCCCTGCCCCGAGTGGGATTTTATCTCCGTTGTCATTTCTCGTGCTCAAATTGAACACTCGCTTGTGCTGGGTAAGGCAATTGTCTCTGATGTATTCATTGTTGAAATCAAACAGGACAATACGGCAGTTCGCTTCAAACGCAGAGGCGTTACGAGCTCGCATGTTTGCGATGAACTCCTGATAGATCATCGCGAGCGTGTTCGACTTGCCGCTTCCGGTATTTCCAAAAATGGCAATGTGGCTGTTCATCAGCCCGTCAACAGGGAGCGAGATGTCAAATCCCTCGTATTCAGACCGCGCGATTTCCAGTGCCACCCCACCATTTTTCAAGAGATTGTGGACTTGGTGTACCTTCTCTTTGGTAAGAAGGAACGCCTCGTTTCCAACCAGTGGTAGCTCCTTAGTGCCTCCAAAGAACTCGCCCTTCCGGTCGAGGAAACCTACTAGTGAAACGGACAGAAACCGCCGGCCGTTCATATATGCCAACTGGCTGGGCCGCTTGTCCTCTGTCTGGGCATTCTCGCCCTCAACCTTTCCAATAAGGCTGAGGAAACCCTTTCGAATATCAACGTAGCTCCCGACACCGATGTTCCTGATCACATCGCCATCAAAAAAAAGCTCCGAGAGATTTTTGTCGCGGTCAACGGAGATAAAAACCTTGCGTCCCGTCACAGCCGATACCTCACCTACCCGAAGCACGGCCTCCTTCTGAAGGCGATCTGGCCGATTAGCCATTCGTGATCTCCGGCAGGACCGCGGCGAGGATGTTGTTCAAACGTGGGAAATTGATGTTGGTCCCCGCAGGTGGCCCGATCACGCTAACGTTTCGATGCTTGGCGAATTTGGCTTGATAAAGAGCAATGTCGTCGTGGCTGTAAGCAAAGGTGATTAGCTGCGACGTCGGGTTTCTGAGCGCTCTTTTCGTTATGTCTAGGATATGCTCGTCACTAAACGAGAACCCAAATGCCATCAAAGTGGCATTCTCCTGCTCCATCGACTTCGAGAAAAGCCGCAGCAAGTCATAGTACACCCTTTCCATAAGGGTCTCATGAAATTTTCTGAAGTTCGGCATAATTAGAAAATGCTTGCTGAGATACTCAGAAACCTTAGCTGGATTCGCCTTTTCGGCCGGCGTAAGAGGCTGAACAGCGCTTGCGTTATATACGAGGTTCGAACCCCTCTTCGTCCAGTTCAGCGACCCATGAGGCTTAATGAGGTTGATGGTTGGGATCTCGACCCGTCGGGCATAGAGTGAGCTCGCCCGATAGGTTCTGTCGAAATATTTCTCCGGCGCGAATGCAAAATTTTCAGACCGCCCCGAAGATCGGTCGAAGCCATCATTGATGATGATATTAGGTAAATTACTCGCTGCAAACTCCACAAACATATCGTAATTAGTCGAAAATATTGTGGCCTGCCTAGGCAATATCTCGTTTTTCCGAAAGAATAGAATCTGATCTATTGCGGAAATGAAGCTACGATAGTTGTTTAAGGTCTCATCAAGCTCTTCTGGATAAATCGCCTCATCGTGCAGTTGCCGATAGGTCTTCCCGATTGCCTCAATGAAGCCGATCATCTCGTAATCTGCTTCCGCAGTTTTTCCGTCACTAATCAACGTGTCGAGTTTCTTCTCGATGTCACCAGCAGTTTTGATCGCTGGTAAGGAAGCACCGGAGCCGATGAGGAAGTTAAGGTTGCCAGATTGGATGTAGGGCGCCAAGATCTTCGCCGTTTCATCATCGCTGCTACTGATTATATGGGATTGCACCATAGCAAACCATCTCTAAGGCAAGAAGAATCGACAATCCTAGATACACTAGATGGCCCGCCGCCAAAGCGAAAGGCCTCAGCCATTTGATCCTTTACCACAAGAGAGATGTGGGTCTGTAAGGCCGAATGGACGGCGCAAAGCAAACATCACAAAACACACATTTTCTGAGGTTTCGGCTCGAAACGACCCTTAGCCATTGAACCCGCAGAGTAATTCCGGCCGCGCAATCGACGCTCGCCCTGCGCGCTCATCGGCAACATAACGAAAGGCATGGGAACGCTGCCTTTCGTGAGGTTCTGATGAAACAGGCTCGGGTTTTGACGGATACCGAATTCAAACGGCTACTGGCCGTGGTTGCGCAGACGAAGCACGCCGGACGCAACAGGCTCGCTCTCATGCTATCGCACCTCGCCGGATTGCGCGTCGGGGAAATCGCCACGCTGACGGTGCGCGATGTGATCGACGGGGAAGGCGAGGTCCGCGAGCAACTGCGGCTCAGCGCGGAATTCACCAAGGGCGGGCATGCGCGTGTCGTGTTCCTGAACGACAAGCTGCGCCGGGAGATCGAAAAACATCGGGACGAATGGTCCGAAGACCGTAACGCCGATATGCCGTTGCTGCTGACACAGAAGCGCACGGCATTTTCCGCGAACACGCTCTGCCAGTTGATAGGACAGCTTTACCGGAGCGCCGGCCTCGACGGTGCGACCTCACATAGCGGCCGACGCTGGTTCATCACCCGGCTCGCACATTCAGGTGTCAGCCCGAAGGTCATCATGACCTTGGCGGGCCATCGCAACCTGACAACAACGCAACGCTATATCGACGTACGCGACGACATGATGAAAGCGGCGGTTGATTTGCTCTGACCGCCGCTCGCGAGACACCAGAAGTTCGGTGCCCGAACTTTTTAGCGTGGTTTCGGGACCGAAACCTGCTTCGGCTTTCCGCCTAGGGACTGCTTTTCAAACTCTCGCTTGTCGAGGGCGTGTGAGTTGGGCTTCATGCGCAAGCCGAGATGACCGAACTCCGAGACCAGCCGTTCATGCCCCTCCCGCATCTTTTCAGTCCGGTCGTCATCGGTGGTGGCAAAGGTACTGTCGCCGGCTAGCTCTTCCAGCACCATGTTCCATGATGTCATGGGCGAGTAGCCCATCGAAACGGCCTTGAGCGTAAGGTACGTGTCCTCGCCATGGCATCGGAAGTTCGGGTCCGGCAGCAACGGCGCCTTTCCTTCCTTTACGAAATTCCGCACGACGATCATGCTGCCTTTGAGGTCCGTGCTCGTCTTGAATACATGGTTATCGGCATATGGGTTGCCGGGGCCATTTAGCTCGTCGTTGAATGGTGCCTTCCGTCCGTAGATCGGGGCGAAGAGATCAACGCCATTGTATATAGATATGCCGTTGGCAGCCATTTCCGCAAAAAGCCGATAGCTGCTGTTGTGGTTTTCTGCCTGCATCAGCACGGCATCGTCGTCCATGATGATGCCCCAATCGAAATCGCTCGCATATAACTGTTTAAGGCAGTCGATGCGGTTCTCGATCAGAATGCGAGGGCCAACGCGGGTGATGCTGCCGCCATACTCCGAAAGCCGGCCAAGCTCCGTGCTTGCCGCAATCTCCTCGTCGGCCCAGTTCGACGCGATGACATGAACGGGAATATCCGTCATCCGCCGCCACCACTCCAGTTGCCATTCGAAATTGAACTTTCGGGCGGCTTTGAGTTCGGCATCGTCAGGCATAAAGCTGGTGATGAAGGCACCGAAGACCCGGCCACTCGAAGACGGGATAGCCGGGAAGTTCGTCTTCTTTGTGCGGTTCGCCTCGATCAGCGAATAGTCGCGGGGACGTGACGTGGCAGGAGCCTGCGGCATGACAGGCGCAGCGGTGAAATCCTCACAAACCTGCGTGCGGGCCATGGAGACACCGAGCACCATGGGCGAAACGTATTCGAACCGATCACCATCACCAAAGGTATGATCGATACAGAAAGCGGCATCCCGTACGTCGCTGTCAGCGATATAGCCGTTCAGGTCTTCCCCGTATGCCGATGCGACTTTCAAGAAAGCAGCGATATCGACAAACGAAAGCTCCATTTGCGGGTCGATGGGCTCAACCATCTCGGCATGGCTAAGGAAAGGATAGCTCAGCATGGAGTAGGCAGCGACATCTACCACGCCAACCTCTAGCATCCCCTTTTTGGGAGGCTCTTCCAACAGGTCTTCCGGCTGGAACGGATATAGCCACTTGAAGCGCTTGGGTTTCACAACGTCAGTCAGACGATCCTTGTTACGCATTTTGGAAAGGTTCGCCGCCGTTTCCAGATTTTTAGCCGACGCCTTCATACCGTCACACGTCGCGACGAAATGCCGGGTTCTACGGCCGAGCTTCTTGCCTTGGCGCAGCTTAGCATCCGCGTAGTCGACGATAGGGCGAAGCTTCAGCCGGGTCTGCGATTTTGCATCGTCCACAATGACGATACCTTCGTCACCCGCTTCCACACGCCACGAATGATCATCAGCAAAGCGCTCGCGGAACATTTCCGCGTCCTCCGAATCGAGGATCAGATATCCTTGCCCATCCAACTCCGGCAGAGCTGCCTTGAGCGTGACGGTCGCATTTGTGAAACTGTGAGCGCTCGAAAGTAAACGCAGCTTCGTCACGGCTCCATTGTCTTCGGCCTCATTCCAGATCGCAATCAATCCGGTCCCTTTGTGGGAAGGAATGCAGGTTCCCAAGATCAGGTCGATAGCACGGAACAGCGGATAGAGCTGGCGGTCGGCCAGCGGATGATTACTTGGCGTCGCATTGCCGGCGACTTCCAGCAGATATTTCTCGATGATCTTCTGGTCGTCTTCATCGCGAACATGGACAAGGAAGGTCTGACCGCCTTCAGAAAACAGCAAGGAACGGTGAAAGCCGTTCGCGAGTGTGACACCCGGCAGCGCCCCTGTGACAACACGCGCCTGCTGCAATCGGCTGGTGATCGATGCAAGCCGTGAAGACCGCAAGCTTGCTGCCTTGCCCGCCGCCGGCCGTGCAAAATGCTGCACAGCTTCGGCATATCGCCCTGAGACACCACCACCATTTTCAAGCCAATCGACAAGCGGCGTGTCGCCAGCAGTTTCCGAAGCGTAGAGCAACACATTGGCACGCTCACTGCACCAACTTTTGCTGCGGGTAGCCGAGAAGGCCATCCCCACCAGAGCATTGTACGGATTGGCCTTGGTGACTTTATTAAGGCTCTCTCCGTTTGCAGCGAGAAATGCCTCAAACGCCTGCATGTCACCACGAATTTCTTCACCAAAGGCGAAAATCTGCTCCAAGGCAATGTACAGCAGCTTTTGGCCTTGGCCTTCATGCTTCTCAAAAGCCGTAGCCGCCTGAACGGCGGATCGAAACTGGCTTTGATACTGCTCAAGCGTGGAAACGATTGGTTCTTTCTTAACGGCTTTGCCCATTGATTGATGCTCGCGCTGATTTAAGTCCGGCACAATCAAACGGTGCAGTCGTTAAGAAATCACAGCGTCATGAGCGAGCAGGAAATTTAAGGTTATTCAATGCTTCCCACGAAATCCCCGTATGCCGTTTACATGCCCGCCATCAGCTCGAATTTTGCGAAAATCGGCCACTCGCAACACCTCAAACGCAACTTCTCATTTGCAGAGAAAGACCTGAATTTCCTCGACCCGGCGAGCACGCTTTTCCACTACCCTTACGCCCTCTACAGCGCGGGCCAGGCAGCGCGTACCGATGGCGCGGCACAACAGATCAGCATCGTGAGCCAGAGGGACCGAGACAGAACAACGGTTATCGGTGACAGCGGCGGTTTCCAGATACAGGAAGGCACCATCAAGTTTACCGGCGATGCCACTTGCGAGCGTATGTTGCGCTGGATGGAAGACCATACGGATTTCTCCATGTCGCTGGATTTTCCAACCGGCGGCATATCTCCGGGCAATGTCGCGGTGCACACCGCTCGTCTCGACACGCAGGGACAAATTACAGCGATGAGCGCAGCCAACGGCCTATCGCTCGACTACAATACCTGTCTCACGCAATCGCTGCTCAACCTCGACTACTTTGTCCAGAACCGTGTTCCCGGAAAAACCAACCTGCTCAACGTTCTCCAAGGTCGCACCGAACGCGAAAGCAAGGTTTGGTACGACGCTGTGAAGGGCTACCCACTGGAAGGATGGGCTTTTGCGGGCGCGCATCAAAGCGCGTTCTCGCTTACCATGGCACGCCTGCTCGACATGTACGACGACGGCCTGTTGCAGAAGGCCAAATGGATACATTTCCTCGGGATTTCAACGCTGGACACGGCCTATATCTTCACGACCATGTTGCGCTGCATTCGCCAAGTTAACGCCGATATCTGTATTTCCTTCGATACCTCCAGCCCGTTCAAGGCGGCCGCGAATTTCCAGTTTTGCTCATCCTTCCGTTTCGACAAATACGGCGTTGGAATTGCTACCACGTCCATGCCTGCCATCGGAAAGGCGACCGATACCCGCACGCTCAACATGCTGTGCGAGGATCAAACCAAACCAATCTCGATTAAGCGGGCAGGCATGACGCATGCCGCAGAAATCATTCCTTGCCCGGCACACACTGCGATTGGCGAGAAGGTGAGAGTGAGCGAGCTATGCTCAGGCTCGAATGGCTCTTCGCTGCTGGATAACGACAGTACATTCATGCTGATGAACCACAATGTCCATGCCTACATCCGCGCCTTTGCGGAATTGCATAAGAGCTACGACGCTATCGAATTACATGATTGCGTCCCCGTATATGTACGTGCTGCGAAGGTGGCTATCGAAAAGATATTCGAAGAACGCGACTCGAAAGGCACGACTGCCGCGAGGGACTTGCTGCAAAAATGCACTGCTTTGCTGAACGTGTTCGCCGAGGTGCGAAACTGAGTGGGATGGTGCTTGCCAACCGGTCATTGTGACCGTTGTAAAAACCCCATTTCTGCGATGTCGTGAAAGTCAGGCGCAAAATCGGATAAAAACTGGGGGGCTTTGTACCAAGGGAGTAGCAGCTTCCGACCTTGATTTTTGCCGTTCGGATTGGTTCCGGCGCCGCCCGAAACCTGCCGTTCGCTCTGGGCATGGCGAACGACAGAGCCGGGGCCGCTTGCTGACTATCCGGTTCTCGGTACCGAGGTTGATGTAGCTGTCATAGGACGCCGTCCAAACCCATCGACCACTTCCGATCCCATTTGCGTCATCGCCACCAGGCTCTCGCGATGATCGCTTCTGGGTATAAGGGCAGGCATCGCGATCATGGGCTCAGCACACCATACGCACCTATCCTTGGAGATCGAGGATAGTCTGACTACCAGTCATGTAGCTATCGATATCAGTGTTTAGCCAGCTAGCGGCGGTGTCTTTGCTGATATGACCACCCTGCTGTGCCTTGACAACGAGCGATGCAAACCTCCCTCTCTTGCGAAGAGGGGTGCCCTGAATCGGGAAATAGTCCAGTGTAAGATTCTCGCTCGGGGTCCAATCAGTCGTTTCCTTGACGAACCGCAGATCATGCCTTGAGACTTCCATGCCAGTGACATTAACCAGATGGTTCGAAGCGGCTGTTTTGCTAATCCCAAACGTGTTGACGATCTCTTCCACAATGCGACCCGGAACGTCATATGTTCTGGCGATAGCTTTAACCGCTGAAGGAGGCGCAAGAAAAGCGACGGCAAACCCGTTGGCTCGCCGTTCGACAGGATCAGTAACGTTTGCAGCGTTACTATTTAGCGTGTCATAGGTGTCCACACGCAATCTGTTGAGCTGATCATCAGGGTCTCCGACCAAATGGCCGATTTCATGGGCGAGAGTCATCCGCCGGACAGGAACCTTCTCATTCTGCCCCTCTTCGTTAACGACAATGCCTCGGTTGGACCCATTCGCAATCGTCGCGCCCGCAAAACGTGAGGTCAACTTGTCTTGGACTAGAGGAATTCCAAGCGTGCGCTCGATAAGATCACGAACGCTGGCAACCGGCTCTTCGACTGTCAAACCGAGAGCCTCACGCACTCTCTCTGCTAGTTCATAGCCACGCTCCGCAGTCTTGTACCGGTAGTCGGACGTCTGCAATAAACCTTTAGAGACTATCGGATGTAGATCGATCTTGAGCATCCGCTCGATCTCATTATGGCGTGCGATTATCCAGCCAGCTTCTGCAAGCTTCAGTACGGATGAGGGGTCGAACCGTGTAGTGTCCTGATTACTCCGTAGTTCGCGAAGACGAACACCTAGCTCTGGATCGCCGACTACTTTGGAAAATCCGACGATCCTTTCGTCGAGCGCCAGAGATACAGACAGCTTTTCAATATCGCGTATTTTTGACGGCCGACCCGATGTCTCAATATTTTTGATTACTTCCACATCGAGCCCGCTAGCCTTCGCAACGTCTTTTATGTCTAGGCCAAGCTCAAGACGGCGACGCTTAAGCGTGTTCGCAGGCTCATCCCGGGATGTTACGAGAGGCGCATAACCTTCCGATGCAACGGCACGCAACGTCTCGATACCGTAGGCACGCAACGCTTCAACAGCGGACAGCTTCCTTCCTTTAGCCTCAGGCTTGCAAAGCGCTATCTGAACCTGACTACGGACATATACATTCGTGCTTGTCGCAGCAAATTCCTCTGCCGTTGCTCCGCTAGCGCCCTCACCGAAAATATCGTTCATCTGAATAACCGACACACGTGCTAATCCACCCACTGAGGGTCTAACGTAAAGAATGGGACCGGTCTATCCGCCTCTTCGTCAAAACCTTGCGACCAGACATTATAACCCGAATTTCTGAACGATTTTGCTGCCTGCACCATTTCCTCTTCGCTTGTCGGCCCGTACCTGCCAGAGCATCCGTTCACAACAATGGTGCTCTCATCGACAAAAAGCAATTCCCCAGCGCAGTATGCAGGGGCACCACCCGTCAAATTGGTATGCTTGATCACTCCCGTCTCAAGAGACTTTCCAAAGTCGCAAAACTCATGAGCGTGCACTACGTCTGCTTCACGGATTGCCCACAGCCTCGTGTCGCTTTTCATCGCGTTGTCCATCTTCGGCACGACCGTTTGCATTGACGGATGAACAACAATACCGGTTACCCAAAGTTCCAGGCCGTTCTCCTCGGTCAACTGCACCACCTCACCCTCATTCTTCACGAGACCGGGACGTGGCGGCTTCGGAGGATGAAATTTTGTTCGAAAAGGAGTGAAAGAATCTTCTAGATGCGCCGATGCCATGGAATCTACCAATGATTGTGATGCGCTACTATCTCAAAGATTCAGGTCTGTCCATGTCGGCAATCGAAAATCCCGATTCAATCGGACGGCTAGGCAAGTTCTTTTGTTGAGCGTTGGCGCTCATTCGGTGCGCCTTTACGTCTGCTACGCGCTCTCGTGGGCACAAATTGCGCTGCACTCCGCCGTCAACGCTCGACTTGATAGATTTAAATGGCTAGGAACGGCCGCTTTTGGGTCGTACCTTGCCGCCCTTAATGTCCGAAATGACTGCGGTTGCCGCCGAAGCTCGTCCCCCCATTGAAGTCAGCTTTCTGGACGTAGCCGCCGAAACCTGCCATTCTGCTTCCCACCCCATTTCGGTCGCAAAACGTAGCTCTTTGCGACCGATTTTTGCGGCTATTTCCGATCCGCTAGGACTTCTTCAAGGAGAGCCCCACGCCCGTACACGAGAAGCGCGTATCAAAAGCCTTAGTGTAGTCGGTATCCGCCTTCAAAAGCTTCACCTTAACCAACTCGTCGGCAAGCCACTTGTAACGCTCAGCGGTCAGGCATCCGATGCCCTTGTCCAGTGCATCGCCACTATCAACGATGCCATATTTGTTGATCTTGTCGATGGCGTATTCGATCTGGCCATCCGTCATCTCGGGGTTCGTTGTCTTGATCAGCGCGTTGGCGGCCGAGTTGTCTCGGTATAGATAGTTGTACCAACCTTCAATCGACGCATCGACAAACCGCTGCACGAGGTCAGGATTTGTTTCGATGAGGTTTTGCTGAACCGTGATCGTCGTCGCATAGGGCTTATAACCGGCATCTGCGAGCAGGAAAATCATGGGTTCTACGCCGGTCTGCTCCTTGATTTGGAAAGGCTCGGCCGTGATCAGACCCTGTTGCGCGGATTGCTTGTTCGCGAGGAAGGGAGCTGGGCTGTACGTATAGGGCCGGAACTGCTCGTCGCGGAAACCAGCGTAATTGGCCTTCATCCATTCAAAATATGCCCCGAACCCTCCCTGCGTCATGAAGATGGTTTCGAGCTTGGCGAGATCTCCGAACTTCTCGATCCCGCTATCCGGGTGAGCTACAATAACCTGAGCATTCTTCTGGTAGAAGGCAGCGACATCAACTAGCGGAATGCCCTGCTCGATGCCGACAAGCTGCTCTTGCTGTGTACCAAGGTAGAAGTCGACCTTGCCGGCGAGCAAAAGGGCGCGGTTCTGTGTACCAGGGCCACCTTGGACGATTTCGACATCGAGGCCATAGCGGGCATACGTGCCGTCGGCGACAGCCTGATAGAAACCTCCGTGATCGGCTTCAGCGAGCCAATCCGTGCCGAAGCGAACCTTATCTAACGAATAAGCGGGAGATGCAAGAAAGGTCGCGGCGAGTGCTAGCAGGCCAGCGATGGCAGGCTCGTTGCCGGAGATATGCATGTTCATTGGGATTCCTGATATGCGGATGCGATAAACGCACAGATTGTATTCGCTGCCCCTTGGCTAAACGTTAAGATCGATGCCGACGAATGTCAGTGATCGCCCGACGGTTGATTTCGTCGACAAGCTGTTGCTTGAGTTCTAGCAGGACAGGCTTCCCGCTCAGGGGCATCCGATCCAGTCGCCATGCCACCCCGCAAAGCGTGGCTAGACCGGGCTCCCGCTGTGTGGCGATCAGGTGCGAGTAATAGCGCGGGCTGCGGCCCAGCCAGATTTGGGAGAACTCCATCTGCGAATTCGCAAGTCCTGCCGCGGCCATCACCTCATAGATCTCCTTCACTGTCATCGCTTCTATCTCCTTGTTTTAAATATTTATTCTTCAGAGGCCGCGGTGTTAAAATTGCTGGATAAATAGCAGGCATTTTCAGAAGGAGATTTTAATGACGAGCGCGATGTGGAAGTTAAGGAACGCTATGTGGGATGCAGGGCTTGTTAGCCGGAAGGACAGGAAGCGTTTCCGCTGGCTGACTGAAGGGTACGAGCAGCAGCGAACTGTTGTTATGACGGCGCTTGGCGATGGTCATCCGCTAAAAGTGAAAATGATGGGCTGCGGAAAGATCGAGGATCCCGATGCCGACTATATGCGTTATTGCGGCGTGCCACTGTGTCCGAGGTGTTTTTCGGTCGAGCGTTCAAAGCAGATCAAGCAGGCCACACGGGAACGATTTGCATGCGTTGGCAATGATCAGTTGGCGTTCGCGACGATCCTTTTGCCGCTGGCAACCAGCCTGAGTGAGGTCGATGAAATCTACGAAACCACCAAGACGCGTCTGCGCAACATCGTTGCGAAGCAGCGGCGGAAGGACTGCCGATGGGACAACTTCGAACTCGTCGGCTGGTGGGAGATAGATCGTATGGTCTACGATGACATTGAGCAATTCGGCCGTAACACGCGCATTGCAGTCAAAGACCTCGGGGTTCCACTCGTCTACTACGATGACACCACGATCTGGCGTCCGCATTTTCACGCGATCATCCGATTGGAGCAGCTTACAATAAATGAGGTGAACGACGCCCTGCGAAACAGCGGATACGGAGCATCCTATCAGGTCTTAATCAAGCCGCTTGCAGATAAGCGCCGCGTCGGCCTCAACCTGAAAAAGCTCATCCAATACGCGCTGAAGTTTCGCATTGAGGACGACTACAAAGATAGCGGTCCTGTAGGTGGTGCCACTGAATACGAATATGACCTGTCAGCCCGAAAGTGGTGGCCAGATGCGGACATCAAGGCTTATGCGGAATGGCTTTGCCAAAAGCATGCTGGATTCCAGTCACTGCGTTTCGCACTCGGCCCAAAGGGAAAGACAACTAAGAAGCTAAAGAGCGGCAATGCAGTGGTAAACACGTTGACCTCCAGTCGAAATCTGAACACCTCTCTTGATACGGCTCACGATGATATCGACGGTACGATGTCGCTTCTGAGTGCGAATGAGAACCGTGATGATCATTTCACGTTGAATGAGAGCAAAGAGTGGTCCTTGAGGGAAATTTCATCTCATGCGAGTTGTGTTGAAGATGAAGGCGTTATTGACTGGTCTGATGGTGCAGTGGCTGTAAGGTATAAGAACCCTTTACAAGATACTAACTGGACGGATGATCTGGCCTCGAAGTGCGCTCTTTCATTCCAAGACAGCTCCAACAGCTTGCTGCACACGGCAGATACAGCAACGAAGACATCCAGATACGCGGGAAACGTTGTCGGCCTCGCCGAGCGCCTACACAGCAGTCGGGCCACGAAGCAAGCGAGTGGCGATCAGGGGAACGGTACGATACATTGAAAAAGTTCGTCCCCAGAACTTTTCGGCCCTTAAGAACCTCCAGCACCCAAAGCATAATCTTCGTAGATCGACCTCCCTTGCAGCTTCGCAAGCGCGGGATTGTGATGGCATTCTTGCTGGAAGATCGCTGCAACGCTGCGCGATGAGGGCGGCACGGGAAGAGGCGCGACAGAGCCGTTGAGCGACATGCTCAACAGTTCCGCCTCGTCCACGATCTGCCCATGTATCCCGGCGGCTTCCAGATAGGTGCTGATCGGCATGGATGCGGAAAACGTATCGTCTCTCACCAGCCCGATATCGAGCATCGGACGCAGGGCCATGATGTCTGATATCCAGAGCGGCTGGAACACCGGCCCGCCTTCTGTGAGATTGTGAAGCGCATCAACCGCATGCCCGCAGAACCGGCTTCTTGTCACCAGCAGAACTGCTTTGCCATGGGGATCGTAGAACCGGGCGACGGGCGGGAAGTCTGCCTTCGGCTTCGCGTGCCATTGCAGGCGGCGAAGCAATGTAGCCGGAAACATGCGTCGGTAACGCCCCGGCTGGTCCATTTCGTGGATGGTCACGGTCCTGGTTTCGGTCAGTGCCAGCAGCATCGTGATCCGCCAGGACAGCGCCGAGTTGTAGCTCCGCCAGCGCATGTCACCATCGATATCGAATTGCAGGTTCAGCGTCGTGCCCTTGCGCTTCATCTCGTGGAGGCGCTTAGAGCCGACATACAGATCGGTCGTGAACAGCAAGGCGAGGTCGATCCGCGCTTGCTCGATGCGCTTGGAATTGTGGTCGCTGCCGTGTTGGCCGTCCTGCCGCTGCTCGTCCTGCATATGGTCCTCGCTGTTGTGTCGGCGGGAGAGAAGTTCCAAACGACAGGGAGGGCGAGCAGAGATTGCGGGCGGAGCATATCCGCGGCGCTAGCGACGGGTGCTGACGTAACAGGGCATGCACCGAGGCGGACGCGCTTCCGGGGAGACGCATAGGGGCGTCAACGAGTGCGGCGTAGGGCAAAAGCGCATCTTGGCTGCGCCCGGCCCCGAACGCGCGTCGTTGGCGCTCTTTGACTGCATTCCGGCAAGTGCCGAAATGCACGAAGGGCATGGGATCCATATGGATCCCATGCCCTTCGGATGCTTGCCGTGAGAAAACTGCGCGGTTTACTTCGGCTTGCGCAGCATCTGACCGCGCTCGGCGGCGGCGGCGGTCAGTTGCGTATCGAGCTCACCAGCGCGAACGGCTTCAATGAGCGTCTCGATGATCGTCGGCAGTGCGGAAAGTTCGCCGGCCTCGATGGCGTTCTTGTCTTTGGCAAACTCGATGGGCTTGCCGGCGTAGCGGATACTGAAGAACACCTTGCCGTTGGCATCGGTGAACCAGCCCTGACGCACGCGCTTGGCCATTTCGACCTCGACGCGGACGCCTTCCGCATTCTTCTTGCGCACGACATGCATGGGCGTGAACGTCTGACCGGCGATCTTAGCCTCCGCCATCTGCTTCTGCTCGGCCAGTACGGCGATCATCTTCTCGCGTGCGCGCTGCGCCGGATCAGCAGCAGAGCGAACTGGGACTGCGCTGGCGAGCTTGAGGGCCTTGAGGTGGGACATGCTGCGATCCTTTCCGAAACCGTTGAACGTGTTCTCGAGATACAGCCGTCTGCCAAAAGGGCGAGCGAAGATTTCTCAAGGATATCTCCGCATTCGGCCCAGACCGGTCATTAGCGGTAGCATGAAAAAGCTACAGCTTTGCGCCTCCATTCCGGTCATCCCACTGCGCCAGTTGACTTTCAAAACCGGTCGCTCATGTGACGCCTCTTCATGAGGGCGCAACCCCCAACAAGTAGGGTCCGCCTCGCTGCCTTATCGGCTAATATGTCGGGGCCGAACTGCTGCGCCGTTACGCCCGGGGGGCATCTCCTTCGGTTCCTGAGCCGCTTGCCCAAGGCGCAAGAAAAGCCAGAAGCCCGCTCCGGTAGTATTTTACTTGCCGATATCCGATCATAAGATGTACCGCAGCGGCAGATTCGGGGGGCGGCATGTACCTATGCGGTGAAGGCATTGATGAGATACTGATCGAACTGTACCCGATCCTTCTCGCGGAGGGAGCCGCGAACGTCGGCACCCGCGGCGAAATGCGAGAAAAGCTTGGGGTGTCCTTCCGAATGACTAACCCTAGAGCTCGGATCAGTCGATCACAGGACCGTGGCAAGCCGTTCAGCGCCTTGGGGGAGTTGCTCTGGTATCTCGGGGGCCTCAATACTCTGGAGTTCATCAAGGAATACATCCCGGATTACGCCAAGGATGCCGAAGATGGCATCCTCGCTGGCGCCTACGGCCCGCGGATTCATGCGATGCGCGGAAGCATCAACCAGCTTGAGAATGTCACTAGGCTTCTGAAAGAGAAATCCACCTCCAAGCGCGCCGTGATCCAGCTTTACGATGCTGCGGACATCGCAGTCCATCACGAGGAGATTCCGTGCACGACTGCACTGCAATTCGTAGCACGCGACGGCCGTCTTCACATGTCCGCCACGATGCGGTCGAACGACGCGTACAAGGGCCTGCCGCATGACGTGTTCTGCTTCACCATGCTCCAGGAGATGATGGCCACTCGCCTTGACCTCAATCCGGGCGATTACATTCACTACGCCACCAGCATGCACGTTTACGACGGCTCGATCGAAGCGATGAAGCACTATGTGAATGAAGGACATCAAAAGACAGTGCAAATGCCCCCGATGCCTTCCGGAGACGCATTCTCGATTACCGACGCCCTGTTGCAAGCTGAGGGGGAGATCCGGGCAGAAAAGATAATTCGGGCCGCAGACTTCGCCAGAGAACCGTACTGGGCTGACATCATTCGCCTTCTCCAGGTTTTCTGGGCGACTAAACGGCGGGATGCACCAGGGTTCGAAGGTCTCGACGAGTTGAAGGCCGAGTTTCACGACGAGGTTTATCGAACTTATCTCGAGCGAAGGCTGAAGACCCGAGTCCTGCGAGATGCCAAAACGAATGGAGCAGCCTGAAATGTGGCCGACGAGGCAACAACAACATGCGCAGATATCAAGCGCTCTTCATACCTACTCGGCCAACGTCCGTAATCTTCCAGGTGCCGCTAGGAACATAGCGCGCGACACACTCGCAATGCAGTTCGTCGCAAGCCTGAGACGCGAAGATTACTACAGGCGAGTACAGGAAAAGCCCGTCCCGGCAAGGAAGGCAGATCCCAATTCGGGCACGTTCGATGCCGAGCGCGCGGTTGCATATCATGTGCAGAACGGCAACGTAGAAGAGGCCGCATGGCTTGTGTTCCTTATGACGCATTTCGCTCGACCTGCGTCTTCCGGATGGCTTCGACTGCAGCAGGTATACGGCCGCCTCGGGGCTGGGGTGTGGGACTGGCAGACTGTCTCAAACAACCCCCACGCAATGATTTCATGGCTCGCCGCCAACTGGACGAGCATCGACGGAAAGTTCGGCAATCATCGGAAGTACGAGAGTCTGCGGCCGGACTCCAACAGGAGCTTCAGCGACGTTCTGCTCAGCTACCTCGGCTGGATAGGCCTCGCAGGACACCAGGCGTTCTTCGCGACGAAGATCCAGCAGGCGGGCAACAATCCCGGGACGATCTTCGATGCTCTGTACCGAAGCATGAACGTAAAGACCTTTGGGCGCCTTGCGAAGTTCGACTACCTCGCATTGATCGGTCGGTACGGGATCGCTCCCATCGAGCCGGGATCGGCCTACTTCAAGGGCGCCACGGGTCCGGCTTCCGGCGCACGCCTCCTGTTCACAGGTTCACACACTGGCGCCGCAACGGAGGCGCAGCTTCAGAGCTGGGTGGATGAATTGGATGCCAGCCTGCACGTGGGAATGGCCGTGATGGAAGATGCCTTGTGCAATTGGCAGAAGAGCCCGACCGCATTCGTCCATTTCAAAGGATAGCGATCCTAGACTGTGGCCGGGTTGATCTGGCTCCAGTCCCATGTGCGCTTGAGATAGTTCAGTTTGTCGGGCTCCAGCATTCCACGATGCTGCATCTGACCGACAGTGAGGCCCGGCGCGACGCCGATCGACACGCTAAACCGAACGATGTCCTCTCGCTTCGGCCTGACGCGTTCGAATTCGGACTCCCGGAGGGGGGGAATCACGCATTCGGCCGCAAACTCGTTAGCTTCGTTCTCCCGATCGACGTCGCCGGGCAGGGCATCGTCGTCGACAAAGGTGTTCGCCTTGTGGAGCACGAGATGTCCGATCTCGTGGAAAACCGTGAACCAGAACTGATCATCACGCTTGTAGCGGAAACTCAGCAGCAGCATCACCTTGTCCGGGTCCACCATTCGTATTGCGCCACTGGCGCGGCATCCATCGGGTGCCTTGACTACAACGAGTGCCACGCCGGCCTCCGCGCACAGCGTCCTCAGTTTGGGAAGAAAGAGCTGAGGATGACGGATCAAGGACAGCTTGCGGATCTCCTGCAGCCGATCCATCAGATTTTCTGAGTTCCAGACGCGGGTCTGGATCATTTCGGCTTCGAGTTCGCCGCGCCTGAGCCAAAGAAGAGTCGCATCTTCCTTCGATGCGTATGTCTTCGAGGTACGATAGTCCGTTTCTCCGACTAGGCGGCCATAGCGACCCCTCCAGGATTCTGCGTCCGGGACGTTATAGAACACCAATCTCCTGCGAATTTCGGCAGCGCGGCGTTCAGAAGACAGCTTGCCGCGTGCCTTCTGCCCGGGGGCAGGCAGGCGCAGTAGCAGGTCCTCATGCCCGCTCTGTCGAACTTGAGCGACGGCACGATCGACCGCCGTATCGAAGTTCTCCTGTCGCTTCAGCCAGAATTTCGCCGAAGCTCCCAGCATTGCCGAAAGCGTCGACGCTGTGGACTCGTCGATCTGCCGCGACCCGTCTATGAGGCTCCGGACAGCATCAAGCCCATCCTCGAAGCGCTCGGCGAGATCATGCGCGGAGATGTTTCGTCGCTGCATGATCGCACGGATCGAGTCGCCGGGTTTCGAAAACCAGTTGGCTGTGGCGTGCTCGTCAATCATGGTACTTCCGATATGGCTGTGAGCTTCACAAATTCAACACTGGCCCAGTCAATCCGTCCAGCACCCGTCATGACGACGTTCTGATCTACGCTCACAAAGGTGGCCGTGTAACGCAAACCAATAGCGACTTCAAAGCTGTCATCGTCATTGATGGTCACGTTTCCCCCAAGAATCTCATACCATTCCTGGACATTCTCGAAAGCCTCCGCATCCGCGAGCTCGGTGACCAGTCGGTCGGCATAGGTTCTTCCGAACCGTTGCTCCGCTACGTCCCGGTTCAGGCAACAATGCTTCAAGTCGGCCGTCGCATACGAAATCTGCATTCGCGAGTCAGCGTCCGCTTGCGCAATACTGGGTGGCGAGGCTTGCGCCACGCTGCTCGGGTACAGTGCTGGTCATTGGGGAAGGGCTGACTCCTGAGGTTTGGCCGCCTGCTTCGCGCGGATGCGATCGATGCGTGCCCAGTTCCTGTCGAGCTCGTGTTCTCCTGCGTCGTCCATGCTCACCTCGGCGGCGTTGCAAAGGGCCGCCAAAGTCACCATCACCCCGCCGACCTCCTGGCGGACTTCGCCTGGCGGTCTGCCGAACACATATTCTACGAGTTGGTGGGCTTCTTCCTTACTGCAGGCGTTCGCCTGGGCGAGCTCGAGCGCTTCTTCAAGAAATCGATGATTTCGCTCTCGCACGTTGAGGTGCGCGGATTTTGGGAAGCACGCGACAACCCACTGCCACACGCGATGTTGAAACGAGTCGGACTGCATCTCTACTCCCAGAAGTTGATTTGAGAAGACACTGAGTCTGAGATTGATTCAAGTTCCAGGGGAACAAACAAGCTTGCTGGAAAATAAAGGTTGTGCATAAGCCGTGGCTTTGTCTTGCAACCGGCCGAGTTTTCTTCCGGCTCAATCTCAATTTCGTCACAACCCCTACAGACCGAATGCTGAATGGCAGCTTATCGCCAACAGTAATCGAAAAGCGGACAGTCCGCGGCCGGCCCCAAAACAGCCGTGTGCTTTAAAAAAACTTCATGTCTCCTATTGGCGCAAAGCGGAAAAGCCGCTCAAAAAGTTTCACCGGAACAACTGCATGATATTCTCGGCGCTGGTGTTAGCGATGGACATGGACTGAAGCGCAAGTTGCTTTTGCGTCTGGATCGCCTTGAGCCTGGTCGAGGCTTCATTCATATCCGCGTCCACCAGCCGGCCGATGCCCTTGTCGACGCTGTCTATAAGCCTACGTGTGAACGTGGTCTGCATGTCGATGCGGGTCTTCAGCGCGCCGAGCGTTGCGCCGGCACCGATCACATCGGCAGATACGGTCTCGATATAGCCGAGATAGACGCCAAGCATATCGGGGTTGGCTACAATGTCGATATCGAGGAAGTTCAGTTCGGCCAGCGGCTCGATGCTGACGGCGATCTCTGTAAAGCCGATCCGGGTCTGGAAGCCGTTGAGGCGGTCGATAGTCTTGTCGGTGCGCAGGGAGATGGTGTTGGCGCCGGTTTCCTCGACAATGACATCAGGCCAATCCGTGCCGAGCAGCGATTGCAGCAGCGTCACCATTTCGGCGGCCGTTTCGATCTTGCCGTTGGCTTTTCCCAGAAGCGCGTTGACGTAGGCGCGGTCGAACGAATGGGTGGTCGGCGCTCCCCCATTCACGCTGAACTGAAAGCCGACCTTCACGCCGTCGCGGTTGTCTCCGTCCGGGTAGACTTCGAACGGCTGGAACGTCAGCTTCATGTCCGAACCTGGTTTCCCCGTACCTTCGCCCATAGGGAGATTGCCCGTCGCGCCGAAGGTCGAGACCAGATTTTCGATTTTGACATAGGAGCCATCAAGGCCGGAAGCCTCGCGAGTGGAAATCACGATCCGGTTGGGAATTTTGCCGCCCGTAGGGCTGGCTTCCCCTATAGCTGTTGCACCGGAATTCGCGGCCGTCAAAGCACGGTAGAGAACCGAGGTATATTGCTCGAAGTCGGAGATCACGCCATTCGCGCCGGGTAGCCACGTATCGACCAAAGCCCGGTCGATGACGATATGCGTGGTCTTGCCGGGATGGTGTGGCGGTGCAAGAGCGCTCGGATCGTCCGCATCGACCGTGATATCGAAGCTGATCGTGTCGGTGGGGCCAAAGGCGAGTGGTCCGCTGAAGTCGAATTTGACCTGCCCGTAATATCCTTGCTCGCCGTTCTCCCTGTCCATATGGATCACGCCGAACGTGTCCATGTAGGTGTCGTATTCCCGGATGCCGCCCAGCGTCTTCATCTTCCGAGTGTCCGCCTGCAAGATGCCGCCGCCATTGGCGTTGAACAGCGCAGTCTCCGAGAGATGAAAACCGGTCGTGCCGACTGACACGCTGCCACCGGATCGGATGAACGACGATGTAAGAGAGGCCTTGTTCAAGTCGCTGTCGTTGATGTCAGCGATGTCGGTGTTCAGCCAGTTGACACCGTTGAAGCTGGCCGAGGTGGCGATGCCGACAACCTGGGCTTTCAACTGATCAAGCTCGGTTTGGATTTTGGCTTTGTCCACGCCGTCTTCCTTGGCGGCAACCAGCTTTGCCTTGAACTCGGCAAGGACATCCGAAACGGCTTCCATGCCGGCATAGGCGACATCGATCTTGGCTGCTGCGAGCCCAAGTGCATCCACGACGGCGGACAGTGCGATGTTGTCGGACCGCATCGTCGTGGAAATCGACCAGTAGGCTGCATTATCAGCTGCGACCTGCACCCGTAGAGCGGAACTGACCTGCCGCTGTGTCTCGGCCATGTTGCTGCCGATCATGCGCAGGGCTTGCAGAGCGGCCGTTGCGGCAGTGTTCGTGAGGATGCTGGTCATGTGCGGTGCCGCCTGCGGTCATCTCGGCCCTTCCGTCAGCCGGAGCAGCTTCCGCTTAAGTTGCATTGCACCCAACGGCCATTAACGACTTGTTAACCACCACGGTTCCAAAACTCTCACCGAAAGCCGTGGTGATTTGCTTCGGCTTTGTCCCGATCCACACATGCCCCTCCTGCAAGCCGTAGCCTCAAGCTGATGCAGCATTTTGCACTCGGCACCCCACGCGCTCGATCCTCACCGCCTCTGGTGCTAGCGATCCAGCAAAGGAGGCCGCTATGCAGGACGACTTTTCCGGCGATCAATTTCGACCCCAACAGGTGCGGGCCTATTCTTATGTGCGTATGAGCACCCGCAAGCAGGTTCGTGGCGACAGCCTGCGCCGGCAGCTTGAGCGGTCGAAAGCCTTTGCGGACGAACACTCTCTGCTTCTAGACAATAGCTTGCAGGACCTGGGCGTCAGCGCATGGAAGGGCCGCAACTTCAAGACCGGCGCGCTTGGTCGGTTCTTGGCCATGGTCGAGAACGGGCAAATCCCCAAAGGCAGTTATCTGCTGATCGAAAGCCTTGATCGGCTTTCGCGTGAGGCCGTGCCGGATGCTCTGACCCTGTTCATGGCGATCATCAATGCCGGCATCGTCATCGTGACCTTGGGCGAAGATCGGCAGGTCTACAGCCGAAGCGGCCTCAATGGCGACTGGACGAAATTGATCATCGGCCTTGCGGTCATGTCGCGAGGACATGAGGAGAGCCAGACAAAGAGCGAGCGCATCCGTGCGGTGGCAAAGAGAAAGAGGGAGCAGGCGCGTGAAGGTAAGGGCCATATCACCAGCATCACGCCTGCATGGATCGACGCCGAGCGGATAGATGCACACCGATACGCGTTCACGCTGAATCAGCATGCCGAGACAGTGAAGGCAATCTACGAGATGGCGGCACGCGGGCTCGGTGCGACGGCGATTGCCCGGAAGCTCAATGCGGACGGCGTTTCCGCCTTCAAGAGTAAGGACGGCTGGTATCAGAGCATTATCAAAGCGCTGCTCACCCGGCAGGATGTCATCGGCACATTCCAGCCGCACAGGATCATTGATGGCAAACGGGTGCCGGATGGCGATCCGATAGCCGACTATTTTCCTGCTGCCATCGACAAAGATTTGTTTCTCCGCGTTCAGGCGATGCGCTGCAATCCCGGCCGGCCCGGACGCAAGGGCAACACCTTCGCCAATCTCTTCACCGGGCTTTGCCACTGCACGCATTGTGGCGGGCCGATGACGATGAAAATCAGCCGGGTCAAAGGCAACGAGAACGACCGCTATCTCGTCTGTGCGAATTATGTGCGCGGCCATCGCTGCAAGGATGGCAAGCGGCATTTCCGGTATGAGCCATTCGAGGCGGCGGTTCTCGATCATGTCAGCGAGATCAATCTGGCGGAAACGCTGCGCGGCAAGCGTTTTGACGGTGCAGAAAAGGAAGTCGAGGAGGCGATTGCTGCCCTCACCCTGCAACTGGAGGAATTGCACAGAAAGGAGCAGCGGCTTGCGCAGGCTGTCGAGGATGACAATCAGCCGCTGGATGCCATTCTAACACTGCTCAAAGTTAGGCAGGCGGAACGGCAAGCCATTGAAGCTCAGCTTCGGCATCAGCACGCGGAACGGCAAAGGCTCACGCATCGGCACAATGATCCCATCGACACATGCAGTCGCATTGCCATGTTGCGCAGGAGATGGGCAAAAACGACTGACGAGACAACCCGCTATAGTCTTCGATCCGAGGTGCATGCCGCGATCCGGGAATTCATCACGGAAATCGTCTTCGACAGCAACGACCATTTCGCAATCATCATCATTGCCAACGGAGTTTCCGCATATCGCATTCGGAATGGGCGTATCGGCGGGCGGTTCCGCGCACTCACCGCGTAACTGTAGTGGGCGAAAAGTTCGCTCCAGCGAACTTTCATATTTCGAATAATAGAGACAAGCAATTGTAATTATTGAATAATGTACGGTTATCATACAAGCGTACAAAGCACACATCTTGCTTGATGGTTGGTTAATGCTCATACATGCGCGAAGGGCAGGCGCAGGCCTCCTCTTCACGTTTTTGTCAGGAGCGTGAGAAAACGGCCGGCCGACGGCTCAGATCACGACGTGCGAGCCAAGTTCCACCACCCGATTCGTGGGCAGGCGGAAGTAGTCGGAGGGGTCTGTCGCGAGGTCGGCGAGGGCGATGAACAGGCGGTCCTGCCACATGGGCATGCCGGACTGCGCATCGGGCACCAGCTTGCGGCGGCCGAGGTAGAACGACGTCGACATGATGTCGAACTTGTGCCCAGCCTTGCGCATCACGCCGAGCGCCTGCGACACGTTCTGCGTTTCCATGAAACCGAAGCGCATCTCGATGCGTGAGAAGCGCTCGGAGATGCGCTCCACGGTAAAGCGGTCGGCCGGGGCCACGCGCGGCTTGTTGGCCGTCGTGATGGTCAGCACGAAGTTCTGCTCGTGCAGGACATGGTTGTGCTTGATGTTGTGCAGCAGGGCTGCGGGCGCGAAGTCGGGATCGCTCGTCAGGAAGATTGCCGTGCCCGGCACCTGCACGGGCGAATGCGTGCTGTGCTTTTCCAGCGACTTCACGAAAGCCGACATCGGCACCTCGATGCGGCGCGTCTTCTCGCGCAGGATGCGCGTGCCGCGGGTCCATGTCCACATGATCACCACCACGCCGGCGGCGATGGCGACGGGGACATAGCCGCCGTCATGGATCTTGAGCAGGTTCGCGCCGAGGAAGGTCAATTCCAGCAGGAAGAGCGGCAGAAGTACCAGGACGGCCGTGAGAGGCTTCCAGTGCCAGCGCGCGCGCAGGAATTCGAAGGCGAGCACTGTCGTCACGACCATCGCACCGGTGACGGAGATGCCATAGGCGGTGGCGAGCGATTCGGAGGAGCCGAAGAGGAAGACCAGCAGCATGACGCCGAGCAGCAGGACCGTGTTGACGGCGGGCAGATAGATCTGGCCGGTCTGCGTCTCGGATGTGTGGAAGATTTCCATGCGCGGCAGGAAGCCGAGATGGATGGCCTGACGGGTGAGCGAGAACGCGCCGGTGATGACCGCCTGGCTGGCGATGATCGTGGCAGCCGTGGCGAGGATGACCACCGGCAGCAGCGCCCAGTTCGGGAACATCAGGAAGAACGGGTTGGAAACCGTCTCCGGGCGGGCCAGCACCAGCGCGCCCTGCCCGAGATAGTTCAGGGTCAACGCGGGGAAGACCAGGCAGAACCAGGCCCACTGGATCGGCCGGCGGCCGAAATGGCCGAGATCGGCATAAAGCGCTTCCGCCCCGGTGACCGTCAGGAACACCGCGCCCAGCACGACGAGGCCGAGATAGCCTTCCGTCGCCATGAAATGCACAGCGTAATAGGGATTGAAAGCCGCAAGAATACCGAGATCGTCGGAAATATGCGTAATGCCACCAAGGCCCAGCACGACGAACCATATGGCGGTGATCGGCCCGAAGAACCTCGATACGGCAGCGGTGCCGAGCGATTGCACGGCAAAAAGCAGCACAAGGATGACAACAGATATCGGCACGACATAATCGCCGAAAGCCGGCGTGACGAGCGTCAGGCCCTCGACGGCGGACAGCACCGAAAGCGCCGGCGTTATCATGGCGTCGCCAATGAAGAGCGCCGCACCGGCCGCTCCCATGAAAAAGAGAATGGGCGCGTGCCTGCCGGCCGTCTTCATCAGCAGCGCCAGCAGCGACAGGGTGCCGCCTTCGCCGTGGTTGTCGGCACGCAGCAGAAAGAGCACGTATTTGATGGTGACGATGATCGTCAGCGTCCAGATCATCAGCGAGATGAGGCCTATGACCTCCTCGCGCACGAGGCCGTCGCCGGACACCGGGCGCAGCGCTTCGCGGAAGGCATAGAGCGGGCTGGTGCCGATATCGCCGTAGACGACGCCGACCGAGCCGAGCGCCAGAAGAAACATTGCGCGCGGGCGGCTTTCGGGATGCGCTGCGCTGCCTGTATTTGCGTGCATGGGGCGATCAGGCGTCAAAGCCAGCCTTTCCAGCGGAAAAAGAAAAACGGAAGGATCGCCGACAGGACCATCGCCACAAGGGTGAGCGGATAGCCGTAGGCAACATGCAGTTCGGGCATGAACTCAAAGTTCATACCGTAGATGGAGGCGATGAGCGTCGGCGGCAACAACACCACCGAGGCGATCGAGAAGATCTTGATGATGGCGTTCTGCTCGAGATTGATGAGACCGAGCGAGGCGTCCAGCAGGAAGGTGATGTTACCGGCGACGAAATTGGCGTGCTCGGACAGCGACTGCACATCCCGCGTCACCGTTCGGCAGAGTTCCAGACTGTCGCGATCGGATTGCAGCGCCGGCAGACCATGCAGGAAGGTCAGGACGCGCGACAGCGACAAGAGGCTGTCACGCGTCTTGGCGATGAGCCGGTGCAACGCGGAGACCTGCACCACCCGATCCTCAAGATAGCGCGGCGGCCGGCGTGAAAGATGCCGCTTGTCTCCGAAGACTTCCAGCGAAAGCTTGTCGGCCCGCGTCACGGCGATCTCGAGAATTTCGGCAGTGCGATCCACGATGGTTTCGAGCAGGCGCGTGACCATGACCGTCGGCGAAGAACAGCCGCCGGGAATGCGGCGCATGGCGGTTCGGAATATCTCGAAGGAGCGCGGGTCGGCGTAGCGGACAGTCAGCAGCCGTTCCGGCGTCAGGATGAAGGCGACGTCGGTGAGAAACGGCAGGTCACTTTCGGCCTTCACCATCAGCGAGGCCGTCATGTAGGCGGCACCGCCATCCGTATAGAGGCGGCTTGAGGGCTCGATGTCCTTGAGTTCGTCGCGCGTCGGGATTTCGAGGCCGAGCATTCGCTCGGCCAGAGCCTCGTCCGCGCGGGTCGGCTCGACCAGATCCACCCAAACGGCGCCGGCAAGAGCCTCCGCGGCGGCGGAATCGGTTTCAGCGGGCAGGGCTTGCGCCGCGCCATCGGGACGGAAGACGGTGATCACCGGCGAATGGCTCCGAAACGGACCATCGCACACACTCCTGTTACATACCGCCGCGCGGCAGGCTGGGGATATTGCGCAGCGCAACATAAAAATCAAGGCCCCCTCCCCGTGCGCGCATCCGGCGGCTGCGGGAGAAAGCCTTGTTCATGGTGTCCAGCGATCGAGAGCGGCGGCCAGGCGCTATTCGAATACGATGGCGGGAGCGCCGCGCGTACCCTTGCCCTGCACGGCCTCGAGCTCCTGCCAGACGCGGGTCGCAATCGCGCGATAGGTCTTCGCGGCCGCGCCCTCCGGATTGGAAACCACGACCGGCGTTCCGGCATCGGAGGTCTCGCGGATATCCATGGTCAATGGAACCTCGCCGAGGAAGGGAACGCCGATGCGCTCAGCCTCCTTGCGCGCGCCGCCGTGGCCGAAAATATCGTAGCGGTTGCCGGTGTCCGGCGCGATGAAGTAGCTCATGTTCTCGACGATGCCGAGCACCGGCACCTCGACTTTCGAGAACATGTTGAGGCCCTTGCGCGCATCGATGAGCGCAAGATCCTGCGGCGTGGAGACGATGACGGCACCGGCCAGCGGCACCTGCTGCGCCATGGTCAGCTGGGCATCGCCCGTACCGGGCGGCATGTCGACGACGAGCACGTCGAGCTCGCCCCACGCGACCTCCCGCAGCATCTGCATGAGTGCGGACTGAATCATCGGACCGCGCCAGATCATCGCCACGTCCTCATCGACGAGGAAGCCCATGGACATGACCTTGATGCCGTAGTTTTCCATCGGCTTGATGATCCGGCCCTCGATCTGCTGCGGGCGGCCGGAAATCTTCAGCAGCCGCGGCATGGAGGGGCCGTAGATATCGGCATCGAGAATGCCGACACGCAGTCCGTTGGCCTTCAGCGCGAGCGCCAGGTTGACCGATGTGGTCGATTTTCCGACGCCGCCCTTGCCGGAGGCGACCGCAATGATGGCACCGACGCCCGGAATGCCGGACTTGGCGCGCTGTTGGGGTTGCCCCGGCGCGGCGTGCGCGTGGCCGGCGTGATCATGTGCAGCGCCCCGGCCCGGCGGAGGCGGGGTCGGCGCACGGGCGGCCGCAGGGCCGGATGCGGCCCGCTTGTCCGCCGTCAGCGCGACCATGGCGGCCTTGATGCCGGGGATTTCCTTCACGACCCGCTCGGCGGCGGCACGCATGGGATCGAGTTCACGGGCGCGCTCGGCCGGCACGGTGATCGAGAAATACGCCTTGCCATCCGAGATGAAGACATCTGAAACGAGGCCCATATCGACGATGTTGCCGTCCATATCCGGGCCGCGCACCGTACGCAGCCGTTCCAGCACCTGTTCCTTGCTCACATCCGTCATGACATCCTCTTGAGACCCCGCCGTGCTATCGCCGGCCTTGTCCGTAGATAGTGCACGCAGCGGCTGCCGCCAACGACTTTGTCTGCGACGGGAGGCAGCAGGCCTGCGGCAAAAATGACGGCGTCAGGTAATGAGACCGCGGCGGATCGCCTTCACAACCGCCTGGGTGCGGTTGACCGCTTCGAGTTTGCGGGTGACCTGATTGAGATAATGATTGACGGTGTGCTCCGACAATCCCAAGATTTCCGCGATCTCCAGGCTCGTCTTGCCGGCGGCGGTCCAGCTCAGGCACTGGACTTCGCGTTCGGTCAGGACGACCTGACCGGTCTTCCAGGCCGAGCCGATTTCGGCAAGCCGGTTGAAGAGGTGCACGGAGATCATCTGCAGCATCAGGCGGTCTTCCCGCTTGAGGGAGAGATTGTCGCCACCCCAGACGACCGCACCCCGATTGCCGAGTGCATCGTGCACCGGGAAGAAGTGGCCGACCAGCATGCCGTGATCAGTCATCATTTCGAGAAGGTCGCCGAATTCCGGATTGGCGCTCGCCTCACCGAGCCATTCGCGCATGTCGTAGGAGAAGGGCACCGTGGTCAGCCGCAGCTTACGGATGCCCGCGCTGTGGCGAACCATCCGCATGGCATCGTATTTGGCGAGAACTTCCTGGGGCCAGTTGCTGACGATGGAATAGGCCGAAAGCTTTTCCGCCTCGAAACCCGGCAGATTGAACACGATGAAATATTTCAGACCATACTGCTCGCACCGCCGTCGCATATAGCGAACGATGTCGAACTGGGTGGCCAGCCCGGCAATCTCGGCGGCGTCGTCGTTTACCTGGTATTCCTCGCTGCTTTTTTCGTCAGCAGTCATTGTTGCCCCGCACTGTTTATTTTTCCCCTTGAGCAGTTGGAGCGGGACCACGCACATTCCAGACAGTCACAAGGTTTCTTCCCATCAGTTCAAAAGACCGGCCCTGATCGCCTTGACGACGGCCTGGACCCGGTTGACCGCATCGAGCTTGCGCGTCGCGCGGTTCAGATAATGGTTCACGGTATACTCCGAGAGACCGAGTATTTCCGACATCTCCACGCTCGTCTTGCCCGCCGAGGCCCAGGAAAGGCATTCGATCTCGCGGCGTGACAAGGACACGTTCTGGCGCCGGCGTGCCCGCAGTTCGAGAACCTGGGTGAACACGAGATTGGCGACCGCGTTCAGCTCCGCCATCTCGTTCGGTCGCAACGCTGCCCGCGTTCCGCCGAAGGCGAGCGCCCCGCGCAGGCCGGCGGAATTGTGCGCCGGAAAATAAGCGCCGCGTGTCAGGCCGTGGCCGTCGAACAGCTGCATGGCGATCTCAGACTTGCCATCCGAGCGGCGGCGGTTGGTGCGTTCGGCGTCATACGAAAAGGGGGTCGTGCTCTGTCGCAGATGCTCGATGACAGGACTGCCGAAAATGAGGCCCGCATTGTCATAGGCCTGCAGCATGTCCTTGGGCCAGGACGTCATGAGAACATGGGAGGAGAAATTCGTTGGCGCTTCCGACGGCACATTGATCAGGATGTAGCCGTTGAGACCATGACGCTGTGCAATGGCGAGCAAGGTATCGGCGATATCCGATTCCGATCCCATCGCCGACGGGACAGAATCCCATCGCTGCTGGAGCTTCGCAGAATCCGTATGAAGTCGATCCGCCATAGTCACCTTCCTTCAGCACGCATGCGAAAGTGCGGCAGAGCCCGCCGACACGATACACTGCTTGCTTCAGGAACCCCCGTATCCCAATGCAAGTATTTCCGATGAACCGCGCCTCAAGCCGCGATGAGCGACGCAGCCCGCAGGCGCGTCACCGATGAAGCTAATGACCCCCTCCGCTCGCGTCCAGCGCGATTTTCTAATTTACCGTAAAATGCGGTGATAAGATAAGGTTTGTGCGGTTACGTACATCAGATATCGCGTCAGCGTTGTGGGCCAAGCCGCGCGTCCAACTCACTCTTGATCGCATCGGCCGCCCTTCGCACCAGCGGAACCCAGGCGTCCAGCTTCTCCTGCCCCACCCGATAGGCCGGCCCCGTTACGGAAACGCCGGCGACCAGCGAGCGCGCGGCATCGCAGACCGGTGCGGCCACGCAGCGGATGCCGGGCTCGTGCTCTTCCCGATCGAAGGCCACGCCGCTGCGCCGCACGGCCTCCAGCTCGCCAAGCAGCGTTGCCCGGTCGACAATCGTCTGCGGCGTGAAGCGCTGGAACTCGATGCCCGACAGAATCACGTCCAGCGCGGCGGGGTCGAGCGTGGAGAGCGCAGCCTTGCCGACACCCGTGCAATAGACCGGCGAGGCATTGCCGATCTGCGAGTTCATCCGCACCGCCTGACGGCTTTCCACCTTATCGAGATAGATGATCTCGCGGCCGCGCAGCACACCGAGATGGACCGTTTCGCCCGTCTCCCCGTGCAGTGCCTCCAGAAAGGGCGCGGCCACCGCGCGGAACTCGTTGCGCGCCCAGCTCGCCGAGGCAAGCTTCAAGAGGCGCAGGCCCGGCACATAAACGTGGTCGTCACGAAGCTCCAGCAGGCCCTCGTGCACCAGATGGGACAGCTGGCGGTGTAGCGTGCCGCGCGGCTGACCGCTGATTGCCAGCACATCCGTAAAGCGCATCGGCCGGTCGGCGAGTGCCACGGCCTCAAGCACCATCATCGCCTTGCCCAGCGTGCCGGTGCCAACCGCCTCATCGTTCCGCTCCATCACCATCTGCGCTGCTCCGCTCTTCTCTTGACAGTGCGAGAGCCTAACGAAATAATTCCGAATAATCAAACTCAGTTCCAAATAATGGAATAATTGGGAGGACATGATGGCGGGCCGTTATCCGGACCTGGCGGGACAGGGCGTTCTGATCACCGGCGGCGGGTCGGGAATCGGGGCGGCGCTGGTTGCGGCCTTTTGTGCCGAGGGCGCCCGCGTTGCCTTCCTCGACATTGCTGAAACCGAAAGCCGCGCCGTGGTCGCGCAACTGACCGATACGACCGCCCACCGGCCTCACTTCATCAAGGCGGACCTGCGCGACATCCCCGCCCTGCGCGGCGCGGTCGACGAGGCGATCTCCGTTCTCGGCGGCATCCGTGTGCTCGTCAACAATGCCGCGCGCGACGACCGGCAAGGGCTTGAGGACATCGAGCCAGACGGATGGGATGAGAACCAGGCCGTGAACCTGCGCCACCAGTTCTTTGCCGCCCAGGCGGTTGTGCCGGCCATGCGCAAGGGCGGTGGCGGGGCGATCGTCAACTTCTCCTCGATCGCCTACCTGCTCAATATGGGGGAACTGCCCGCCTATGCCACGGCAAAGGCCGGCATCATCGGCCTGACGAAATCGCTCGCAGGCAAGCTCGGACCAAACAATATCCGCGTCAACGCCATCCTGCCCGGCATGGTGCTGACCGAACGGCAGAAGCGGCTTTGGGTCGACGAGGCCGATGCTGCCGCCGGCATCGAACGGCAATGCCTGAAGCGCTCCCTCGTTGCCGAGGATATGGTAGGCCCCTGTCTTTTCCTGGCATCGGATGCATCCGCCGCCATCACCGCACAAACGCTCATTGCCGATGGAGGCATGCTCTGATGACCCACACCGCTTCCCCCACCGACGCCGCCTACGTGGCCGTGGACTGGGGAACGTCCAGCTTCCGTCTCTGGCTCGTCGGCCGTGATGGAGCCGCACTCGCCGAACGCCGCAGCGGCGAAGGCATGACGACTGCCGCGCGCACCGGCTTTGCCGAGGTGCTGCAAAGCCACCTCGCCGCCATTTCCGCGCCCGAGGGCCTGCCTGTGCTGATCTGCGGCATGGCCGGCGCAAAGCAGGGATGGGTGGAGGCAGGCTATCTCGATACGCCGGCCGCCCTTTCCGCCATTCCAGCGGCTGCTGTTCGGGTTCCCGGTGTCGAGGCCGATATCCGCATCCTGCCCGGTCTCGCACAGCGCGATGCGACGGCGCCCGACGTCATACGCGGCGAGGAAACCCAGCTTCTCGGCGCGGCCGCCGACCTCGGGAGCGGCAATCATCTCGTCTGCATGCCCGGCACGCACAGCAAGTGGGTGCGGCTCTCAGGCGGTAAGGTGGAGGGCTTCTCGACTTTCATGACGGGCGAACTGTTCGACGCCGTCGCGAAGAACACGATCCTCAGCCATGCCATTGCCGATGCAGGCGCGATTGCTCCTGACAACACGGCCTTCCGGGCGGCCGTCACGCGCATGGTCGCCAATCCGGCGCTTGCCACGAGCCAGCTGTTTTCGGTGAGGGCCGGCTCGCTGATTGCCGGGCTTTCACCGGAGGATGCGAAAGCGCGCCTCTCCGGTACGCTGATCGGCCTCGAAATCGCCGGTGCCCTGTCGCTGGCGGCGAAGGATACGCCCGTCATGCTCGTCGCGTCCGGCTCGCTCGGCACACTCTACGGACAGGCGCTGGCCGCCGCCGGCCTCTCCCCCACCGTTATCGATGCCGACACGGCTGTGCGTACCGGCCTTGCCGTCGGCGCAAAGGCCCTCTGGTCGCTTTAGTCATCAACGCAGCCAACGCCGTTGGCTGGAACGCCCCGAAGAAAGTCGCAACAATGAGCCGCATCCCCTTCCCGCCGATGAAATATCCGTTAATCGCCATCCTGCGCGGACTGAAGCCGCACGAGACGGAGGATGTCGTGGGCGCGCTGATCGAGACCGGATTCACGGCCATCGAAATCCCCCTGAACTCGCCGGAGCCTTTCAAGTCCATCGAAATCGCCGTGAAGATGGCACCGGAGGGCTGCCTCATCGGTGCCGGTACGGTGCTGACAGTGGAGGACGTGAAGCGCCTTGCCGATGTCGGCGGGCGCCTTATGGTGAGCCCGAATGTCGAGCCGGATGTCATTTCGACGGCCGCCGCCAAAGGCATGGTCACGATGCCGGGCGTCTTCACGCCGACCGAAGCGCTCGCCGCTGCAAGGGCCGGCGCAACGGGGCTGAAATTCTTCCCCGCCAGCGTGCTCGGCCCGTCAGGCATCCAGGCGATCCGCGCCATCCTGCCGCCGGAACTGGAAATCGCCGCCGTGGGTGGTGTCTCCGACCAGAATTTCGGCGATTATGCCGGCATCGGCATCCGCAACTTCGGCCTCGGTTCCAGCCTCTACAAGGTGGGCATGGACGGCAACGCGGTGCGTGCACGCGCCAAGGCGACGCTCGATGCCTATGACGCCGTTTACGGAGGAAAACGATGACAGACACTCACGCATTTACCGGCCGCGTCCTGTGCGACGTCAACAGCGAGCTGGGCGAAGGCCCGACCTACGATCCCGTGACCGACACCGCCTTCTGGTTCGACATCATCGGGCAGAAGCTGCATGAACTGCAGCTCGCCACCATGAAGAAAACCGTGCACGACCTGCCCTTCCTTGGCAGCGTGCTTGCCGTCGTCGATGCCGAGCGGCAGCTGATCGCATCCGACGAGGGCCTCTTCATCCGCACGGTGGCTGACGGCAAGATCAGCCCCTTTGCGCAACTGGAAGACAAGCCGGGCAACCGCTCCAACGACGGGCGCGTGCATCCGTCCGGCGCACTGTGGATCGGCACCATGGGACGCAAGGCCGAAAAGCACGCCGGTGCAATCTACCATGTCGCGGGCGAGCGGGTGACAAAGCTCTATTCCGACATCACCATTCCGAACGCCATCTGCTTCTCGCCGGATGGCAGCATCGGTTACTTCACCGATACGGATTTGAACCACCTCACGCGCGTCACGCTCGATCCCGCCACCGGCCTGCCGAGCGGACAGCCGGAAGTGCTGAGCGACGAGTCCACAACGCCCGGCGGCGTTGACGGGGCGGTCTGCGATGCCGAAGGCCTGATCTGGAACGCGCGATGGGGCTCCAATGCCGTGGAGGTTTACACGCCCGACGGCAACAAGATCGCGCGGCATCTGGTGCCCGCCTCGCAGTCGAGCTGCCCCGCCTTCATCGGTGCCAAGGCCGACCGCCTGCTGGTGACATCGGCATGGCAGGGCATGGATGCAGCTGCCCGCAGCGACGACCCGCATGCCGGCCAGACCTTCGAACTGGGCGTTGCGGTCAACGGTCGTTTCGAGCCGCGCTTCGCGCTCTGAACCCGGCCCTTACCGTCGATACAAGGGAGCGGCTGCCCGGACGTGAACGGGCGAGAGCCGCTCCTTTTGCATGGCGGACATCAAAAATGAGGCAAATTTTCTCGGAACCAAAACTCGGAGTCACCGTTGTGTGTGCATCAGCCGGTGCGGAGGATACTTCAAGACCGCCGCGCCTTGATACCAACGAGACGAAAGGCAGGTTTATCATGAGCAAGAAACTTCTTACCTCCGTTGCCGCTGGTGCACTTTTCCTTGGCGCAGCCCTGGCTCCTGCGGCATATGCACAGGACACCAACCAGCCCGCAGCCGGCCAGACGATGGAACAGCCCGGCATGACCAACGATGACGCCACGGGCACCACCCCCGGCGACACCGCTGCGACACCGGGTGCAACGACTGACCAGAACATGGCCGAAACGCCGGCTACCGCGACCGAAGATACGGCCCAGGCTCCGGCAGCTGCCGGTGGTGACTATCTGACGGCCCAGTCCGACCAGCAGATCAGCGCCAACACCTATATCGGCCAGGCTGTCTACAACAGCGCCGATGAAAGCATCGGCAAGATTTCCGACCTGATCATGGAAAAGAGCGGCGGTATTGACGCTGCGGTGATCGGCGTCGGCGGCTTCCTGGGCATCGGCGAAAAGTGGGTTGCCGTTCCGTTCGAGAAGATCGCGATTACGCAGGTCCCGGATTCGGACGACGTCAAGCTGACCACGACCGAAACAGCAGAAAGCCTGCAGGCAGCGCCGGAATTCAAGACCAAGGCGCAGCAGGTCTCCGAGCGTCAGGCCAACCAGCCGGTCGACAATTCGACCACGTCGTCGACCTCGGGCACGCTGCCCACCACGACCCAGCCGGCTGAATAAGCATCAGGCTAAACGATACAAGCCCGGTGGCCTTGAGCCACCGGGCTTTTTGTCCGCGAAAATGGCGCGTCAGCGGCGCAGGACCGGACGCACCTCCTCGTGGAAGAAACGGAAATAGGAGGTGATCTGTGCAAGCGCGTTGGTCGACAGTTTGTACTGGATTCCCAACCGCCCGTTTGAATACCAGCGCACTGTGCCGCTGAGACGACCAAGCTCCTCACTTTCGACCGTCACGAGCTGCCCCGGCATGACCTGAATGGGCTTTTCGATATCGAAGGCCATGCCGCTGGCCGACAGATCGACGACACGCGCGCGCGTCGTCTGATGCATGATCTTTACCGTCGCGAAAAGCCGCACGCTGGAACGATTGCTTGCCCGAACGGGCATATCCTTGATCGTCGTCATTCAGCACACCCCCATCGTTGCCGAGATAAACGCAGGGTAGTGAAAAACATTTGCCACCCGGCTAATGGATAGCGTTGAGAATCGGTAAACGTACACTCAGGATGCCGCGCGGCCCTCGACGGTTACGTAGCGATCGGCGAGGTAGCGCATCGTCGCCACGGCATCCGCCGGCTTTCCGTAGAAATAGCCCTGCCCCATGCCGCAGCCGAGCGCTTTCAGCTTCAGCGCCTCGGAGAAATCCTCGATACCTTCGGCAACGACGGCCAGATCAAGACCCTCGCACATGGTGACAATAGCCTTGATGATGTGCTCGGACGCCTTGTCGTTGGAAATACGCGAGACGAAGGCGCGGTCGATCTTCACCTTGTCGAAGGTGAAATCGCGCAGGCGCCCGAGGCTGGACTGGCCCGTGCCGAAATCGTCCAGCGAGATGCGAACGCCCGCTGCGCGCAGCTCGCAGACAATCTTCTGGGCCGTATCCGCATCCGTCATGACGGCGGTCTCTGTGATCTCCAGCTCCAACCGGCGCGGATCGAGCCCCACGCGATTGAGAATCGCCAGCGTGTTGAAGGCGGTCTTCGGGTCCATCAGCTGGGCGGAAGAGAGGTTGAAGGACAGAAAGAGTTCCTTCGGCCAGGAAAGGGCCGCTTCGGCTGCCTTGCGCAGCAGCGTGTCGGACAGCGCATCGATGAAACCACGTTCCTCGGCAAGCGGCACGAAGACCGCTGGCGATACATAGCCTAGATCGGCATCGCACCAGCGCGCCAGCGCCTCGAAGCCGACCACCGTATCATCGCGCAGGCTGACGATCGGCTGGAAATGCACATCAACCTCGTTGGCGATGATGGCGTTGCGCAGCGCCTGCTCAAGCTGCGTCGCCCGTTTCATCTCCTGGGCGATCTCCTGGGAATAGACCGTGATCTGCCCGCGCCCGCGACGCTTGGAGCGATAAAGCGCAGTGTCGGCACTTTTCAGGAGTTCGGTAAAGTCTTCACCGGCGAAGGGATAGATCGCAAAACCGAAGGAAGCGGACAGGCGCACGTTGCGGTCGCCCAGATCGAATGGCGCCGACAGGACCTCACGCAGCATCTGGCCGATCTTCTCCGCACCCTTGCGTTCGAAGACGAGCGGCAGCACGAAGGCGAATTCGTCTCCGCCATGGCGCGTGACGGTCGCCCCATCCGGGATGCAGGCCCTCAGGCGATGGGCGACCTGGCAGAGAATCTCGTCGCCGGCCCGGGGGCCGAACAGATCGTTGATGGGCTTGAAGCCGTCGAGATTGGTGATGCCGATGGCGAACGGCGCGGGGTCCTCCTCGCGCTCCTTGGCGATCTGGCGAACCTTGTCACGCAGTCGGTAGAGATTGCCCAACCCGGTCAACGGGTCGGTATAGGCCATGGCATGGAGGTCAGTCTGGGAAACATCCAGCGCCGCGTGATCAGCAGACTTCATTAATGATTACCCGTACTTGCACCCGACCTCCGAAGACTGCCTCACGATGCGGCATGAGCGTTAACAAATGCATAGCGCGTGATCGTCAGTCCTGCCCTCCAGCCTCCCTAAATATGGGGGGTTGACCCGTCCTTTCCTGATCTATGCGACGGATTTTTCCGAAATCCGGCTGACATAGCGCCGATAGATGGCCTCGATCATGTCGGGGCTTACCGGTTTGGTGATGTAATCGTCCATGCCGGCATCCATGCATTTCTGCATGTCGACGTTCAGCGCCTGGGCGGTAACCGCAACGATGGGTGTGCGGGTGCCTGTCAGCTTTTCCGCCTCCCGGATCTCCTTCGCCGCATCGATTCCGTTCATCAGCGGCATAGAGATATCCATCAGCACGAGGCGTGGCTGATGCTTGCGCCACAGCATGACCGCTTCTTCGCCGTTCTCGGCGATGCGGTGCGAGACGCCCATGCCCTCGAGGATCTGTGAAAAGACGAACTGGTTGATCTGGTTGTCTTCCGCCACCAGCACCTCGACGTCACCGACCGCGCCCGGCAGCATCGTCGTGATGTCGGTCGCGATATACCAGTCGTCGGCGAAAGTTGACGGCGTGACGACGATCTCGCCGAGCGGGGAGGCATCCTCCGACAAAAGCTCGTGGCTATCAACAAGGGTCCGCATGAAATCGGGGCCGATATCGTCGGGTGTGATGAGGCGCGTTTCAATGCCGTAGTCATTCTCGGCGATGGCCTCGCGCGCCGGCAGGTTCCTGTCGATGACGATATAGTCGAGGCTCAATCCGCCGGCAGCGGCAGCGGCGAGGAAGGCGTGATGTTCCGGTACGCTGTGGACGGCACAGCATTCCGCGCCGCGCGCCTTGAGCGCTGCGACGAGAATATCCTCGATATGCGGATTGGCCGTGACGACAAGCACGCGCTTTCCGGCAATCGTCCGCAACTCATCGGCATCCAGTTGGTCGAGCAACAGCCGGTGTTCCGCCTCGCGAACGGGATCGAAGCAGTTCTGCGCCTCGATGAAGCCGCCGGTCACGCGCAGGACCGCGTCAGTCGAAGCGGGATCGGCAACCCGGTTCTGTGCATAGGCGGTGACGTCCTGCATGACGGTGATAACGACCTGATGCTCGGGAGCCCCGATGCGGTACTTGTGTGTGATGGTGTAGAGATCGGAACCGTCGGCGCGAATGATGTGCTCGGCAAGGCTGGTCGGTTCGCCGGTCTCCAAGACCGTGCGATCACCCTGCTCGATCCGTTCGGCGGTTTCCGGATCGGCAAAGGCCCAGGACGAGCGCCCGACGATGGTTTCGGCGCTCGCCCCATAGATCGCGCAGAATGCCTTGTTCGCCGCGATGTAGGTCAGGTTGCGATCCTTGATCACGACCGGGAACGGCAAGGTTTCCAGGATATCCTCGGTCAGCGCGATACGCTCGAGGTCAAGGCGCCATTGCTCTTCCTGCTTCTTCTGCTCTGAGACATCGATGAAGGTGCTGACGCTGTAACCGCTCGGCAGGCGGCGCTTGCGGAAATGGATCCAGCGGTCGCGGCCGACGCGCTCGACGGCGTCGTGCTGTTCGCGCCAGTGGGCGGAAATGCGGGTCGAGATCCATTCCTCGCGGTTGATCGCCTTGTGGCGCTGATCCGGCGTGATGCCATAACGCATGCCGCTGTCGAAGATCGCGCCCAGCACATCGCGGAGGCGGGTGCCGGGGATGAGCATTTCGACGGGAATGGGAAAGTAGCGAAGGGCCTGACGGCTGGCGAAAACGAGGCAATCGTTCTTGTCGTACACGATCACGGCCGCGGCGAGGATATCGCACGCAGCCTCGAACATTCCCAGCCGGATGTGCGCGTCTGACGGCGCTACATCATTCATATTGGCCACCCCTGCCTGTCTGGCATTCCCGCTAACATGCTGATCGGCGCTTCACGCGCTCTTGGACATGGGAATGACAGCGGCCAGCCACGCTGAAATCGTCCGCCGGGCGACCGGCAAGCTTGTGCTCATACAAGCCAAACAGCACGTTCGCAGCATTTTATTAAAGCCTGATTAAATCTCGTGGGCGTGCCTTAAGGACGCGCAAGACGGGATAAGCCGCCAAGACCACTGGCGGGGACCGCGCGAATCCGCGAAAATGGCGCCATGACCATCAGGCAGCTTTCCGAAACCCTCATCAACCAGATTGCAGCCGGCGAGGTGATCGAGCGCCCCGCGAGCGCCGCCAAGGAGCTGATCGAGAACGCGCTGGACGCCGGTGCGACGCGCATCGAGATTGCCACTGCGGGCGGCGGAAAGACGCTGCTGCGCGTTACCGACAATGGCAGCGGCATGGCGCCCGGCGAGCTGGAACTCGCGATCCGGCGCCACTGCACCTCCAAGCTCGACACGGATCTGCTCGATATCCGCACCCTTGGCTTTCGCGGCGAGGCCTTGCCCTCTATCGGCTCGGTCGCGCGCCTTTCACTGCTCAGCCGCACGGCGGAGGCCAGCGAGGGCGCCGAAATCAGCGTAACCGGCGGCAAGGTCGAGCCGGTGCGGCCGGCGGCGGCCAATCGCGGCACCGTGGTGGAGGTGCGTGACCTCTTCTTCGCCACGCCGGCGCGGCTGAAATTCATGAAGAGCGAGAAGGCCGAAGCCTCCGCCATTTCGGATGTCGTGCGGCGCATGGCCATCGCCTTCCCGCATGTGCGCTTCGTGCTATCAGGCTCCGACCGGACGACGCAGGAATTTCCCGCGACCGGGACGGATCGCCTCGCGCGCATAGCGCAGGTGCTCGGCCGGGATTTCCGCGACAATGCCATCGAGATCGACGCGGAGCGGGAGGGCGTGCGGCTGACGGGCTTTGCGGGCGTGCCGACCTTCAACCGCGGCAACAGCCTGCACCAGTTCGCCTTCGTCAACGGCCGTCCCGTGCAGGACAAGCTTCTCTGGTCGGCGCTGCGGGCGGCCTATGCGGAAACCATCCCGCACGGGCGCTACCCGGTCGCGGTGCTTTCCATCGAGATCGACCCGGCCCTGGTGGATGTCAATGTGCACCCGGCGAAATCCGACGTGCGTTTCCGCGATCCGGGGCTGGTGCGCGGGCTTGTCATCGGCGCGATCCGCGAGGCGCTCGGGCGCGAGGGCGACCGGGCGGCCACGACCGGCGCCAGCGGCCTGATGCGCGCCTTCCGGCCGGAAGCGCAACGGCCCGCCACGCCCTGGACGCCTGCTGCCTCGCCTTATCGCCCGTTCGAGCCGGCAGCATCGATGCCGCTGCGCGCGGAGCAGGCCGGCTTTGCCGAATTCGCAACACCGTCTGCGCGCAGCGAGCCGGTCTTTACGGCACAGCAGCCGGTGCCGGACGACGCGCCGCAGCAGCATCCGCTCGGCGCGGCGCGCGCGCAGCTGCACGAGAACTATATTGTCGCGCAGACGCAGGATGGCCTCGTCATCGTGGACCAGCACGCAGCGCATGAACGGCTGGTCTTCGAAGCCATGCGCAATGCGCTGCATTCCCGCGCCGTGCCCGCGCAGGCGCTGCTCATCCCCGAGATCATCGATCTGCCGGAAGACGATTGCGATCGGCTGGTGGCCCATGCCGAAGAGTTCGCGACACTCGGGCTCGGCATCGAGCGCTTCGGACCGGGCGCGATTGCAGTGCGCGAAACGCCCGCCATGCTCGGCGAGATGGATGCGGCCGGCCTCATCCGTCAGCTGGCGGACGAACTTGCCGAATGGGACACGGCAAACGGCCTCAAGGAAAAACTCGAATATCTCGCCGCGACCATGGCGTGCCACGGTTCGGTGCGCTCCGGGCGGCGCATGCGGCCGGAAGAGATGAACGCGCTGCTGCGGCAGATGGAGGCGACACCCGGCTCTGGCCAGTGCAATCACGGCCGACCAACCTATATCGAACTGAAGCTGTCGGATATCGAGCGACTTTTCGGACGCAGCTGAACGGCGAAAGCGCTGGAAATTTGGCCCTCGCCGCGATATGCACCATGAAGCTTTCTTGACGTAATTCCGGATACGAATCGTTTGCCGAAGCGGAATTGCCAGCAGTGATACGGATACTGAAATCGATGATGAACCGTTTTGAAGGCCGCAACGGCAGTCGGGAAGCGAAGATCCGCTACCTGGATGGCGATTTCCAGATCCTGATGCCGGGTTCGCACGTCATCTGCGCGATGACGGGTGAGACGATTCCGGTCGAGGAACTGCGCTACTGGAGCGTCGCGCGGCAGGAAGCCTATATCAGCTGCGCAGCCTCGCTCGACGCCGAAAAGCGTGCCGGCGCCCTGCCGACGCAGAAGCGCTAGGGTTTCGCTCCGGCCGGGCGCTGCAGCTTGCGCTGCCGCGCATTGGCGATCGCCGCATCGATGATCGCGTCCGGGCCCTTGGGGTCGTCGAACCGGATTTCCACCTCGATCACCCGGCTCTTTTCCTGCAACTCCTCAGACCGGCCGTGCCCGCCGCCGAGCCGCACGCTGTCCTTGGCCGTGGTGACGAGCCCGCACCCCAGTTCTGCGGCCTGCTCAAGGAGCTCGGCGACCTCGTCCTCGGCGAGGAAATGATGATCGGGGAAGGAGCGCGTGATCTGGAGCTGCGCGCCGGTCTCGCGCACGGTCCGGAAGAACTTCTCGTTGTCGGCAATACCGGACCAGGCCATGACGGCCTGCCCTGCGAGATCGCCGGCGCCGACGGTTACCAGCGTTGCCGGATGGATCGCCTTTCCGGCGCGGGCGGCCTGGCGGATCAGCCGGTCGGCTGCCGTACCATCGCCGATCGCGAGCAGGGCGCTGGCCTGCCGCATCTGCTCGTCGAGCGGTGCACGCACCGGCCCTCCCGGAACGAGATGGCCGTTTCCGATGCCGCGGCGGGTATCGATGACGACGAGCGCGTAATCGAAAGCCAGGCGCGCGCTCTGGAAACCGTCGTCCATGATGATGAGGTCGGCCCCCTCCTCCACCAGCTTGAGCGCACCCTTGATGCGCTTTCGGGAGATGACCGTCAGCGCCTCGCGGGCGAGCAGCAGCGGCTCATCACCTACGGCACGGGCCCGGTGGTGATGAGGATCGACGACAGTGGTGACATCGAGCGAACCGCCATAGCCGCGTGACAGAAAGCCGGGCTTCAGGCCCCGCGCCTTGGCGGCACGGGCAATGGCGATGGCCGTCGGCGTCTTGCCGGCGCCGCCCACCGTGAAATTGCCGACGCAGATGACGGGAACGGGCACTTGCGCCCGGCGACCGCTGCGCATGCGCCGTCCCGCGATCAGCCCGTAAAGGCGCGAGATGGGCCAGAGCGCCCGGGCTCGCCAGTCGGGCTTCGTCCACCAGAACGGCGGCGCTTCACTTACCATTTCATCCCCCGCAGGCACCCCTGCCCGTTCGTCGGCACAAGAAACGCGAGAACGGTGTGAAAATCAACCATCGGGCCTGTGACCGGGGCCGCGAAGCGCGGAGGATAGCGCTCAAGCCACCGGACGCGCGGCGGCGCCGGAAAACAGTGGCACCAGTTCGGTGATGTCGTTGAGGCAATAGTCTGATGCCTCCGACAGCGATTGCCGCGAGCCCGTTCCAGTGAGCACCGCGACAGTAATACCGGCACCGGCGCTGCGCCCCATATGGAGATCGTGGTTGTTGTCACCGACCACGGCGACCTGATGCGGTTCCAGCCCTGTCGCTGCGCAGAAGCCCAGCACCATGCCCGGTTCCGGCTTGACGCCGAAGCCGCTGTCATAGCCTGCGACATAGTGCAGGTAGCCGTCGAAACCGAAGCGCTTGGCCGTCGCGCGGATGGAGGCCTCGTTGTCGGACGAGGCGACGCCCAGCCGGTAGCCGCGCGCATGCATGGTGGCGAAGAAGGCCGCAAGGTCGGTGACGGCGACGGCCAGCTGCGCCGAATTGGCGAAAAGCCCGTCGAAATGGGTGGTGAGCGTTTCCACCGTGAACGGCGCGCCCGCCGCGACAAAGCCCTCGGCGATTTCCACTGTGTTGCCGGCCGCCAGCAGGCTGTCGGGGGTGACATGGCCTGTGTCCGGATCCATGCCGCCGGCGACGAGCAGCTTGCGGGCAAGGTCTTCGTCGCCCTTGGCGGCGATGCGGCCAAGCTCGTAGTTCACGGGAACCCAGCTCTTGGCATAGTCGAGCAACGTGCCGTCCTTGTCGAAGAGGATACCGGAGATCGCTTCGGCCTTCGTCATGTCGCGTCCTTTCAGGAGGACTGGCGCGGGTGTAGCCGCGCCTTCACGGTGAGGGGATTGATATAGGGTTCGAGCCCCTTGACGGTGGCGCGCAGCGCGCCGCGCATTTCCTGCACCGTCTCCTGGCCTGCATCGATCATCTGCCGGCGCATTTCCTCATTGTTGAGGAGATAATGCACGCCCTTGGCCAGCATCTCGACATCGCGCACCATCTTGGCGCTGCCATTGCGGGCGAGCTGCTGATAGGTCTCGCGGAAATTCTGCACATTGCCGCCCGACAGGATCGCGCAGCCGAGCATGGCCGGCTCCAGAGGATTCTGCCCGCCTTCCGCAAAGAGCGAACGCCCGACAAAGGCGACCTCGGTCATGCGCAGGTAGAGCCCCATTTCGCCGATCGTGTCGCCGAGGAAGATATCCGTCTCCGGCGTCAGCGGCTCGCCGGAAGTGCGCCTCACGACCTTGAGGCCGCGCGACATCAGCATATCCGCGACGGCATCGCTGCGCTCGGGATGGCGCGGCACGATAATGGTGAGCAGGCCGGGCGTGCGCTCCTTCAGGGCGCGGTGCACGTTGCCGGCGGCGGCTTCCTCGCCCTCGAAGGTCGAGATCGCCGCCCAGGTCCGGCGACCTTCGATCTGGCCGAGATAGGTCGCGAGCGCATCGGCATCGGCCGGCGGCGCATCGGTATCGACCTTGAGATTGCCGGATACCGTCACCGGCAGCGCGCCGAGCGCGCTAAACCGCTCCGCATCGACATCCGACTGGGCGATGACCAGCGCGAAATTTTCGAACAGCGCCTCGGCGAAGGCCTGGCGGCGCTGCCAGCGCGGGAAGGAACGATCCGAGATACGGCCGTTCACCAGCACCTGAGGGATATGGCGCTGGCTCAATTCCAGAATGGTCATCGGCCAGATCTCCGACTCCGCCATGATGGCGAGATCGGGGTGCCAATATTCGAGGAAGCGGCTGACCGCAGGCTTCAGGTCGAGCGGCACATACTGGTGGATGACATCGGAACCGAGCCGGTCCTGAACGACCTTCGCGGACGTGACGGTGCCCGTCGTCAGCACCACGGCGATGCCGCGGCGGCGCACTTCCTTGATGAGCGGAATAATCGAGTTGGTCTCGCCGACGCTTGCGGCATGGAACCAGACCAGCGGGCCGGCGGGACGCGGCACGGCGGCTACGCCATAGCGCTCGCGGCGACGCGCGCGCTCTTCCTTGCCCTTGGCGGCGCGCACGGCCAGATAGGGACCGATGACCGGGTAGAGCGCGACGCCTCCCCAGCGGTAAATCGAAAGCGTGAGACGGGCGAGCCGGCTGCTCATCGGCAAGGCACCTTCGTTCGGGCTTTCGGGTTGTGGAGGGTCATGAAGGGTCCGGTCTTTCTGTCCGGCGCGGTCAGGCCGCGCGGGACTGGGGCGGTGACGACGGCTCAGCCGTTGCGCGGGTCCAGAAGACGGTGCATGTGCACGATGAAGTAGCGCATGTGCGCATTGTCCACGGTCTGCTGGGCCTTGGATTTCCAGGCGACGAGCGCGCTCGCATAATCGGGGTAGATCCCGACAATATCGAGGCTATTGAGGTCGCGGAACTGAAGGTCGTCGAGGGTCTTCAGTTCGCCGCCAAAAACGAGATGAAGGAGCTGTTTGGGTTCGTTCGTATCGGTCATGTCTTCTCTCTTTATTATGCCGAATTCGGCTCACGGTTTGCGGTATTCCGCATAAAAGGTCAATGGTCGGAGAGGTCGCGTGCGGCCTCCACAAGTGCGGGAAGCCGGGACAACCCGGCCGCGCACAGCGTGTCGTGGCTGACAGCCGGGCGGTTGTAGACGAGAGGCTCACCGTCCAGCGACACGAGCGCCCCGCCGGCCTGCGCAAGGATGATATCGGCGGCGGCCAGATCCCAGTCGTGCGAATTGCGCTTCACGAGCGTCGCATCGATCCGCCCGTCCGCCACCATGGCAAGACGATAGGCAAGCGACGGTACATGGGCGATACGGCTCATGTCCCCGATCCGCCGGCGATCGATGTCGCGCACCATGTCCTCGGGGGCGGCGACGCGCATCGCACGTGTGTCGTCCGGCCCAGTCACGGCAATGGGCGCACTATTCTTCAGCACGGATCCGCTGGCCGATGCCGTAAACAGTTCGTCGAGCGCGGGCGCGAAGAGAACGCCCGCCACCGGGCGTCCGCCATGCACGACGGCGGCGCTGACGCACCAGATATCCTTGCCGGCGATGAAGGCGCGCGTGCCATCGATGGGGTCGATGACGAAGACGGTCTCGCAGCCGAGCCGCGCCGCGTCGTCGTCGGTCTCCTCCGACAGCCAGCCGTAATTGGGGCGGGCACCAAGCAGTTCCGTCTTGAGGATATCGTTTGCCGCGAAATCGGCAGCACTCACCGGCGAGCGGCCGCCGTTCTTCCACCAGACCTCCGGGCCCTTGCGGAAGAATTCCAGCGCCTTGGCGCCGGCCAGCCGCGCGGCCCCCACGAGGAGGTCGAGATCGGCGGCCCAATCTCCAGCGGGGTGCATCGGGTCACGTTCCCGCAAGCGTCATGCCCTCTATGGCAAGCGTCGGCGCGGCCACCCCGAACGAACGGTCGATGTCGTTTGCCGGCGTGATGCGCATGAACATGTCGACCAGATTGGAGGCGATCGTCACCTCGGAGACGGCAAAGGTCAGTTCGCCGTTTTCGATCCAGTAGCCGGAGGCGCCGCGGCTGTATTCGCCCGTCACCATGTTGACGCCTTGGCCGATCAGCTCCGTGACATAGAAACCGTTGCCGACCGAGCGGATCAGTTCCTCCGGGGATATATCTCCCGGCTCCAGAGCAAGGTTCGTGGAAGCCGGACTGACGGAGGTTCCGCCGCGCACGCCGCGGCCGTTTGTCTTCAGGCCAAGTTCGTTCGCCGTGGAGGTCGAGAGGAACCAGTGCTGCAGCACACCATCCTCGATCATCGCAAGACGCTTGCCCGTGACGCCCTCGCCATCGAACGGACGCGATGAGGAGCCCCGCACGATGAGCGGGTCGTCGGTGACGGAAAGCCCCGCCTTCAGGACCTGCTTGCCCATGCGATCGCGCAGGAAGCTGGTCTTGCGGGCGACGGAGGCGCCGTTGATCGCACCGGCGATATGGCCGGCAATGCCGCGCGCCACGCGCGGATCGTATATCACCGTCACGTTCTTTGCCGTCGGCACTTGGCGCGGGTTCAGCCGGCGCACCGCACGGGCGGCAGCCTCGCGGCCGATATCCTCGGCATCGCGCAGTTCCGCAAAATACAGGGAAGAGTCGAAATCGTAGTCGCGCTCCATCTTCGTGCCTTCGCCCGCGATGACGCTGACGGAACGGCCGAAGCGGCTGGCGCTGTAGGCGCCGGAAAAGCCGTGCGAGGTGGCAAGCACAAGGCCGCCCATGCCGGCGGATGCGCCGGCCCCGCCGGAATTGGTGATGCCGGATACGGAAAGCGCTGCGGCCTCGGCGGCAAGGGCAGCTTCGGTGAGCTGGTCGGCGGAGACCTCGGTCGGATCGAAGAGTTCGAGGTCCGGCCACGCCTTGGCAAGGTCGCCTTCGGCGGCGAGCGACGCAAAGGGATCTTCCGGTGAGGCCTTGGCCATGGCCACGGCGCGCTCCGCGAGCACCTTCAGGTCGAAGCCCGGATTGGCCGAGACGCTGGCGACGCGTTTTCCAACGAAGACGCGCAAGGAGAAATCGTCGCTTTCGGAAGCCTCCGTGCCCTCGACCTTGCCGAGGCGCACGCTGACCGAGGAGGACCGGCCACGGACGACGACGGCATCGGCCGCATCCGCCCCCGCTTGAATGGCGCGGTCGATAAGTTCACCGGCGCGCCCGAGAAGGCTTGCGGAATCGATTGTCTGTGACATGACTTGGCCTTTCTTTGATGCCCCATTTATTGTGCGCCGACACAGGCATCAAGGGAGGTCGTTCCTTTTTTGCCGTGCAGCCGCCATCCCGCAGAGAAAGCCTTCCGCATGCAATATACGCACAGCTCGTACAACGAGGTCCTGATGATGCTCGGCGGGGCGCTTCTTGCCGCGCCGATCTTCAAGCGACTTGGGCTTGGCACCATTCTCGGCTATCTCGCGGCGGGTGTGGTGATCGGCCCCATCCTGCACCAGATCCGCGATGGCGAGGAGCTGCTGGGTGTCGCCGAACTCGGCGTCGTGTTCCTGCTCTTCCTGATCGGGCTGGAGCTGAAGCCCTCGCGCCTGTGGTCGATGCGCCATGATATTTTCGGGCTTGGCATCGCACAGGTGGTGGTGACGGGGCTCGTCCTGGCGGGGTTTGTGCTGCTCTTCGGGCTGGAGGAGTGGGACGGCGCGCTGATCATCGGTTTCGGGCTTGCGCTGTCCTCCACCGCCTTCGCCATGCAGATCCTCGATGAGCGGGGCGACACGAACACGCGCTACGGCCAGCGCGCCTTTTCGCTGCTTCTTTTGCAGGACCTTGCCATCGTGCCGCTGCTGGCGCTGATACCGCTGCTGGCCGAACAGGCGCCGGAGGACACGACAAGCGCCTTCCATGATTTCATGGTCGCGGTCGGAGCGATTGCCGCCCTGCTGGTCGCTGGTCGCTACCTGCTCAACCCGCTGTTCCAGATCATCGCGCGCACCGGCGCGCGCGAGGCCATGATTGCGGCGGCGCTGTTCGTGGTTCTGGCCGCCGCCATGCTGTTGCAGATGGCCGGGCTTTCCATGGCCATGGGTGCGTTCCTGGCCGGCGTGCTGCTCGCCGATTCCTCCTATCGCCACGAATTGCAAGCGGATGTGGAGCCCTTCCGCGGAATTCTGCTCGGCCTCTTCTTCATGGCGGTCGGCCTGTCGCTGCATCTCGACGTGATCTTCTCCAGCTGGCTGACGATCCTGATCGCGACACCTGCCGTCATGCTGGTGAAGGGCCTCGTCATCTATGGCCTCTGCCGCTTCACAGGTTCCTCGCACAATGATGCGGTGCGCATCGCGCTCGTGCTGCCGCAGGGCGGTGAATTCGGCTTCGTGCTTTTCACGGCGTCAGCTGCGGCCGGCATCTTCTCCGGCGGGCTCGCCTCACTACTGATTGCCGTCGTGACCATGTCGATGGCATTGACGCCGATTGCCGCCGCGCTCTCCCGCTTCCTGCTGGTAGAGGATCCGGAAGAGGAGATGGAGGAGGATTTCGAAGGCGCCGGCGCCGACGTGCTGATGATCGGCTTTTCGCGCTTCGGCCAGATCGCCGCGCAGATCCTGCTGGCCGGCGGCCGCGAGGTGACGGTCATCGACCATTCGACGGACCGCGTGCGACAGGCCGCGAATTTCGGCTTCCGCATCTATTTCGGCGACGGCACGCGAAAGGATGTGCTGCGCGCCGCCGGCATCGAACGGGCGAAGATCGTCGCCGTCTGCACGCACGGCAAGACCACCACGGACCGCATTGTCGATCTCGTTCAGTCGGAATACCCGAACGCCACCGTCTTCGTGCGCTCCTATGACCGCGTGCACACGCTTTCGCTGCGTGCCCGCGGCGTGCAGCACGACGTGCGCGAAACATTCGAATCCGCGCTTGTCTTCGGCCGCGAGACACTTGAAGAGCTCGGTGTCGAGCCCGACGATGCCGTGGCCATCAGCGACGATATCCGCCGCCGCGACGTGGCGCGGCTGGAACTTCAGGCGGTGGAAGGACTGGCCGCGGGGCGGCACATGCTGCATTCCGCACCAGTGAAGCCGGAACCGCTCGTGCGGCCGAAGAACCAGATGGCCGATACGGACGAGGACGTCTGAGCGCTGTCGACTCGGCGGCTTCAGTGCGTACGGGAGAGTTTTTTGTCAAGCGCGCGTCTGAGGACGTCGCGGATACCCTCCGATGCTTTCAGCACCTCCGCTGCCTTGGCGAAATCCAGCACGCGGAAGCGGCCGACGTCCGGCTGAAGGAAAATGTCGGGCGCGCCCTTTTCGAGCTTCAGCGTGACGATGGACCGCATGGTCAGCTGCGTGGCGCCGTAGAGGCTGTCAACGCTGTTCGGCAGTTCGGCCGTGCCGGCCGGCGGCTGGCCGATCACATCGACGCCGATGGTGATATCGGCCCGGCCCGCGAGATGATCGAACGGGATCGGGTTGCACAGGCCGCCGTCCATCATCACCCGGCCGTCGATAACGACAGGACGGAAGACGGCGGGCAAGGCGGCGGATGCGGCAAGCGCGGGAAACAGCGGGCCGCTCTCGCAGACGCATTCGCGCTGGGCGTAATAGTCCGACACGATAATCTTCATCGGGATATCAAGCGCTTCGAAGGTTTCCGGGACACCGTCGGGCAGGAATGCCTTCAGCATGCGTTCCAGATTGAACTGCCCGAACTTGAAACCGCCGGAGACCATCTGCGAAAAGCCGGACGGCCGCAGGCTCCAGAGGCGGTTCATGATCTGGCCGGGTCTGCCGATGGTGGCCAGCGTATGCTCGCGGATCTCACGGCCCGACATGCCGGAAGCCATGGCCGCTCCGATGATCGCGCCGATCGACGCGCCCGAGATCAGCACCGGACGGATGCCGAACTCGTCGAGCACTTCGATGACGTGGATATGGGCAAGTCCGCGCGCGCCGCCGCCGCCAAGCGCGATGGCGACGGTCGGGCCGGCGGGGCGTGGCGTGATCGGGGAAACGAGGGCATCGGTCATCGCTCAGGTCTCCGCGGCCGGCATCGCTCAGCCGGGCCAGTAACGATAGAAGTGCATGCGCGTTTCGCCGAACGTTCTGACTTCGAGAAGCTCGAAACCATCGACGGCGGCGGGTTGAATATCGGCGCGCTCCTCAAGGATCGCAAGGGCGCCGTCGACGAGCCAGCCGCCGCGTGCGGCGGCATCGAGCGCACGCTCGCCAAGACCCTTCGCATAGGGCGGATCGGCGAAGAGGAAATCGAACGGCTCCATCGTGCCGACGCCGCCGAGCGAGGTGGCGTCGCGTCGGAAGATCTTGGCGCGGCCGATCACGCCGAGCGATTCCGTGTTGGCGTGCAGCAGTCCCCTGCCCTCCACGCCCTGCTCGACGAAGAGCACGGCGCGCGCGCCGCGAGACAGCGCCTCGAAGCCGACGGCGCCGGTGCCCGCGAAGAGATCGAGCACGCGCGTTCCGTCAAGCGCCTCGGGATACGCGTGTGAGAGGATGTTGAACAGGCTTTCGCGCGTGCGGTCCGAAGTCGGACGGATATCGTCCGACTTCGGCGTTGCAAGCGAACGACCGCGAAATTCTCCGCCGACGATCCGCACGGCGGCTTACTTGCCCTTGCCGCGCGGCCGACCGCCGCCTGCGGGGCGTCCACCACCGGGTTTGCCGCCGCTCGGCTTTCCGCCAAACGACTTGCCGCCGGGCTTGCCGCCGAAGGGCTTGCCGCCGTCGCGACGCGGCGGACGATCGGAGAACGAGCGTTCACCCTCTGCGCGCGGCTTGCGGTCGCCAAAGGAACGTTCACCCCGGGCCGGACGGTCGCCGAAGGAGCGCTCGCCCTGAGAACGCGGCTTGCGATCACCAAAATCGCGGGGGGCACGATCGTCGCCTGCGCCGGAGCGTGTGCGTCCGAAGCCGCCACGGCCGCCATCGTCACGACCACCGGCCTCCGGCTCGGAGGCGCGGATCCATTCGCCATCCTCGTCGCGCGTCTTCAGGATGCGGGGCTTTTCCACGCGGTCATCACCGGGACGGCCGCGGGCCGGACCCCTGCTGTCGGAACCCTTGCGATCCGGGTCAAACTTCTTGGACGAACGGGTCGGCGCGCCCTCGGCCGTACGGCCGTAGCGCTTGGACTTGGGCGCCCCTTCGGGACGAGCGCGCGGTTCACGCTTCACGCCCTCTTCAGCGCCAGCCGCTTTCTCGGCGACCGGACGGGCGCCGGGCGCCATCCAGACGTTGGACTTGCGGCCGCGGTTTGCGGGTTCGCGCTTCGGCTTGCTTTCGAAACGATCGCCATCGCGATCCCGATCGCGCGGGCCAACGCGCGGCTTGTCGCCAAAACGGTCATCGCGCTTGGTATCCAGCCGGGCGCGGGCCTGCTCACGACGGTCACCATCACGGCGGCCGGCGGGCTTCTCACGGCGCTCCGCCGGACGCTCGCTCCAGGCGGACGCCTCCTCGCGGGGCTTCACCGGCTTCTCATCGGCATCCTCTGCCTTATGATCGAAGAGCGGCGCATCGAAATTCGCCCCGGATTCCTCGATCAGGCGCGGGCCGAGCTGGTCACGCAGCGTGCGGCCACGGATTTCCTGAGCATGGCCTTCCGGCAGCTCGCCGAGCTGGAACGGCCCGTAGGAGATGCGGATCAGCCGGTTGACGTCGAGGCCGAGCGCGCCGAGCACGTTCTTGACTTCGCGGTTCTTGCCTTCGCGCAGGCCGAGCGTCAGCCAGACATTGGAGCCCTGCGCCTTGTCGAGCGTCGCATCGATCGAGCCGTAAAGCACGCCATCGACGGCAATGCCTTCCTTCAGCTTGTCGAGATCGGCCTGTTCGATCTTGCCGTGGGCGCGCACGCGGTAGCGGCGCAGCCAGCCGGTCGTCGGCAGTTCGAGCATGCGGGCGAGACCACCGTCATTGGTGAGCAGCAGCAGGCCTTCGGTGTTGATGTCGAGGCGGCCGATGGACATGACGCGCGGAAGCTCTTCCGGCAGATTGTCGAAGACGGTCGGGCGCCCTTCCGGGTCGGCATTGGTCGTCACGAGGCCGGCAGGCTTGTGGTAGAGCCACAGGCGCGTGCGCTCGATGCCGCGCACCGGCACGCCATCCACCTCGATGCGGTCGGCGAAGCTGGCATTAAGGACCGGGGTCTCCAGCACCTTGCCGTTCACGCTGACGCGGCCTTCCATGATCATGCGCTCGATATCGCGGCGGGAAGCCACGCCTGCACGGGCGAGCAGCTTGGAAATGCGTTCGGGCGCGAGTTCGGCACCGGCCGGCGCGGCGGGTGCCGGCTTGGCGGCACGGGAAGGCTTGCCGTCGCGCGGGGCCGACTTGCCGTCAAAAGGCTTCTTGCCTGCCGGCTTGCCGCCGAAGGATTTCTTGCCCGCGGCCGCCGATGCGGCGCCACGCGGCTTGGTATCGCGGCCCGCGGGCTTCGCGCCCGGCCGTTTTGGCTTGTCTTTGAATGTCATTTGTGTTGCCTGCGTTTTCGCGTGTCGTATCAGGTCAGACGCCCCGGGTTAAGAGGAATTCGTTCCGCTATGACAAATCGCTTCATGGAGATCGCGCTGGTCGAGGCCCGCGCCGCCGGCAAACGCGGTGAAGTGCCCGTCGGCGCCGTGCTCGTCATGGATGGCGCCATCGTGGCTCAGGCGGGCAATCGCACGCGCGCCGACAACGATGTGACCGCCCATGCCGAAGTCGCCGTCATCCGCGAGGCCGCCCGCAAACTCGGCCAGGAGCGGCTGACGGGCGCCGACCTCTATGTGACGCTCGAACCCTGCACATTGTGTGCGGCCGCCATCTCCTTCGCCCGCATCCGCCGCCTCTATTATGGCGCAGAAGACCCGAAGGGCGGCGGCGTCGAAAATGGCGTGCGCTTCTTCGCACAGCCCACCTGCCATCATGCCCCGGAGGTCTATTCCGGCATCAGCGGTCTGGAAGCCGCGGAGATCTTGAAGGACTTCTTTCTGGAAAGGCGCTGAGAACGATGTCACCCGCCACCGCTGCCATTGTCGCAACCGTCATCGTGATGGCCGCCATGTCCTTTCTTGCCGCGCGCCGCATCGCGCCGGGTGCTGAACGACTGACCATGCAGTGGAACCGCGAGGGCAAGCCGAACTGGTCGCTGCCGCGCAACGCCGCACTCGCCTTCACGCCGACGCTGGCAGTCTTGGTGCTCGCCTTTGTCGCCATGAGCGGCGGAATGATCGTGGCGATCCTGCCTCTTTGCGTCGCCTTTGTCGGCGCGCATATGCTTCATCTGGTCCTGCTTGCCCGGCGCGGAGGCTGACCGGGTCTCACCCTTCGGCGAAGCGTTTCAGCCGGTCGCCCGTCAGGCGATAGCGCAGCCATTCCTTCTGCGGCTCGGCGCCGATGGCGTCGTAGACGCGGATGGCCGGCTCGTTCCAGTCGAGCACGCTCCATTCGAAACGGCTGCAATCCTGTTCGATGGCAACGCGCGCAAGGTAGCGCAACAGCATCTTGCCGACACCGGCACCGCGATGGGCGGGCGTCACATAGAGGTCCTCGAGATAGAGGCCGTTCTTCGATTGCCAGGTGGAGTAGGTCTTGAACCAGACGGCGGAACCGGCCGGTTCGCCGTCTGGCGTCTCGCAGATGGCCGCGCAACTCACAGACCCCTCGCCGAACAGAGAGACCGCGACGCTTTCTTCGGTCGCGGCGACTTCGGACAGGGCATTTTCGTAGTCCGCGAGCTCGCGGATGAAGCGCAGGATGACGGCGGCGTCATCGACCGTCGCCGGCCGGATTCGGTAGCCGGTCATGATGTCAGAACGGCCACCACTTGGAACCACTCTGCTTGGCGGCCTTCGCTTCCTTCTTGCGACGACGTTCCTTCTGCTTTTCCGGCTCGCCGAGATCGGCCTGGGCTTCCTCGGGAAGCTTGCGATATTCGGTCGGCGGATCGCTCAGGTAGCGGCGCTGGTCGGAATAGGCACCCATCTGCAGGCGGCGTGCCTCGCGGTAGGCCTGAGTCTGCTGCGCCGTGCCCATCTGCTGGGCATTGGAATTCTGGCTGACAAGCGGCGAACGGTAGCCGGGATTGTTGAGGTTCTCATCGGCCTCGGCGCGAAGGCGCTCGCGCATGTCTTCCGGATTTTCCAGCCATTCGGGGTTTTCCTTGGACGCGACCGACTGCTGCGGATTGGCCAGCGCCGTCTTGTCCTTCGGCACGACAAGGCCGCCGCGCGGCTGATAGCGGACCGTCTTTGCGTCCTTGTTCTCCGGCTGGATCATCACGGCATTGCCGAGGTCGTCGATCAGCTGCTCGCCGGCTGTCTTGTCGGTGCCGTAGGTCGGGCCCATGCAACCGGTCAGAAGGAGGCTGCCGCCGAGAAGGCCGAACAGGCCGGTCCGTACCCGAATATTTCGCGTCATTCCCATGAATACCCTTCCAGCAGAGCCGGTACGCAGAAAACTCATTCCACGGCAAAAGTCCGCCGTGCCATGGCGGAACAATCCGACCATTTTCAGGCAGCATTACCGGATGAGGCGCCGAAGTGCAATTCATGCCGGCAAATCGACGGCCGGAAAGAACCGGCCGTCAACAGAGCGGGCGCTTATGCCGCGCGGCGGAAACCGATTTCGCGCAGCGCCGCCGCATCGCGGGCCGACACATCAGGATATTCCGGGTCGGAACCGACATCCGTCGTAATACGCCAGGAACGGGCGCATTTCTGCCCTTCTGCCAGCTTCGGCTCCACCGAGACCTTGGCGACATCCGCAAGGCGGAAGGCCTCCGCCGGGCCTTCGCCGGTAACGAGCGTGATGGCCGAGGTGATGCAGATTTCCGCGAAATCCTGGCCTTCAAGGGCAGCCAGAAGCTCGGGATCGGCGATGTGGACGACCGGAGCGGCCTCCAGCGAGGCGCCGATGCGCTTCTCGCGACGCTCGATTTCCAGCGCGCCGGTAACGACCGAACGCACAGCACGGATCTTCTCCCACTTGGCCTCGAGCGCATCGTTGCGCCATTCGGCCGGCACGTCCGGGAACTGCTCCAGATGCACCGAGACGGCATCCGGCTTGCGCGAGAGCCAGGCCTCCTCCATCGTGAAGGGCAGCATCGGGGCGAGCCAGGTGACGAGGCAATCGAACAGCTTGCGAATGACTGCAAGTGCGGCCCGGCGCTTCAGCGAGGACGGGGCATCACAGTAGAGCGCATCCTTGCGCACGTCGAAATAGAAGGCCGACAGCTCGACATTCGAGAAATCGATGAGCGCGCGGGTGATCTTCTTGAAATCGAAGGCGTCGTAGCCCGACCGCACGAGCGCATCCAGTTCCGCCAGCCGGTGCAGCATGAGCTTTTCCAGCTCCGGCATGTCGGCATAGGCGATCTCCTCGCCGTTGTCGTGCGCCAGCGTTCCCAGCATCCAGCGCACCGTGTTGCGCAGCTTGCGGTAGGCGTCGATATTGGTCTGGATGATCGTCTTGCCGAGGCGCTGGTCTTCCCAGTAGTCGGTGGTCATGACCCAGAGACGCAGGATATCGGCGCCCGATTCCTTCATCACGTCCTGCGGCGAGACGACGTTGCCCTTCGACTTCGACTGCTTTTCACCCTTCTCGTCCATGGTGAAGCCATGGGTGACGACGGCGTTGTAGGGCGCGCGGCCGCGCGTCGCGCAGCTTTCGAGCAGCGACGAATGGAACCAGCCGCGATGCTGGTCGGAGCCTTCGAGATAGACGTCGGCCGGCCATTTCAGGTCCGGGCGGTCCTCCAGCGTGAAGGTGTGGGTCGAGCCCGAGTCGAACCAGACATCGAGGATGTCCATGACCTGCGTCCAGCCTTCTCCCGCACGATTGCCAAGGAAGCGCTCGCGCGCGCCCTCTGCGAACCAGGCATCGGCGCCTTCCTGTTCGAAGGCCTCGAGGATGCGGGCGTTGACGGCGTCATCGACGAGCACTTCGCCCTGTTCGTCGGCGAAGACGGCAATCGGCACGCCCCAGGCGCGCTGGCGCGACAGAACCCAGTCCGGGCGGCCTTCGATCATGCCGCGCAGGCGGTTCTGGCCGGAGGCCGGCACGAAGCGGGTCTGGTCGATTGCTGCAAGCGAACGCGAGCGAAGCGTCGTGCCGTCGCCGAGTTCCTTGTCCATATAGACAAACCACTGCGGCGTGTTGCGGAAGATGACCGGCTTCTTGGAGCGCCAGGAATGCGGATAGGAGTGCTTCAGGCGGCCGCGGGCGAAGAGGTTGTTCTCAGCGATCAGCGCCTTGATGACGCGGTCGTTGGCGTCGCCCTTCTTGCCGTTGTCATCCATGACGCGCGCACCTTCGAAGCCGGGGGCATCGGCAGTGTAGAAGCCCGCGTCGTCGACGGTGAAGGGGATCTTGGAGGAGATGCCGCGCGCCTCGAGGTTGCGGGCCTCGGCCGTCCAGGCATCAAAGTCCTCGCGGCCGTGGCCGGGTGCCGTGTGCACGAAGCCCGTGCCGGCATCGTCGGTGACATGGTCGCCGTCGAGCAGCGGGACCGGGAAGGTGTAGCCGAGCGGCGCCAGCGGATGGGCGGTCACGATCGCCGAGAGCTCTTCCGGCGCGACATCGCGGAGGAACTTCAGCGTCACCTTGGCCTTGGCGGCGCAATCATCGGCCAGTCGGGTGGCAAAGATCAGCTTCTCGCCCGGCTGCGGGCCGAAATCGTTTGTGGCGCTTTCCACCTCGTAGAGGCCGTAAGGGAAGCGCGACGAGAACGAGATGGCGCGGTTGCCGGGGATCGTCCAGGGCGTGGTCGTCCAGATGACGACAGAGACCTTATCCTCAACCAGCTCCTCAACGTTGTTTATAACCGACGCGATGCCATCTGCAATTCGGTCAGCCTCAACCTCCGAAGCAACGCGAGAATAGCGAGCTGACGTGTCCGCTCCAACCACTGGGAACTTCACCCAGATCGTGTCGCTCTCGACATCGGCATATTCGACTTCGGCTTCGGCCAGCGCGGTGCGCTCGACGACCGACCACATGACGGGCTTGGAGCCGCGATAGAGCTGACCGGACTTGGCGATCTTCAACAGCTCGCCGGCGATGCGGGCTTCGGCATGGAAGGCCATGGTCGTATAGGGATTTTCGAAGTCGCCCTCGATGCCGAGACGCTTGAACTCGTCCGACTGGATCTTGATCCAGCCGCTCGCGAAGTCACGGCATTCCTGGCGGAATTCGTTGACCGGAACCTCGTCCTTGTTCTTGCCCTTCTCGCGGTACTTTTCCTCGATCTTCCATTCGATGGGAAGGCCGTGGCAGTCCCAGCCGGGCACGTAGTTGGCATCGTAGCCGCGCATCTGAAACGAGCGGGTGATGACGTCCTTGAGAATCTTGTTCAGCGCGTGGCCGATATGGATATTGCCGTTGGCATAGGGCGGGCCATCGTGCAGCACGAATTTCTCGCGGCCGGCGGCGGAGGCACGCAGCTTCTTGTAGAGGTTCATCTGCTGCCAGCGGGCCACCGTTTCCGGCTCCTTCTGCGGCAGGCCGGCGCGCATCGGAAAATCCGTCTGCGGCAGGTTGAGGGTGGACGAATAATCGACTTTTTCAGGCGTATCGGTCATGGATATGGCTATCGTCTTTGTTCGCGCGCATCGTGCGCATGCGGAGGGAATATCGGTCAATGCACCGGCAATGACGGCGGGGGCGTTTCACGAACACCCGAAATCCCGGACCTTCCGGCCTCGCTCAGAGCGCGCGGAAGGCCGGGCCACTAATTCGCAGATCGATGGTCAGCCGGTGGAGCATCATGCGCGCGGTCTTACGGGGTTTTCGGCGGTTTGAAAAGACATATCGCAAACCTCTTCATCGCGATCCGGTGCGACGGCCACGCAGGCGTGCTGGTACAAGAATGATGGTCGTCAGCGTTCGTCGTCCCGGCGCTGCGGCGGGCGCTTGCCTTCGGCACTCCAGACGACGAGCCGCGCATCCGGCGCCACCCGCCTGAGCACGACATCCATATGCTCCCGCATCTCGCGGCGGAAGCGCGAGGCGTTGCGCGTGCCACAGACACCGGCGAAGATGGCGCCCGTCGCATCGTTTCTGAAGATTGCGGCCCCGCCGAAGGCTTGGGAAAGTCCTTCGGCCTCAAAAGTGCCGCCACCGCCATAGACGGCAACGACGTGCTGCTGCGGCACTACGCTGACAACGGTGTCGCCGGATGCGGCAAAACCCTGCGAGCGGAAGAGATAGAGGGGGCTGGGCTCGCCACTCTTCCGCGCGTCAGAAACAGAGGCGCTGGTCGATCTCGCCGAGCGGTCGCACGCCTGAAAGAAGCGCACGCGCTTCCTCTTCGTCGCGCTTCATCTGCACGACGAGCGCGTCGAGACCATCGAATTTCAGTTCGTCACGCAGATGGCCGAAGAAGGAGACGGCGGAGATTTCGCCGTAGAGATCGCCGGAAAAATCGAAAAGGAAAGTTTCGAGCAGCGGCGCACCGTTCGACGTGACGGTCGGGCGGCGGCCGAAGCTCGCGACGCCGTCATGCAGACTGCCGTCGGGACGGCGGAAGCGCACGGCATAGATACCGTTGCGCAGTTCCACTTCCGGCGGAAGCGCCATGTTGGCGGTGGGGTAGCCAAGGGTGCGGCCGAGCTTCTTGCCGTCGATGACCTCGGCCTCGACCGTATATCGATAGCCGAGCAGGCCGGCGGCTTCGGTAACCGTGCCCTCGCCGAGCAGAGACCGGATAACGCTGGAGGAGATGACCGAGGCGTTCTCGTCGCGGAAGGCATCGACCAGTGTGACGCCGAAACCGTTGTCCTGTCCGGCCGCCATCAGGAAGGCGGGGCCGCCTTCCCTGCCCTTGCCGAAATGGAAATCGAAGCCGGTGACGACTTCCGAGGCGTGCAGCCATTCGAGGAGGACAGCGCCAATGAAATCATGCGCCGACATTTCCGAGAAGGTGCGGTCGAACGGGTATTCGATGACGGCGGAAAAGCCCATGCCTTCCAGGATACGGGCTTTGAGGGGGGCAGGCGTCAGCCGGAAGACGGGCGTATCCGGCCGGAAGATCGTGCGCGGATGCGGCTCGAAGGTCAGAACCAGAGCGGGGACGCCGCGGCTCTTGGCAATGTCCAGCGCTCTTTGCAGCACGGCCTGATGGCCACGATGCACGCCGTCGAAATTGCCGATCGCGATGACGCCGCCGCGCAGGTGCTCCGGCAGCAGCTGTTTCGTCTCGTTCCTGTGAAATACCGTCATGACGACCGTCTCCGTCCCGTCACTGCAGCCGGGGCATCCACCATTTCGGGTGGGCCTGTTCCTGATCCAGGAAGGCAGCGAGCTTCACCTCGTCGGTGCGGCCGCCTTCGACATAATGCTGGGCGTGGATACCGCCGGATATGTAGAGCACATCTAGGCCATAGGCCTCGGCCCCGCGCACGTCGGTCGGCATGCCGTCGCCGACGGCGATGACGCGCGACAGATCGAAGTCGCCGCGCACGTCGCGCGCCTCGGCGATCGCCTTGTCGTAGATCGGGCGGTGCGGCTTGCCGGCGATCTCCGTCGTGCAGCCGAGTTCCTCATAGACCTTGGCGAGGGCACCGGCGCAGGCGATGAGCCTGTGGCCGCGCTCGACGACGAGGTCCGGGTTGGCGCAAATGAAAGGCAGCTTGCGGGCGGCGAGTGCAGTGAGTTCCTCGCGGTAGTCCTCGACGGTTTCCTTCTCGTCCTCGCGCAGGCCCGCGCAGACGACGATACCGGCTTCGTCCATGCCGACCGGTTCCACGTCGAGACCATCGAGCAGCGGCAGGTCCTTCTCGGCGCCGATGAAATAGACCTTCTCGGGCCCGTTGGCGATCAGCGCCCGGGTGACGTCGCCGGAGGTGACGATGCGGTCATAGGCGTCGTCACCGACGCCCAGCCCACGGATCTGCACCTTCACGCCAGGATGGGGGCGCGGCGAATTGGTGATGAGCACGACGGTCATGCCGGCCGCACGGGCTTCTGCGAGCGCTTCCGATGCATAGGAGAAGGCCTCTACCCCGTTGTGCAACACGCCCCAGACGTCGCAGAGCATCACGTCGTAGTGCGCGGCGATGTCGCGGATGGATTGGATGCGGTGGGACATGGGGGAGTTCCGTATCGAGATCAGGCCCGCGTGACATCGCAAAGCGACGCCAAGAAAACAAGCCTCTCCCTGCAATTTTGGCGCATCCACAGGCAAAGTTGCGAAAATTCACACGACCGCCTTGATGGCGTGGCAGGACGTTCCCATCTGCCGGCCGCGGCAACCGCCAACGGTAAAGAATTTTCCGAAGGCAGTTCTTGACTCGAGAGAAAGCCCCCCTTATCTCGAAGCCGCTAGCACTCTCCAACGATGAGTGCTAACAATAATCCATCGGACCCGCTCTGGGTTCGCAATGTCATTTGATCGAGGGATTAGACAATGGCAAGCACCACCTTCCGCCCGCTTCACGACCGCGTCGTCGTTCGTCGCGTCGAATCCGAAGCCAAGACCAAGGGCGGCATCATCATTCCGGATACCGCCAAGGAAAAGCCGCAGGAAGGCGAAATCGTCGCTGTCGGCACCGGCGCTCGTGACGAGTCCGGCAAGGTTATTCCGCTGGATGTCAAGGCTGGCGACCGCGTCCTGTTCGGCAAGTGGTCGGGCACCGAAGTCAAGCTCGACGGCGAAGACCTTCTGATCATGAAGGAAGCCGACATCATGGGCATCATCGGCTGATCAGCCGGTAACCCGTTCCGCAATTCGCTGATATCTACTCAGGAGTCCTCACAATGGCAGCCAAAGAAGTCAAATTCGGCCGCACCGCGCGCGAAAAGATGCTGCGCGGCGTCGATATCCTCGCAGACGCAGTCAAGGTAACGCTTGGCCCGAAGGGTCGTAACGTCGTCATCGACAAGTCCTTCGGCGCTCCGCGCATCACCAAGGACGGCGTTTCCGTCGCCAAGGAAATCGAACTGGACGACAAGTTCGAGAACATGGGCGCCCAGCTCGTTCGCGAAGTCGCTTCCAAGACCAACGACATCGCCGGCGACGGCACCACGACCGCAACCGTTCTTGCGCAGGCTATCGTTCGCGAAGGCCACAAGGCCGTTGCTGCCGGCATGAACCCGATGGACCTCAAGCGCGGTATCGATCTCGCCGTCACGGAAGTCGTCAAGGATCTCCAGGCCAAGGCCAAGAAGATCAACACCTCGGAAGAAGTTGCCCAGGTCGGCACGATCTCCGCAAACGGCGACAAGCAGGTCGGTCTCGACATTGCTGAAGCCATGCAGAAGGTCGGCAACGAAGGCGTCATCACGGTTGAAGAAGCCAAGACCGCCGAAACCGAACTCGAAGTCGTCGAAGGCATGCAGTTCGACCGCGGCTACCTGTCGCCCTACTTCGTGACCAACCCGGAAAAGATGGTCGCCGATCTCGAAGACGCTTACATTCTCCTCCACGAGAAGAAGCTTTCGAACCTCCAGGCCATGCTCCCGGTTCTCGAAGCTGTCGTCCAGACCGGCAAGCCGCTGGTCATCATCGCTGAAGACGTCGAAGGCGAAGCCCTTGCTACGCTCGTCGTCAACAAGCTGCGTGGCGGCCTCAAGATCGCTGCCGTCAAGGCTCCGGGCTTCGGCGACCGCCGCAAGGCCATGCTGGAAGACATCGCCATCCTGACGGGCGGCACGGTCATCTCCGAAGACCTCGGCATCAAGCTCGAAAACGTAACGCTCGACATGCTCGGCCGTTCGAAGAAGGTTTCGATCTCCAAGGAAAACACGACGATCGTCGACGGTGCCGGCCAGAAGGCTGAAATCGAAGGCCGCGTTGCGCAGATCAAGGCCCAGATCGAAGAAACCACCTCCGACTACGACCGCGAGAAGCTGCAGGAACGTCTTGCCAAGCTCGCTGGCGGCGTTGCCGTCATCCGCGTCGGCGGTTCGACGGAAGTCGAAGTGAAGGAAAAGAAGGACCGCATCGACGACGCCCTCAACGCGACGCGCGCTGCCGTTCAGGAAGGCATCGTACCAGGCGGTGGCGTTGCCCTGCTCCGTTCTTCCACAAAAATCACCGTCAAGGGTGAGAACGCAGACCAGGAAGCCGGCGTCAACATCATCCGCCGCGCCCTCCAGGCTCTGGTTCGCCAGATCGCGGACAACGCAGGTGACGAAGCCTCCATCGTCGTCGGCAAGATCCTCGAGAAGAACGAAGACAACTACGGCTACAACGCCCAGACCGGCGAATACGGCGACCTGATCGCGCTTGGCATCGTCGATCCGGTCAAGGTTGTCCGCACGGCTCTGCAGAACGCAGCTTCGGTTGCCTCGCTGCTGATCACGACGGAAGCCATGATCGCCGAACTGCCGAAGAAGGACGCTCCGGCCGGCATGCCTGGCGGCATGGGCGGCATGGGCGGCATGGACATGATGTGATAGGCGAAAGCCTTCACATCTGAGCCATCCGGTTCAGTTGGGAAAGGGCGGTCTTCGGACCGCCCTTTTTGTTTTGCGGTAACCGGCCTGCAACGTTTCCGGAAGAAGAATTTTTCCAACCGTACAATAATTTTCAAAAAGCCGTTGATGGCGTTGAAAAACCAACTATAAAGACGCCCCAAGTGAGCTTTAAAGATTCACAGGGGGGCCTGAGGCGCTGAAAACCCGGCATCATTGCTGCCGGCAATCCGCCCGCGATCATCCCCACGGTATTTAATGGAACCGCCATGGCCTTGACGGAGAGGCAGCGACGGTCTTCTCCGCGTACATCCGACCCGATATGCACAACCGGAACCGGATGCAGTTCAGTTCATAGAGACGTGTGGCGGCCAGCTTCGGGAGCTCGGCCGGTGCACATTTTTAGCGTGTCATGAGGCGCAAGCGCCCGCGACATGTCGTTCAAATTCGAGCAACTGCCTGAGGTCGTAGGTGTTCAAGATAATCAAGACTGATCTCTCGTCGCCCTTTCTGCCGGGCTCGATGGAATTCGATGAGACGGATAATGAGCTTCTCACCCAATATTGCGTGACGGAGCGCTGGACGGGCGATCTTTCCAACGGTCTCTTCACGCTCGGCGAGAAGGCCACGCTGGCGCATGGCATGACACAGCGCACCTGCGGGCTGCTCAACCTCATCCGGTGCTATGAGCCGCTGGATCGCACGCGCGTGCTGGAGCTTTTCGAGCAGGCGGCCGCCTCCTCGTCTTCCTTCTGCTTTTCCACGACCATTCATCTGGATGGCGCGCCGCGCCAGCCGGTGTTCTGCGTCGGCGAATCGACGGGCCTGGAAGAGAAGTACGCCGGCACGATCATCGGCGTCTTCATCTTCCCCCGTTTCCAGATCGACCTCGCGGGCCGGCGCTTCAAGCGGCAGTAAGCGGCGTCCTACGCCGCTTCACTCGCCTGCCGTGCCGCGCGAATGCGCTCTATCGGCATCGGCCGCCCGAGGAAATAACCTTGCGCTTCGTCGCAGCCCTCGTCGAGCAGGATGTCGAGCTGGTTGCGCGTCTCCACGCCCTCCGCCAGCACCGGAACACGCAGCGTATGGCCCAGCGCCAGGATGGCGCGGATAATCGCCTTGGCCTCCGGGCTCGATTCCACCTCGCTCATGAAACTGCGGTCGAGCTTGATCTTGTCGAAGGGGAAGGCACGCAGCGTTTCCAGCGACGAATAGCCGGTTCCGAAGTCGTCGATGGCAATCGTAACGCCGAATGCCTTGATGCGGCGCAGCGTTTCCAACGCCCGTTCCTTGTCGCCGATGATGGTCGATTCCGTGATCTCCAGCTCCAGTCGGCGCGGGTCCAGGCCCGTTTCCTGCAGCACTCGGTGCACGAGGTCTGCGACATCCGCATTGCCGAGCTGGACCGGCGAGAGATTGACCGCGATCTTGTGCGAACTATCCCAGCTGACGGCCTCGCGGCAGGCTTCGCGCAGCACCCATTCGCCGATCGGCAGGATGGCGCCGCATTCCTCGGCGATCGGAATGAAATCCGACGGCGGGATGGTTCCGCGCACCGGATGGTGCCAACGCAGCAGAACCTCGTAACCGAGCGTCTGACCCGTATCGACGGCTTTCTGCACCTGATAGTGCAGCTCCAGTTCGTTGCGCCCCACAGCCTGCCACAGATCGTTCGCAATCAGGCGACGGCGACGGGCGGCCTCGTCCATCGACACTTCGTAGAAGCATACGGTCTGCGTCAGCGCCTCCTTCGCCCTGTACATGGCAAGGTCGGCGTTGTTCAGCAATGCCCCGACGTTGTCGGCATCCTGCGGGTAGATGGCGATGCCGAAGCTGGCGCCCGGCCGGATATCATAGCCATCGATGTGGATCTCCTCGGCAAGGCAGGTTTCGAGACGCTGGACGAAGCCGGTAAGCTCCGCCATGTCCTCGAAGCGCTTGGAGGCGGCAAACTCGTCGCCGCCGAACCGGGCGATCGTCTCGTCGGCCGCAAGGCAGGCCTGCATACGGCGCGACAGGGTGGCCAGCACTTCGTCTCCCGCGGCATGGCCGCGCGTATCGTTGATCTCCTTGAACTTGTCGAGGTCGATGGCAATGACCGCGACCTTGCCACCGGAGCGGCGGGCGGAAAGCAGGTCGGCCTCGAGCCGGTCGTTGAAGCTCGCGCGGTTGGGCAGCCCCGTCAGACTGTCGTGACGCGCCAGGAAGGAAATCTGCGCCTCCGAACGCAGGCGTTCGGACACATCCTCATAGGTCGCGACCCACGAACCATCCGGCAGGGTGCGGTGATAGAGCTGTACGGACACGCCACTGGAGAATTTCTCGACAATGGCATCGACCTCCCGCGCCTGGATCGCGGCGCGTCGGCGCGCATAGATATCCCGCGCCTTGGCCTGCCGTTCCTCGGGGTCGGAGAGGACGACTGCCACGCCGAGGTCGATGATCTCGCGAAGGGTCATGCCAGGCTTGATGCCACCCTCGGGAAAGCCGAAGATTTCGCTGTAACGCCGGTTGGCCAGCAGAAGTCGCTCCTCCTTGTCGAACAGGCAAAGCCCCTGCGACATGTTCTCCAGCGCCAGATCGAGGTTCTTCGTTACCTCGGCCAGACGATCGGCATCCGCCTTGTCCTGCGTGATGTCCTTGGTGATGTTGGCATAGCCGACAAGGGCACCGCTCGCGTCATGGATCGGGTCCATCACCGTGTTAGCCCAGAAACGGGATCCATCCTTGCGGTGGCACCAGCCCTCGGTCTCGAACTTTCCCTGCTCGCGCGCAATGCGCATGGCGCGCTCCGGCTCGTCCGCCGCACGATCTTCCGCGCCATAAAAGCGCGAGAAGTGCTGGCCGACGATCTCTGCGGCCGCGAAACCCATCTTGCGTTCGGCGCCATCGTTCCAGTTCGCCACCCGGCCTTCTGCGTCGAGCATGTAGATGGCATAATCCTTCACGCCCTGCAGAAGCATGGAGAAGCGGCGTGCGTTCTCGTTCGCGGTCATCTCGGCTTGGCGGGCAAAGACGGCAGCTGTCAGCCCCGCGATGAGCAGCGAGAAGGCAACGGTCGCGATGAGGGGCACCATGACGCTTGTCGACAGCATCGTCTCGCCGCTCACCGGCATCGGACCCGGTTCGATGCGCACGGCGGCCATGGCGGTGAAATGCAGCGACACGACGGCGAGCGCCATCAGGCCGGTGGCAAGCGCGCGATCCCGCGCACGCGGTGCGGGGCGCAGGCAGCAGATTAGCCCCAGCGTGCTGAAGAGGGCGGCGCTCACGACCGAAGCCGCGACATAGGTCTTGTCGAAGAAAAGCGTGCCCGGCAGTTCCACCGCCGACATGCCGATATAGTGCATGGAGGTCACGCCCGCGGCAAGCAGCAGGCCACCCGCCAGAACCGCACTGCGGCCCGAGGCATAGGTCGCCACGCCGAGCCCCGCGGCGGTGACGAATATGGCGACGCCCAGCGAAACAAGCGTCGGCTCCATGAGGAAGCCCATATCCATGCCGGGATCGTAGGCCAGCATGGCGATGAAGTGAGTTGCCCAGATGCCGAAACCGCTGGAAGCGCCGGCCGCACCGAGCCAGAGAACCCGTGCCATTCCACCGCAAACGAGGGCGCGCTGCGTGAGGACAACCGCGGCATAACAGGACAGAAAGCAGATGAGTGCGGCGAGCAGGACGAGACGAAGGTCGTGCTCAACGGTCAGGCAGGTCAGGATATACAGCATGAAGACGGTTACCGGGTGGGGCTATGTGATCGCCAAAAACGCCGTCAATCCTGAAGAATCGATAAATCCTCACGTTACGGAAGCCTGCTGCCGGGTTCCATGTGCCGTCATACTTAACGGATTTCGAAAATATGCAACCAGGTGCGACGGCGACGTGCGCAGCACACAACCACGGGCGCTAATAAGCCTAGAGAGTCAGCGCCTTGAGGTCCGCAGCCGGATCTTCCAGCGTTGCGCGCTCCGGGGTACGCCCCATCTCGATCAGCTTCTTGCCGACGACATAGGCCTTGGCATCGTTGACGGCATCGACCGCGATCAGCCGTCCCTGCCGGAAGTACCAGACGGAAACGCTGCCCTCGCGCTGACCGGGGCGAACGAATGTATCGTCGAAGCCCGCGCAGAAGCCGGCGATCTGGAGCTTCACATCATACTGATCCGACCAGAACCACGGTTTCGGCTGATAGGGCTCGTCGCCGCCGGCGATGACTGCGGCTGCCGCCTCGGCCTGATCGACCGCGTTCTGAACGGATTCCAGCCGCACGCGACTTCCTTCGAAGGGCAGTACGGTGCAGTCGCCCATGGCGAAGATGGCAGGATCGGAGGTACGGGCGTGTTGATCCACCACGATGCCGTTCGCCACCTCCAGGCCGGCCTCGCGCGCGAGCTGGTCGTTCGCCGTCACGCCGATACCGGCGATCACCACATCGACCGGCAGCACGAAGCCGTCGGTCAACTCCGCGCCGGTGACGCGGCCGTTTTCGCCAAGAAGGCGCACCAGGCCGGTCTTCTCCCGCACATCCACACCGCGGGCGTGATGAATAGCCTTGAGGATCGTGGCCGTCGCGGGCGATGCAACGCGGGCAAGGATGCGCTCGGCCATTTCGATCACCGTGACATGCAGCCCCCTGCCCCGCGCGACGGCGGCCGCTTCAAGACCGATATAACCGCCGCCAACGACGAGCGCCCGGCGACCTTCCTGCATTTCCAGACCGAGACGGTCCGCGTCGCGATAGTCGCGCACGGTGAAAACGCCGACCAGATCGCCGCCGATCTCGGCGGGCAGGCGACGCGGCGTGGCGCCGGTGGCGAGCGCGAGAAAAGCGTAATGCAGCGTCGTGCCATCGCTGAGCGCCACTGTCTTGGCTGCACGATCGATCGCCGTCACCTCGGTCGACAGGCGGATTTCGACATTGTTTTCCGGATACCAGGTCTCGGGGCGGAACATGAGGCGCGACAGGTCCGCTTCGCCCAGCAGGTATTTCTTGGAGAGCGGTGGGCGTTGGTAGGGATGGCTGGCCTCGGCCGCGACGATGGTGATCGGCCGCTCGTCCTTCAGCGCACGCAGTTTGGCAACGAGCGCAAAGGCGGCCTGACCGCCGCCCACAACAACCAGTCTTCCCGTCACGATGTTTCCGTCCCGCTCTTGTTTTCCGAGAGGTAGCCCGGCGTACCCGGTGGCGTCAACAGGCGTCACGCCACCGGATTTTCCGTTTGCGTCAGACGCTTGCCGGGATTTCGAGGCCCTTTGCGGAGGCGGGGCGGGCAACGCAACGCTCGACCCACGCACCGACCGCCGGGAAACCCGCATAGTCGAGCGCTTCGCGGCCGCCGTAGAAGATATCGGCGCCGCGCACCCAGGGGAATGTGGTGATATCAGCGATGGTGTATTCGTCGCCCATGATCCACTGACGGTCCTTGAGGCGGTCTTCCAGAACCGAAAGCAGGCGCTTGGACTCGTCGCGGTAGCGCTCCATCGGATAGGAGTTGTTGGCGACCTTGTCGGCGGCATATTTGAAGAAGTGGCCGAACTGCCCCAGCATCGGGCCAACGCCGGCCATCTGGAACATCACCCAGCACAGCGTTTCATAGCGTCCGGCGACATCAGCCGGGATGAGCTTGCCGGTCTTCTCGGCGAGATAGACGAGGATGGCGCCGGATTCGAACAGGCCGATCGGCTTGCCGCCGGGGCCGTTCGGATCGATGATCGCGGGAATGCGGCCATTCGGGTTGAGCGAGATGAACTCAGGCGATTTCACACCGTCAGAACCGAACTCGATGCGGTGGGCTTCATATGGGAGGCCGAGTTCCTCAAGCGCGATCGAGACCTTCACACCATTCGGCGTGGGCAGCGAATAGAGCTGGATGACATCGGGGTTCTTGGCGGGCCACTTCTTGGTGATCGGGAAGGCGGAAAGGTCGGACATGAACGGCTCCTTGGACACGGGAGCTCATAGATAGGACAGGTGGACGGGCGATGTCAGGGTGGCCTCTACAAAATTCCGGTGGAAGCCGGATAGTCCCTGCAGTCAGAGCACCCCACGCACCGCGTTGATGATCTCAGCCACGACCGGATTGCCTTCATGCTCGGGCTTGCGGGCGCGCACGAGGCAGGCTTCCGATTTCAGGATCACGCCATCGGACAGGATCTTGAGGTGGTTGGCGACCAGCGTCGACCCGGTCGAGGTAATGTCGACGATGATGTCGGCAGAGCCGGAGGCGGGTGCGCCTTCCGTGGCGCCCAGACTTTCGACGATGCGATAGAGCTGGATGCCGTGATTGCCGGAAAAGAACTGCTGCGTCAGTCGCCAGTATTTGGTGGCGATCGTCAGGCGGCGGCCGTGGCGGGCGCGGAAATCGGCGGCGACATCGCCGAGATCGGCCATGGTATCGACATCGAGCCAGATTTCCGGCACGGCGACGACGACATCGGCATGGCCGAAGCCCAGGCGAGCGCAGAACTCGACGCGGGCATCGGCCTCCGCCAGCCCCTCACGCACCAGATCCTCGCCAGTCACGCCGAAGTCGACCGTACCATTGGCAATCTCACGCGAGATTTCCGAGGCGGAGAGAAAGGCGATCTCGATATCGTCGCGGCCTTCGACCCGGCCGCGATAGGACCGGTCATTGCCGACGGCGATGACGGAAAAACCGGCGCGGGCGAGAACGGCGGACGAATCCTCCTTCATGCGCCCCTTGGAGGGAAGACCGATGGTGATGGTCATGCCGCAGCTTCCTTCACGCTTGCGATGCGATCGAGCCACAGCGAAAAGCCGACGGCGGGAATACGCTCCTTGGCGCCGAGCAGCGTGAGCAACCGGTCGAAGCGGCCCCCACCGGCAAGAACGAGCGGATCGCCCTCAGGCGTGATCTCGAAGACAAGGCCGGTATAATAGTCGAGCGGGCGGCCGAAGGCGGCGCGATAGGTCACGGCGGACGGGTGCATGCCGGCCTCGCGCAAAGCGGCAACGCGGCTTTCGAAACGGGTGAGCGCTTCTCCAAGCGACAGGCCGGCCTTCTGCGCGAAGGCGGCGAGCGCCTGTGGCGCATCCGCAAGGCTCAGTTCCAACGCCAGGAATTCCCTGAGCAGTGCAAGCGTGCGCTCATCGAGGCGGGTGTTCGCCAGCTCCATTTTCTCCCGCAGGCGGCGCGCGATATCAGCGGGGCTGCGGCTGGCATTTGTGGAATAGCCGGTCGCTTCCATCGTCTCGTCGATATGGGCGATCAGCGTCGTCTCGTCGTCGAGTTTGCCGAGAATGGCAAGGCGTTCGACTTCCGGGCCGAAAATGCCTGACGGGGCGGGATTGGACAGCGTGTCCATCAGCCGTTGCAACTGCGTCTGGTTGCCGAAGGCGTGGACAAGCCGCTTTTGCCAGCCGGCCGGCAGACCGCAGGCGGCAACCACCGCCTCGAACACCGACTGGTCGCCCAGCACCACGGACAGTGACACGCCCGGCAGACGGTTTGCCAGCACGGCAATGGCATCGCTGACCGCACGGGCATCGGCGCGCGCCACATCGGGCTCGCCAAGATCCTCGATACCAGCCTGATAGAACTCGTTCGATCCCTCGCGGCGCTGGCGGAAGACCTCGCCGAGATAGGCATAGCGCCTCGGCGTACCGGTCGCCGTCTCAATATGGCGCAGGCAAACGGGAATGGTGAATTCCGGGCGCAGGCACAGGCTCTTGCCCGTCTCGCTCTCCGTCATGAAGATGCGCCGGCGCAGATCCTCGCCCGCCATGTCGAGGAAGGGTTCGGCCGGCTGGATGACCGGCGTGTCGACGCGCTCGGTGCCGAGGGCTTCGAGATCGGAGATCAGATCGGGGGCGAAGGCGGGGAGATTGATCAGTGGCATGGGAAAAGCTCCGGCCGCGGGGCGGCATAGCCCCCTCTGGCCTGCCGGCCATCTCCCCCACAGGGGAGGAGATCGAATTGTTGGACCGTCTCGCCTGTCCCTGACATCTCTATCCGGGTGATGCGTTCGCACCTTGCCAATCTTCCCCCTTGCGAGGGAGATGGCCGGCAGGCCAGAGGGGGGTGGAAGGACGCGCGCATCGCTATCAGCTGGTCCGTGCCCGATCTTCGGCCTGCGCCTCGAGGATTTCACGGACCTTCGCCACGAGTTCGCTTTCCGGCACGGAAATCTGCGCGACGCGCGCCTCGCGCCAGGACGTGTTGTCCTCGATTTCACCGGAGAGGCGCTTGCCTTCGATCAGGTCCTTGATCTGCACCACGCCCTCGGCGCGCTCATCGCCACCCTGGATGATGGCGACGGGGGCGTTGCGGCGGTCGGCATATTTCAGCTGGTTGCCGAACTTCTTCCAGTTGCCCTGGTACATTTCGGCGCGAATGCCGGCATTGCGCAGTTCCTGGGTGAAGCGCTGGTAGCGGCCCATGCTCTCGACATCGCCGTCCATGACGGTGACGAGGACGGGGGCCACGACGTCGTCCTGCCCGAGCTTGCCGAGGTTCTTCAGCGCCGTCATCAGGCGCGAAACGCCGATGGAGAAGCCCGTGGCCGGAACCGGCTGGCCCATGAAGCGCGACACGAGACCATCGTAACGACCACCGCCGCCGACGGACCCGAAGACGACCTTCTCGCCCTTCTCGTTGGTAACGGCAAACTGCAACTCGGCCTCGAAGACGGGGCCGGTATAGTATTCGAGGCCGCGGACGCAGGATGGATCGATCTTGATACGATCAGGACCATAACCTGCACTATTAAACAGGGTTGTCATTGCGCTGAGCTCGGCTTGGCCTTCGTTGAACTTTCCGGAAAGGTCCATTGCGCCTATCGCTGCTAGCCTTACTCCGGATGGCTTAAAACTCTTAACATCACCATAGGTCACCTTAATGGTGGATATGTCACCGCCTATAGGACCGGTCACATCGGTTACTTCACGCTCGAACAGCGAAAAAACAATTCCAATCTGCTCTTCGCTAAGACCGGCGCCCTTGGTGAAGTCGCCGGACTCATCCTTGCGGCCGGGGCCGAGCAGAAGCTTCACGCCCTCGGGGCCGAATTTGTCGAGCTTGTCGATGGCGCGCAGAACGGTCAGGCGTGCGCCTGCCTTGTCATCACCACCCAGGCCGATCGCTTCCAGCACACCGTCGAGAACCTTGCGGTTGTTGACGCGGATGAGGTAGTCGCCGCGCTTGATGCCGAGGGCTTCCATCGTGTCGGCCATCATCATGCACATTTCGGCATCCGCCTGGACACCGGCGGCGCCGACCGTATCGGCATCGAACTGCATGAACTGGCGGAAGCGGCCCGGGCCGGGCTTCTCGTTGCGGAAGACATAACCGGCACGATAGGTGCGGTAGGGCAGCTGGATCTCGTTGAAATTCTCCGCGACATGGCGGGCAAGCGGCGCCGTAAGGTCGTAGCGCAGGCTCATCCACTGCTCATCGTCGTCCTGCAGCGAGAAGACGCCCTCGTTCGGGCGGTCGCTGTCGGGCAGGAACTTGCCGAGCGCATCGGTATATTCAAAGAGCGGCGTTTCGACGGGATCGAAACCATAGCGCTCATAGACCTCGCGAATCTTCGCGGTCATCTCGTTGACGGCGCGGATATCCGCAGCCTCGCGGTCGACAAAGCCGCGCGGCAGGCGGGCTTTCAGCTTCTGCGGTTTTTTCTGCTTTTCGCTCATCGGGACGGCCGAAATTCCTGTATTTCCGTTGCGGTTTCCCTAGCGGATTGGGCCGGAAGCGGCAAGGGCGCAAAGACATGCCCTTTTGATCGAGCTGAAACCGGCAGCTCTCCTTTTAGTAGATTTCGGCTGCGGCTGGGCGTATGAAAGCGAACGCTCATTCGCGCAGCCGTTGCTGCCGGTGAACGAAAATTTTCAAAAGACGGCGACCATACGAAGGGCTGGGTGTGGTTTGTCGCCACGTGCATGTCCCCTCGGACGGCGACTACACCAGCCCGGACCGACGCAATGGCATCGAAATCGACAATCTCCCTCGCGCAACGCTCGTCCGTCGCAGACTTCATCGGCATCAAGGCGGATCAACTGGACGACATGTTCGTCTGCGAATCCTGGAGCGCGGACCTCGCGACGGGAATTCTGTGGATCGGGCCGCAGACCGCCGCCTTCCATGGTGTGGCTGGCCAGACCTGTGGCATCCTCGACATCATCCAGCCCTATGATCCCGCCGATTGGCACAAGGTTCTGCTGGCACTCGAGGAAGCCGCCACCGTCGCGACCGATATCAGTTTCGGCACGTCGATCCGCCCCAAGGCGGGGCTCTACCGTCCGGTATTCTGCTTCGGTCATTCGGAAATCAAGGCGAACGGCGGCGTGATCGTCGGCACCTTTGCCACCGCGCGGCGCTGTCTCGAAACGACTGTGACCATGCCGACCCTGTTGAACTGAGGCCTTTCCTTTTGCGCAGCACGCGCCTATCTCTGGTGCATGCGGAAGATTTTCCTCATATTCGCCATTCTGGGCGCCGTGCTCGCCGGCTGGGTGCCGGCGATGGCCGGGACGCTGCATGCGGCCCGCATGCCGGCAGCGCAGGCCGTGCACATGCATGATCACGGCTCCGGCGAACACGGAAAAACCAAGCCGGCCGCCCATCCCGTAGCGTGTGCTGCGTGTTTTGCGATAGAAGCCGGCACACTTTTACCAACCAACCGACGGCTCGATATCTCCGCGCGCATTTCCAGCGCCGAGCCGCGCCTTGCGGGCCGTGCGCTGTCGCCGCTCGATCCCCCTCCCCGAGCCTGAACACGATTGCATGACAATGCGGACGCGCCTCGCGTCCGCTCATCAACCGTTTTCAGAACTGGAAAAGACAATGAACGCAAAGACTCTGTTTCTTGGCGCTGCCCTCGCGCTCGCCTTCTCCCTGCCGGCCATCGCACAGGAGGCCGATCACTCGGGCCATCAGATGGTGGCCGAGCCTTCGGGCAGCGCATCCACGCAAGCCTTCATCGATGCCAATGCGAAGATGCACAAGGGCATGGACATCCCGTTCTCCGGCAATGCCGACGTGGATTTCGTGCGCGGCATGATCGCCCATCACCAGGGCGCTATCGGCATGGCGAAAATCGAGCTGGAGCACGGCAAGGACCCGGCTATCCGCAAGCTCGCGGAGGAGATCATCACCGCCCAGGAGGGCGAGATCAAGATGATGGAAGAGTGGCTGGCGAAGAACGCCCAGTAAGCCGCATAACAGCCGACCGGGAGCCCCGCCGCAAGGCGGGGCTCTTTCGTATTGCCATCTGTGCGGCGAACGCGTCCCCCAAACGAAAAACCCGCCGGAACCGGCGGGTCTTCAATCGCTCACTCGCCGGCCGGCGGCCGGCGGCCGGCTGGTCGCCGAGGCCTCGACAAGCGAGGCGGCGATCGCGCGGGCCATCATCAGGCTCGTTTCGCGCAGTTCGGTGTTGGAGCCGCTGCGCGCGGACCGGATGAGACGAAAACCCTCACGCAACATGATCTCCTGCGCCTTGTCACAGGCCCAGAGTTCCAGCCGGGTATCGTCGATTGCAGATAGGTTTGGCGCCATAAATCCCCCATGCCAAATCATTCAGCATAAAGCGGCACCGCGCGACCATACGTGTACACGTCGCCCCAGACTTGTTGATGTATGAATTCGCCGCTCAACCCTAAGCTACATGATTCGTCGCAAAATCAAATAGCTGTTTGTAACGGCAAGCCCGGATTTATGGCCGTATGAGCGCATTTCTCTTAAGTTCTACGTCTGCCCGGCAACAACAACCTTCAACGTGGTCGTTGACGAGCCCCATGGCCTGCATGAAGGCATAGACGGTCGTCGGACCGACGAAGGTCCAGCCGCGCTTCTTGAGATCTTTCGAAAGGCGCACGGATGTCGGCGTGGTGGGATTGGCGGAAATCGTCGCCCAGTCCACCCTTGCGGGGCGCTCATCCGGACCGGGCTCGAAGCTCCAGAAATAGCGGGCGAGTGTGCCGAACTCGTCGCGCATCGCCTGCGCGCGGCGTGCATTGTTGATGGTCGAGACGATCTTGCCGCGATGGCGCACGATGCCGGTATCGGCGACGCAGCGCGCGATATCCTCCTCGCCGAACGCCGCAACGCGGTCGAAATCGAAGCCGGCGAAGGCAGCGCGAAACCCTTCCCGCTTGCGCAGGATGGTGAGCCAGGACAGGCCCGACTGGAATCCTTCCAGGCAGATCTTTTCGAAGAGACGGATATCGCTCGTGACGGGCTGGCCCCATTCCGCGTCATGGTAACGGCGGTAGTCGTCGAGGTTGCCGTGCCAGGCGCACCGCGTCTTCCCGTCCTCGCCCACCGTCAATCCGCGTTCCGTCATCACCGTCTCCGTTTCCTGTTTGTTCGCGTTTACCACTCATCAACCACCTTTGGAAAGCGGGCAATAACCCTACTCAACGCTTTATCGGCATCGTGCATGTTTAATGAATGGGCGTTTACCATTCGCTTCATCTGACGGTGCAAGCATTTTGGCGAACCGGCGCCGCATTGGGGCGGCGCAGACCGGCGACGATCAGTAGCGAGTACGTCCGATGTTGATACGAACCCTTCTAGCAGCAGCCTTGCTGAGCACCACGACGGTTGCCCATGCCAATGACCGGTACGGCAGCCGCCCGCCCGTTATCGTCAGCCCGGACCTGACCGCACCGTGGCTGATGCAGCTGACGGGCGAAGGCGCGCAGCCCGCCGCAAACACGCGCCGCATCATCCAGCGTCAGCGGGTGGAGCAGCGTCGCGTCATCCGCCGCGACGGCGTCGCCCGCGTTGAGCAGGTGTCGGCAACCGGCCAGGCACAGCGGCCGGTCCGCTCCAAGCTCGATCCGATGTATCTGCCGCAGATCGTTTCCTACGACAGCAAGCACAAGGCCGGCACGATCGTCATCGATACCAACAACCGATTCCTCTATCTCGTGATGGGCGATGGCAAGGCCCGCCGCTACGGCGTGGGCGTCGGCAAGCCCGGCTTCGAATGGGCCGGTACGCACACCGTGACCCGCAAGGCCGAATGGCCGCGCTGGACGCCGCCCAAGGAAATGGTGGCGCGCGAGGCCGCAAAGGGCCATTACCTGCCTGCCTCTATGGATGGCGGACCGGAAAATCCGCTCGGCTCGCGTGCCATGTATCTCGGCTCAACGCTCTACCGCATCCACGGCACGAATGCGCCCTGGACGATCGGTTATGCGGTCTCCTCCGGCTGCATCCGCATGCGCAACGAAGATGTCGTCGATCTCTACGAGCGTGTGAAGGTCGGCACCAAGGTCATCGTGATCTGACACCGAACGACGACAAGCAATTCGAACATCTCCGGCCGCCCCGCTGCCGGAGATGTTTTCCTTTTACGCTGCATCTTCCGAAAGAATTCGAACAAATCCGCCCTCGCAACCGTCCTGCTTCCGGCAGGCTGACTTGAATTTGATCAGGACTCGGCTAGCCTTGCGGAATTGAGGATTGAGAGGGAATTCAACATGCGGAAATACGCATCGATCTTGCTGGCGGCCGCCGTCGCCGTCACGGCGGTCATGCCGGCGACAACCGCCAGCGCCTTTCCCGGCGCACGGCAGGAAAACCAGACGGGCGCCGCGCGCGACGTCGTGCTTGTGCAGCAGAGCAAGAAGCAGGTCGCCCAGAAGTACAAGCGCACCAAGGTCCGCTTCGTCACCGACCAGGCGCCGGGCACCGTCATCGTCGATACGAACAACAAGTTCCTCTACTATGTCGAGGGCAAGAACCGGGCGACGCGCTACGGCATCGGCGTCGGGCGCGATGGCTTCGGCTGGTCGGGCGTTGTGAAGGTGGGACGCAAGGCCGAATGGCCGAGCTGGACGCCTCCCGCCGAAATGCGCCGTCGCGAGGCCAAGAAGGGCCGCATCCTGCCCGTCGTGCAGGCCGGCGGCGAGGACAACCCGCTCGGCGCGCGCGCCCTCTATCTCTATCAGGGCGGCCGCGACACGATCTTCCGCATCCACGGCACGAACCAGCCCTGGACGATCGGTCAGAACATGTCGTCGGGCTGTATTCGCATGATGAACAAGGACGTGGAGCATCTCTACGCCCGCGCTGATGTCGGCACCAAGGTCGTCGTCGTCGGTCCCGGCAACAGGCAGGGCGCCGTCAACTACAACGATCGCGGCGTGGATTTCTTCGGCACGCTCTTCGGCTTCGGCGGCTAATCTGCCAAGACCTGCTGGTATCAGGGAATGCCGGCTTCAGGCCGGCATTTTCGTCGAAAGGTTCGATATCGCCACAGGCTTCTCGCCCCCATAGGCCCATTCGAGCAATTCCACCGTATGCAGGATCGGCACGGCGGTTCCGGTCGCGATCTGTGTGATGCAGCCGATGTTGCCGGTCGCGATGAGGTCGGGCTTCGTCGCCTCGATGTTCTTCACCTTGCGCGCCTTCAGCTTGGCCGAGATTTCCGGCTGAAGGATATTGTAGGTACCGGCCGAGCCGCAGCAGAGATGGCCCTCTGCCGGATCGCGCACCGTAAAGCCCGCCTTCTTCAACAGGGTCTTCGGCGCCATCGTGATCTTCTGGCCATGCTGCATGGAGCAGGCCGAGTGATAGGCGACCGTCAGCCCCTTGCCCTCCTGCTGCGGCAGGTCGAGGGTCGCGAGATATTCCGTCACGTCCTTGGCAAGGGCCGAAACGCGCGCCGCCTTCCCCGCATAAACCGGGTCGAGCCGCAGCATGAATCCATAATCCTTGATCGTCGTGCCGCAACCGGATGCGGTGATGATGATGGCGTCGAGCCCGCCCTTCTCCACTTCCTCAAGCCAGACATCGACATTGCGCCGTGCGGCCTCCAGCGCCTGTGCCTCCCGGCCCATATGATGGACGAGCGAGCCGCAGCACACCTCGCCGGCTGGCGCCACGACCTCGACGCCGAGCCGGGTCAGAAGCCGGATCGTGGCTTCATTGATGCCGGGCTTCAGCACCGGCTGGGCACAGCCGGACAGGATCGCCACCCGCCCGCGACGCTGGCCGGCGGCGTCATATGTGCCCGGCTTCGAGCTGGCGGAGGCCTTCGGCAATGTCTTCGGCGCCAGATCCAGCATCGCGCCGAAGGGCTCGAAGGCCTTGAAGCGCTTGAAAAATCCGGCAAAAGGCCGGCCAAGCGCCGCCGCCCGCAGAGCGATGCGAAAGCGCGAGGGATAGGGCAGCGTTGCCGCGAGGATGTTGCGCGTCAGGCGGTTCCAGAACGGCCGCCTGTAGGTCTCCTCGATATGCATGCGCGCGTGATCGACGAGATGCATATAGTCCACGCCGGAGGGACAGGTGGTCGTGCAGGCAAGGCAGGAGAGGCAGCGATCGATATGGGTGACCACCTCGGCATCCGCCGGACGACCGTTTTCCAGCATGTCCTTGATGAGATAGATGCGCCCGCGCGGACTATCCAGCTCATTGCCGAGCGTCACATAGGTCGGACAGGTGGCCGTGCAGAAGCCGCAATGCACGCATTTGCGCAGGATCTTCTCCGATGTCGCGACATGCGGATCGGCAAGCTGTTCGGCGGTGAAATTGGTTTGCATTGGCGGGTGTTCCTGTCAGCCGGTCATGCGGGATCTGAAAAGCCCGGCCGGATCAAAACTTGCCTTCACGGCGGTCTGGATGGCGGTGACCGCATCGGTTTGCGGCTGGAAGATTTCCGTTGCAGCCAGCACGTCCGGGCGGGCGCGAAGCAGCGTTGCATGGCCGCCGCCGACCGCCTTGATATAGCGACGCAGCAATGCCGCTTCCGGGTCGCTCTCCATGCGCAGCCAGACAAGACCGCCCTGCCAATCGTAGAAGGCATCGACGCCGGCTTCGAGACGCAGGGCCGCCACCAGCTGCTGGCCGGCGGTGGGCGCGACCGAGACACGCCAGAGCGGCCGCGACGTACCATCTGCATAGGGCGTGGCATCGCGGATTTCGCGCCAGAGGCGTTGCGTCAGACCGGCATCGCATTGCGAGACCGCACCGAAGCCGGCCATGGCGTCGGCAAGCTTCTGTGCCCGCACCGAAACGGAAGCGGCAAGGCCTTCAAGACGCAGCACGGTCGCCGCCCCGTCAGGCAACGCGCCGCTGACAAACCGGCCGCGCACGCTTTCCGGCAGATGCGCGGCACCGGAGACTTCGACTGGCAGGGCCATGGCGGTTGCCATGGCCGCCGTGGCTTCGGCATCGTTGAGGTTGGAGACAACGATGGTGACGGCGGTTTCCGGCATCGGCAGGACGCGGAAGGTGACTTCCGTCAGGAGCGCCAGGGAACCGTGCGATCCGGCAAGCAGCTTTGCGAGATCGAGACCCGTGACGTTCTTCATCACGCGGCCGCCGGCCTTCACGATCTCGCCCTTGCCATTGACGAAGCGCACGCCGAGCAGGCTGTCGCGCGCCGCACCCGCCACGAAGCGGCGCGGGCCGGACGCATTGGTCGCAAAGACGCCACCGATGGTGGGAATGCCGGACGAACCGAGCAAGCCGCGCAGGTCGACGGGCTCGAACGCCAGCATCTGGCGGTTTTCGGCAAGGGCGGCTTCGACTTTTTCAAGCGGTGTTCCCGCCCGCACCGTCATCGTCATCTCGGCCGGATTGTAAGCCACGATGCCATTGAGGCCGCGCGTCGACAGCTGCTCGGCACCATCGGCCGCCGGCAGCAGGCTGCGCGTGCCGCCACCGGAAATGGAAAAGGGCGTCGCGGATAGGCCGGCGATCATGACGAGGCGTGCTGCGGCCTCTTCGGAGAGCGGTTCATGGATCGGTGTCATGCAGCAGGGCGCCCTTCGAGTGGGAAGACCTTGGAAGGATTGAGCAGCCATTGCGGATCGAAGGCAGCACGGACGGCCATCTGCTGGGCGAGGTCCACCTCGCTGTACTGGTGGCGCATCAGGTCGCGCTTTTCGATGCCGACACCGTGCTCGCCGGTGAGGCAGCCGCCGGCATCGACGCAAAGCTTCAGAATTTCATTGCCGGCGGCTTCCGCCCGCGCAGCATCCTCCGGGTCGTTGGCGTTGAAGAGAATGAGCGGGTGCATGTTGCCATCGCCGGCGTGGAAGACATTGGCGACGCGCAGACCGTATTTCGCCACGATCTCTGCCGTGCCGCGCAGGACATGCGGCAGCTGGCCGAGCGGCACGGTCCCATCCATGCAGATATAATCGGCAATGCGGCCCGTCGCGCCGAAGGCCGACTTGCGGCCCTTCCAGATGAGCGCCGCCTCGGTTGCTGACTGGCATTCCTTGACGACCTTCACGCCGTGACGGCCGGCGATCTCGATGATGCTGGCCAGCATGGCGTCCATTTCCGCCTCGGAACCCTCGACCTCGACGATGAGAAGCGCCTCGACATCCATTGGGTAGCCGGCCTGCGCGAATGCTTCGCAGATTTCGATGGCAGGCTTATCCATGAATTCGATGGCAACGGGGATGATGCCTGCACCGATGACATCGGCCACGCAGGCGCCGGCCTCCTCCGACGTGTCGAAGCCGAAGAGCACCGGACGCGCGCCTTCCGGCCGGGCAATGAGGCGCACGGTCGCCTCGGTGACGATGCCGAGCTGGCCTTCGCTACCGCAGACAACGGCGAGAAGATCAAGGCCGCCAGCATCGAGCGCCTTGCCGCCGAGATCGATGATCGTGCCGTCGATCAGCACGAGCTTGACGCCGAGGAGATTGTTGGTGGTCACGCCGTATTTCAGGCAATGTGCGCCGCCGGAATTCATGCCGATATTGCCGCCGATGGTGCAGGCGAGCTGCGAGCTCGGATCGGGCGCGTAGAAATAGCCGTCGGCGGAAACGGCATCGGATATGGCAAGATTGGTGACGCCGGCCTGGACGGTTGCAGTGCGGTTGGCGAAATCGACCTCCAGGATGCGCGACATCTTGGAAAGGCCGATGACGACGGCATCCTCCTGCGGAATCGCACCGCCGGCAAGCGAGGTGCCCGCCCCGCGCGGCACGACCGGAACGCCGTAACGGTGACAGTACTTCAGTACCGCGGCGACCTGTTGCGTGGTCTCGGGAAGGGCGACCGCGAGCGGCAGACGGCGATAGGACACGAAGGCGTCCGTCTCGAAGGGAACGAGCTCGCGCGGCTCATGCACGAGACAGCCTTCCGGCAGGAGATCGAGGAGATCGGCGACGATTTCGCGGCGGCGCGAAAGAACCGCCGGGCGCGGCTCCAGAAACGCGATCTGATCCATATTTCGCCTCCCCAATCCACAAGTGGTCTGTTTTCTTTACCACTTTCTATCGGCCGGTGCAAATGATAAGCATTTTATCCGCTACGGAAACAATGGGCGCGACGGAATGACCAATCTCGGCGATCTCGAAATCTTCTCCCGCGTCATCTCCATGGGAAGTATGTCCGCAGCGGGGCGAGCATTGGGTCTATCCCCAGCCGTTGTTTCCAAGCGCGTGAAAAGACTGGAAGAACGCCTCGGCACCCGCCTCTTCCAGCGCACCACGCGCCAGATCTCGCTGACGGAGGCCGGACAGGGCTTCTACGAGCGTATCGTCGGCATTCTCGCCGGCATCGAGGAGGCGGAAGCCTTCGTATCCGGCCGGTCGGGCGCGGTGCGGGGCACGCTGCGTCTTTCCGCGCCGACATCCTTCGGCCGCCTCCATATTGCGCCGCATCTGAAGGGCTTCATGGATGCCTATCCGGAACTCATCGTCAATCTCGTGCTGACCGACGACTTCTCCGACATTGTCGGTGACGGTTTCGATCTGGCGATCCGCATCGGGGAACTCTCCGACTCCTCGCTGGTCGCCCGGCGGCTTGCACCGGTCCGGCGCGTGCTGTGTGCCTCCCCCGATTACATTGCCCGGCACGGCATGCCTGCGACACTTGCCGACCTCGCCGCCCATGTCTGCCTGCCGCCGCACACGCAGGATCTCTGGCGCCTTGAAGGACCGGAAGGCAGCGTCAGCTTCCGTCCGCAGGGACCGCTCTATACGAACTCCAGCGAAGTTGTCCGCGAGGCGGTGTTTTCCGGCATGGGGATCGCGCTGCGCTCAAGCTGGGATGTGGGACCGGCTCTGAAGGATGGCAGCCTCGTGCAGGTGCTGCCGCAATACGAAGGCTCGCGCAACGTGGTGCTGTCCGCCGTCTATCCCAGTCGGCAGTTCCTTCCGGTCAAGGTGCGGCTGTTCATCGATTATCTCGCCGAGCTTTATGGACCCGCGCCCTATTGGGAACATTGACGACAGGAGGAAGACATGGCCGGCAGACTGAGCATGCTCGCAATTGCCTGCGGGCTCGTGGCCTCCCCGGCGCTCGCCGCGTCGCTCGATCCGCTGCTCGAAGGCTTCGATGACGCTTGCGACTACAGCGACGGTCTCGCGGCGCTGCTTCAATCGAGCTACGCATTCGCCCGCACGGAAGGCGACATCGCCATTCCGGCCGGTTACGAGACGGTCTTTGGCCAGCCGACTGTCGCGCCCGTCGACGAATATCTGCACATCGCCCTGCCGGTGAACGGCGGCACCTGGCGCGGTGTACCGGTGCAGGAAATCGAGATCTTCATCACCGCGCTCGAAAGCGGCTTCAGCTCCCACGCCGTGATTTTTCCCGCAGGCGCGGCGAAGCAGGCGGAAGAGACCTTCAAGGCGCGGGGCGACGCAGCGCAGACAAAACTGACCGCGCAGGACGAGTCAGACCTGGGCTGGCAGACCGGCTTTTCCGTCGTCGATGGTGTGCCGCGCTATATGTGCGACCTATCCACCTGAACTGGGGCAATCGCCTCAGTGCTTGTCTTCTTCGGCATGCCGGTTGCGGATCGCGCGGACGAGAAGCCACATGCCAATGATGACGAAAGGCACCGCGATGCCGGTCGCCGTTTCCGGCTTCACCGGCACACCAAGCCCGTGCGCCGCCTTCGCGACATAGCCGAAGAGACCGACGACGTAATAGGAAATCGCCGCCACCGAGAGGCCCTCGACGGTCTGCTGCAGGCGAAGCTGCAACCGCGCGCGGCGATCCATGGAGTTCAGCAGCGAGGTATTGAGCTGTTCCAGTTCCACGTCGATCCAGCTGCGCAGCAGCGCGGTGGCGCGGGCGAGCTTGCGCGACAGGTTGGCCTGCCGCTCCTCGACGGACTGACAGGTCCGCATGGCCGGCGCCAGACGCCGCTCCAGGAAGAAGCCGAGCGTCTCGTAGCCGGGCACGGCGGTTTCGGCCAGCGTGCGGATGCGCTCCTGTACGATACCGTAATAGGCGCGGCTGGCGCCGAACCGGTAGAGGCTGAGCGCGGCATTCGCCTCCAGTTCCGCGGCAAGCCGAGTGATCTCGGAAAGTAGCGCGTCGGCCTTGTCGCGGGCGTGCTGCTTCATCGCATTGGTGATGCCCGTGAGCCCGTCCTCGATGCGACGGATTTCCGGGGATAGCGACTGGGCAAGCGGCAGGCCCATCATGGCGAGCGTTCGGTAGGTCTCGATATCGAGCAGGCGCTGCACAAGCGCGCCGCGCCCCGCTTCGGTCATGCCCTTGTCGATGACGAGGATCGGCGTCAGCCCGTCGCCGTTCTGGCGAAAATCCGTGACGATGACACCCTGGCCGTTCTTGATCTCGCTATAACAGAGACTGGTCGGGTCGAAGGTTGCTATCGCTGCCCGGCTTTCGGGCGAATCCGGCCGGATTTCAAGTCGGATGCCCGATATCAGCGTGCCAGGCGGTGAGAAGCTGTCGCCGAACGGATGGACGGGCACCTCGCCACCGAAGATCTCAGGCGCGGGCGCATCCCAGAAATAGGTGGAGAATTCGGTATGCCGCTCCCAGCGCAGCGTGCCCTGCCCCCAGCTCAGCGCGTGGTGGTTGGAATCGCGGCCGGGCGGCGACACACCGCGCGAGCGCGACAATTCACCCATAACGGCATGGTCGACGGCTGAGCCACCCTCGGTCAGGAACGCGAGCTGAAAAATGACGCGCGGCGACGGCACCAGCGCATATGGCCGTGCATGGATTTCTCCGAGAGCCTGCGCGCGCATTGTCGCCTGCGGAAAGGCGAAGCTGCCCTTTGCCATGTCTGCACCTTCCCCTCACGTGCAACAGATCTTTCTTAACAAATGTCAGGGCAACGGTGATGAGACGCATTGACGCAGGCCACGAACAGGGATTGGACAAGTTTGTTGACCAGTTTCCATGCAGGTTGGTACTATCGCGCCGTGACCGAAACCGCTTTCGACCTCTTTGCCCCCATCAGCCATGACCGCACCGCCGACGAGGTGGTCCGGCAGATCGAGCTTTTGCTGCTGGAAGGCGTGCTGCGCGACGGCGACCGGCTGCCGGGCGAGCGCGAGCTTTCCAAGCGCCTCGACATTTCCCGACCGATCCTGCGCGAGGCGCTGAAGGAGCTGGAAATCCGCGGCCTGCTCGTCAGCCAGCACGGCGGCGGCACCTATGTCGCCGATATCATAGGTCAGGTCTTCTCGCCGGCTGTCGTGGACCTCATCGCCCGTCACCAGCGCGCGACCGGCGACTACATCGAGTACCGGCGCGAGCTGGAAGGTATTACCGCCGAACTCGCCGCCCGCCGCGCGACGGACTACGACCGGCAGATGCTGACCCGCATCATGGAGGCGATGCGGGAGGCTCATGCCGGCGGCTCCTTTGATGCGGAACTCGAGACGGATGTCGAGTTGCACAACGCCATCGGCGAAGCCGCGCACAACATCGTGCTGCTGCACACGCTGCGCTCCTGCTACCGGTTGCTGGCGCAGGGGATCTTTTTCCACCGCCATCTCGTTTTCTCCTCGCAGGAAGCCCGCGAACACCTTCTCGCGCAGCACGAGGCGATCTACGCCGCCATCATGGCCCGTGACGGAAATGCGGCGCGAAATGCCGCTCAGGCGCATATGGACTATATTGCCGTCGCTATCCGCGAAGCCGAACGCAGCGGAGAATGGCAACGTATTTCCCAGCTGCGCATGCAAAAGCGCAATCTTCCCGCAAAAGCCTGACTTGCGCTGCAATCTGCGCGCAAGCAAGATATGTCACAAAGCGACTCAACACGCACGTCCCGACGAGAGGAATGAAAAAGACCTTGAACATTCTCAACCGCATTGCGAGCGACTTCCAACTCATGTTCCGCAGGCCCGTCCGGGAACAGTATGGCGCGCTGTGCTACCGGCTGAAGAAGAAACGTTCGGCGGTCGAAGTCCTCATCATCACCAGCCGCGACACCGGTCGCTGGGTCATTCCCAAGGGCTGGCCGATGGACGGCAAGAGCGCCGCCGCAGCAGCGGCGCGTGAGGCCTGGGAAGAGGCCGGCGTCAAGGGTGTGATCGCCGAGGAGGCGATCGGCGACTATCATTACATGAAGGGCCTGCCGGAAGGGCTGAAAGTCGATTGCCGGGTGCGCGTCTTCGCGCTGGCGGTGGACGACATCTGCAAGAACTTCCCGGAAAAGAACCAGCGACGCGCCGAATGGGTCGATTGTGCCGAAGCGGCAAACCGCGTTCAGGAGCCGGGCCTGAAGAAGCTCTTCCTCGCCTTCGAGCAGAAAATCCTCTCCGGGCTTCCCCCGATCGCGAAAAACGGCACGACCGGCGCCTGACACAGCCTCCGCCATATTGCCGCCTATGCCATGAGGCGTTACTGCCTCTCGGCAAAACTGGAGCAGCATGAATGGCCAATTCTCAAGTCCAGCTTCGCAAGCCGACGCTGGACAAGGACCTGGAAAAACTCACCCTCACCGAACAGGCAACGCACTTTGTGCTGCGCTCCTGGACGGGTGCGGGCATTTCACTGGTCTTCCTGCTCCTGACGATGGCCATCGCCAATACATTTGCCACCGGTACGCCCGGGGTTCTCGTCATCGCCGTCACGGCCGCGCTGGCCGCCTATATGGCGATGAACATCGGCGCGAACGATGTGACGAACAATGTGGGGGCCGCGGTGGGCGCCCGTGCGATAAGCATGGGCGGCGCTCTGGCGATTGCAGCCGTCTTCGAGATCGCGGGTGCGCTCCTGGCCGGTCGCGGCGTTGCCGAGACCGTCGCATCCGGCATCCTTGATCGCGCGAACTTCCCCAGCTCCGAGGTCTTTGCCTGGGCAATGATGGCCTCGCTCGTCTCGGCCGCGATCTGGATCAACATCGCGACACTCGCCAATGCACCGATCTCCACCACGCACGCCATCATCGGCGGTGTCATCGGTGCGGGTGCAGCGGCAAGCGGCCTGCACAGTGTTCAGTGGGAGGCGATGGGTCTCATCGTCATCAGCTGGACCGTCTCACCGATTCTGGGCGGCGTGATTGCAGCGCTGTTCCTGTTCTTTATCAAGGAAACGATCATCTACCGCGACGACAAGATCGCGGCGGCAAAGACCTGGGTCCCGGTTCTCGTCGCAATCATGGCTGGGGCTTTCTCCGCGTTTCTCGCTACCGGCGGCACCAATGGCTTCTATCATGTGCCATTCGGCAAAGCCCTGCTTGTCGGCCTGGCTGTGGGCGTGCTGACCTACTTTGTCACACGACCGATCGTGCGCCGGCATGCGGAAGGACTGGACAATCGCAACCAATCTCTGCGCACGCTGTTTCGTCTGCCGCTGATCTGTTCGGCGGCATTGCTGTCCTTTGCCCACGGGGCCAACGACGTGTCGAATGCGGTCGGTCCGCTTTACGGCGTCGTCGTGGCGTTGCGTGAAAGCAGTGGCTCGGCGAATGCCGGCATTCCGCTCTGGGTGATGGTCATCGGCGCCTTCGGCATCTCGCTTGGCCTTCTGCTTTTCGGTCCGCGCCTCATCCGTATCGTCGGCAGCGAGATCACCAAGCTCAATCCGATGCGCGCCTTCTGCGTGGCGTTGTCGTCGGCCGTGGCGGTGCTGACGGCATCGGCCTTCGCCATTCCCGTCTCCTCGACACATATCGCCGTTGGGGCGGTGTTCGGCGTCGGCCTGTTTCGTGAATGGTACACCCGCAATTCGAGGCGCCGTATCGAGTATATCCGCAGCCGCGGCAACGGCATCGCACCCGAGGAGCCGTCGGCCAATCCCGAAGAGACGCGCCGGCGCTATCTCGTGCGGCGCTCCCACTTCATGACGATCGTTTCGGCCTGGATCGTGACGCTGCCGATCTCGGCGATGCTGTCCGCCCTCGTCTTCCTCGCCCTCAACGCCGTGTTCAGCTGAGAGACCGACCATGCGCGCCAATTACCGGATGCAGCGCCTCTTCGTGGACGATGCGCTCGCGGCAGACCAGCCTTTCGAAGCCTCCAAGGATCACTTCCACTACCTGACGAACGTGCTGCGCATGGGCGAAGAGGGAGCGGTGCTGCTGTTCAACGGCCGGGACGGCGAATGGCGTGCTACCCTGTCCTTTCCCACCCGCAAGCGTCTCATGCTTACGCCGGTCGAACAGACGCGGGCGCAGCCCGCCCCTTCCGACCTGCAATACCTGTTCGCGCCGCTCAAGGTCGGGCGGCTGGACTACCTCGTGCAGAAGGCCGTGGAAATGGGCGCCGGCGTGCTACAGCCGGTGATGACCCAACACGTACAGGGCAAGATCACCAATCTCGAACGGCTTGAGGCGAACGCCGTGGAAGCCGCCGAGCAATGCGGCATCCTGGCCGTCCCGACCGTTGCCGCGCCCCGCAAGCTGGACGACCTGCTCTCAGACTGGTCGCGTGATCGTCGTATCATCTTCTGCGACGAAGGGCATGGCAGCCAGAACCCGTTGCCGGTGCTGCGCGATATCACGGAGCGCAAGCTGGCCCTGCTGGTGGGCCCTGAAGGCGGGTTTTCCGACGAGGAGCGCACGCTCCTGCGCGGGCTGGATTTCGTGACGCCCATTCCGCTCGGCCCGCGTATTCTGCGTGCCGATACCGCGGCCGTGGCGGCGATGGCCGTGATCCAGGCAGCCATCGGCGACTGGGAATGATTTTCCCCAAAAGTCGAATGGGTTTTTTTGAATCTGCCTTGAAAGGAATTTGCTTGCACCGCATTTAATTCCGGTTCAAGCACCCTCCCAAGGCCCTGCGGTTCTGCCGGGCATACCCGTTCAGAAGAAGACGCCCATGGCCCGTGACACCACCGACCAGACGCCGATCCGCAATGTCGCGGAAATGGCGGACTATCTCGCCGCCGGCAACAAGCCGAAGGAGAAGTTCCGCATCGGCACCGAGCACGAGAAATTCGTCTTCTTTACGGCCGACAACAGCCCAGTCCCCTACTTTGGCGATGCGAGCATTTCCGCACTGCTCAACGGCATGCAGGCCAAGACCGGCTGGGAGCCGATCATCGATGCCGGCAACATCATCGGCCTTGCGGAACCCTCGGGCATGGGTGCGATCTCGCTGGAACCGGGCGGCCAGTTCGAACTGTCGGGCGCGCCTCTCGAAAACCTGCACCAGACCTGCAAGGAATCCAACCAGCATCTCGCCACGCTGCGCGAGATCGCCGAGCCGCTCGGCATTCGCTTTCTCGGCATGGGCGGCAGCCCGAAATGGTCGTTTGCCGAAACGCCCCGCATGCCCAAAAGCCGCTACGACATCATGACGCGCTACATGCCGAAGGTCGGCAGCCAGGGCCTCGACATGATGTACCGCACCTGCACGATCCAGGTGAACCTCGATTTTTCCTCCGAAGCCGACATGCGCCGCAAGATGCAGGTGTCGCTGAAGCTGCAATCGCTCGCCACCGCGCTCTTCGCCTCCTCGCCCTTCACCGAGGGCAAGCCGAACGGGCTCTTGTCCTGGCGCGGCAATATCTGGCGCGACACGGACAACAACCGCGCCGGCCTCATTCCCTTCGCCTTCTCGCCGGATTTCGGCTTCGAGGATTACGTGGCGTGGGCGCTCGACGTGCCGATGTATTTCATCGTCCGCGATGGCAAATATCACGACTGCACACATGTCACCTTCCGCCAGTTCATGGCTGGTGCGCTGAAGGGCGAAGTCGCGGATTACGAGCCGAATTTCGGCGACTGGACGAACCATCTTTCCACGCTGTTCCCCGATGTGCGCCTCAAGCGCTTCCTGGAAATGCGCGGCGCCGATGGCGGCCCGTGGCGTCGCATCTGTGCGCTGCCCGCTTTCTGGGTGGGGCTTCTCTATGATGACGGCGCGCTCGACGCCGCCGAGGCGCTGACCCGCAACTGGACCTTCGAGGAAGTCTCCGCGCTGCGCGACACAGTGCCGGCGCAAGGGCTTCACGTCGAGTTTCGTGGCAAGCCGCTCTTCAATGTCGCCCGCGAGGTCCTCTCCATCGCCCGCCAGGGACTAGTCGCGCGCGCCCGCCTGAACAGCGATGGCGTCGACGAAAGCGTATTCCTTGCGCCGCTCGACGAAGTGCTGGCCAAGAAGGCGACACTCGCAGAAGACATGCTGGCGCTCTACAACGGCCGCTGGAACGGCTCGGTCGAACCGGTTTTCAGCGAATACCAATACTGACATCACGCCAGAAAGCGGTTTGCGCGGCGGAAATTCCCATTATACTGCAGGTGCATACACGCCTGTCAGGGGAAGGGTCTCGCCGATGCAATCGCTCTACGACATGATGATGCAGGCCCAGAACGGCAATGCCGTGGAGATCATGGCGCGGCAGTTCGGACTTGCGCAGGAGCAGGCGGCGAAAGCCGTCGCCGCCCTGATGCCGGCCTTTTCCGAGGGCTTCAAGCGCAATGCCGCCAACCCCTATGACATGGCCGCCTTCATGAAGGCGCTGACCACGGGCGAGCACGCCAAATATTTCGAGGATGTCTCCAAGGCCTTTACGCCGCAGGGCCTTGCCGAGGGCAACGGTATCCTCGGCCATCTCTTCGGCAACAAGGACGTGTCGCGCGCCATCGCCGCACAGGCCGCGCAGATGACCGGCATCGGCCAGGAAATCTACAAGCAGATGCTGCCCGTCATGGCCAGCACGCTGATGGGCGGCCTCTTCAAGCAATCCTTCGCCCCGTTTTTTCCCGGCGCGCAGACCGGCGGTCCATCCGCCAATCCCTTTGCCGACATGATGCAGCAGTGGGCAGAGGCCTCGGGCCTTGCGAAGAAGCCCGCGCCGGCCAACCCCTTCGACAATCCCTTCACGCAGGCCGCGCAGGAGTTCTTCGGCACGAAGAAGGAGGCGGCGGCCGCCAATCCCTTCACCGACAATCCTTTCGCGAAGGCCTTCCAGGACATGATGGCCGGCATGGCGGGTCAATCCGCGGCAGGCGAAAAACCGCAAGAACCGGAGGCCGCCCCCGCCGATGCGCTCAAGTCCCTCGTCGGCACGATGTTCGATACCGGGCTGGAAATGCAGAAGGACTACCAGCGCAACGTCGAGGCGATCTTCGAGACGATGCGCAACGGCATGGGCAGCGAGAGCAGCAAGGCCTGAACAGCGTAGAGTTGGCGAAGATGGAGCACGGCAGGTGCCGCCCCTCACCGACTTTCACGCATCGCCTGTAAACTCTACGCCGCAGCCCGCGTCCGGGCCGCATCTGTGGGCAGGTTGAAGCGTTCGACGATGGCGGCCAGAGCGCGCGTGTCGCCGGCCAGGCCGGACATGCCGGCCGCCGTCTCGGAAACCGCCTGACGGTTCTGTGCCGTGACCTGCTCCATCTCGTTCATCGAGCGGCTGATATCGCCGAGGCTGGATGACTGCTGGTTGGCCGCAGCGGCGATCGAATGGATATGATCGCTGATACGGGTGACCTGCTCGGCAATGCCCGAAAGGGCCGACCCGGCCTGCTGCACGAGATCCACGCCCTTGGCGACTTCGGTACCGGATTTGGTGATAAGCGCCTTGATGTCCTTCGCGGCATTGGCCGAGCGCTGGGCGAGTTCACGCACCTCCTGCGCCACGACGGCGAAACCCTTGCCGGCCTCGCCGGCGCGGGCTGCTTCCACGCCGGCATTGAGCGCCAGCAGGTTCGTCTGGAAGGCGATTTCGTCGATGACGTTGATGATGGAAGAGATTTCGCGCGATGCGCCCTCGATCCGCTCCATGGCGGCCACCGCGTCGGTGACGACGCCGCTCGAAAGATTCGTGCTGCGCTTGGCGTCCGTCGCCATGCGCGAAGCTTCGTCGGCGCGCTCGGTGGAATTGCGAATGGCCTCCATCATCTGGCCCACGGCGCCGGACGTGCGCTCCAGCGCCGCCACCTGGCTTTCGGTGCGCTCCGCAATGTCGCGGGCGGCGGCATCGACATGCACGACCTTGCTGTCGATCGAGCGGGCGCTGGAGGAGACGGCGGCAATGGTTTCCGCAAGGCGGCGGACGGACGTGTTGAAATCGGCGCGCAGCTCATCCAGTCCGTCCGCGAACGCGCGGTCGATGACGGTTGAGAGGTCGCCGGCCGACAGGCGCTCAAGCGCCGCCCCGAGCGTCGCGACCGCTTCCTGAACCTCGCGTTGCTGTGCGGCCTTGGCCGCTTCCTGCGCCGCCTGTTCGCGGGCGGAAGAGGCGCGCGCTTCGGCGGTAGACCGCTCGAGTGCGTCCTTTTCGAGCGCGGCCGTGCGGAAGACAGCGACGGAGCGGACCATGTCGCCGATCTCGTCGGCGCGGCCTTCCTTGGGCAGGTTGATCTGGGTGTTGCCGGCGGCAAGCGCCGTCATAGCCTTGACGAGCTGGTGGATGGGACGCGTCAGGGCGCGCGAGAAGATCGTGGCCGCAAGGATGGCAAGCGCGATGATGGCGGCGGTGACGCCGAGCACGATGAGCGTGCCGCGCATGAGGCCGGCGGTCGCTTCCGCCCGGCTGATCTTCGCCACGACGGACCATTCGGCACTGCCGAAGGAGAGCGGCGCGGTAGCGGCAAAGAGTTCGGTGCCGGCCGCATCGGTGATCGTGCCATGGGTTTCACTGCCGACGGGCAGGTTCGTCATGTCGAGACGCACCTTCAGTGCATCGTATTCGGGCGTGCGGGGGGCATCCGTAAGCACTGTGCCGTCAGCGCGAACGAGTACCGTTTCCCCTGTTTCGCCGAGGCCCTTGCTGTTGGCGAAGATCGTGTCGAGCTTGGCGTTGGGCACACGGATCGCCATGATGCCGAGCGTGCGGCCATTCATGGTGATGGGCGCTGCCAGAAACGCTGCCGGCGCGCCGCCGAGGGCCGCATATTCGGCGAAGTCGGAAAAGACGGCCGACCCCGGCTCCTTCAGCGCCATGGCCTGCGTGAAGGCTCTTGCGAGGCCGCTGTTCTTGAAGGGACCGTCAACGAGGTTTGTACCGAAATCCTCGGCCTTGGCCACAGAATAGAGCACGTTGCCCTTGGGGTCGATCATGTAGATATCCGCGTAGCCGAGCGATTCGAGATGCTTGCGGAAAGTCGCGTGATACTGCTTGTGCGAGCGGTCGAAATTATCCTTCTTGGCGGTATCGAGAAGATAGCGCTGGGAAGGCGGGTTCGGATTGTCGGTGATGTAGCGTTTGTGCAGTTCCTTCGAAGGCTCCGTGCCAAGCGCGCTCCACGCGCCGGCAAACCCGTAGAAGGCCTGCGTGGTCGGCATGGCGCTGGACATGCTGATGAGATCGAGCTTCATGCCTTCAAGATAGGCGCGGGCTTCATTGCGCCGGCCGTCCGCCGTCGCCTCCAGCTTCTGCATGACCTGGTCCGTCACCGTCTCGGCGCTGACGATGAGCGAGACCGCGCTTGCGGCGCCGATGGAAAGCAGCGTGAGCACGGCTGCGGCCAGGGGCAGTTTCCGGGAAATCCGCATGACGATCCGTCCAATAGAAAACGAGGCGGTGACCCGGTTCATCCGGAAGGCAGGCGGCATCATGCCCGTGGAGCGCTCCACGACTGCCGCGAAAACGCTACCCAAGTGTGGTTTACGTCAGGTAAAGCCAATTGCGGGCCGGCGGCATGAAAAAAGCCCGGCGCGAACCTTGGGAGTTGCACGCCGGGCAAGCAGCAGGGTTATTGGCTCTCACCCTGCGGGGAAGTCTGGCGGCGCCCTCGCGATAGTGGGCGTGCCCGGGAGAATCAGTCCGATCGACCGGCGCGCAGGTGACGGCGGGCGCGTTCGCGCGAGGCAAGCGTCAGATGAAGGCCGGCATCGGAGAAGAACGAAGCGGCCCGTACCGCACTCACATCGCTGCGGCGCAGCCCCATATCCAGGAGCTGGTGATCCTCGAGTTCGTTGAGCCGGTTGACCATGCGGCGATTGCGCCAGGCGCGGAAAAATCCGGATGCAACGGTACGGACACTTGCCACGAAGGTCGAGGCCGGACGGCGTGCTGCTCTCGTCTCTATTTCAAAATTACGGTCGATCATGCGCATGGCACTTCTCCTTTCCGGCGCAGCGTTCCATCGTCTTCGATGGGGTTTCGCAGGACGCCAATGATCGTTCGCCATCCGCAGGGATCGGACGGCGGTTCAGGGTCTCGGTCTCATCAGGAACGCCCGCGGGAGGTCGAAGCGAGCTGCATATCCTGCCGAACGAAGGCCCGGCGGACGGAGCAATCGTTCAACAATTGCTTTTTCGCAGAATCCCATTGATCAGTCCAACGAATGTTTCTAATAGTATCAATCAAACAATCTGATGAGTAAGACCCATGTCCGCTCCGCTCGACATTGACCAGTTGCAGACCTTCGTCTCGATTGCAGACACCGGCAGCTTCACACGCGCCGCCGAGCGGGTGTTCAAGACCCAGTCGGCCGTCTCCATGCAGATGCGTCGCCTCGAGGAGCGCATCGGCAAGCAGCTCTTCATGAAGGACGGCCGCGGCAACCGGCTGACGGCAGAGGGCGAGCGCCTGCTCAACTACGCCCGGCGCATGCTGCGCCTCAACAACGAGGCCATCGCCGCCTTCGACGACAACCGGCTCGAAGGCATGCTGCGCATCGGCACGCCGGACGACTATGCCGACCGCTACATGCCCGAGATCATCATGCGGTTCGCCAAGACGCATCCGAATGTCGAGCTCTACATCGTCTGCGAGCCCTCGGTGGATCTGGCCGAGAAGATGGCGAAGGGCGAACTCGATATCGCGCTCGTCACCCACAACCCGCGCCAGCGCCACTCCGATGTCGTGCGGACAGAGCCGCTCTGCTGGGTCATGTCGGCGAACCATCCGCTGCCGGAAAACGCACCAGTGCCGCTAGCCGTGGGCCGGCGCGACTGCCAGTGGCGGCAGATCGCCTGCGGGGCGCTGGATTCGGTGGGGCGTGATTATCAGGTCCTGTTCACGAGCTGGTCTTCGACTGTCGTCGCCGCCGCCGTCATGGCCGGCATGGCGGTGTCCGTTCTGCCGGAATCGGCATTGCGACCCGGCATGAAGGTGCTGACGCAGGCCGACGGCTTTCCGTCTCTGGCGCCGGTCCAGATCGGCATCATGCGCCGGCCGGGCCTGTCGCCGTCTCTTTCCAACGCCATTACCAGCCATATTACCGCCTGCCTCGACAACATCACGCCGCTGGCGGCTGCCGACGACCTCACGGATGCCGAAGTCAAAGTGTTTCCGCGCCTTCCGCGGCATCGGCCGGGGCAGATCCTGCCCGGATGGTAACGCAGCTCCCGCTTGACGGCGCCCCTCTCGTCAAGAACGGGCCGACCGGTGTAACAATCCGGCTGGCCCGCAACGACGAGGCGGAAACGCTCTGCCAGATCGAACGGTCGGCCGCGCAGGCCTTCCGGCTGATCGAGGCTTTCTCATGGCTGTCGGTCGGCGATGTGCAGAGTGCTGAAACGCATCGCAGGCTCACCGCCGCCGGCACCAACTGGGTGGCGGCGGACGGCAGCGGCCGACCGCTCGGCTTCCTGAGCGCAGAAGTCGCCGACGAGGACCTTCATATCTGCGAGATATCGGTGAGCCATCTCCACCAGGGGTTCGGCCTTGGCCGCAAGCTGATCGAACACGCTATCGAAAATGCCGCCGCGCGCGGCCTCGAGGCGGTGACGCTCACGACCTTTCGCACCATTCCGTGGAACTGCCCGTTCTACGAGCGGCTCGGCTTCCGCATTCTGGAGGATGGCGAATTCTCCCCGCGCCTGACTGACCTCATGGACCGCGAGGATGCCGACGGGCTTTCGCGCGACACGCGATGCGCGATGCGGCTGGATGTGAACGCCTGAAAATGCGGCGCCGTTACCGGCGCCGCCTGTGTCAGGTGAAGGCGAGCCAGACTCCGAGCCAGGCCCAGAGAGCCATCAGCACGAAAAAACCGGCAATGAACAGCGGCCGACGATAGCGCAGGCGGTTGTTCGTGACATGCACCCAGGCATGGGCATAGCGCAGGACCACGAAGAGCCAGCCGCCGGCAACCGTCACCGGATTGTCGGCATCGACCAGGTAGAGAAGAATGCTGACCGCGTAAAAGAGGACAGGCAACTCGAACTGGTTGGCGATGGCATTCCTGACGGTGAGGCTTTCGGCCGGCTCTTCCCGGTTCTCGCGGAACTGCTCTGCTCGGGCCGTACCGCTGCGGACAGCCCGTATGCGCCGCGCGGAAAGCAGGAAATACAATGCGAAGACGAGCGCGACATGCGCGATCATCGGCCAGATCGTGGCTTCCGTGGGAGACATGAAAATCCTTCGGCTTGTCGTTTCGTCCCGCGTTCATAGGCGGTTATGGCCAAGGCCTCAACCCGCAGCGGCCGATCCGACAAGCCGAAGGCATCGTCTTACTGGGGTGTCAGGATTTCCGAACCGGACCCGTCCTTGCCGCTGATCGTCCAGGCGCCTTCGAGCGAACCGTCGGCCTTCACCTGGTAGACGATGAGCCCGACCGCGTCTTCCAACACATAGGCGGCGGCAAATGCGTTGTCGTAGAGCATACAGATGCCGTTCGAAGTGACGGCACCGGTGTTCCATTCGATGGCGCAGGTCGTCTCGCTCGTCAGCGTGATCGTTGCCGTGCCATTATAAGCCGAACCATCGAGGTTCGTGCCCTCGACATTGTAGGTGCCGGCATTGACGGTCTGCGCTTGGACGGGCGCAACCAGCGCAAGCCCGAAAAGCACGCCAGCCAGAATAGTTTTCATGATGTCCCCCGGATAACGGCGAAATTGCCGCTATTTCACTCTATGCACATACTCGCAGGAACGAAATGGGAGAGCGGGCGTCCAAACACGAAAATGCCCGGCAAAGCCGGGCATTTTATTCTGTCACCTGAGCGGGCGGGATCAGACGGCGCCCGGGTAGTTCGGGCTTTCGCGGGTGATCGTCACGTCATGCGCGTGGCTTTCGCGCAGGCCCGCACCCGAGATGCGCACGAAGGTCGCGCGCTCCTGATATTCCTTCAGGTCTTTGCCGCCGACATAGCCCATGGAAGCCTTCAGGCCACCGGCGAGCTGGTGCAATACGCCCGAGACCGGGCCCTTGTAGGGCACCTGGCCTTCGATGCCCTCGGGCACCAGCTTCAGCGTATCGCGCACTTCCGCCTGGAAGTAGCGGTCCGCCGAGCCGCGCGCCATGGCGCCGACCGAGCCCATGCCGCGATAAGCCTTGAAGGAGCGGCCCTGGTAAAGGAACACTTCGCCCGGGCTTTCATCCGTGCCGGCCAGCAGCGAGCCGACCATGACGGCGGAGGCGCCGGCGGCGATAGCCTTGGCAAGGTCGCCGGAGAACTTGATGCCGCCATCGGCAATGACCGGGATACCGGCTGCCTGCGCGGCCTCGACCGAGGACATGATGGCCGCGAGCTGCGGTACGCCGACGCCGGCGACGATGCGCGTGGTGCAGATCGAGCCCGGGCCGATACCGACCTTGACGGCATCCGCGCCGACATCGATCAGCGCCTTGGTACCGTCGGCGGTCGCGACATTGCCGGCCATGATGCGTACGGAATTGGAGAGCTTCTTGACGCGGCCAACGGCGTCGAGAACGCGCTGCGAGTGGCCGTGGGCGGTATCGACGACGATGAGGTCGATGCCGGCATCGATCAGCCGCTCGGCGCGTTCGAAGCCATCATCGCCGACGGAAATGGCGGCGGCGGCGCGCAGGCGGCCCTGCGAGTCCTTCGAGGCATTCGGGTTGAGCTGCGACTTTTCCATGTCCTTGACGGTGATGAGGCCGACGCAGCGGCCATCGCCATCGATCACAAGCAGCTTCTCGATGCGATGGCGGTGCAGGAGGCGCTTGGCTTCCTGCTGGTCGACCGTTTCCTTGACCGTGATGAGGTTTTCACGGGTCATCAGCTCGTAGATCTTCTGTGCCGGATCGGAAGCGAAGCGCACGTCGCGGTTCGTCAGGATGCCGACGAGGCGTCCGGCCTTGCCGTTGCCGCCGTTCTCGACGACCGGGATGCCGGAAATGCCGTGCGTCTTCATCAGCGAAAGCGCCTCGGCCAGCGTGGCATCTGGGCCGATCGTGACCGGATTGACGACCATTCCGCTTTCAAACTTCTTGACCTGGCGGACTTCCTCGGCCTGCTCGGCAGGCGTGAGGTTGCGGTGGATGACACCGAGGCCACCGGCCTGCGCCATGGCAATTGCGAGACGGCTTTCCGTGACGGTATCCATCGCGGAGGAGAGGATGGGCAGGTTGAGATCGAAATCGTGGGCAATGCGGGTGGCGATGTTCGTCTGACCCGGCATGACCTCGGAGTGACCGGGTTGCAGGAGAACGTCGTCGAAGGTCAGGGCTTCGAGACCGGTTGCCGTTTCAATGATGCGCGCCATGGGCCAAGTTCCTTCAGGGTAAAGCTTACGCACCAAGGTGAACATTGGGAGTTGTCCGCCTCGGTCGCTTGCAAGAAATTCTTGGAAGTTGGCGAGGGCTGGTAACACGTTCATGACGGATTGCAAATAGCAAAATGCCCGGAATCGCTTCCGGGCACTGCGCGCATCCCGAAGGTGTCGCTCAGATGTCGAACTGGTAGCTCGCCGGTACGAAGCGATAGCCCTCGCCCGCAGTCTCCACGAAGCCAACCGCCGGAAACGGCATGTGATAGCCGATGAAGGGAAGCCGGTCGGTCGCGATCATATCGAAGACCTTCTTGCGGGTCGCGGCCGCTGCCGCCTTGTCCATGTCGAAGCGGACCTCCCAGGTCGGCCGCTGCAACGAAAGCACATAATGATTGGCCGTATCGGCGGTGAGCATCAGCGCCTTGCCCTCCGATTCCACGCGGAAGATCATGTGGCCCGGCGAATGGCCGAAGGCATCGAGGCCGGTGATCCCGGGCACGACCTCGCCCTCGTTTTCGATGAAGGTGAGCTTTTCGGCCAGAGGCTGCACCTTCGCGAGCACGCCCTGATGGCCCTGTTCGGCCGGCGTACCCATCCGCTCCGGATTGACCCAGAAATCGTATTCGGTGCGGCCCGTGACATAACGCGCATTGGGGAATGCCGGCTTGCCGCCCTCCAGAAGCCCGCCGATATGGTCGCCGTGCATATGGGTGATGACGACCACCGACACCTGATCGGGCGTGTAGCCAGCATATTTCAGGCCCTCCATAAGGCGGCCCATGCCGGCCTCGCGCCCGCCCTCGCCCATGCCGGTGTCGAAGAGCACCACCTCGGAGCCGGTATCCACCAGCGCCGGGGTGAAGCTGTTGACGAAGCTGTCGGCGGGCAGGAAGTTTTCGGTGAGCAGCTTGCCGACCGAGTCGGCGGACTGATCGGTGCCGAAGGTCTCATTGGGTGCGCCCGAGGAACGTATCCCGTCGCGCACCGTCAGGATACGGAAGCTGCCGAGCTTGAGGCTGCGCGCCTGGAGCGGACTCACACGCATGTCGGTCGCCTCTTCTGCGGTCTGGGTCTGCGCGATTGCAGCTGCCCGGCCGAGCAGTACGGGCGCGGCAAGCGTACCCACACCTGCGGCCAGGAAAAGCGTCCGGCGCGAGATGGTCGAAGGATTTCCCATGGTTGTTCCTCTTTCATGCATGAAGGGGCTGGGCAAGAATGCCATGGCGTAAACTAGGGCGCTCACACATTGCGGTCCCGTCCTATCACGCGCTTGTGATGCCCAAACGCCGCAGCTCACAGTTTGACAGAACGCAGTACGAGGCGCAGATATTGCCGAATGTTTCGGCTTGCAGCTGCATATGCCAAGCCGCAGCCCTGCCCTCCGGGTCCGCCCGGGACCTCGCACGCGACATGCCGATGAACCGTATCGTTCCGCTTATCCTTGCCGTCGCGCTTTTCATGGAGCAGATGGATTCCACCGTCATCTCCACCTCGCTGCCGGCCATCGCCGCCGATCTCGGCGTGGGGCCGATCACGCTCAAGCTCGCGCTCACCGCCTATATGGTGTCGCTTGCGACCTTCATTCCCCTGAGCGGGTGGATGGCGGACCGGTTCGGGGCCAAGCGAGTCTTCCGTCTGGCGATCCTGGTGTTCGTTGCAGGCTCCATCTTCTGCGCGATGTCCGGCAGCCTGCTGTCCTTCGTGGTCGCGCGCTTCCTTCAGGGCATGGGCGGGGCGATGATGACGCCGGTGGCGCGCCTCGTTCTGGTGCGCAGCACATCGCGCTCCGAACTGGTGTCGGCTATGGCGCTGCTCACCATCCCCGCGCTGGTGGGGCCGCTTGCCGGCCCGCCGCTCGGCGGCTTCATCACCACCTATTTCACCTGGCACTGGATCTTCCTGATCAACCTGCCGGTCGGCATCGTCGGCTATGTGCTTTCGGGCATCTATCTGCCGGAGACCGAGGCGACACCGCCGCCGCCGCTCGACTGGATCGGCTTCCTGCTCAGCGCCGTCGCGGCATCCGGCACGATCTTCGGCCTTTCCGTGGTCAGCCTGCCCGCCCTGCCGCCCGTCATCGGCATCGCCGCCACCATCGCCGGCATCGTCTGCGGCGTGCTCTATGTGCGCCATGCGCGCCATCATCCCGCGCCGTTGCTCGACCTCAGGCTCTTCCGCGATAGCGCGTTTCGCGCCGCCGCCATTGGGGGTACGCTGTTTCGCATCTCCGTCGGTGCCGTGCCCTTCCTCATGCCGCTGATGCTGCAGGTGGGTTTCGGGCTCACGCCCTTCGAATCCGGCCTCGTCACCTTCACCGGCGCGATCGGCGCGATCACAACGAAGTTCATGGCAAAGCGCGTACTGACCTATGCCGGCTTCCGCACCACGCTCATCGTCGCCAGCATCTGCGGCGCGGCGCTGACCTTCGCCAACGGCCTGTTCACACCGGCCACCCCGTTCTGGTTCATGGCGGGTGTGCTGCTGGTGGCGGGCCTCGCGCGCTCGCTGTTCTTCACCAGCGTCAATGCGCTCTCCTTCGCCGACATCGCCGATGCGGACGCGAGCAAGGCCACGTCGATGAGCGCGGTCATCCAGCAGATCAGCCTCGCCATGGGCGTGGCGGTAGCCGGCGCCATTCTGGAAATAGAGACGACACTCACCGGCTCGCCGCTCGAACTTGGCGACTTCCAGATTGCCTTCATGATCATTGCCGGGCTGACGCTGCTGGCGGTCCTGCCCTTTATCTCCATGGCGAAGAATGCCGGCGAATCGGTTTCAGGCCACAAGCTGAAGGCGGCGGAAGAGGAAACGGTTGGCGTGAAGTAGGCCGCTCAGACAGGCTTTTCGCAGACGGCAACGAGCTTGTTGCCGTCAGGATCGCGCACGAAGGCCGCATAGAAGCTGGCATGGAACGGCCGAAGGCCCGGTGCGCCCTCGTCCACGCCGCCCTGAGCAAGCGCCGCCGCATGGAAGGCATCCACCGAGGCCCGGTCCGGCGCCTCGAATGCGATTGTGGCGCCGTTGCCATAGGTTGCCGGTTCACGGTTGAACGGCTCCACCACCCAGAAGCGGCAGCGCACATCGCCATCAGCCGCATAGCCGATCTCGCCCGGTGCCTGCTTCTGCCTGCCATAGCCGATGAGCGGCAGGATGGCATCGTAGAAGCGGCCGGCCCGCTCAAGATCGTTCGTGCCGACGGTGGTGTAGAGCAGCATCAGGCGTCCGCTTCGGCCGCATCGGTTGTTTCGGACGCCTTGCGGCCCTTGAAGCCCTTGGCGAGCAGGAACATCTCCACCGATTCGGCGCGGGAAGCCCCAGGCTTTACATGGATAACCTGCCGGAAATTCTGCTTGAGCATGTTGAGCAGGTCGCGCTCCGTGCCACCCTGGAACGTCTTGGCGAGGAAGTGACCGCCCTCTGCCAGCACCTCAACGGCGAAATAGGCGGCGACTTCGCAAAGATGCATGGTGCGCAGATGGTCCGTCTGGCGGTGGCCGGTTGTCGGGGCCGCCATGTCCGATATGACGAGGTTCGGCGTGCCGCCGACCGCCTCGATAAGCTGCCGCGGGGCATCGGGATCGAGAAAGTCCATTTGCAGGATGCGCACGCCCGGCAGCGGGTCCATCTCCAGGAAGTCGATGGCGGCGACGCGCGGATCGGCATCGGTGGAATTCGTCACCTTGGCGGCGATCTGCGACCAGCTGCCAGGCGCAGCGCCAAGGTCGATGATGCGCCGGGCGCCACCGAGAATGTTGTGCTTTTCGTCGATCTCCAGCAGCTTGAAGGCCGCGCGGGCGCGATAACCCTCCAGCTTGGCGCGCTGCACATAGGGATCGTTGATATGGCGCTCCAGCCAGCGCCGCGAAGAGGCTTTCAGTTTGCCCTTCTTGACCTTCTGGCCGATCTTTCGGCCGATAGGGGGCTTTGTCATGATGCCTGTCCTTCGGGCTTTGCCGGATTGCGCGGGCCGGCGCGGTGATTGCGGCGGTGGCGGCCGCGGCGCCACACGCCGTCGTCGGCCATCATGTCGGTGAGCAGGCCTTCCCGCAAGCCGCGGTCGGCCACGCGCATGCGCCGCGACGGCCAACGCTTGCGGATCGCCTCAAGGATCGCGCAGCCCGCGAGAACGAGATCGGCCCTGTCGGGCCCGATGCAGGGATTGGCGGCGCGCGCGTTGAAATCCCAGGACAGCAGCCGCGCCTGCATGGCAGAGACCTCGTCGTCCGAGAGCCAAACGCCATCCACACGGCGGCGATCGTAACGCGGCAGGTCGAGATGCACGCCGGCCAGCGTCGTTACGGTGCCCGAGGTGCCGATGAGATGGAAATCCTCCGGCGCATGCACGATATCGCCGGGGCAATCGAAATTCGCCAGCATGCCCTCGACCTCCGAGACCATGCCCTGGAAGCTTTCCGGCGTCACGTCCCGCCCGCCATGACGCTCGGAGAGCGTGACGACACCGACGGGCAGCGAGGTCCAGTGGGTGATGTGGTTGGCAAGCCGGCTCGACCGGTTGTCGCCGATGCGGATGACGGCGATTTCCGACGAACCGCCGCCGATATCGAAGAGCACGACGGACTTCGCCTCACGCCCGACGAGCGACGAGCAGCCCGACACCGCAAGCCGCGCTTCGGTCTCGCGGTTGATGATTTCAAGATCGAGGCCGGTTTCTTCCTTCACCCGGACGAGGAAGGCCTCGCCGTTTTCGGCCGAACGGCATGCTTCGGTGGCGATGAGGCGCGCGCGGCGGATGTTGCGGCTCTTCAGCTTGGCGGCGCAGACCTTGAGCGCCTCGACGGAGCGATCCATCGCCTCTTCGGAAAGCCGGCCGCTCGCTCCGAGCCCCTCCCCGAGCCGCACGATGCGCGAGAAGGCATCGACGACGCGGAACTGCCCGGGCCGCGTGGGCTGGGCAATGAGAAGCCGGCAATTGTTGGTGCCGAGGTCGAGGGCCGCATAAAGCGGCATCTCGAAGCCGTCACGCTCGCCGCCACGGGTTGCAAAAGCCGTATCGCGCCGCGGCTCGTGCGTGGTGGCAGGGCGTTGCTCGATGAAGGCTTGCGCGGCCGGCTGCGCGACGGCGCTATCGGAAACGGGCTGAGAGACGCGCGCAGACGCCTTCTTTCCACGGTTCTTGCGACGGTTTCGCCGGCCCTCGGCATGGCGCTGGTCGGGATCCGGCGATTCGCTCTGTCCTACCGGGACAAGCGGGCGCACATTTGCGCCGCCGGCGACCTTACCGTGCCTGCGGCGCTTGTTGCGGCGCGCATTGCTGCTGCCATTGGGGGCGGACTGGGGGCGCTCAGCGGATCCGGTCGAACCGTCCACCTGGCCTGCGGACAGGGAAGCGACAGAGGGAGCTGTCGCGCCCTTCTGCTTTCCCTTTCGACGGCGCGACCGCTTCGGTCGCCCCGCTTCTCCCGCAACTCGCGCCCCGGAAACGGACGGCTTTTCGCCGCTGTCGGGGTCGTTCACGTTACTGCCTATGGCGCCGCGCAAAGCCTTGAAGCTGCAAGCAGGCGCTCTCTCGATCTTCGTTGGGTCGACATTACCAGCGCCCGCCCCGTTCGCCAAATTCTTTTTGTGACGCCACGACGACAGTCCGGCAGATCATGCGCGCGACGGCGCGCGCCCATCGTCCATGCCCCGACAGCGCGAACGCGATTTTCCCGAAAAAACCATTTGCATCTCGCCATCTTTTGTTTATAAGCCCGCCTCACAGGCGCCGGCCAAGCCGGGAACAGCCACGCTGGGGAATAGTTCAACGGTAGAACGACGGACTCTGACTCCGTTAATCTTGGTTCGAATCCAGGTTCCCCAGCCAATTTTTCTTCCGAAAACCACACATCCAAAAACTTCGTCCAGCCGGTCGGGAAACGCCCGTATTGGGCATAACGGTCATGGCGACCTTCTTGTGCCGTTCCTTCTATGGAGTGGCAGGCCACGTCATATTGGCCTTGCCGGCGCGGCGGGTCGTGGCTATTTTCCCTGCGGAATCATGAGGGAAATCAAGCATGTCGACAGTCAAGAACCTTGTCATTGCCGCCGTCGTGGGTGTTGTCGTCGGGGCCGGAAAGATGGCGTATGACAAGTGGAGCGGCGCGGAATGGGAAGTTTCTCCCCAGGAGATCGCTCAGGCCAAGGCAGAGGGCAAGGCGGGCCTCGAGACACGGCCCGGCACCGTCGCCTACCTGCCGATCCGCAGCGAAACGGCGGACCTTCTGCCTGTCGAATGGGCCCTTTACGGGCTGGGTGCCGCTGCGCTCACCTTTTTCTCGCTGCGAAAGAAAAAGGCCGCGTGATGCGGCGCGCCTGGGTTGTGGCCGCAACCTTGCTGCTGGCATCGCCCGCGCTGGCGAACTGCGTTCCGCCCTGGCAGACGCAGTTCGCCTGCGCCATCCCGGAACGCGATGCCCGAGCGGAATTCTGCCGCATCGCCGAGCCCGCGCAGCATCCAGGCAAGAAGGAAGCCTATTATACCTATGTGGTGGGAACACAGCCCGCGGAGCTGTATTTCGAAACCGATTCGACCTGGTTTTCGACCAAGGACACCGACGTCGATCACCCCACGGATCTCACCATGGCACTGGGCTATGCGCGCGGCGACTACGTCTATGCCTTCGTCGTGACGCAGGATAAGCGCCTCGACGACCGCATCCGCGACGCGCAAATCCGCGTCTACAATTCGACGGATGCCTTCACGAATGACGTGAAGGGCAATGAAGTCACCCGCCTCTCCTGCGACCCCGCCTCGATAATCGCCGATCTTCCCAGCATTCGGCCTTAACGCTGCCGAGACGAGGCGTTCTTCTTGCTTTATCTCTAATAAACAGGTGGACCGGCACGGATGGGCCTCTTGTCAGCGCAGGCGGCGGCTGGCACGTTGTGGTTGCTTGATTCACAACTGCGTAGAGGGAAGCCCATGGCGCACAAGTTTGAGATCTACAAGGACAAGGCCGGCGAGTTTCGTGTTCGCTTCAAGTACAACAGCGAAGTGATGTTCTCCACGGAGGGCTACTCCAGCAAGGCCAGCGCACAGAACGCCATCGATTCGATCAAGAAGAATGGCCCCGACGCGCCGGTGGAAGACAACACCGCCCCCAAGGCCTGATCGGCCGTCTTCAGAAAGCCTGCCACCGGCGGGCTTTTTGTTGTTCAGAAGGTCGGAGGCGTGCAGGCGCTGATGACCTCGCAAGGCACCGGGCCGACGCAGCGGAAGCGATGCGGGCGGCGGCTTTCGAAGTAATAGGCATCGCCCGGCCCGAGGATGCGCCGCTCGTCGTCCACGGTCACTTCGAGGCGGCCCGACAGCACGATGCCGCCCTCCTCGCCATCATGCACTAGCGGTACCTTTCCCGTATCGGCGCCGGGCTGATAACACTCCTTCAGTATCTGCAGGCTGCGGCCGAACAGGTTGTCGCCCAGCTGCCGGTAGGAAATGCCACCCTTACCGATCTCCGTCAGCTCGTCCGCGCGGTAGAAGGCCTTTTTCGGCCGGTCCGGTTCGAAGGCGAAGAACTCGGCAAGGCCGATGGGGATGCCGTCGAGAATGCGTTTCAGGGCGCCGACGGACGGGTTGGAGGCGTTCGATTCGATCAACGAGATGGTGGAATTGGTGACGCCGGCGCGCTTGGCGAGTTCGCGCTGGGAGAGGTTGTGAGCGATGCGCAGATAGCGCAGCCTGCCCCCGATATCGACCGACATGGCATCTGCCTGTTCTAGATGTTCGAAATAGCGAAACTTTCCTTCTCCGTATCCTTTCTTTTCAATCGCTTGGCGTCAACAAGAAAAGGACTTGTTCGGCCTTGCAAATCATGACGACAATCCTCCAGCCAGAGCATTTCCGCTTTTCGCGTTGCGGAAAGTTCTACCCTTTCGTTTCACGCAGTTCCGGCCACGAACCGCCACGCTCCTTGCCGGAACCGCCCTGGAGGACTTCGCCATGAACGTGCACAACAAACCCAATGCGCCGGTGCTGGACAGCTACTGGATGCCGTTTACCGCCAACCGGCAGTTCAAGGCCGCCCCGCGCCTGCTCGCCGCTGCCGAAGGAATGTATTACACCAGTAGCGACGGCAGGCAGGTTCTGGACGGCACCGCGGGCCTGTGGTGCGTCAACGCCGGGCATGGCCGCCGGCAGATCGCCTCAGCCGTCGAGCGCCAGTTGATGCAGATGGATTTCGCACCCTCCTTCCAGATGGGCCATCCGATTGCGTTCGATTTTGCCGAGCGCCTCGCGGAAATCGCGCCCGGCCCGCAAGGCGCCAAGCTCGACCGCGTGTTCTATACCGGCTCGGGCTCGGAATCGGTCGATACGGCGCTCAAGATCGCCATTGCCTACCAGCGCGCCATCGGCCAGGGCACGCGCACGCGCCTGATCGGCCGCGAGCGCGGCTATCACGGCGTCGGCTTCGGTGGCATTTCGGTGGGCGGCATCGTCAACAACCGCCGCGTCTTTCCGCAGCTTGCCGGCGCCGATCATCTGCGCCACACACATGATCTCTCCAGGAACGCCTATGTGAAGGGCCAGCCGGAGCACGGCGCGGAGCTTGCAGAGGACCTCGAGCGCCTCGTCGCACTGCATGGCGCGGAAACCATCGCCGCCTGCATCGTCGAGCCGGTCGCCGGCTCGACCGGCGTGCTGATCCCGCCGAAGGGCTATCTCGAAAAGCTGCGGGCGATCTGCGACAAGCACGGTATCCTGCTGATCTTCGACGAGGTCATCACCGGCTTCGGCCGTCTGGGCGCGGCCTTCGCTACTGACTATTTCGGCGTGACGCCCGACCTCGTGACCACGGCCAAGGGCCTTACCAACGGCGCGATCCCGATGGGTGCGGTGTTCTCGAGCCGCAAGGTGCACGATGCGCTGATGCACGGCCCGGAAAATGCCATCGAACTTTTCCATGGCTACACCTATTCCGGCCACCCGGCCGCTTGCGCCGCCGGTATCGCCACGCTCGACATCTACCGTGACGAGGACCTGTTCACTCGCGGTGCGGAGCTTCAGGACGACTGGCACGCGGCGATGCATTCGCTGAAGGGCCTGCCGCATATCATCGACATTCGCACGATCGGCCTCATCGCCGGCATCGAGCTTGCTTCGCGCGACGGCGCACCGGGCGCACGCGCCTATGATGTCTTCGTCGATTGCTTCGAAAAGGGCCTGCTGATCCGCGTGACCGGCGACATCATCGCCTTCTCGCCGCCGCTGATTGCCGAAAAGAAGCATTTCGAGGATATCGTCTCGATCCTCGGCGAGGCGTTGAACCGCGCAGCATAAACTTTCCAGCGCGAGAAACGCTGTTATATCTGGGCCCGTCATCAGCACGGGCCCTTTTCATGTCAGCAGCCGGCAAGCGCGAACCGAAACTCATCTTCCGCCTCCAGTTCGAGCCGGAGGGTCGCATCGGGCGTGGCAAGATTGCGCTTCTCACGCATATCAGGGAAACCGGCTCGATTTCCGCCGGGGGCCGGGCGATGGACATGTCCTATCGGCGCGCGTGGCTTCTGGTGGACGAGATGAACCGGCTGTTTCGCGAACCCGTGGTCGAATCACAGCGCGGCGGCAAGCAGGGCGGCGGCGCGGTGGTGACACCGTTCGGCGAGGCGCTGATCGCGCATTATCACGCCATGGAAGAGAAGGCTCAGGCCGCCCTCTCCGACGATATCGACTGGATCATTGGCAACCTGGCGGAGTGACGGCTACTCCAACGCCACCGTCTTGATGACCGCATGAACCGGCAGGCCGGGGGTGAGGCCAAGGCGTTCGACCGAAAGCGCGGTGATGCGAGCGCGGACATGATCGCCGCCGCAGGCGATGCGCAGGCTGGCCATGCCCTCCCCGTCCGGCTCGATCGCTTCCACGGTGCCTTCAAGGATGTTCAACGCGCTCAGTCCTTCAGGGCGCACCGTCGCCACCATGACATCGCGCGCGGGAATGCGCAGGCGCACCGCCTCGCCGGGCAAGACCTTTGCGCCGGGCACCAGCAGTGCCGCGCCGCCTTCGAGGCGGATGGTGGCGAGGCCGTGGGCCGCGTCCTGCGCCTCGACACGACCTGTCAGCACGCTGCCGGCTTCGCGGCGCTCCATGGTTGAGGCAAGGCGCGGGCCGCCCAGCACGTCCGACGCGGGGCCAATGGCCTCGATGCGTCCTGCGGCCATCAGCACCACCTTGTCGGCAAGACGGGCGACCTCGGCGACGGAGTGGCTGACATAGACGATGGGAATGCCGACCTCGTCGCGCAGGCGCTCGAGATAGGGCAGGATTTCCGCCTTGCGCTCCTCGTCGAGGGCCGCGAGCGGCTCATCCATCAGCAGAAGTCGCGGAGAAGACAGAAGCGCACGGCCGATGGCGACACGCTGTTTTTCGCCGCCCGAGAGATTGGAAGGTTGACGGTCGAGCAGGTTTGCGATGCCGAGCAGATCGATGATGCGATCCGGGTGTTCCGTTCGTGCGCCCTTCGGCGCGAACCAGCGGCCGTAATCGAGGTTCCGGCGCACCGTCAGATGCGGGAACAGGCGCGCTTCCTGAAAGACATAACCGAAACGGCGGCGATGGGGCGGCACGAAGCGGCGGCCGGCAGTATCGACCAGCACGTCGTCATCGAGCTGGACGCGGCCGTCCGCAGGGCGCGCCAGCCCGGCGATGATGCGGATAAGCGAGGTCTTGCCCGAGCCGGAACGCCCGAACAGTGCCGTCACGCCGCCATCGGAGGAGAAGGCGGCCTCGAGCGAAAATTCGCCGAGACGGTGGCGGATATCGACGACGAGGCTCATTCGAGGTGCACCTTGCGGCCGATGCGCTGGGCGAGGACTTCCGACGCCAGCAGCGCCACCATGGAAATGGCGATGGCAACGAGCGTAAGACGCATCGCGCCCTGATCGCCGCCCGGCACCTGCGTGAAGGTATAGATGGCAGCCGACAGGGTCTGCGTTTCACCGGGAATATTGGAAACGAAGGTGATGGTGGCGCCAAACTCGCCCATCGCCTTGGCGAAGGCGAGGATCATGCCGGCCAGCACACCGGGCAGGATGAGCGGCAACGTAACCGTCAGAAAAACCCAGAGCGGACTTGCCCCCAGCGTTCCGGCCGCCTCCTCCAGCTTGCGGTCGACCGCCTCGATGGAGAGCCGGATGGAGCGCACCATCAGCGGAAAGCCCATGACGCCGCAGGCGAGCGCCGCACCCGTCCAGCGGAAGGACAGGACAATGCCGAACCAGTCATCGAGGAAGGATCCGACCGGGCCGCGCCGGCCGAACAGGATGAGCAGGATGAAGCCGGTCACGACCGGCGGCAGGATGAGCGGCAGGTGCACGACGCCGTTCAGCAGCGATTTGCCCCAGAAGCGGCCGCGCGCCAGCGCCAGCGCCACCAGAATGCCGAGCGGCAGGCTCACGAGCACCGCCACCGACGAAACCCGAAGGCTCAGCCGGATGGCGGTCCATTCCTCGGCGCTGAGCGCTAGCCAGTCCACGGCATTTTCCTTTGCAAAATTCGATGACCGAGACCCTAGTTTCCAGCCCGGCGTTGCGAAAGCCCATCATCCGCGTGCCGGCACCTTCTCCCCGCTTACATGGAGAAGGTCGCGGCAGCGGGATGAGGGGCAGCCCGAAGCGGTGAGCAAACCTCCACTAGACAACCGGGAACACGTGCCTTGGCCTACGGAATGGGCTCACCCTACTTCAGGATGGTAAAACCCTGCTGGGTAAAGAACGGCGCGGCCTTTTCGGACTTCAGGAAGTCGAGATAGGCGGCCGCCGCCGGGCTCCGGGATTCCGAGAGGATGGCGACGGGGTAGATGATCGGCGGGTGGCTTTCTTCCGGGAAGGTTCCGACGACGGCAACGCCCGGATCGGCGGCGGCATCCGTTTCGTAGACGATACCGTAGGGCGCCTCGCCGCGTGACACGAGCGCAAGCGCGGCGCGCACGCTTTCGGCTCCTGCGACCTTGCCCTCGACGGACGACCAGACGCCGAGCTTTTCGAGCGCGGCCTTGCCGTATTTACCGGCCGGAACACTGTCGACCGCGCCCATGGCAAGCTTGCCGTCGCCCACGAGGCCGGCCAGGTCGAAACCTTCCTTGATATCGACCGCTTCCGCCTTGTCCTTCGGCACCACGAGCACGATGCGGTTGCCGAGCAGGTTGGAGCGGGTGTCATCCTTGATGAGTTTTTTCTCGGCCACATAATCCATCCAGGCAAGATCGGCCGAGATGAAGAGATCGGCGGGAGCTGCCGCTTCGATCTGCTTGGCGAGTGCCGAGCTTGCGGCATAGGAGACGGCCGTCTCATTGCCGCTTTCCGCCTGCCAGGCGGCGTTCGCCGCATCCAGCGCGTTCTTGAGGCTGGCGGCGGCAAAGACCGTGACCTTTTCGGCGGCCGCGGCCGGCATGGCAAGCGGCAGCGCGGCAAAGGCAGCGACGACGAATTTCAAAAGCAGACGACGGTTCATTCCTGTTCTCCCATTTCCACCTTCCGGCAGCGTGATATCTCGGTGAATATATCGCTGCCTGCAATTTTGCTAGCGTTATATTTTCGAGAACACAATGGTGCCGACGCGGGCAGAAGGCCGGCAGAGGGAAGCGTAGGAAAATCCGGGGAAAAGAAAGGGAGCGGCGTTGCCGGGGCCAGAAATGGAAAAGCCTGCCGCGGGAGGAGGTGCGGCAGGCTTTCCGATAGAACCGAATGGCGACTGGGAGGAGGAGTGTCGCCATTCCCGCAGTCGGCCTTGGGAGGAGGAGTAGGCCTTCTGCAAACATCGAAGCTTCGTGGGAGGAGGTACGTTGCTTCGATAGGTATGACTATATCCGATTCCTGATGATTTCATAGGCATCGTTTTGCAAAGCAGCCATGCGCTATGCGCTTATCGAATGACTGAAGGTGCCTTGGCAGACCCGTTTCTGCCTGTGGTCTTCGCAACGCAAAAACGCCCGCTCGAGAGCGGGCGTTTCCAAATTCCTGCCGTCGTGCGGCCTCTCGATCAGAGGCCGACAGCGCTGCGGGCGACCTGCTTGATATCCGAGCGTGCGATACCGAGATCGTTGAGTTCCCGCTCGGTCATGCGGCCGAGTTCGGTGACGGTCTGACGATATTTGCGCCAATTGCTGAAGGAACGTGCCATGTTCATGATGATCCCCTTTCGTGAGGCTCTCTGTTCGGCACCGATCCGTGGCGCCGCGTCTTTCGATGGGTATGTTTTACCGCAATGCTGCACTGCGGTACAGCGCAAAGGCCGCACGCCACCCATGCAATCAGCGCATGGGTTAAACCAGGTCAGCCGCCGCCAGCGAGCAGGATCCAGCCAATCCCGGCAAAGGCAGACAGGCCAAGCGTCATCGGCACGGAGCGTTTGAGCTTGAAGAGCGCGAAAGCTGCCGCAGCAGCAAGAAAGGCCGATGGCAGAATGAGCGTTGACGGCACCGGCACCTCGATATGCAACGGCCCGGCCGACAGCACGGTTACGGCTCGAAAGAGGGTGTGCACGGCAAGCCAGACCGCCAGGTTCAGGATGACACCGACCACTGCGGCCGTAATGGCGGACATGGCACCGGACAGCGCCGCATTGCCGCGCAGCTTCTCGATGAACGGGGCGCCCAGGAAAATCCAGAGAAAACACGGCACGAAGGTGACCCAGGTGGTGAGGATCGCGCCAAATGTCGCCGCCACCATCGGGCTCAGGCCACCCGGATCGCGATACGCGGCGAGGAAGCCGACGAATTGCAGCACCATGATGAGCGGCCCGGGCGTCGTTTCCGCCATGCCCAGCCCGTCCAGCATTTCGCCGGGCTGCAGCCAGCCATAGTGCTGTACGGCCTCCTGCGCGACATAGGCCAGCGCGGCATAGGCGCCGCCGAAGGTCACGACCGCCATCTTGCTGAAGAAGACGCCGATATGCGTGAAGACATTCTCGCCACCGGCAACGACCCAGATCAGCGCGACGGGGCCGAGCCACAGACAGAGAATCACGGCCGATATCTTCAGCGACCAACGGAGATCAGGCCGGGCATGGGCCGGCGTCGCCTCGCCCAGCAGCGAATCACGGTCCTGCAGCACCGCGCCGCGCGTGGCAGCATGGCCGGCGGTCACGCGGAAAAGCCGCATCCCGGACTTCGAGCCGAGATAACCGATGAAGGCAGCGGCAGCGACGATAAGCGGAAACGGCACCTTGAAGGCGAAGATGGCGATGAAGGCCGCGCCGGCAATCGCGATCATTGCCGGCTTGACCAGGGCACGGCTGCCGATGCGGAAAACCGCCTGCACGACGATGGCGAGTACCGCCGCCTTGAGGCCGAAGAACAGCCCCTCCACCACGCTCGCATCGCCAAAGACGACATAGACATAGCTCAGCGCCAGAATGGAGAGGAAACCGGGAAGGATGAACAGCAGGCCGGCGATCAGGCCCCCCAGCGTGCGGTGCATCAGCCAGCCGATATAGACGGCAAGCTGCTGCGCCTCTGGCCCCGGCAGTAGCATGCAGTAGTTCAGCGCGTGCAGAAAACGGCTCTCGCCGATCCAGCGCTTCTCCTCCACGACGATGCGGTGCATGACGGCGATCTGTCCGGCCGGGCCGCCGAAACTGAGCGCAGCCACCCGAGCCCAGACCCTGATCGCCTCGCCGATGGGAACACCGTGCGTGTGGTCGCTGGACGGAGCGCCCGTCCGGGCCGCCGTATCGCCTGCCAAATTTTTGCCCCTCCCCGTCTATGCGCATCCGCGCTCTAGCCTGCCGATGTATAGCAAATGTGACATGCCCGGCACCGGCATGGTTTTCCAAAGAAAAGCGCGCCCGAACAAAACTCGACCAACGCCTGACACCATGAATTGCGTTGCGTCGGCGGGACGATCGGCTAGGGTCGTACTGCCATTCCGGCGACTGTCGGAACTGGTCGCGGCGCCGTCGCAGACAGGCTGCAATGGCGCAGAACGAGGCCCTAAAATCAGCCTCAAATTTCTCATCGGGGTCCAGCAAATGGCAGAATTTCCGCAAAAGGCGAAGGTCGTCATCATCGGTTTGGGTGGCATCGTGGGTGCGTCCATCGCCCATCATCTCATCGAGCGCGGATGGGACGATATCGTGGGTATCGACAAGTCGGGCATCCCGACCGACATCGGGTCGACGGCGCATGCCTCGGACTTCTGCTACACGACCAGCCACGACTACCTCTCGGTCTGGACGACACAGTATTCCATCGACTTCTTCGAAAAGATGGGCCACTACGCCCGCATCGGCGGTCTCGAAGTCGCGCGAACGGGCGACGATGCCTGGATGGAAGAGATCAAGCGTAAGCTTTCCTCCGCCAAGGCGTTCGGCACGCGAGCGCACTACGTGTCGCCCGCCGAGATCAAGGAAAAGTTCCCGCTGATCGAGGAAGACCAGGTGCAGGGCGGCATGTTCGACCCGGATGCCGGCCTCGTCATCCCGCGCTCGCAGACCGTTGCCGGCAAGCTGGTCGATGCCGCCGAAAAGACCGGCAAGCTGCAGGCCTTCGCGAACACGCCGGCAAAGTCGCTGATCGTCGAGGGCGGACGCATCAAGGGTGTCGTCACCCATCGTGGCACCATCATGGCAGACCATGTCATCGTCTGCGCCGGTATCTGGGGCCGCCTGATCGCCGAAATGGTCGGCGAGGACCTTCCGGTCATGCCGGTCGACCATCCGCTGACCTTCTTCGGCCCGTACAACGAATTCGAAGGCACCGGCAAGGAAATCGGCTACCCGCTGCTGCGTGACCAGGGCAACTCGGCCTATATGCGCGACACCGGCGACCCGAAGACCACGGAAGGCGGCCAGATCGAGTGGGGTTACTACGAAACCACCAATCCGCGGCTTTGCCACCCGCGCGACATTCTCGAGAAGAACGAAGCCCGCCTTTCGCCCTCGCAGCGCGATCTCGACATGGAGCAGATCCTCGAGCCGCTCGAAAAGGCAATGGAACTGACGCCGATCCTCGGCGAACTCGGCTACAATGAAAGCCATTCCTTCAACGGCCTCCTCCAGGTCTCGGCCGCCGGCGGCCCGTCCTGCGGCGAAAGCCAGAAGGTGCGCGGCCTCTGGTACTGCGTCGCCATCTGGGTCAAGGACGGCCCCGGCTACGGCAAGCTGATCGCCGACTGGATGACGGATGGACGCACGGAGATCGACCACAACTCGATCGATTATTCGCGCTTCTACCCGCACCAGCTGGAAGAGAAGTTTATCGAGAACCGCACCTTCGAGGCCGCGCAGAAGATTTATTTCCCTGCCGTACACAACCGTGAGCCCTACGCCTCCAGCCGCGGCGTCAAGCGCTCGCCTTTCTACGAGCGCGAAGTGGAGCTTGGCGGCTACTTCATGGAACTCGGCGGCTGGGAGCGTGCGCATGGCTACAAGGCCAACGAGCATCTGCTGGAAAAGTATGGCGACCGCGTTCCGGTGCGTGAGAACGAGTGGGACAGCCGCCACTTCTGGCGTGTTTCCAACGCCGAGCATCTCGCGCTGAGCGAGGATTGCGGCATCATCAATCTCTCGCACTTCCACATGGTGGATATCGAGGGCCCCGATCACGTCGAGCTTCTCGAATGGCTCTGCGCCGCCAAGGTTGGCGGTGACGGCAATATCGGCAAGGGCATCTACACCCACTTCCTCGACGACGAGGGCATGGTGCGCGCCGACTTCACGGTCTTCCGCATGGCCGACCGCTGCCGGCTCGTGAACGGCGCCGATGCCGGCCCGCGCGACTTCCACTATATGAAGCGCGTTGCCGAAGATCGCGGCCTTGATGTCACCATCACCGATACCTCGGAAAAGTACATCACCATCGGCATCTGGGGGCCGAATGCCCGCGAAAACCTCAAGAAGGTCGTCGCGGATCCGGCCGGCCTTGATATCGAGAACTTCCCGTTCGCGGCCATCAAGCCGATCGAGATTGCCGGCAAGCATGTCACCGCCTTCCGCATCTCCTATGTCGGCGAGCAGGGCTGGGAACTGCACATGAAGTACGAGGACGGTCTGGCCGTATGGGATGCGCTGCGCTCCACCGGCGCCATGGCCGTCGGCGTCGAGACCTACGCCAACTCGCGCCGTATGGAAAAGAGCCTGCGTCTCCAGAACGCCGACCTCCTGACCCAGTACAACCTCATCGAGGCCGATCTGGCCCGTCCGAAGGTCAAGGAAGCGGATTTCCGCGGCAAGGCAAAGCATCTGGAGTACAAGGCGCGCGACCATCAGCCCGCCATGCTCTGCACGCTGGTCATGACCGAGAATACGGACAAAAACGGTGTGAAGCGCTATCCGCTCGGCAACCTGCCGGTCATGGATCCGGAAACCGGCGAAGTGCTGATCGACGAGCTCGGCCGCCGCTCCTACACGACGTCGATCGCCTTCGGCCCGACCATCGGCAAGAACATCGCGCTGGCCTACCTGCCGCATGCTTATTGCCAGGAAGGCCGCAAGCTCAACATCTCGTATTTCGACGAGACCTACCCGGTCGAGGTGGTCAGCATCGGCTACAAGCCGCTCTATGACCCCGAAAACCTGAAGCCCCGCACCTAAGCGGCTTCGCGGAAAAGCAAAAGGGCGTGCCTGCAGTTGCGGGCACGCCCTTTTTTATTGCGCCAGGCGAATTTCAGTAAACCGGCGTGGCCTCATCATAGACAGGCATCGGCTGATCGACCGCCGCCATGGCGGGCGCGGCGGCACCCAACACGACGATCGGCGTGCCGCTCTGCACGCGATTGAAAAGATCGACCACATCCTGGTTGATCATGCGCACACAGCCTGAGGAGACGGACTTGCCGATCGTCCACCACTCCGGCGAGCCGTGGATGCGGTAAAGCGTGTCCTGCTTGTCGCGGAAGATGTAGAGCGCACGGGCGCCGAGCGGGTTCTTGAGGCCCGGCTCCATGCCGCCGTTGCGGGCGCTGTAGGGCTCCAATTCCGGCTGGCGCGCGATCATCTCGTCCGGGGGTGTCCAGCGCGGCCACTCGCGCTTGTACTGGATGACGCCGCGGCCTGCCCATTCGAAACCGGCGCGGCCAAGACCCACCCCATAGCGCATGGCCTGTCCGTTCTCATAGGTCAGGTAGAGGAAGTGGTTCGCCGTATCGACGACGATCACGCCGGGACGCTCGCCGGTCGGGTTGGGCACCATCTGGCGATAGAAGCGCGGATCGATCTTCTGGTAGGGAATGGCGGGCAACGGGAACTGCTCGTCATCCTTCGGCCCGTACATGGCCGCATAGATGCTGTTATCGACGACGGGCTCAGGCCTGACCTCGACCCTTTCGCGCGCCGTGGTGCAGCCGGCCAGCACCGTCGTCGCCAGTCCGGCACTGCCCAGGAGGAAAGACCGGCGGGTTACGCTTTCAAATGTCAACAGACGCCCTCACACCTTACTTGTCATAGGGATCGGCAAGCGCGGCATCGGGCCGGCTCACCGGATACTTGGTGCGAGAGATGCGTGATGCCATGCCCTTCGCGCCCTGCTGCTTCAGAAGCGAGCGGAAGCTGGGATGCATGCCGCCGTCCACATAGGCGAAGCTCGAAACCGGTGTGGCAGCGGCGAAAGCCGCATCCAGCTTCTTTTGTTCCGCACCGATTTTCGCGATCACGTCATTTTGTACGCCATCGGTGGTGGCCGGGCATTGGGCGAGCGGATCGCTCGGCTCGCCATTCACGAATTCGCGGTTGAAGACATAGCGTCCGCTGCAGACGGAAACCTTCGGCTGCTGGCGCGTGAAAGCAAAGGCGTCGTAGCCTTCCTTCAGTGTGCGCCAGAAGGGCATGTTCGGGTCGCCGCGATGCTTAGCCATATTCTCCGTCGTCATGCGGAAGGGGAAGGCCTGCACCTGGAAACGCTGCTGACCGCCTTCCAGCGCTTTCTGCACGATGGCGTAGATCTCGCCGACACCCTGGTCCGTCATGGCGTAGCAGCCTGACGACGAGCAGGCGCCATGCACCATCAGCGCCTCGCCGGTATAGCCGAGCGCCGATTCCAGGCGGTTCGGATAGCCGAGATTGAACGATACGTAATATTGCGAGTTCGGATTCAGCATGCCGGCCGAGACATGGTAGAAACCCTCGGGCGCTTGGCGGTCGCCGCTCTTCATCTTGGGGCCGAGCTTGCCGGACCAGCGGCACATCGGGTAGGTCTTGAACAGCGCGTATTTGCCGCTGGCGTCGACCTTCCAGACCTCCAGCTCGCTTTCCTGTTTGAAGATGCGCACGAGCACGGGGCTTTCCGGCCGCATCTTCTTCTTCGACATTTCCGCCTTCACCTTGTTGGAAAGCTTGGGCGCTTCCGCGAGCGAGGCGACGTCCATGGCCATGCAGCCGGCAAGCAGGCCACCGGCAACCGTTGCGGCGGCGAGACGCGCGAGCAGCGAAAGGCGCGGACGGGCGGATTTGGTATCGGAGCGTGGGCGAAGCACAAACATGGGTCTGTTTCGGTTGTTGGAAGTTCGACGCGCCGCAATCGCGCGGCGCCGGTTTCGTCTAGAGTCCAAGCGATTGCTTAGAACTTCGTTAATCTTGTTGCTTTTGCGGCCTCATGCCGCGGTCGACGCTGAGGGCCGGCCTTGTTTGGCAGGAGCTTAAACCCTCTCGCCATCAGAGCTTCAACCCCAGATTTGCGGCATTCTTTCGTCCAACGATCACGGCACGTACAAAAAAACGTCAGAACCTTGCCGCGCGCTGTCCGCATGGCACGGAAAGCCGGAAAACTTGATTTTCGCGCCCTTCGCGTCCATCTGTGAGCAAATGCACGCGACGAGGCGAAACGATGCTGACCATCGGCGATCTTTCCAGGGCAACGGGCGTCAAAGTTCCGACGATCCGCTACTATGAGCAGATGGGCCTGATCGCGCCTGCCGAACGTTCCGAAGGCAACCAGCGGCGTTACTCCAACGACGAACGCGACCGGCTCGCCTTCATCCGCCATGCGCGCGACCTCGGCCTCACCCTCGACGCCATCCGTGAGCTGATCGATCTCAGCCAGCATCCCGAGCGCCCCTGCCACGATGCCGACCGCATCGCCGCCGAACAGCTTTCCGCCGTGCGCCGCAAGATCGCACGGCTCCAGAAGCTGGAAGCCGAGTTGGTGCGCATCACAAGCCATTGCCATTCCGATCAGGTGCGCGACTGCTACGTCATCCGCGCGCTGGCCAACCACGAGCTTTGCCACGACGAGCACGACTAGCCGCATTATCCGAAGCCGAAGCGATACCGCTTTGGCTGGACATGCTTTAGGTCTCGGCCAGCAGCTTCAGTTTCTGGAGCTGGACCGCGCGCGGCTCGTGCATGTCGAGCATGCCCTGAAGACGCCCGTCCGCGCGGACAAGGAACAGCCCGGCGGTGTGATCCATCGTGTAGCTGTCGGACACCGTTTCCACCTTCCTGTATGTGGCCGAAAACGCTTCCGCCGCCTGCTTCGTCTGAGCCGCATCGCCCCGCAACGCGACGATACGGGGATCGAAGGACGTCATGTAGAGCTTCAGGAGTTCCGCCGTATCGCGCTCGGGATCGATCGACACAAAGAGCGGCGTGATGCGATCCGCCGCCGGGCCGATGTCTTTCAGGAGACCGCTGAGCTCGAACAGCGCCGTCGGGCAGACATCCGGGCAATGGGTGAAGCCGAAGAAGACGAGATAGGGCTTGCCGGCAAGGTCGGCGGAACCGAACGGCGTTCCGTCGACGTTTATCAATGTGAAGGTCCGTTCTTTCGATGGACCGGCGGTCGGCATCTGCGCCGCGACCGTCGCACCGACGATCGCGGCCAGCACGCAGAGGCCAAGGATTTTCCTGCGCCGCATCACTTGATCGGCCTGAGGAGACGCAGCGCATTAAGCGTGACCAACACGGTTGCACCGGTATCGGCGAGGATTGCGGGCCACAGGCCGGTGATGCCGACGATGGTCGTGACGAGGAAGACACCCTTGAGGCCGAGCGAGAGCACGATGTTCTCGACGATGTTGCGCATGGTGCGCTTCGAGAGGTCCGTCATCAGCGCGACGTCACCGACGCGGCCATGCAGGATGGCGGCATCGGCGGTTTCCAATGCAACGTCCGTTCCACCGCCCATGGCGATGCCGACATCGGCGGCGGCGAGCGCCGGCGCGTCGTTGATGCCGTCACCGATCTTGCCGACGACGAAGCCTTCGCGCTGAAGCTCGCCAACGATGCGCTGCTTGTCTTCCGGCATCAGTTCGGCGCGCACCTCGATGCCGAGCTGGCTGCCGACGGCCCTGGCCGTGCGGGCATTATCACCCGTCAGCATGATCGTCTTGATGCCGAGGTCCTTCAGGGCTTTCAGGCCGGCAGCGGCATCCGCGCGCGGCTCGTCGCGCATGGCGATGGCACCGGCCAGCACACCATCGACGATCAGCATGGAGACAGTCTTGCCGTCATCGTTGAGTGCCGTGGTCGCAGCCTGTACCTCTGCGGACAAAGCGACGCGCTCCGCAGCAGCCTTCGGCGAACCGAGGAAGACGTCCCTGCCCTCGACCGTCGCGGCGACGCCCTTGCCGCCCAGCGCATGCGAGCCCGTGGCGACCGGGAGCACGATGCCGTCCTCGGCGGCCTTCGCGAGGATGGCGAGCGCCAGCGGATGGCTGGAGCCTGCCTCCAGAGCTGCGGCGAGGCGCAGCACCTCTTCGGCCGGCGACGAGAAGGCAACGACATTGGTGACGACGGGCTTTCCCTCGGTCAGCGTTCCGGTCTTGTCGAAGGCGATGGCGGTCAGCTTTCCCAGCCCTTCCAGCACGGCGCCACCCTTCATGAGCAGGCCGCGGCGGGCACCGGCGGACAGGGCCGCAGCGATAGCCGCCGGCGTCGAGATGACGAGCGCGCAGGGGCAACCGATCAGCAGCACGGCGAGCCCCTTGTAGACCCACTCGCTCCAGATGCCGCCGAAGGCGAGCGGCGGGATGATCGCGACGAGCGCGGCGACCACGACGACGCCGGGCGTGTAATATTTCGAGAAGCGATCGATGAAGCGCTCGGTCGGCGCCTTGGATTCCTGAGCTTCCTCGACCAGCTTGATGACGCGGGCAATCGTGTTGTCGGCGGCTGCCGCCGTCACACGGATGCGCAATGCCGCATCGCCGTTCACCGTGCCGGCGAAGACCGCATCACCGGCCTCCTTGCGGACCGGCGTGCTCTCGCCTGTCACCGGCGCCTCGTCGATGGCGCTTTCGCCTTCGATGATCGTGCCGTCGGCAGAAATCCGGTCGCCCGGGCGAACGAGGATAACCGCCCCGACGGGAAGCGACTCGGCCGGCACTTCCTTGGTGCGGCCGTCCTCCTCCAGCAGCGCCGTCTTCGGCACGAGGGTCGAAAGCGAACGGATGCTGTCACGCGCCTTGCCGGCGGCCACACCTTCCAGAAGCTCCCCGACGAGGAAGAGGAAGACGACCATCGCGGCCTCTTCCGTCGCATTGATGGCAACGGCACCGATCGCGGCAATGGTCATCAGCATTTCGATGGAGAAGGGCGTGCCGGCAAGGGCCGCCATGATGGCGCGCCGCCCGATCGGCACCAGGCCGACGATCATGGCGATGAGAAAGGCGTAGGATGCGATGGCGGGGAAGAGATGGCCGATGCCGTAAGCGACCACAAGCGCGCCGCCGGCGAGAATGGTCAGCCTACCCTTCTTGCCCTTCCACCAGGGACCTTCCGAAGGGCCGTGATCATGGCCGTGCAGGCCTTCTATGGCGGCAGCCTTCACGTCATGGCTGTGTCCATGATCATGCTCGTGCGCATGCGCATGATCGCAGTTCGGCCCATGTGCGTGTTCCGGTGCGGGCTTGTCCCCCGCCAGGGCGGCACCGGGCGTCACGACGTAGCCAAGGCCCGACACCTTCCTGCGGATCGCGTCGAGGTCACTCGACGGATCGTGCTGCACCCGCATCGTGCCTGCGGTGACGGACACCGACACGTCGGACACGCCCGGCATGCGGCGCACCGCCGTATCGATCTTGCTGGCGCAGGACGCGCAATCCATGCCTTCGACCCGGAACCGCGTCTCTTTCATATCGGACATCATACAATCCTCTTCATTGTCGTGAGGATGGTCTACGACCTCTAGCGACTAGAGGTGCAAGAGCGAAATCGAAAAAATCGCAACCGAAGCCACATTGATATTTCCGGCCGCCCTGTGCTAGAGAGCGCCACTTGTTGCAGGTTTCATCTGCTGGTTGGGGAGGACGCCATGTCTTGGCACGCCCTCTTCCAATCGGGGATGGGCTCGGATGCCCCCCGAACGGAAGAACGCTTTTCGATCAGTGCCCATGGGGCACGGTCTGGCTTTTATGCCGTTACGCCGGCCGCATCGTTGCGCCCGGTGAAGACGTCACGCCTGCCCAATCTCTTTCTCGCCAGGTATCGCGACCGGGGCAACAGCGCCAAGGCGCTGTCACATCGCCGTGTCCGCACGACGATACCGTAACAGCGGCTTTTCCCTTTCCTGAGCCACACGAAGCGGACGGTTTGCGCCTCCCTCTTCGCGTTTTCGTCGCGTTGCCGGTCTCAGCCGGCGGCCATCCACCGCACAAGACAGGTCCCGCATGTCCCTTACAACGCCGTATTATCTGATCGACAAGTCGAAGCTTCTCGCCAACATGGAAAAGATCGCGCGGGTGCGCGAACTGTCCGGCGCGAAGGCGCTGCTGGCGCTGAAGTGCTTCGCCACCTGGTCGGTCTTCGATTTCATGTGCGACTACATGGACGGCACGACCTCCTCGTCGCTGAATGAAGTGCGTCTGGGGCACGAGCGGTTCGGCAAGGAAACCCACGCCTACTCCGTGGCCTATGCCGATTACGAGATTGACGAGGTGATTAGCCACGCCGACAAGATCATCTTCAACTCGATCGGCCAGCTCGACCGGTTCTCCGACAAGGCGGCCGGCATCGTGCGGGGCCTGCGTCTCAATCCCGGCATCTCCTCATCGAGCTTCGACCTTGCCGACCCTGCCCGCCCCTTCTCGCGCCTCGGCGAATGGGACGTGAAAAAGGTCGAACCTGTTATGGACCGCGTCTCCGGCTTCATGATCCACAACAACTGTGAAAACGGTGATTTCGACCTGTTCGACCGCATGCTGGGCACGATCGAGGAGAAGTTCGCACCGCTCCTGAAGAAGGCCGAATGGGTAAGCCTCGGCGGCGGCATCCACTTTACCGGCGAGAACTATCCGCTCGAAAAATTCGCCGAGCGGCTGAAGCGATTTGCCGGCGAATATGGCGTGCAGGTCTATCTCGAGCCCGGCGAGGCCTCGATCACCAAATCGACCTCTCTGGAAGTGACGGTGCTCGATATCCTCAACAACGGCAAGGACCTCGCCATCGTCGACTCATCGATCGAGGCGCATATGCTGGACCTGCTGATCTACCGCGAGAATGCCAAGCTTTCGCCCAACACCGGACCGCACCGCTACATGGTCTGCGGCAAGTCGTGCCTGGCCGGCGATATCTTCGGCGAGTTCAACTTCGAGAACCGCCTGAAGGTCGGCGACCGCATCTCCGTTCAGGATGCGGCCGGCTACACAATGGTCAAGAAGAACTGGTTCAACGGCGTGAAAATGCCGGCGATTGCCATCCGTGAACTGGATGGCAGCATCCGCACCGTCCGCGAATTCGACTATGCGGACTACGAAGCAAGCCTTTCCTAAATCCCCTCATCAAACCCAGAAGGAGCTATTCCGGGACATGAAGAAAAACGTGCTCATCATCGGCGCCGGCGGCGTTGCACAGGTCGTGGCGCACAAATGCGCTCAGAACAACGACGTGCTCGGCGACATCCATATCGCTTCGCGCACCAAGGCGAAGTGCGACAAGATCATCGCGTCCGTTCATGAGAAGAACGCGATGAAGCAGCCGGGCGTTCTCGAAGGCCATGCGCTCGACGCGCTGGACATCGAAGCCACCAAGGCGCTGATCACCTCGACAAAGGCGCAGATCGTCATCAATGTCGGCACCGCCTTCCTCAACATGTCGGTGCTGCGCGCCTGCATGGATACCGGCGTCGCCTATATCGACACCGCGATTCACGAAGAGCCGGGCAAAATCTGCGAGACGCCGCCGTGGTACGGTAACTACGAGTGGAAGCGTGCCGCCGAATGCGAGGAAAAGGGCATCACCGCCATCCTCGGCGCCGGCTTCGACCCGGGCGTCGTCAACGCCTATGCCAAGCTCGCCAAGGACGAATATCTCGACAAGGTGACGGACGTCGACATCGTTGACATCAATGCCGGCAGCCATGGCAAGTATTTCGCCACGAACTTCGATCCGGAAATCAACTTCCGCGAATTTACCGGCGTCGTCTACTCCTGGCAGAACGGCCAGTGGCAGACGAACAAGATGTTCGAAATCGGCAAGGATTACGACCTGCCGGTCGTCGGTACGCGCCGCGCCTATCTGTGCGGCCATGACGAAGTGCATTCGCTTGCCAAGAACATGGACGGGGCCAATGTCCGCTTCTGGATGGGCTTCGGCGATCACTACATCAACGTGTTCACAGTGCTGAAGAACCTCGGCTTGCTTTCCGAGCAGCCGGTCAAGACGGCCGAAGGCCAGGAAGTCGTGCCGCTCAAGGTCGTCAAGGCCGTGCTGCCCGATCCGGCGTCGCTGGCGCCCGGCTACGAAGGCAAGACCTGCATCGGCGACTATGTGAAGGGCCTGAAGGACGGCAAGGAAAAGACCGTCTTCATCTACAACGTGGCCGATCACAAGGAAGCCTATGAGGAAGTCGGTTCGCAGGGCATTTCCTACACCGCCGGCGTGCCGCCCGTCGCCGCCGCGATGCTCGTCGCAACCGGCGAGTGGGACGTGAAGAAGATGGCCAATGTGGAAGAACTGCCGCCAAAGCCGTTCATCAACCTCCTGAACCGCATCGGCCTGCCGACGCGCATCCAGGACGAAGACGGCGACCGCGCCGTCAGCTTCTAAGCCTCAAGGGGCCGGCGCAAGCCGGCCCTTTTTGGTTTCAGGCGATCGTCTCGATCTCGAGTTCCTGCTCGCCCACCGTGACGACATCGCCGACCGCCTTGCCCATCAGCTTGCGCGCGACGGGCGAGACATAGGAAATCGAACCCGCCTTCGGGTCGGCCTCATCCTCGCCGACGATACGGTAGGTCTGCACGCGCCCGTCATCCCGGCTGAAAGTCACGGTACTGCCGAAGGCGACGACATCGTTTGCCGTCGGCGCCGGCACGAGCTGGGCGGTGCGCAGCCGTTCGACAAGATACCGAAGGTCGCGCAAGGGGCCGGCTGTCTGGCGGCGGCGTTCGTTCACATCCTCGAGCGCATTGGCCGTCTCGAAAGCCTCGCGCGCCGCCTGCAACTGCGCTTCGAGCGCCTTCAGACCCGTTTCCGTCACGAGGTTCTGATGCGGTGAGATGGGCCGATCCGGCAGCTGGGTTTCCGCTGCGGTTTCCGCGCTCTCTTCCTTGACGAATGCGACGCTCACGCCTGAACTCCGTTTGACGACCAACGCCAATATGTAGGGAAGTGCGGGCTACTTTGCAAAGCAATGCGTGCAATCCATCGCCTGTCTAGCGCCAGAAGCGCTTGGTATCGATCAGCGCCTCATGCGCTTCCGCCGCTGCGGCGAGCATACCCGCCGAGCTTTGCGGTTCCGTCTTGGTGAAGGCCGTAAGCGCTTTCTCGTCAAAGCCGAGGCGAGCGAGAACCTCCGGCATATCGGCCGTGTCATTCAGCACGCCCAGACGATCCTGCAAGGCTTCCAACGCATCGATGAAGCGGCCATACCGCCGCTTCTGGCGCTTTCGATCAAACAAGGCGGCGAAGAAACCTGCGGCATAGCGAAGCTTCTTGGCATCCTTGCGCACGGCATGACGGGCCTCGTCGTCCACGTCGGCCAGATCGCGGCCACCCTTCTTGACCTTGCGCCGCAGCCGATCGAGCGCACCGGCGGCGAAATCCGCTAGCGGCTGCGTGCGAATTTCGCGTGTGCGACGTTGCGTTTGCCAGGAACCGCAAACCAGCCACTCTTCAACGTCCAGCATCAGTGCGCGGGCACGCGGTCCGGCGAGAGTGGCGGCGGCTTCACGGAACGCGGTCGCCCTCGCCTCTGCCAGCCGTGCGCGCAACGCATCATCCTTGCAGCGGGCCACCAGCACGTCGAGATCGCGCACGCTGCCGAGCACGCCCGCCAGCCATTTAACCTCATCGGCCAGGCGCGCGCCGGTCTCGCCCTCCAGCAATAGATTGAACACGGAGAACGCAGAGCGCAGCCGCCGCAGGGCGACACGCGCCTGATGCACCGCGTCTTCTCCCCCGTCCTCCATCAGGTCCTCGTTCATGCGAAACTGCCTGATGCAGGCATGCGCGATGGTGCGGAAGGCGGCGGAAACGCTCATGTCGGCAACAAGCGCGACCGGATCGGCCTTCACCGCGCGCGCCGGGGACGCCGTCAGCCCGTAGCCGCGCTCCGCCTTGCTCAGCACACCCAGCCGCAGCGGCATGACCGCGCCCAACCGTCGGGCAAAGGAGAAGAGGCCATCCGGTTTTCCGTCCTCCAGCTTCAACTTGATCTCGGCGATAGGCGCCTTCCGGTCGCCGGCCACGATACTGCCCCGGTCGAGAGCCATCTCGATGCGCGTCCCTTCCCAGAGGACGGACCAGCGGCGACGCTCGGTTGCGACTTCAAAGACAGGCTGGATCTCATCGGCGCGCCGGCCAAGAAACGCCCGGATCGGCGTGGTGTCATCGAGAACGGGTGTATCGTTCTCGACGTTTCGCTCCCATTTCGGGCGGGCAAAGACACTTGCGATACCGCCACCGACAGCCTTGGCGATCTGGACATACCCTTCCGCATCCTTGCGGATGCGAAGCGAAAAGCCGGCGGCGCGCAGGGCGCGATCCGGCGTATCGTAATAGACAACATGCCGCGCAAGCACGACGGGCTCACCGGACACAAGACCGGCCGCCACGAGATCGACGATCTCCTCACCGGCGAGATCGAGCTTCAGTTCGACATCCTGTCCCAAAGTTTGCTCCCATCATCCCACGCCAGAGCCATCAGCAGGATCTTCCCTTCGACCCTGCAAGGCAAGCGACACATTCAACCACCGCCGGCAAGCCGGCGACTGATTCTGCAGGCAGATGTAGCGGAGTTTTTAGACGAAGCGACGACGGTGGACGCTGTAGGCCGCGACCACGCTCATGAGCGCCAGCGCATACCAGGTCAGCGCATAAACGAGATGGCTGTTGCGGAAGGTCACGACGGTCAGGCCGCCGACTGGAAGACCGCCCGGATTTGGCGTTGCATCCGCATCGATGAAATAGGGCGCGACATTCCGGAGCCCCTTGGCCGCGGCGATGGCGGCAACGTCTCGCGAGAACCAGCGGTCGCCCGCGGGATCATTGGCGCGCAGGAAACCGCCGCCCGGCTCGGTGATCCGCAGCAGGCCCGTGACCGTGACCGGACCGGCAGCCAGCGCGCTGGCGAGACGCGCATCCTCGCCGCTGCGGTCGGCAGGTACGAAGCCGCGATTGATGAGGATCGTCGGACCGCCGCCATCTGTCCGCAGCGGCGTCACCACCCAAAAACCCGCGCCGCGCTCCGTGACGGCCTGTACGAGCACGGTCTTGTCGTGTTCGAGAAGACCGGTGGCAGTGACATGGCGATATTCGTCCGCGGCCGCATCGACCGGGCCGGCCGGGGCCGGCACCGGATCGGCATGCACGCGGGCATCCACCCGAGCGATCAGATCGAGCTTCCAGAAGAGCCGCTGCACCTGCCAGGACCCGAGCCCCACGAACACGGCGACGAGCAGCAGGAGGAATGCCGTGAGAACTCTGCGGGCGCGGGGCGATGGTTGCCCGCCGTCCTGCAGCCCTTCCTCATCCGTCTTCATGTCGGCTCCGCCCGTCAGGGCATGTTCTTCATCATCTCGTGGGTCATGGGCATCATGTTCGTGTTGAGATGATGCATGACCCAGAGGGAGCCCGCAATCGCGATGCCGACGATGACGAGCGTGAAGATCAGCGCCATCATCGTCCAGCCGCCCTCGGAGCGCGTGTTCATGTGCAGGAAATAGATCATGTGCACGAAGATCTGCACGACACCGATGCCCATGACGAGAACGGCGGTCAGGAGCTTGCTATCGAGCACACCCCCCATGACCAGCCAGAAGGGGATGGCCGTCAGGATGACGGACAGGATGAAGCCGGTCACATAGCTCTTGAAGGACCCGTGGGCGGCCTCGTGACCGTGGCTGTGGGCGTGGTGCACGTCAGAAGCGCTTTCATGATTCGAGCTCATCCGAGGACTCCCAACAGATAGACGAAGGAGAAGACGCCGATCCAGATGACGTCGAGGAAGTGCCAGAACATCGACAGGCACATCAGCCGGCGACGGTTTTCCGGGATCAGGCCACGTTTCGACACCTGCACCATCAGCGTGATCAGCCAGATGATGCCGAAGGTGACGTGCAGGCCGTGCGTACCCACCAGCGTGAAGAAGGACGACAGGAAGGCCGAGCGGGTCGGGCCCGCGCCTTCCGCGATGAGATGGTGGAACTCGTAGATTTCCACCGCCAGGAAGGCCGCGCCGAAGACGCCGGTAATGCCGAGCCAGACGAGCGTTTCCATCTTGGCGCCACGCTCCATCTGCAGCATGGCGAAGCCATAGGTGATGGAGGAGAAGAGCAGCAGCGCCGTGTTGATGGCGACGAGGTTGAGGTCGAACAGATCGGCCGGCGACGGGCCGGCCGCATAGTTGCGGCCGAGCACGCCGTGCGTGGCAAACAGCACGGCGAAGATGAGGCAGTCGCTCATCAGGTAGAGCCAGAAACCCAGATTGGTGCTGTTTTCCGGGTGATGGTCGTCCGTCAGATAGAACTGCGGCTTTTCGGTCTCTTGGACTTGGGTCGCGCTCATGGCTCAGGTCCGTTCTGCAAGCAGTTTCGTGCGCGCATCTTCCGTCGCCGTCACGGTCTCGGCGGGGATGAAGAAGTCGCGGTCGTAGTTGAACGTATGGGCGATCGACACCGCGATGAGCGTGATGAAGGAGACAGCCGCCAGCCACCAGATGTACCAGATCAGAGCGAAGGCCAGCACAATGCTGATGCCGGATAGGATGATGCCCGTGCCGGTGTTCTTCGGCATGTGGATCGGCTTGAAGCCTTCAAGCGGGCGCTCGTAGCCGCGGTTCTTCATGTCGTACCAGCTGTCATGATCGTGCACGACCGGCGTGAAGGCGAAGTTGTAGTCCGGCGGCGGCGAGGACGTCGACCATTCCAGGGTGCGGCCGTTCCACGGATCGCCGGTGTCGCAGCGCAACTGGTCGCGCTTCAGGTAGCTGACGACGAGCTGGATGATGAAGGAGGCGATGCCGATGGCGATCAGCGCAGCACCGAAGGCGGCGATGATGAACCATATCTGCAGCGACGGGTCCTCAAACTGGCTGACGCGGCGCGTGACACCCATCAGGCCGAGCACATAGAGCGGCATGAAGGCGAAGAAGAAGCCGATCTGCCAGAACCAGAAGCTCATCTTGCCCCAGAAGGGATCGAGCTTGTAGCCGAAGGCCTTCGGGAACCAGTAGACGACCCCCGCCATCAGGCCGAACAGCACGCCGCCGATGATGACGTTGTGGAAATGGGCGATGAGGAAGAGCGAGTTGTGCAGCACGAAATCGGCCGGCGGAATCGCGAGCATCACGCCCGTCATGCCGCCGATGACGAAGGTCACCATGAAGCCGATCGTCCACAGCATCGGCACTTCGTAGCGGATGCGCCCGCGATACATGGTGAAGAGCCAGTTGAACATCTTCGCCCCCGTCGGGATCGAGATGATCATGGTGGTGATGCCGAAGAAGGCGTTCACCGACGCGCCCGAGCCCATCGTGAAGAAGTGGTGCAGCCACACGAGATAGGACAGGATCATGATGACGCAGGTGGCGTAGACCATCGAGGCATAGCCGAAGAGGCGCTTGCCGCTGAAGGTGGCGACCACCTCTGAGAAAATGCCGAAGGCCGGCAGGACGAGGATGTAGACTTCCGGATGGCCCCAGATCCAGATGAGGTTGATATACATCATCGGATTGCCGCCGAGGTCATTCGTGAAGAAGTTCGTATCGACGTAGCGGTCGAGCGAAAGCAACGCGAGCGTGGCGGTGAGGATCGGGAAGGTGGCGACGATCAGGATGTTGGTGCAGAGCGACGTCCAGGTGAAGATCGGCATCTTCATGAAGGTCATGCCGGGCGCGCGCATCTTCACGATGGTCGCAATGAGGTTGATGCCTGAAAGCGTGGTCCCCACGCCCGCCACCTGAAGGCCCCATATGTAATAATCGACGCCGACGCCCGGACTGTAATCCGCGCCCGACAGCGGCGGATAGGCGAGCCAGCCGGTGCGGGCGAACTCGCCCACGAACAGCGACATCATGATGATGACGGCGCCGGCCGTCGTCATCCAGAAGGAGAAATTGTTGAGGAACGGGAACGAGACGTCGCGCGCGCCGATCTGAAGCGGCACGACATAGTTCATGAAGCCGGTGACGAAAGGCATCGCCACGAAGAAGATCATGATCACGCCATGGGCGGTGAAGATCTGGTCGTAGTGATGTGGATTGAGATAGCCCTCGTTGCCATTGAAGGCGATTGCCTGCTGGATGCGCATCATGATGGCGTCGGCAAAGCCGCGCAGCAGCATGATGATGGCAAGGATGATGTACATGATGCCGATCTTCTTGTGATCGACGCTGGTGAACCACTCGTGCCAGAGATAGCCCCAGAGCTTGAACTTCGTGATCAGGCCGAGGATGGCGAGGCCGCCGAGCGCCACGACCGCAAAGGTCACGACAAGGATCGGCTCATGATAGGGGATCGCTTCCCAGGTAAGCCGGCCGAAGATGAATTGCGTGAGGCTGATGTCACCAAACATGGGGTGGTCCAAACTTTACAGACTGCGGCCCGGGACTGGCAGGCCATGGGTTTCTACAGATGCGCCGGAACCGCGGGAGCCGGTTCCGGAAGGCGCGGGCGCTACTGCGTCGCGCGCGGGCTGTACTTCATGAACTCGGTCGCCGGCAGCTTGCCGTCCGCATCCAGCGTCAGGGCTTCGCCCGGCTCGGTGCGGCAGATATCCTGCTCAAGGGACGCAAGCAGCTGCTCGACCGGGATGTCGGCCTTCGGGCGCGCGTCACTGACGAAGCGGTCGTCGTGCCGGAGGCGTTCCTTGTTGTCGTGGCTGTCCTTGCCGCCGCCGCCCATCATGTCGATGTGCATCATGTCCTTCATGCACATCTGGCCTTCGCGCACGCACATGTTGAGCACGGCCTCGTAGAGACCGTTTTCGACCGTGGCGAAGTAGCGAACGGGTTCCTTCGCGCTCGGCTTTTCGAGCTTCAGGTAAGCGTCGCGGTTGAGCGCGGTTCCGTTCTGCTTGACGCGGGCGACCCAGGCATCGAAGCCGGCCTGGTCGACGCCGTGGAACTTGAAGCGCATATGCGAAAAGCCATCGCCGCTGAAATTGGACGAGAGGCCGTCATACTCGCCCGGCTTGTTGATGACCGCGTGCAGCTTCGTCTCCATGCCCGGCATCGTATAGATCATGCCGGCAAGCGCCGGGATGTAGAACGAATTCATCACGGACGAGGCCGTGAGCTTGAAGTTGATCGGCACATCGACGGGGGCCGCCATCTCGTTGACGGTGGCGATGCCGTAATCCGGATAGAAGAACAGCCATTTCCAGTCGAGCGCGACCACCTCTACGGTGATCGGCTTCATCTCTTCCGTCACCGGCCGCGCCGCGTCGATGCGATCGAGCGGACGGTAGGGATCGAGCTTGTGGGTGCTGACCCAGGTGATCGCCCCGAGCGCGATGATGATGGCGAGCGGCGCCGACCAGATCACCACTTCCAGGCCGGTGGAATGGTGCCATTCCGGATCATATGTGGCGGCCGTGTTCGACTGGCGGTATCGCCAGGCGAAAAACAGCGTGAGAAAAATCACGGGAATGATGATCACCAGCATCAGGATCGTCGAGATGACGATCAGATCTCTTTGCTGCGCCGCAATATCACCTGATGGAGACATGACCACGAGATCGCAACCACTCAAAGTGGCGAGCATAAGGGCAAAGACGGTGAATCGACTGGCTAAACTGAATTGCTTCGGCATTTCGGCCTCAACTTGCGTTCTGTCTAGTCGGCAATAATCGCGCACAGGCGGCTTTGGAAATGAGGTCCATCGTCGCAGCGCAGCATTCTGTCGCAGGAGGGTAGTCAATAAGGGACTATCTGTCGATGCGCGATTGTACTAGCGCAATAGAAATGCCCTCTGTCAATTTGGCGACCAATGACTCATTCGCAAGGTAGTCCTTGCCATCGGCCACCGATTGATCAACATTCTAACCACATGACGCAAATCCACACGGAGGAGTTCATGAGTTCGGCCATCAATCCCACCTCGTCCGGTATGGAGCGCGACGCGCGCCGCATGCACGAGGACGACAAGCCGCTGTCGCCCGGCAGCGTCGCCATCGGCGTGGTCATCGGCCGAACCTCCGAGTTCTTCGACTTCTTCGTCTACGGCCTCGGGTCTATCCTGGTCTTTCCCAAGCTGATCTTCCCCTTCGCGCCCAATCCGGTGGTCGCGACGCTGATGTCCTTCGCGCTGTTCCCGCTGGCCTTCCTCGCCCGCCCGATCGGCTCCTTCGTCTTCATGTGGATCGATCGCAATTACGGCCGCGGCACGAAGCTGACGACCGCGCTCGTCATCCTCGGCGGCTCGACGGCGTCCATCGCCTTCCTGCCGGGGTATGACACGATCGGCTACTGGGCCGTCGCCCTGCTGGCGCTCTTCCGCCTGGGGCAAGGTTTCGCGCTCGGCGGAGCATGGGACGGTCTCGCCTCGCTGCTCAATCTCAGCGCCCCGGAAAGCCGGCGCGGCTGGTACGCCATGATCCCGCAGCTCGGCGCGCCCATCGGCTTTGCGCTGGCCAGCGTCCTGTTCGGCTATTTCGTCAGCACGCTCTCGCAGGAGGACTTCATCTCCTGGGGCTGGCGCTATCCGTTCTTAGTCGCCTTCGCGATCAACGTGGTGGCACTCTTCGCGCGGCTGCGCATCGTCGCCAGCAAGGAATTCGGCGCGGCGATGGAAGCGCAGGAGCTGCAGGCGCGGCCGGTGTTCGAAATGCTGAGCAAGCACAGCACCGACGTCGTTCTCGGCGCCTTCGTGCCGTTGGCAAGCTTTGCGATGTTCCACCTCGTCACCATCTTCCCGCTCTCCTGGGTCACTTTGACGGGCGGGCAGTCGGCGGCACAGTTTCTGTGGGTGCAGGTTGCGGGTGCAGCACTCGGCGCCGTCGGCATCGTGCTGTCGGGCCTGCTTGCCGATCGGATCGGCCGGCGCAACCAGCTGATGGCCGGTGCGATCCTGATCGCGATCTTCTCGTTCTCGGCGCCCTTCCTGCTGGATGCCGGTGGCAAGGGGCAGGATGCCTTCATCCTGATCGGTTTCTTCATTCTGGGGCTGAGCTTCGGCCAGTCCTCCGGCGCCGTATCCTCACGCTTCTCGCAGCCCTACCGCTATACCGGTGCCGCCCTCACCTCCGACCTCGCCTGGCTGGTCGGCGCGGGTTTTGCACCGCTGGTGGCGCTTGGTCTCGCCAGCAGCTTCGGCATCATCTTCATCGGCGGTTACCTGATCTCAGGCGCGATCTGCACCATTGCAGCCCTCACGCTGACAAGGGCGCTAGACCGGAACTGAGGCCGGATGACATCAGTCTGCGCTCAGCGCGACTGCCGGCTGCAAGCGCGATGCGTTACGGGCCGGCAGATAACCGAAGACCAGCCCGGTCAGGAACGAGCAGGCAAAGGCGAGCGCGACCGGCCCGACCGTGAAGCTCACCGGCATGCCGAAAGCCTGTGCGATGCCGCCGATGGACAGGCCCAGCACGACACCGATGGCGCCGCCGATCGCCGAGACCACCAGCGCCTCGATGAGGAACTGCAACAGGATATCGCGCTGACGCGCGCCCGTGGCCATACGCACGCCGATCTCGCGGGTACGCTCGCGCACGCTCACAAGCATGATGTTCATCACCCCGATACCGCCAACGAGCAGCGAGATCGCCGCAACCGAGCCCAGGAACAGCTTCATCGTGTTCGACGTCTCGGTGAAGGCCTCGCGCACCGAGGACATGTTGGTGATCTGCGTATCCTGCGCCTTGTGGCGCTCGTCGAGCAGCGCCTGGATGGTGTCCTGTGTCTGATCGATGGCGGTGGCGTCCTGCACCTGCACGGTGATGGTGCGCACGTTGCGCTGTCCGAAGAGCCGCATGCTGCCGGTCGACAGCGGCACCAGCATCACGTCGTCTTGATCGTTGCCGCCGGCGGTCGCGCCCATTTCCGCCATGACGCCAATGACCTGGAACGGGATCTTGTTCACGAGCACATATTGGCCAAGCGGGTTTTCGCCGTTGGTAAACAGCGTCTTCGCAACCGTCTGGCCGAGCACGGCCACCGGGGCATAGGTATTCATATCCTCGGCATTGATGAATTCGCCCGACGCCACCGCCCAGGATTTCGCGCGCGGAAAGGCCGGCACCGTGCCGTTTGCGGTGGTCTGGTAATCGACATTGCCGTAGCGCACGGTGAGCGTGCTCGTCATTTCCGGCACCGCGAAGGCGACGTTCGGCACCTCGAGGATGGCGTCGGCATCCGCCGGGATAAGGGTCACCGGCGCGCTTCCACCACCCCGAAAGTTGGCCATGCTGGGACGGACAAGGAGCAGGTCCGATCCCATCGCGGAGATACGGTCGAGCACGGAGTTCTGTGCGCCCGTACCAATGGCCAGCATCGCCACGACCGATCCGACGCCGATGACAATGCCGAGCAATGTCAGCACGGTACGGAACAGGTTGGCGTGCAGGGCCCGGAAGGCCATCTTCACGGCTTCGGAGAGATCGGCAATCGCGGCCGATCCGTCGCGCACCGCCTTCTGCAGGCCGGCGGCAGCAGATGACGCGGATCGCGGCTTTCGCGCGTGGTCCGAGATGATGGTGCCGTCACGAATCTCGATCAACCGGTCGGCGGCCTCCGCCACCTCGCGCGAGTGGGTGATCAGGATGACCGTGTGGCCGTCCTCGTGCATCTTGCGCAAGAGCGCCATGACCTCTTCGCCGCTCTGGCTGTCGAGCGCGCCGGTCGGCTCGTCAGCGAGAATGACGCGGCCGCCGTTCATCAGCGCGCGCGCAATCGAAACACGCTGCTGCTGGCCGCCTGAAAGCTGGTTGGGGCGATGATCCAGCCGGTCGCCGAGCTTTAGCGAGCCGAGCAGCCTTTCCGCGCGCTCCTGTCGATCACGCGCGGGAAGTCCGGCATAGATCGCGGGGACCTCGACATTCTCCAGGGCGCTTGCCGTCGGGATGAGGTTGTAGCTCTGGAAGACGAAGCCGAAGGTGCGGCGTCGGAGCGCCGCGAGGTCGTCGCTGTCGATGTCGGAAACCGGCTCGCCGTCGATGCGGTAATCGCCGCTCGTCGGTTGATCGAGACAGCCGAGGATATTCATCAGCGTCGACTTGCCGGAACCGGACTGACCGATGATCGCGACGAACTCGCCGGCCTCGATATCCAGCGAGACGCCGTGCAGCACCTCCACGGCGAAGCCGTCGTTGAAATAGGTCTTGGTGACGTCCTGAAGCGAGATCAGCGGTGCCATGTCAGCACCTCAGAACATCGACGGCATGCGCATGCCGCGACCCTGTCCGCCCCTGCCGCCACGGGCCGAGCCGCCTTCGGACGTCGGGGATACGACGACGCGTTCGCCCTCTTCCAGCCCGCTCTTGATCTCGACGCTGACGCGGTTGCGGATGCCTGTTTCGACGGAACGGGTCTCCGTCGCGCCGTTGGCCTTGACGACGGTCACCTGCGCCTGCGGCTTGCCGCCGCCTTCGGCGCGCTTCATGCTCACCGCACCGTTCGGCACGATCAGCACATCGCGGGCAGCCGCCTGCACGAAGAAGACCTGCGCGCTCATGGACGTCATCAACTCGCCGTCCGGGTTCGGCACGTCGAACAGCGCATTGTAGAGGACGACATTGTTCTCGACGGTCGGCGTCGGCTCGATCTGGCGGAGCGTGCCGGTGAAACGCTTGCCGGGCTGGCCGAGCAGCGTGAAATAGGCCTCCATGCCGACCTTCAGGCGGCCGACATCGGCCTCCGAGACCTCGGCGCGCACCGTCATGGTCGAGAGGTCCGCGATGGTGACGATGGTGGGTGCCGACTGGGCGGCGTTCAGCGTCTGGCCTTCCTTCACCGGGTTGGAAACGACGGTGCCGGCCATCGGCGCATAGATCTTGGTGTAGCTGAGGTCCACGTCGTCGCCGGCGATCGTCGCCTGCTGCTTGCGGATCTGCGCCTCGGTCGCATTCACGTCCGCCTCGGCGGCTGCCAGATCGGCTACGGCCTGATCGAGCGCCTGCTGAGCGGCGGCGCTGCCGGCCACGAGATTGCGCTGGCGGGCGATATTGGCCTGCCTGAAGGTGAGCTGCGCTTTCTTGGATTCGAGCTGGGCCTGAAGATTGGCAAGCTCCGCACGGTTGATCTCCATGCGGTTCTCGATGGTCGCGGGATCGATCTCGGCAAGGAGCGTATCCTTGTCGACCTTGTCGCCAATGGCGACATGCAGCGCCTTCAGCTGGCCGGAGACCTGCGCGCCAGCATCGACGGACTTGACCGCTTCCAGCGTACCGACGGCGGTGACCGCATTCTCGATATCGCCACGCACCACGGCCTCGGTAACGACGGCGGCTGCCGTCTCGGCCGGCGTGTAAGTCCGCCAGCCGTAATAACCGGCGCCGGCGAGAAGGACGGCAAGCCCCAGCCACAGCCATGTCCGCGAGCGTTTGCGCCGCCGCGGCGGCACCGCGCCTGGCATGAATGTCACATTGGTCCGGCCCGCATCATCGGCGGCCCTTGCATCCTCTTTCGGTCGTGCGCTCTTGCTCATCCGTCTTCCAATGGTCGAGGCCGTGCCTCCATGTCCCTTACAAAGACATGTGGCACCGATGCTCCGAAAGGAGAACCCTTTGGGATCATTATATTTTCGTAATGTTTCCTGTAAGTATGCCTTCAGGCGCTGGCCGGGCCGAACTTAGCGACGCTCGTCGCGCAATTCCGCCAGCGCACGGATTGCATCCTGCCGGCCCGTCTCGCCAAGTGCCTCGAAGAGACGATAGGCGTCTCCCCGCATGCCGAGATTCTTGTAGGCATAGGCGCGCATGACCATCAGGTCGGCCGGCTCGGCCTGGACCTGCCGACGCTGATCGAGATAGGCCAGCGTCTCGCGGTAGCGTTGCGCACGGAAGCTGGCAACGGCACGGTCGGCAAGGATGGCAGACTGGAGTTCGGCGCCGCGCCGTTGCTCGAGCTTTGCCTTGGTGGCGGCGACCGCGGCATCGCTGGTCAGGCCGGCACGGAGATAGGCAAGGCTCTGGCCATAGGCCGCATCGCTGCGCACCGAGCCCTGTCCGCCCAGCGCCACTTCAAAGGCCTGCGCGGCCTCCATGGGGCGGTTCTTTTCCATCAGGCACCAGCCCAGCGACAGGGCGCGGGCCGGCGGAAGGCCCGCGGGATCGCGTGTCGCGCGGCATTCTGCGCTTGCCGTGCTGCGTGCCGTCGTACGGCCGGTGCGCTGTGTCCTCGTTGAGACGTCCTCGACAAGCGCCGGACGCGCCTCGGCCACGACTTCGCGTTCAGGCACGCGTCGGTCGACAGCCACCGGGCGCTGCTCCCGCTCGCGGCGAAGGGGTGCCGCGTCGTTGCCTGTATCGGCCTCGCCCAGCCGGGCAATGCGTTGCGAACGGTTCGCCCAAGCCTGCTTGACTGCCGCAAGACCTGCCTTGTCCTCAAGACGAAGACGCGCCACACCCAGACCGTAGGCAGCAGGCTCGTAGTCCGCCTTCCAGCGCAGAACCTGCGAGAACCACTCCTCCGCCGTGCGTGGCTGGTCCATCGCGAGCGCGTACCAGCCGAACTGCTCGCCTGTCTCGGGATGCTTTTCCTCCACCGTCACCTGAGCGATGCGGTTGAGCACCGTGGCGTCGAGGGTCGGTATCGGATCGAGCGCCATCAGGTTGGCAGTGGCGGCAAGATAGGTTTCCATCGCCTGGTCGGAGCTGGTGCGCCAGGCATACATCACGTCCTCCGCTTCCGCCGGCTGCTTGCGGGCCAGCAAGATGAGCGACAGGCCCTGGGCGGCCGAGGCGGAATCCTCGATCGAGCGCGCCTTGCGGAAGAACGGCTCGGCCAGCGCATTCTCGTCGCGGCGAAGATGATACCAGCCAAGCAGCAGCGCATCGGACGCGAGACCGTCATCGGTCAGAAGCTTCTCGACAATCTTCAGATATTCCGGCGCGACGGTCAGCTTCGGCTCATTGTCGCCTTCGCTGACGAAACGGCGCGCGAGATCGGGACGCAGCGTATCGAATTCCTTGGCGCCGTCCGCGGCAATCCGCTCGCGCGCCAGCAGGTCCTGCATGTCGGCATAGCCAAGCACGGCGGCCGCTTTCTGCACGGTCGCAAGCCGGATCGGTCCATCCGTGCAATTGTCGAGCATGTAGCCGAAGGCATCCTTGGCGCGCGGCACCCGATCGACCTTCACGAAGGCTTCGGCAACGCGCCAGAGCACATCCGCATCGCTACAGGTCAGCAGGCTTGGCGTCTCTGCACCAAGACGCACGACTTCCTGACTGTTGCCCGCATTGGAAGCAGCAATCAGCGCTGTCCGCTTCTCGGCGATATCGAGACGCTCAACGAGGTCGGCGGGCGGCGTCCACTGGGGATCTTCCTTCTGACGACTGGCGATCGCCGCACGGACATCGGCATAACGGGACTGGCTGTAGAGCGCCCACATCGCCTCAAGCTGCTTGTCCTCGTTCTCGGGAATGGCGAGCGGATTTTCCGGCGGAGTCCAGGTCGGGTAGAGGGAGCGCAGGCGGGCGATCTCGGCGTTCAGCCGGACCGTGTCGCCGCGGGACGCGAAGTAGCGCAGGGCGCTCTCGTCTACCGCAGGTTTGGCCTGCGTCGTATCGGTTGGCTGGTCCGCCGTCGTGTTCTGGTTGGCCGGAACGTGCTGCGCGCCGCCGTTGGCTTGCGCGAGTTCCACGCGGGGGCTCTTTTCCGCCTTTCCGCGCGTGTCTCCACCCGCGGCCATGCGCAGCACATCCTGCGGCTGATCGCCGGGCAGCCGGAATGACAAGCCGGCGACGCTTGCCGCGCCGGCGGAAATAAGGACGAGCGCCATCAGGATCGACTTCATCCCGAATTTCCTTCGGTCATTTTCCACATCCGGCTCCGGCTTACCCGTGACGACACCATGCGTCATGAACGGCGGCAACGTCTCCGTGTCCGCCATAAAGAGCCAACTCGCACCGATAAAAGCCCAGTAGGGTTAACCGACGGTAAACATACCGATCACGATTGCCGTCCGAACCGACGCAACAGACCCCAGGTCGCCATGCCGAGGAGCAGAGAGAGGCCGCAGAACGCCAACGCATAGGACAGGATATTGGAGGACAGCCAGTTCGCCGCGATCAGGCGCATGTTCGAAAAGCTCCATGGCTGCGTGGGCACAAACCGGGCGCGGCTGACCTGACGCGTGTCGAGGCTGTCGGAGGCCTTGTCGTCCAGCGTCGCGTATCCATCCAGCTGCTGCCAGCGGGCATCCTGCGCCACTGCCGCCATGCCGGCCTTGAGGCTCGCACCGGTCGGTGCCGAAAGCACGGTCCACGTCGCCGTATGGTCCGGGCTGTCACCCTGGGCGATGAGGAACTGGGCGCTATCGTCGGGCACCACCTCCTGCTCTTCGCCAGGCAACAACCGGAGCGACGAAAACGAGATGTCGAAAGTTTCCTGCAGCCAGGTCTGGAACGCCGCCACCTGACTGCGCCACGCCCCGCCGCGCACGCGTGACTGCCATTCGTCGATGGCTTCCTGCGTGCCAGCCCGCTGGTTGTCGCCCGCCACGGGCGCGCCCCAGGTCGAGGCACTCTCGGCGGCGATATGCGTCTGGCTGAGCACGAGCGGCGGAAGCTGCGACAGCGTGCCGATCAGGATGGCATTGCGATCGCCGATGGCAAGCGCCGAGGATTCGGGGCGAACCTGCAAGGCCCGGCCGCCCGACACGGCAAGCCGGCCTAGAAATGTTGCCCCCGTCGAAAGCGTGTCGGAATCCAGCCGGTCGAGATAGAGTGCCGCCGGATCGGTCTGACCGTTATAGGGGAACGCGGTTCCCGACAGGGCGGCAAGGCTGGGCATCTGCCCGATACGGGCGAAGTTCGGCACGCGCAGTTCGGAGGAATCGAATAGCGCAAAACGTGGCTCCTGCAGCGCGCTGGCGCCTGGCGCGCAGACGGCGTCGGCCTCCGTCAGGAGGATCGCCTCGATATCGATACGATTGGGGCCGGGCCGCAGGTGCCGCATCGTCACGCGAATGGGAAGGTGACGGAAGATGCCGCCGTTCCGGCTGTTGAACGGCACCGTGGAGGCGAGGTTGCCGTTGACATAAACATCGAAATGGCTGCCGGGCAGCACATCGGGCGCATATGCGGCATCGAGCAGAAGCGTCGCCTCACCATAGGCATCGGCATAAAAATCCGAGGGAATGCCGATATCGAAGCCCGTGCGGAAACGGCGGCCGCTGAATTCGCCGGTGCGCACGCCGAGCGCAGCAAGCGTCAGTGTGGTCTCGCCAGAAACGAGCGGCATTTCGGCGGCGTTGCGCTGGCGAACGCTCAGCGCCTCACGCATAACCCCGAGCGGCCGGTCGATGGGCGAGACGATGCCTTCCACGGCACTTTCGATGGACGGCCAGTCGGGACCGCTGACGGCGAGGACCTTTCCGTTCCCCGCCGGCGCATCCACAAAGGTCGCGACGGCGGAGCTTGCGGCCGTCGCGGGCAGGCGCGGCAGGATCGGCGCAAGATCGCCGGCCGTGCCCAACACCACCGCCAGTTCGCCGGCGCCGAGTGTCGCCGGCATCGTGTCGACGACATCGAAGGTCTGGTTGGGCATCTTCGCCATCATGGCGAGGCCCTGGCTGAGGCGCATCAGCGCGTTCGTGGCAGCAGGCTGGCCCATTTCCGGCAGGACCATGATGAACTTCGTCTGGCCGGCCGGCCCGACGCCAATGGCCGGAATATCATCCATGGTCTGCAAGCGGCTCGTCGGGGCGTCCGGTAGCGTCAGGAACGTGCGCGCCGGATCGACCGCCGTCCAGAGATCATAGGTCGAGCGGATGGTGCAATCGGTCCGGTGGCGGTGTGTCGCGTTGAACGTGACGCGGTTGATACCGGGACGCAGCAGGCCGGCCGGCAGGTTGAGCCGCACCTCCTTCGTGCCCTCGGCGGATTGCACGGGCATTTCTCCGACGGGCACGTCATTGATCACGACCGTCAGACGGGAAGCCTCCGGCGCGACGACAACGGCGTTGGAATAGCCGAGGTTGAGCGCATCGGCACCTGCCGCCTCATCTTTTGTGAGGTAGATCGGGAAAGAGCGGCTGGCGACCTCGCCTTCCAGCATCAGCGACGGGGCAGAGACGATGTAACGCCGCGCGGGCGGCTTCACGACCGGTTTCTGTTCAACCTGTGTCGTCGTTGGCGTGGCCGTACCGCTGTTGCCTTCGGACGGTTTCTGATCGGCGGTCGGACCGCGTTCGCCCGTCATGTCGAAGGGAACCGCGGCCTCCTGCGCGAAAGCCGTGGAAGCCGAAAGCGCGAGAAACAGGCCGAGCCCCACGGCCGCTGCTGGAGCGAACCTCACGACGTCGCCTCCCCCTTGCGCCCACCCAGGCTGCGCGCGAAGTAGATCAGCCCCCGGCTCGTCTGATAGGCGGCAATCCCGAGGAACCAAAGCGTGCCGCGGAAGATGCCGGGATTGTAGCGGCGCGACACCTGGAAATCGCTCCACTGGTTGGAATTGGCGAAGATGAGGTCGGCGACGAGCGAATGGTGCCGGGCGTCCTGCGGCGTGAACCGGCAGCCGATCACCATGACATTGCCGGCCGTTTCGGTGTTGCGGATTTCAACCGGCAGCGCTTCCTCGTGATCCCCGCCATAGGGCTTGAACTGCAGGGCACCCTCGGCGCCCGTCGCAATGTGATCCTCAAGGCCGAAGACCTGCACGCGCGCGCCGTTCGCCGAAACGTTTTCGAGCGTGGCAGGATATTCGCGGCCGTCGCTGAGAAAGGTACAACGGCGCTTGACGGTAACGCGCCGGCTTGCCGCCTTTTCGCTGCGCTCGGAGACGACGCCGAGCGCACAGCCGGCAATCAGCAGGTTGAGCAGGTTCCAGGCGCCGACGACGAACGTGACATCAGCCTTGTAGGGCTCGGCATAGAACCGGTAGATGCTCATGAGGAACGCAACGAACAGCACGGCGAAGATGACGAAGAACGGCCGGCTGATCTCCGAAAGCCGCGCCACCGCGATCGACTCGTCCTTCGCCGTCACCTTGAAGGTCGGTTTCGTGGGGTTGAGCATCACGGAAACCACGGCGGGCAGCAGATGCACGCTCTGCACATATTCATACAGTTCCGAAATCCATGGCCAACGGAACGAGCCGTAGAGATAGTTCTGCATCATCAGGTTCACGAGCATGTAGGCGAGTGTATAGCCAAGGAACTCGCCGCCTGATGCCGTGAAAATCTCCAGGTCGAAGAAGAGGTAGAAAAGCGGCGCGAACAGGAAGATCGTGCGCGGGAACGGAAACAGCCAGAACAGCATGGACGACATGTAGCAAAGGCGTTGCGGCAGCGAGAGACCGCTCTTGAAGAGCGGAAAGCGGAAGCGCAGGATCTGCATCATGCCCTGCGCCCACCGGCTGCGCTGGCCGATGAAGCTGGCGAAGGTTGCGGGCTGGAGCCCGGCGATCAGCGGTTTGTCAACATAGACGCTGTTCCAGCCGCGCGAATGCAGCGCCAGCGCCGTCTCGCAGTCCTCGGTGATCGACAGACCGCTGAAGCCGCCCGCCTCATTGAGCGCGGTGCGCCGCAGGACCGCCGCCGAACCGCAGAAGAAGGAGGCATTCCATTTGTCGAGGCCGCGCTGGATGATGCCGTAGAACATCTCGTTCTCGCTCGGCATCTTCTCGAAGGTGCGCAGGTTGCGCTCCAGCGGGTCGGGATTGAGGAAGAAGTGAGGCGTCTGGACAAGGAACAGTTTCGGATCGTCTGCGAAATAGCCGACAGTCTCGCGCAAAAAGTCCCGGGCCGGCGCGTGGTCCGCATCGAAAATCGCGATCAACTCGCCCTTCGAATGGAGCATGCCGTTGTTCATGTTGCCGGCCTTGGCGTGCTCGTTGCGCGCGCGCGTAAGGTAATTGACGCCAAGATCGCGGCACAGCGCCTGCAACTCGGCGTGACGCGCCGTCGCGACCTGCGCCTCCACGACAGCCGCCGCATTGCGCTTCTGTTCCGTGCCGCCGTCATCCAGCAGCCAGATCGTCATCTTGTCGGCCGGGTAGTCCATCGCCTTGGCAGCAGCCAGCGTGTTGGCGAGAAGGCCGATATCCTCGTTGTAGCTGGGCACAAACACATCGACGCTTGGCAGCCTTTCAAGCGGCGTGACACTGCCCTTGCGCGAAGGCAACGGCAGCGCGACCACGAACAGGCTGAGCGCCAGCATCATCACGCTGTACATTTCGGCGAGATAGAGCAGAAAACCGGGAATGAAGTTTTCCAGCTGGTTGAGAGGGGGCAGCGTGCTGGTGGTGCGCCAGTAGACGTAGCGCAGGACGATGGCCGTGCCGAAGGCGAGTGCGATCAGTCGCCAGATGCCCTCGGCGCGCAGAACCTTGATCACCGCCATGAAGGTCACGACGGCTATGCTGGCGACGAGCTGGGTCTGGAGATTGATGGGAAGCGTGATTACGAGAATCACGAGAGCGGACACACATGCCCACAATACGACGGTACCGCTATGTCTCATTTACCCACCCTTCGCCGTCATGGCGCGATCGCGAGACACTACCCGCAAGACGGTTAAGGAGAAATTAGGGCTCAACCGACATCAATTGCAGCTCACCGCGCCCGCCTCTCCCGTCGCACAGACAGGCGACGGCACGACGACGGCTTCGCCGCCCGAAACGGTTGCGCCGCCCGACGGCGAGGGAACGACAACCGCATTCCCGCCGGTGTCCACCGCCGCCTGCGTCTCGCGCACGGGCGTTTCCGTCACGGGCCGCCGCGTCACGACCGCACGATTGACGTTCTGCGTGACCGCCGCCGTCTTCGGCTCCTCGAAAACCGGCCGCACCGGCTCGCCGCCGCCGATCTGGCTGTCAACCGGAGCTGGCCTGCCGTAGGGGTTCCAGGCGGCACCAGCGAACCCGCCGACGACCGTATAGCCGTACATCAGCTCGACCAGTTCCTTCTCAGAGGCGCCCGACTGGCAAACGCGCAGACGGATCTGGAGCATGCCGAGCTCGCGCAGCCTGTCGCGATCGGCCACATCGGAGCGAATCTGCTGCCATCCGTAGAGGCAACCGTCGTTGCCCGCGCCCCGACCATAGGCATAGCCAAAGGGACCATAGCTGTTCCGCACGAAATTGGCGGAGATCACGAGCTGGCGGCCGGGAAAATACTTGCGGATTTCGCCGCGGATCGCACCGTGCTGCACGGGCTTGAAGGCGAGCGCGCCGGCAGGCCGCGCCACCGTTTCCGCCGGGCCGAAGGCCTGGATGCTCAGGAAATTCTGACCGGATGAGGCGGCGGTCGTCGAAAGCGCAATCTGTTGTTCGATGGCATTGGTATACTGGCGCTGAATGACGCTGACGATCGAAAGCGTGCCCGGTGCGGGCAGCACAAGCGCGCTCGTCGCGGGAACCGTGGTCGACATCGAGTCCACACCCGCGCCCGGACGCGCTGCGCAACCGGCGCCGGCCAGCGCAGCAAGGGCCGTCAGCAGCGATGCTGCACGAAGCAGCTGGCCACCACGACGGGAAATCAGAATCGCCGCCGAATCATCCATGCCCTAGTCATATTTCGCCGCGCCGCAAATAGAAATCCCAAGATCTAATGTCATGCCAGAGCGGGCCGCGTCATCACGGCGGACACCGCATCTTCGAGGTGGGGGATTTGCATGATCTCAAAAGGTCGATTGCGCTCAGTGGCTTGACTCCCGACAAGCAAATGGCCTGATACCTTTGTCATTTGATGAGAGAAGCGCAGACCATTTGTTCAAGCATTCGCAACTGGAATCGGTAAAGGCCTCGCTCGCTCATCCCGCACACGCGGCGATGCCACTGCACGCGCGCATCCAGCGCGCCATCCGCCAGTTGATCCTCGATGGAGCTTTGGGGGCCGGCAAGCCGCTGCCGGCCTCACGCGCGCTCGCCAAATCGCTTGGCGTTTCCCGCGATACCATCGAAGCCGCCTATGCCCAGCTGCATGCGGAAGGCTTCATTGATCGGCGCGTGGGAAGTGGAAGCTTCGTCGCGCAGATAACGGATTTCTCGGCCGGGCGTCACATAACACGGCGAGACACTTGCCCTCGCAACCAGGCGCCAAGTCTCAGCAAGCGCGGTGCCGCCATGTTCCGCGACGGGGGCGTGGCGGAAACGCTTTCGCCAAGACCTTTCGCGCACGGCGTACCGGAAACGCGCAGCTTTCCCCTCGCACTCTGGGAACGGCTGGAGCGGCAGGTGCTGAAGGAGACCGGCACGCAGGCTCTGCTGCATGGCGATCCGCAGGGGGCCGAACCGCTGCGCCGCGCCATTGCCGACCACGTCAATCTGGAGCGTGGTGCACGCGCCACGGCCGACCGTGTGCTGGTACTGACCAGCTCGCAACAGGCCATGGCCCTGTGCGCGACCGTGCTCCTTGACCCCGGAGAGCGTATTTTCATCGAAGATCCCGCCTATTACGGCGCGCGGAAGGCGTTCAATGCTGCCGGCCTGGACTGCATTCCCATTCGCGTGGACCGTCAGGGTATCGTTGTCGATGACATCCTCGCCGCGCCACGCAAGGCGAAAGCGGCGTTCCTCACGCCGTCCCACCAGTTCCCGACAGGGGCGACACTTTCGCTGGATCGCCGCCTCGCCTTGATCGAATGGGCCGCGCGGCACCAGGCATGGATCATCGAGGACGATTACGACAGCGAGTTCCGCTATGCCGGCAAGCCAACCGCCTGCGTACAGGGTCTCGACCCGCACGACCGCACCATCTATGTCGGGACCTTCACGAAAGCGCTCTTTCCGGGCCTGCGGATCGGTTATGTCGTCCTGCCGCACCAGCTCGTCAAACCGATGACTGTAGCGCGCACCCTGCTGGACGGTCACACCGCCTCCCTAACGCAACTGACGCTGGCGCGCTTCATGGAAGCCGGGCATTTCGGCGCGCATGTCCGCGCGATGCGCAGCCTCTATACAGAGCGGCTGGACGTGCTGACCACACTCGTCCGACGGCATCTTTCGGACTTCATCGAACCGCAGGTGCCCATCGGAGGCTTGCAGATGCCCTGTGTGCTGACCTGCGACCTGCCCGAACAAGCGGTGGTGGACGCGGCAAAGCGGGTGGAAATCGCGCTTCTCGGCCTTTCGACCCTTCATGCCGGCGCGGGCGGAAAACCCGGCTTCCTCATGGGTTTTGCCGCCTACACCCCTTATGAGATCGAGCGTGCTGTCCGAAAACTGGCGCATGCGCTTCAGGAGGCCAGCCAACGAAACGGCCTTTCGGCGAGTTCCCCGAAGGCTGTCCTTTAGCGGGAGCAGCGCGCGGTTACGTGCCGGTAAACGTGACGCGCTACGAGCGGCCATCAACAAGCCGGGCGCACCGGCGGTGAGGCCCGCGACAGAAGCAGCGCACCTGGCGAGCAATGCCTCAAGCACACTACGGATGCCTTGTCTGTTTTTGTTTAACTCAAGAAGAGGACGAGCAGGATGACGATGGGAAGAGGAATGCCCAAAAGCCAGAAAAGAAGACCACGTCCCATTAAAATCTCCAATGACGCACGAGAATACACGCGATATGCGCATGTAACGCACTGATTTACTCGCCGTTCCATGCCTGGAGTCGCTATTTCTATTTCTCGCACCTCGGAACCATGCGACCCGCAGCGTGTTCCTTAGGGGCCTGCTCTCAGGCTCCAACGAGGAATACGATCATGAAAAAAATTCTCCTAGCCGCCGCCTTTATGGGCGCATCCGCACTTGGCGCCTTTGCCCAGACGACCACCGCTCCCGCCACGGATGGCGATACGCCTGCCGTCGCCACGCCCGACACCAAGAACGCGACTGCTCCTGTCGAGGGTGCGAACAGCTTCACGGAGGAGCAGGCCAAGGAACGTCTGTCCGAAGCCGGCTATGCCGACATCACCGGCCTGATGCTGGACGACAAGGGTGTCTGGCAGGCCAAGGCGATGAAGGACGGCAAGGCCGTCGGCGTGGCCCTCGACTATCAGGGCAACATCGTCGCCAACTAATCACACATTCAGGAGATTTCCATGAAAACCGTTACAGGACTTTTCGACGACTATTCCGATGCAAGCGCTGCCGTCAGCGCCCTTGAGGCACGCGGCGTGCCCTCCAGCGACATCAGCATCGTTTCCAACAATGCCGACGAACGCCATAACCGGGAAAGCAATGCGGCTGAAGGTGCCGGAGCCGGCGCGGGCATCGGTGCTGCCGTCGGTGGCGTCGGCGGCCTTCTGACCGGGCTCGGCGTCATGGCCATCCCCGGTGTCGGCCCTGTGGTCGCGGCCGGCTGGCTCGCCGCCACTGCCGCGGGCGCAGTTGCAGGCGCGGTCGCCGGCGGCGCGGCGGGCGGCCTTATCGGTGCACTCACCGACTCGGGCGTTCCCGAAGACCATGCGCATGTCTATGCTGAAGGCGTACGCCGCGGCGGCACATTGGTGACGGCGAAGGTCGACGAAAGTCTCTACAGCGAAGCTGAAGCCATTCTCCGGAACTCGAACCTTGTCGATCCCGACCAGCGGCGCGCGGCCTATGCAGAGAGTGGCTGGACCCGCTTCGACGACACCCTCGACCCTTATGGTCCGGCTGAAATCGAGCAGGAACGCCTGCGCTACAGGCGTTAACTCGAAAAAAAGGGGTTGGGGCATCCCGCCCTCCCCTTTTAGCGTCGAGCGAGGACGACGCCGCGGTCTTGTGGTTCGCTCTTGTGCTTTAAAAACGAGAAAGCCCCGCGGCTTACGCCTGCGGGGCTTTTTGATTTGGTTGCGGGGGCAGGATTTGAACCTGCGGCCT